>JBKJPX010000036.1:0-8680 GCA_046594215.1 Panacagrimonas sp.
ATGAAGTTCCCGGACCTGGTCCACGCGGTCAAGCCGGAGCCGCACCACGAGATGCCGCAGGCTGCCACAGCCCACGACACCTTCTGGGACTTCGCCTCGCTGATGCCCGAGACCACCCACATGCTCATGTGGCTCATGTCGGACCGATCGTTGCCGCGCAGCCTGCGGATGATGGAGGGCTTCGGTGTCCACACCTTCCGTTTCATCAACGCCCGCGGCGTCGCGCACTTCGTCAAGTTCCACTGGAAACCCAAGCTGGGCAAGCACTCGCTGGTCTGGGACGAGGCCCAGAAGATCGCCGGCAAGGATCCGGACTTCCACCGGCGCGACCTCTGGGAGGCGATTGACCAGGGCCACTTCCCGGAATGGGAGCTGGGCCTGCAGCTGATCACGGAGAGCAAGGCGCAGGCGCTGGGCTTCGACCTGCTCGATCCGACCAAGCTGATCCCGGAGGAGATCGTGCCGGTGCAGCTGGTGGGCAACAACATCCCGGTGTTCTTCATCCAGGACGCGATGAAGTTTCCGGACCTGGTCCACTCCGTGAAGATGGAGTCCGACCGCGCGTTCCCGCAGGCGGGCAGCGCGCACGACACGTTCTGGGACTTCGCCTCGCTGATGCCCGAGACCACGCACATGCTGATGTGGGCGATGTCGGACCGGGGCATTCCGCGATCGCTGCGCATGATCGAGGGCTTCGGGGTCCACAGCTTCAAGCTCGTGGACGCGCGCGGCAAGGTCACGTTCTGCAAATTCCACTGGAAGCCACGCCTGGGCCTGCAGTCCACGGTCTGGGAAGAAGCGGTGAAGCTGCAGTCCGCAGACAACGACTATCACCGGCGCGACCTGTGGGAAGCCATCGCCAGCGGCAACTTCCCGGAATGGGATCTGGGCGTGCAGCTGTTCGACCAGGCCTTCGCCGATGCGCAGCCCTACGACGTGCTCGACGCCACCAAGCTCATTCCCGAGGACGACATCCCGGTCCGCATCGTCGGACGCATGGTGCTGGACCGGAACCCCGACAACTTCTTCGCGGAGACCGAGCAGGTGGCGTTCTGCCCGGCGAACATCGTCCCGGGCGTGGATTTCACCGATGACCCGCTGCTGCAGGGACGCCTGTTCTCCTACCTCGACACGCAGAAGTCGCGACTCGGCACGGCCAATTTCCACCAGTTGCCGATCAACGCGCCGAAGTGTCCGTACCTCAACTTCCAGCGCGACGGGCAGATGCAGATGAACATCCCAAAGGGCCGCGCCAACTACGAGCCGAACTCGCTCGCCGAGCACGGCGAGCCGGGCGGCCCGCGCGAATGCCCGGTGACGGGCTTCGTGAGCGCATCCGACCTGGGCGAGGACGTGTCGGGCGACAAGCTGCGCGTGCGAGCCGAGCTGTTCGCGGATCACTACAGCCAGGCGCGCCTGTTCTTCCAGTCGCAGACCGAGAACGAGCAGGCGCACATCGCCTCGTCGTTCGTGTTCGAACTCTCGAAGGTGCAGCTCGACGGCATCCCCGCGCGGCTGCTGGCGAACCTGCGCAACGTCGACGAGGGACTGGCCAAGCGCGTCGCGGATGGCATCGGCATCGACCTTCCCCCCAGGGCGAAGCCCGCGCGCGCGCCCGTGGAGATGAAGCCCAGCGCCGCGCTGTCCATCCAGAAGAACATGAAGAAGACGCTGCAAGGACGAACCGTGGGCGTGCTCGTGGCCGATGGAAGCGACGGTGCGGAGCTCGGGAAACTGAAAGCGGCGGTCGAGGCCGCGGGCGGCGCGGTGAAAGTTGTTGCTCCCAAGGTCGCGAACGTGAAGTTGGCGGACGGATCGTCGCTCAAGGCCGACGGCCAGCTCGCCGGCACGCCGTCGCAGTTGTTCGACGCGGTGGCGGTGATCCTGTCATCCGAAGGCTGCGCGGCCCTGCTGAAGGAAGGCGCCGCCGTGCAGTTCGTCATGGATGCCTACGGGCACCTCAAGGCGGTAGGAGCAAGCGAGGCAGCCGCGCCCCTGTTGAAGAAGGCCGGCGTCGAGCCCGGAGCCGGCGTGACAAAGCTGGGCAATGCGTTCGTGGAGGCCGCGAAGACCCGTTTCTTCGAACGCGAACCGTCGGTGCGAACCTTGGCCTGAGGTCCGCAGGAGGCCTGGAATTCGTTGCCGGCCGCGTGCGGCCTGCAACGATCCGAATCGGCCGGTTCCACGGCGAGGTTCCCGCCGATCCGTCGGTCCGCGACGCCTGCTATCGGCGCAAGGCCAGCCCGGTCGAGCGGACCGTTCCCCGATCGCTTCTTACCGACTACGCCGGCTTCACCTCGTCCTGCGTCTTCAACTCGAAGTCGCTCGCGGCGTGCCGCTCGTGCAGCTGTTCCGACGGCTCGCCCCAGGTGCGATTCACCATGCGCCCCCGCTTGGCCGCCGGACGCGCCTCGATCTGCTTCGCCCAGCGCAGCACGTTCTTGTATTCCTGCACCTGCAGGAACTCGCCGGCGTCGTAGATCTTTCCGAACACCAGGGTGCCGTACCAGGGCCACACGGCCATGTCGGCGATCGAGTATTCCTGGCCGGCGAGGTAGGCGTGTTCCGCGAGATGGCGGTCGAGCACGTCGAGCTGGCGCTTGGTCTCCATGGCGAAGCGGTTGATCGGGTATTCCATCTTGCTCGGCGCATACGCGTAGAAATGGCCGAATCCACCGCCGAGGTAGGGCGCGCTGCCCATCTGCCAGAACAGCCAGTTCATGGCCTCCGTGCGGCCCGCCAGATCCTTGGGCACGAAGGCGCCGCCGAACTTCTCCGAGAGATACACCAGGATCGAGGCGGACTCGAAGACGCGCATGGGCGAGGGCTTGGTCGAGTGATCGACCATCACCGGGATCTTGGAATTGGGATTGATCTTCACGTAGCCCGAGGAGAACTGGTCGCCCTCCTGGATCTTGATCAGCCAGGCGTCGTACTCGGCGCCCTCGTGGCCGAGCGCGAGCAGCTCTTCGAGCATCAGCGTGACCTTCACGCCGTTGGGCGTGGCCAGCGAGTAGAGCTGCAGCGGGTGCCGGCCGACCGGCAGTTCCTTTTCGTGCGTGGGGCCGGCGATCGGACGATTGATGTTGGCGAACTGGCCGCCGTTGCCCTGGTCCCAGGTCCAGATCTTCGGGGGCGTGTAGGCGGTCGAGTCGGTCATGGGCGGCGTGCTCCGAAAGGGGCTGAGAGTGCGAGGAAGGGATGCGGTGGTTGTAACCCGGGAAGGGATCGAGGGCAAAGAGGGCGCGCCCCGTTGCCAGAAACTCGAATCCTCGCGAAGCCAGGGCGCTGGGCCTTTCGCGCGTGCAGCGGGACGGGCGTCGGCCTGAAGTTGCGTGCCCCGCTCATCCGCAGGTCGCGAGCTTCTTCGCCAGGCCGGTCGCACCCAGGCTCACGTCGGCCCAGGTGACGTCGAAGCCCGCCGCATCGCCGAAGTAGGGGTCGGTGACGGAGGCGCCGCGACGTCCCTCGACGTGATCCAGCAGCAGGCTCAGCTCGGCGCGCGCGGATTTCGGGCGAAGCCGCGCAAGGTTCGCGAGATTCTCGCCATCCATCGCGACGATGTGGCTGTAGTGCGCGAAGTCCTCCGCGCGTACCTGTCGCGCGCGGTAGCCGCTGATGTCGACGCCGTTGCGCCTGGCCGTGGCCTGCGCGCGAAGATCCGGCGGTTCGCCCGCGTGCCAGTCGCCGGTGCCGGCGGAGTCCACCTCGGCGTCGAGGCCCAGGCGGGCAATCTCGGCGCGGAACGCGGCCTCGGCCAGCGGCGAGCGACAGATGTTGCCCAGACATACGAAGAGCACGGCGGGTTTGCTGCCTGGAATGGGCATGGCGGCCACGGATCACGAGGAGATGGTCATGGTCGAACCCGTGGGCGCTTCGCACAAGCGCGCCGGTTCAGCGCCGCTGTTCGAGGCTCCGCACGAATCGATGCAGCCCGCGCTTCACCTTCTCGTGGAACTCGGGCGCCACGTACGGCGCCAGCGTCATCGCGATCTGTTCGAGCCCGTGTGCGATCGACGCGGGCCGCACCTGATCCTCGGCGCGGTAGAGCTCGGCATGGCGGGGCCAGCCGTTCCACAGCACCCACATGTTCTCGGCGAGCTTGACGCAGACCTTCGGGCCCGCCGGCAGGGGGCCGGGCTGCCGGCGCACGACCTGCTGGATGATGGCGCGCACGGCTTCCATGCCCTCGTCGCTGAAGCCGCGGTAGGCGGCGCCCAGTTCCGGATCGCGGCCGATGAGCTCCAGCGCGGAGGCGACGATGAAGCGGTATCGCCACAGCACCCTCGCGCCGTTCGAGTAATAGCCCACGAGATGATCGACCGTGACGACGCCATCCGCGGGCAGCGCGAGCGTGGCGGCCAGTTCGATGCGCAGGCGCGCGAGCACTTCGCGGACGATCGCCTCGCGATTGGGGAAGTGGTAGTAGAGGTTGCCCGGGCTGATGGCCAGGTGATCGGCGATCTGCGTGGTGCCGATGCCACCGCCCTGCTCGTTCATGAGCCGGGTCGCGGTTTCGATGATCCGCTCGCGATTGCCGGGGCGCTTCTCTTTCATTCGTCGGTGAGCGGTCGGGGAGCCACGGGTGAAGGCGCGATGTTACGACTACCGTCGATGGCGCTGATCGCCGGGCCGGTGGCGGGTGTCGTCAGTCGTTGACAGTCTTCCCAAAATAGAGGAAAAACTCTAATCGCTAAGAATCGCCTGAAGTTCCGGGCGCGCACTGTCCCGGCGCGGCGATCGTCGTGCAACAGGAGAGGATCATGTCGACAAGTGCCGAACCCGCAGCGGCTGCGCCCGTAGGTGACTGGTGCGGGGCCGATCCCTTCGCGCCGGACTTTCGCGACGACCCGTATCCCTCGCTGCACAGGCTGCGCGAGGTCGACCCGGTGAACCTGACGCCGGTGAACACCTGGCGCATCAGCCGCTACGACGACGTCGCCGCCATCTTCAAGGTGGCCAAGACCAGCCAGACCGCGACCGACGGCACGGCGCCGAACTTCGATCCGCTGGACCAGCGCGGCAGCTTTCTGGAGTTCATGCTCAACAAGGACGACCCGGAGCACAAGCGCCTGCGTCGTCTCGCCGCGCAGTCGCTGAGCGGCAAGACCGTCCGCCTCATGGAGGACGAGGTCAAGAGCTCGGTACGCAATTCGATGGACCGCGCGCTCAGGCAGGGCGGCATGGAGATCATCGCGGACATGGCGCATTACGTGCCGTCGCGGATGATGTGCCAGATCATGGGTGTGCCCGAGAAGGACCGGCAGCTCTTCAACGAGTGGACGGCCGCGCGCACCAACGCCTTCTTCGCGCGCTTCCTGCCGCCGGATGTTCAGAAGCGCACGCGCGATGCGGGCTGCGCCATGGCCGACTACTTCGAGGATCTCGTTCGCGTGCGGCGCAAGTCGCTGGGCGACGACATGGTCAGCGCGTTGATCCGCGCCGAGGACGAGGGCGACAAGCTGCGCGACGGCGAACTCGTGGTCCAGGCCATCGGCATCATCATTGCGGGCTACGAGACCACCATCGGCATGATCGGCAACGGCCTGCGGGCGTTCCTGGATCATCCGGAGCAGCTCGAGGTGCTGCGCCAGGAACCGGAGTTGATCGTCAACGCCTGCGAGGAATGCCTGCGCTACGACACGCCCATCCTGTTCAACTGGCGCGTGCTCGCAGAACCCTTCGAGGTCGGCGGCAAGCTGCTGCCCACCGACGCGGTGATCTGGCAGATGCTCGGATCGGCCAATCGCGATCCGGCGCGTTTTCCGGATCCGGACAAGTTCGACATCCGTCGCAAGGACGTGGCGCACCAGGCCTTCGGCGGCGGCATCCATTTCTGCATCGGCAACCAGCTGGCGCGCATGGAAGCGCGGCACGCCATCAACGAGTTCGCGCAGCGCACCAAGGGCCTGCGCATCGAACAGGGGAAGCTCGAGTGGTCGCACTCGTTCTTCCGCGTGATGGCCTCGCTGCCGGTCACGTTCCACTGACGCACGCGCAAACAAGCAACGAGGAGGAGACGGCAGATGAGCGAACCGAAACTCGAAACACGCTGGCTCATGAGCCTGCGCGGCAGCATCCCGGCGCCCGTGATGGTGTCGCCGACCCTGATGGTCTTCAACGTGGACGACGCGAGCATCGACAGCCCGCGCATCAAGGCCAGGCTCAAGAACCCGAGCGGCGACTGGGTGCGCATCCAGCCGAACGGAAACTGGAAGCTGGACGTGCGGCTGCTGATGGAGACCGACGACGGCGTGCCGATCTTCGTGCACTACAACGGCGTGTTCCGCATGAGTCCGCAGCTCGGCGAGCGTCTGCAATCCGGCGAGGTGATTCCCGGATCGGACATGTACTTCCGCAGCGCCCCGTATTTCGAGACCTCGTCGGAGAAGTACGGGTGGCTCAACGACATCCTGGCGATTGGAAAGATGCGCAGCTTTGGAGGCGGGCAGGTGATCTACGACCTGTTCGAGGTGTTGTGAGGAGTGCGCGGCAGGCGTAGCCCCGACGTTGAATTGCGCGAAGCCAAAGAGCGGGAGTTCTCCTCGCAAATCGGGCAGGGCCCGACGCCCAAGAAAATTCGACCCCCTCTCCCCGCGACAGCGGGGAGGTTTGGGGTGAGGGGCGGACGTCAGGAGCAGCGGCCCGGTACGTGACGGTCCAAAAGCCTGCCCCTCACCCCGCCCTCTCCCCATGCGATGAAGCCGCATGGGGAGAGGGAGCAAAGCGGTGCACGCTTAACTCCCCTTTTATGTGAGCCGGTTCGCGGACCTTCGCGAAGCGGAAGCGGGTTTTCTACTCGAAAATCAAGCCAGGCCCGAGCCCAGGAAAAACTGACCCCCTCTCCCCGCGACAGCGGGGAGAGGGAGCACAGCATCAGGCGCTGTACCCGCCGTCGATCCCGATGATCTGCCCGCTGATGTACGCCGCGCCGGGCGACACGAGGAAATCCACGAGCGCCGCGATCTCCTCGGGCTTGCCCATGCGGCCCATCGGCGTCTTGTTCATGCAGTCGGTGATCACGCCCTTGGCCACGGGGTCGGCCTCGAACGACGAGTGGACGATGCCCGCGTCGATCACGCCGGGGGCCACGCCGTTGCAGCGCACGTTCGAAGAGCCCATTTCGCGCGCCGTCTGCTTGATGAGCGCCGACACCGCGGTCTTCGGGCCGCCGGACATGCCGTCGTTCTCGAGCGTGCGCAGTACGGCGGTCGTCACGAACAGCACCATCGCACCGCCGCCGCCGGCCTTGAGCGCAGCCGAGCCGTGCTTCAGCACCTGGAAGGATCCGAACACGTCCGTGTCGTAGATGCGCTTGAAGTCCTCGTCCGAGACATTCGACAGCGCGCACAGCGGGATCGCGGGCCCGGTGGCCGACACGATGGCATCGAGTCCACCCCACTGCGACACCGCCTTGTCGACGAAGGCCTTCACCGAAGCGCCGTCGCGCATGTCGACCCGCACGGCCTTGGCCTTGCCCCCCGCCGCCAGGACCTGTTCGACGAGCTTGGCGGCCTTCTCTTCATTCTTCGAGTAGCCGATGGTCAGGGGCGCGCGCTTTGCCAGCGTGGCCACGATCACTTCGCCCAGGCCGCCGCTGCCGCCGAGTATCGCGATGCCTTTCATGTTGTGTCCTCCGGTTTGCCCTGTTGTCCGGGGCGGGATCTGCCCGGGACGATACGCCGGCAACCGAAGCGGGCCAGCTAGGGCGCACACCATGGAACCACGCTAATCGCAGCCCCGACGAATTCCGGGACGCCTGTCCGGAATGCGCGCGAACCCCGGACTGCGTGCGGGCTAGCTCCGCGGGGCGATCCGGTCCGCTGGCAGATCCTCGAAAGCGCCGTAGCGCCCACGGAAGAACAGCAAGGGCGAGCGCTCGGTGGTGAACACGTCCAGTTCGAGGACGCGACCTACCACGAGCGTGTGATCGCCGGCCTCGTGCTCGAAGTCCAGACGGCATTCGACGAAGCCGAGGGTGCCGTCGAGCACGGGCGTTCCTGCCGCGCTCGCCGACCAGCCGAACTGCGCGAACTTGTCGCCACCGGACTTGGCGAAGCCCATGCACAGCCCGTGCTGGTCTGCTCCCAGGATGTTGATGCCGAAGGCGCCGGCTTCGCGCAGCAGCGGCCAGGTCGTGCTGGTCTTCGCCGGGCAGATCGAGACCAGCGGCGGCGCGAGCGACACCGAGACGAAGGACTGGGCCGCAAAGCCCACCGGCCGGCCGCCACTGACGCCCGTCACGATGACCACGCCGGTGCAGAACTGGCTCATCGCGCTGCGGAAATCGCGGTCGTTGAACGTGGCCATGCTTCTTCTGGATCGAGCGGCGCGGGGCCTGGGAACAGGGTCCGCCGATCTTCTCACGCTCGAATGGCCCCGCCCATCGAGGGCGTGCCTGCGATCGATTCGAGAACAGCGCGGCGGCCCCGCGACTTCCAGTCCGCTCTCCGCACGACAGCGCAAAGAAGGGCCCAGCGCGAACCTACGAGCGCGCCCGGATTCGTCCCCGTGCCGTCGCCGCACGCGGCTTTCGCTGCGCCAGGGCCTGCCGCTCCGCGCGGGCCTTGCGCAGCGAAAGCCGCGTGCGGCGACGCCACGGGGACGAATCCGGGCGCGCTCGTAGGTTCGCGCTGGGCCCTTCTTTGCGCTGTCGTGCGGAGAGCGGACTGGAAGTCGC
>JBKJPX010000060.1:0-49541 GCA_046594215.1 Panacagrimonas sp.
CCCATGGCCTCGTCGGATGTGGCGCTGGTCGATCACTGGAACGACCAGGAAGCCTGGAGCACGGCACGCGTCGCGCCGCACAAGCAGTTCGACTGCTGGCGCGATTTCGTCGTGGACGCGCACATGCACTGGGCGATCAAGCCGGTACGGTGCGACCGGTTTCCCGCGTTCATGCGCCAGGGCCGCTTCGACGGTTTTCGTGTCACGCACCTGACCGCGCTGCAGGGCGGCATCGTCGGTACGCGCGGTACGCGCGAGATCGCGCAGGACGACGAGGCCTTCTACAACCTCATCTACATTGCGGACGGCTCGATCTGCCTGGTCATCGACGGCGAGCAGATCGAACTTACGCCCGGCAGCTTCGCGCTGTGGGACACGACGCGCCCGATGGTCTTCATCACGGGCGAGGGCCTGCGGCAGGTCACGTTCGCGGTGCCGCAGGCGCAGTTGCGGCGCGTCCTGCCGCGGGCCGACGACTACGCGGGGCGCAGGCTCCTGGCCACGCCCGGCGTCAGCCGCCTGTTCATCGATCACCTGCTGTCGCTCGACGAAAGCTTCGGCGAACTGCCGCGCAACGCCGCAGGCCACGTGCTGAACGCGACGATGGAACTGCTCGCGGCCACGCTGACGGCGAAGCTGCCCCTGGCGGACCTGGGCAGCTCGTCGACCCTGCTGCGCCAGATCCTCGATTACATGGTGCGCCACCTGCAAAAGCCGGATCTGAGCACGCGCCAGGTCGCGCTGGCCAACGGCATCAGCGAGCGCCACCTGCATCGCCTGTTCGAACCGATGCAGGCGACGCCCGCCGTGTGGATCCGCCAGCAGCGCCTCGATCGCTGCCGCCGCGAGTTGCGCGATTCCACGCAGCTGAGCATCACCGACATCGCGTATCGCTGGGGCTTCCGCGACTCCGGCACGTTCAGCAAGATTTTCCGGCGCGAGTTCGGCGTGTGCCCGAGGGAGTTGCGGGCCGGGCGAGTCTCGTAGCCTGGACCCTGGATTTCGCGAAGCGAAAGATCCGGGGTCCTTCGTGGATCGGAGGGGTTGCCCCGACTTCGTCGGCTTACGGTGAAACGCGCCGCTTCACGATATTAGCCAGCCGCGCGAAATCCGCAGCCGACAACTGCTCCGCCCGCTCGCGCGTCTCGATTCCGGCCTCCGCGAAATCCTGAGGCGCAACGATCGCGCGCAGGCAGTTGCCGAGCTGCTTGCGACGCTGCCCAAAAGCTGCGGTGACGACCTTGTCGAACAGCGCCCAGTCGAGGATCTCGAAGGGCGGCGGTCGCGGCACGAGACGTACGACGGCCGAATCGACCTGCGGCGGCGGGTTGAAGGCGCCGGGCCCGACGTCGAACAGCTGCGAGACCTCGGCACGGGCGGCGAGCGCCACGGAGAGTCGGCCGTACGCGTCCTCACCGGGTCCGGCCGCCATGCGGTCCACGACCTCCTTCTGCAGCATGAACAGCATGTCCTTCACGACGTGCGCCTGCTCCAGCAGGTGGAACAGCAGCGGCGTGGAGATGTTGTACGGAAGGTTGCCGACCAGGCGCAGCTGCTGACCAGGCGGCGCCAGCGAGGCGAAGTCGAACTCGAGCGCATCGGCCATGTGGATCGTCAGGTCGGGCGACTGCGCGCAGGCGGCGCGCAACGGTTCGATGACGTCGCGATCGATCTCGACGACTTCGAGCTTGCCGATGAGGGCGAGCAGGGGCGCGGTCAGTGCGCCGCGACCGGGGCCGATCTCGACGATGCGATCGCCGGGCTTCGGATCGAGCGCCTTGAGGATGCGCGCGATGACGCGGCCGTCGTGCAGAAAATGTTGGCCGAAGCGCTTCTTGGCCATCGCGCCTTCGCCTGTCCCGCGATGCGGCGGCGCACCGGGTGCCCCGCGGCTCATCAACTTCCGATTCCGGCAGCTGCGCTCCGCAGCTGGCACAGATGGATGGCGAGTTCGATCGCGGCCTGCAAGCTGCCCTCGTCGGCCTTGCCTGTGCCGGCCAGGTCCAGCGCCGTGCCGTGATCCACCGAGGTGCGCACGATCGGCAGGCCGAGGGTCACGTTCACGGCCTCGCCGAAGCCGGCATGCTTGAGCACCGGCAGACCCTGGTCGTGGTACATCGCGAGCACGGCGTCGGCGCCGGCCAGGCGCGCGGGTACGAACAGCGTGTCGGCCGGCAAGGGTCCGATGAGGTCCATGCCGGCGTCGCGCAACTCGTCGAGGACCGGCTCGATGATGTCGATCTCCTCGCGGCCCAGGTGCCCGCCTTCTCCGGCGTGGGGGTTGAGTCCGCACACCAGGATGCGCGGACGCGCGCAGCCGAACTTCTCGCGCAGGTCGTGATCGAGCACGCGCAGCGTGCTCATTAGGCGACGCTTGGTGATGGCCCTGGGAACCGAGGACAGCGGAAGGTGCGTGGTCGCCAGCGCGACGCGCAGCTGGTTGGCGACCAGCATCATCACGGGCGTGCGCACGTGCAGCAGGTCGGCGAGGAACTCGGTGTGGCCGCTGAACGCGTGTCCGGCGTCGTTGATCACGCTCTTCTGGACCGGGCCCGTGACCAGGGCCTGCGCCTGCTTGCTGCGACAGACCTCGACCGCGAGGCGAAGCGTGGCCAGCACGTAGCCCGCGTTGGCGGTGTCGAGCTTGCCGGGTTCGCAGGGCGCCGCCATCGATACGGGCAGCACGGTGAGAAAGCCTGCCTCGTTGGCCTCGGCCGGCGCCGACAGGTCGGCTTCTTCGAGGGCGATTGCAAGACCCAGCTGCAAGGCGCGGGCACGCAGCAGCTGGGGATCGCAGACCGCGACGAGTTCCGCGCCCCAGGATTCCTGCGCCAGGCGCAGGACCAGATCAGGTCCGACTCCGGCGGGCTCGCCGGGCGTGATCAGGATCCGGGGTATCAAGTCGTGATGTCGGAGTCGGTGCGTCGGCGTCAGGACGGCTTCTGTTCTTCTTCCGGCGCCTTGGCTTCCGGCTGGTCGACCTTCTCGACCTTGCCGTCGGCGCTGCGGAATTCGACATAGGCCTCGGCGCGCAGGCGGCGCAGCCAGGTTTCGTACTCGTCGGCCGCCTTGCGGTTCTGGATGGCGCCGCGGGCGCGGGCGCGCTGCGATTCCACCGTGATGTCGCGTGTGCGGCGCTCGAGCACCTGCGGAATGTGCCAGCCGAACTGCGAGCGGAACGGCTCGCCGAGCTCGTTGGGCTTGAGCGCGTCGAGCGCGTCCTGGAATTCCTTCACGAACACGCCCGGTGGCTGCCAGCCCAGGTCGCCGCCGCCGCCCTTGGAGCCGCTGTCGTCGGAGAACTCGGCGGCGAGCTTGGCGAAGTCCTCGCCCTTGACGAGGCGGTCGTGCAGGTCGCGCGCCTGCAGGCGGGCCTGGTCCTCGGTACGCAGCGCGTTGGCCTCGATCAGGATGTGACGCGCGTGAGTCTCGTTGACCGTCTTGGCCTCGGTGCTGCTGCGTGACTCGGCGAGCTTGATGATGTGGTAGCCGCCGGCGGTCTCGAGCACGGG
The DNA here is from genome assembly GCA_046594215.1 of Panacagrimonas sp. Classification (GTDB taxonomy): domain Bacteria; phylum Pseudomonadota; class Gammaproteobacteria; order Nevskiales; family Nevskiaceae; genus Panacagrimonas. The sequence goes on from JBKJPX010000060.1 coordinate 3,513, forward strand.
GCTGGATTCGCCCGGCTTCAGCTTGCGCGCGGCCTGCAGGAAGATCAGCGGCAGCGCGTCGGCCTTGCGCCAGTCCAGATCGCCGCCCTGCAGCGCCTGCTGGCCGTCCGAACTCGAAGCCGCCAGCGCCGCAAAATCTTCGCCCTTCTTCACGCGCGCCTCGAGGCCGTCGGCCTTGGCGCGGGCAGCGGTGCGCTCCTCGGGCGAGGCGCCGTCGGGGATGGATACCAGGATGTGCGAAAGGCGGTACTCGGTGTCGTCGGCTTCCGGCTGGTTGGCCAGGAAGAGGTTGATGTCCTGGTCGGTGACCGTCACGCGGTTGTCGACCTCGCGCTGGCGCAGGCGCTGGATCAGCACCTCGTCGCGGATCTGCTCGCGGATGGCCAGGAAGTCGCCGCCGTCATTGCGGACGGCCTCGGCGAACTGCGCCAGGTTCATCTTGTTCTGCTTGGCGATGTTGCCCAGCACCTCGTTGAGTTCGCGGTCGTCGACGCGGATGCCGGCCTGCTGGGCACGCTGGGTCTGCACGCGCGTCAGCACCAGCTTGTCGAGCACCTGCTGGCGCAGCACGGCGGGATCGGGCGGCGTGATGTCGCGCGCCTTCATCTGGACGTTGGCGAGGTCGATCTCGCGATCGACGTCGCTCTGCAGCAGCACGCCGTCATTGATCACCGCCACGATGCGGTCCAGTACCTCGGCCCGGGCGGGGAGGACCACCGACGCGCACAGCGCGAGAACAAGCAGGACCAGGGTACGGATCGAGAACGGCATGGATGGGCGTTGACCGGGTTTCGAAGGCGCGAAGGGTATCACGCGACCGTCCTCGGACCGCGGGACTGCGCGGAGGTTCGCGAGGCTCTTTTCGGCCTGCCTGCGCGCTACTGCGGGCGCTCTCCGTCGATCTCCGAATCGGGCAGCAGGCTGTCGCCGCCGGTGCCGAGGCTGGCCAGGCCCTTGAGCTGCAACTGCAGGTACACGCCGCTGTTGAAATGGCCCGACGCGTCGCCGATGAAACGCCGGTAGGAGACGCGGGCTGCCCAGCAGCAGGTGCTGTACTCGACGCCCGCGAAGTTCTCGCGGGTCTCGTTGTCCTGCAGTGAAAAGCGCGTTCGGGCTGCGAATTTCCAGGCGCCGCCGATCGGGGTCAGGAAACTCAGGTCTGCCTGCTCGAGGATGTCGCGTCGATAGCGGTAGGACAGGTCCAGCTGGCGCCGGTTCTCGGGGCTTCGGTAACGCAGGCCCAGCTGGCCGCGGTCGAACTCGCGTCGTTCCGGCGACCACTGACCCGCCACGACGGTGCGCCAGGACCGCGACAGCCGGTAGTCGACCTGGGTGATGAACTCGGTGGCGCCCCGGTCCGGCGGCGGATCGTCCGGCAGTCCCACGCGCGGCGCCTCGATGCGATAGAGCTGGCCGATGGACGCGCTCCACAGCGATTCGCCGGTGTCCGGGTCGAGTTCACGCAGAGTCGCAGCGGCGGCGACGTGTCGGGCGTCGGCCAGGCGGTCGTCGCCCGAGAAACGGTTGCGCGCGAACAGCTGCACGAAGTCGAAGTCGGGCTCGCCGGTGTCGAAGACGGGCAGGTTGTCCTGGTTGTCGTAGGGCACGTACAGCGCGAAGCCGCGCGGCGTCAGCGTCTGCAGGTGGCCCTTGTCGGTGATGCGTTCGAAGTGCAGGCCCGCTTCGGCGCTCACGACGGGCAGGGTGCGATCCGGCGAGGATCCCTGGCCAGGCGCGGTCTCCCTGAGCTCGTAATGCGTGTTGTGCAGGTCGGCTTGGCCGGTCACGTACCAGGCGGCGTGCTGCTGGTCGTACTGCAGGTACGGATCCAGCACGAGGCGACCGCCCTCGACGGAGTCGTTGCGCGCGAAGTTGACGTACTCCGACTCGATACCGGCGCGCGTGTTGAAGAGCGGCTGCGTCTTGGTGCGGAAGCGGATCTGCGGCAGGCGCTTGTACGGATCGTCGACCTGCGTCAGCGTCGAGGCGATCGGCTGGAAATTCTGGACCATCGCCGTGATCTGGTACGAGGCCGGCGCCTGGTAGGTCAGCCTGGCGGTCTGCTCGAGGTGCGTGATCGAGGCGCTGGACAGCGAGCCACCGAGGTCCTCGAAGTAGGTGCGATCGCTGGACTCGGCGTACTTCGCTTCAAGGCCCAGGCGTTCGTTGAGAAGGCTGCGGTGGTCCAGGCGGAACAGGCTGCGGCTGTCACCGAACTTCCTGTCATCCAGATACTCATAGCGCGCGCTGCCTTCACCCTTGTCGAGCAGGTAGCGGAAATCGACACCTGACTGGATGCCGCGCTTCTCGAGGATGCGCGGCGTCACCGTGGCGTCGTAGTTGGGCGCCAGGTTGATGTAGACGGGCCAGCGCATGTCGAGGCCCGAGCCACTGAGCTGACCGACCGTGGGATAGAGCAGGCCCGTGCGTCGCCGGTTGTCGATTGGAAACTGGAAGTAGGGCAGGTAGATGATCGGAATATCCATGAAGCGCACCTTGGTGTTGCGCGCTGTGCCCAGTCCCTCCTTCTGGTCGAGCCGGATATCCGAGGCCTGCAGGTACCACGCGTCCGAGCCCGGCGAGCAGGTCGTGTACGAGGCATCGGTGAGCTTCACGATGCGATCGGAGTTGACGTCGATGCGCTTGGCTTCGCCGCGCGCGGAGCGGCCGGGCAGGGTGAACTGGGTGCCGAAGAACGAGCCGCTCTCGCCGTTCAGGTCGAATCGCGCTTCCTGGCTCTTGATGACTACGTCGCTGTTCTGGAACAGCGACTCGGTCTTGACCGACACCACGCGAGTCGCGTCGTCGAAATCGATCTGCTCGGCCGAGAAGATCTTGTCGCCCTGGCGCACGGTGGCGCCGCCGAGCAGGTCCGACAATCCTTCCTTGGTGAGCAGCGCGCTGTCGGCGCTCAGGTGCACGCGATCGTCCAGTTCGACCGTGGGCGGCGTGTAGGGAAGCAGCAGTTGGGTGCACCCGACCTCGTCCTTGGGCGTGCGCGGTTCCACGTCGGCTGCTGTCGCCCTGGCACCGAGCAGGATCGCCAGCAATGCGAAAGGCGCGAGGCGCTGATATCCGGACGTCACAAGTCGGGGCGTAAGGGGAGGTGCGGCAGTCTTGGGAAGAGGCTGGGGCGCCTCGCGATCACGGCAGTATCTTTTTTGCTCGCGCATGACGCAATCGCTAACCTGCTTCGATGCATTCGATCTCACTGCCGTGAACGACGTGACGAAAGGGCTGGACGCGCGCGCGCTCGCGGCACGCCAGTGGGCCCTGACCTGCCTCGGGCTGCAGGACGCGGGCTTCGCACCGGCCTCGGCGGACGCAAGCTTCCGACGCTATTTCCGGATCACGCGGACCGGTTCCGACGCCACCTGGGTGGTGATGGACGCGCCGCCCGAGCGCGAGAACTGCGAGCCCTTCATCCGCATCGCGGAACTCTTCGCCGCCGCCGGCCTGCACGTACCGCGCATCCTGCATCGCGACCTCGCGCGCGGCTTCCTGTTGCTGGACGACCTGGGCCGCCAGACCTACCTGGACGTGATCGAAGAGGCCAGCGCCGATGCGCTTTTCGACGACGCCATCGTAGCGCTGATCAGGCTGCAGGCCGCCTCGAAGCCCGGCGTGCTGCCACCCTACGATCGCGCGCTGCTGGCCCGCGAACTGTCGCTTTTCCCGGAGTGGTTCGTGGAGCGACATCTGGCACGTCGCTTCGACGCCGTCCAGCAGGAGGCTTGGAACTCCACCTGCACGACCCTGATCGAATCGGCGCTCGCGCAGCCCTGCGTCTACGTGCATCGCGACTTCATGCCGCGAAACCTCATGCAGACGCGGCCCAACCCGGGCGTGCTGGATTTCCAGGACGCGGTTTACGGCCCGGTGACCTACGACGTCGTCTGCCTGTTCAAGGACGCGTTCCTGTCCTGGCCCGCGGCGCGGATCGAATCCTGGGTCGCCCGCTACCGCGAGCTGGCCGCGAGGGCGGATGTCGCCCAGCCCGATGACTTCCAGCGCGCTTTCGACCTCATGGGCCTGCAGCGCCACCTCAAGGTGCTGGGCATCTTCGCGCGCATCCGTCACCGCGACGGCAAGCCGCAATATCTCGAGGACGCCCCGCGCTTCGTCCGCTACGTGCGGGATGTCGCGACGCGCTACGCGGATCTCGCGCCGCTGCTGCGCCTGTTCGACGAGCTCGGGCTGAGTCCATGAGCGCCCATCGACGCGGTGATCGAGGCGGCGACAGCGGCCGCGACGGGGTGCGGGAGGTGCGCGCAAGGGTCACGGCATTGGTTCAATGTTTTTTCAACGCCAGAGTGTTTAAGTGAGCGGACCGAAGGCCATGATTCTCGCGGCCGGCCGCGGCGAGCGCATGCGCCCGCTGACAGATCGCCGGCCCAAGCCGCTGGTGAGCATCGCGGGCACGCCGATGATCGAGTACGCGGTGCGCAAGCTCGCACGAGCCGGCGTACGGGACCTGGTGGTCAATCTCGGGTATCGCGGCGCGCAGATCCGCGAGCACCTGGGACAGGGGGAGGCCTTCGGCGTGCGGATCGCGTACTCGGACGAGGGCGACCCGCCCCTGGAAACTGGTGGCGGCGTGTTCCGTGCGCTCGAGTTGCTGGGCGACGCGCCGTTCCTGCTCGTGAACGCCGACGTGTATGCGGAGTTCGGGTTCGAGGCGCTTGTGCGTCACGCGCGGGAGATGCCCGCGCGAGACCTTGCACATCTCGTGCTCGTCCCCAACCCAGAACATCGGCGAGAAGGCGATTTCGGGCTCGATGGCAATCGCGCGCGCAACGACGGTGATCCTCGTATGACGTTCAGCGGAATCTCGATCGTTCGTCCGGAGTTGTTCCTGAACTGCGAGGATGGGCGCTTCCCGCTGGCGCCCCTGCTGCGGCAGGCTGCGGCCTGCGAGCAGCTCGGCGGCGAGCGCTTCGACGGTGCCTGGTCGGACGTCGGTACGCCGCAGCGCCTGTCGGAACTCGAAAACATGTTGCGTGATCGCGGCCTCCGGTCGCAGGAGGGGTAGACGATGGTGAAGGTTCACAAGGCCGCTGACGGCAAGCTCAGACAGACGATCGAGGTCGGCGGCAACACCTTCTTTGCGGACGCCTCCGTCGCCGCAGGCGGCGATGGCGCGGGTCCCGAGCCGCACGACCTGCTCGACGCTGCGCTCGGCGCCTGCACGGCGCTGACGGTGAGCATGGTCGCGCGGCGCAAGCAGATGTCGCTCGAGGACGTGCGCGTGGAGGTCACGCGCATGGAAGAGGGCGGGCTCTACAAGCTGTCCCGTCGCATCGAACTGGTCGGTGCGCTCGACGCCACGCAGCGCGAGTATCTGCTCGGCATCGCCAACAAATGCCCGATCCACAAGGCGCTCAGCGGACGCTTCGAGATTTCGACGGAGCTCTTCAACTGACCTTGCTCACCTTGCGCGCGGTCGACCTGAGGCTGGGCACGACGGTCCTGCTGGAAAACGTGAACCTCGTCGTGGGCAGGGGCGAGCGCGTGGCCGTGCTCGGCCGCAACGGCACCGGCAAGTCCACCTTGATGCGCGTGATCGAAGGTGAGGCGATCGACGCCGGCGAAGTCGTGCGGGCGCAGAGCCTGCGCATCGCACGCCTGGTGCAGGACGTCCCGGCAAACCTGACCGGCACCGTGTTCGACGTGGTCGCCGAAGGCCTGGGTGAGGCAGGCAGGGTGCTGGCGCGCTACCAGCACCTGGTCGACGAACACCCGGACAACGTGGACGAAATGGGCCGGCTACAGGCGCGCATCGAGTCACTCGGCGGCTGGTCGCTGGACGCCAAGGTGCGCGAGGCGATCTCGCGCGTCGAGGCCGAGGAAACGGCGGCGTTCGAGACCTTGTCCGGCGGACTCAAGCGGCGCGTCCTGCTGGCGCAGGCGCTCGTTCGCGAGCCCGACCTGATGCTGCTCGACGAGCCGACCAACCACCTCGACATCGATTCGATCTCGTGGCTGGAAGGGTTTCTCAAGAATTTCTCCGGCGCGATCCTGTTCGTGACGCACGACCGCACGTTCCTCAAGAACCTGGCGACGCGCATCGTCGAGCTGGATCGTGGGTCGCTGACCGACTGGCCCGGCGACTACGAGAACTTCCTGCGCCGCAAGGAAGAGCGGGCGCACGCCGAGTCGCAGGAGCGAAAGCTCTTCGACAAGCGCCTGGCGCAGGAGGAAGCCTGGATCCGGCAGGGCATCGAGGCGCGGCGCACGCGCAACATGGGTCGCGTCGAGCGACTGATGAACATGCGTGACCAGTTCGATGCGCGGCGCAATTCGCCGGGCAAGGCGAACATGGAAATCGCGGAGGCCGAGAACTCCGGCAAGCGCGTGTGCGAGGCCAAGGCCATCTCGTACGAGATCGGCGGGCAGCTGCTGGTGCAGAAGTTCTCGTGCTCCATCCTGCGCGGCGACCGCGTCGGCCTGATCGGCCGCAACGGTGTGGGCAAGACCACTTTGATCCGGCTGATGCTCGGACAGTTGCAGCCGCAGTCGGGCGAAGTGCGCCTGGGCACCAACCTGCAGATCGCCTACTTCGACCAGCTACGCGGTGGCCTGGACGAGAACGCGCCCGTATTCGAGGCGCTCGGAGAGGGACGTGACTTCGTCGAGATCGGCGGGCAGCGCAAGCACGTCATGGGCTATCTCCAGGATTTCCTGTTCACGCCGGACCGCGCACGCAGCCCGGTGCGCTCGCTCTCGGGCGGCGAACGCAACCGCCTGCTTCTGGCGCGCCTGTTTGCCAAGCCCTCGAACCTGCTGGTGCTCGACGAGCCGACCAACGACCTGGACCTGGAGACGCTCGAGCTGCTCGAGGAACTGCTGCTCGAATACGCGGGCACGGTGCTGCTGGTGTCGCACGACCGCGCCTTTCTGGACGCCGTCGTGACGCGCAGCCTGGTCTTCGAGGGACAGGCGCGCATCGTCGAGACGGTCGGCGGCTATTCGGATTACCTGCGCCAGCGCGGCGCCCCCGCACTGGCGCCCAGGGCGTCATCGGGCGCGGCGATCCGCCCAACGTCGCCGACGGCGAGCGCCGTGCGCGCCTCGGCGCTGACCGGAAAGGAGCGCCGCGAGCTCGACGAACTGCCGGCGCGAATCGAAAAGATGGAGGCCGAGCAGGCCGCGCTCGCCGAATCGATCAGTTCGTCCGCGTTGTATGACCAAAACCGTGGAAAGGCGATCGAAGTCCAGGCCCGGCTGTCCGACATGGCGCAGAGTCTGGCCACGGCCTACGAGCGCTGGGAGCAGCTGGAAGCCCGCCGCTCGGGCCCGTGAACCCGGACGTTCCGTCCGAACCGTATCCCAGGTAGCGAGTTCCCATGACCCGTCGAGATTTCACCACTGGCCTGCTGGCCACCTTTTTCTTCGCCACCAGCCGATACGCGCAGGCCGCCGAGGGCGGGGCCGCCGACTTCAAGCCCCTGACCCGGTCGAAGGACGAGTGGAAGAAGCTGCTGCCCGGCGATGCCTACGACGTGCTCTTCGAGGAGGGCACCGAGCGCCCTCACACGAGCCCGCTCAACGAGGAGAAGCACCCGGGCACCTTCGTCTGCGCCGCCTGCTTCCTGCCGCTGTTCGACGCCAGCACCAAGTACGAATCCGGCACCGGCTGGCCCAGCTTCTGGCAGCCGCTGCCGGGCGGTCACGTAGCGACCAAGAAGGACTTCGAGCTCGTCTTCCCGCGCACCGAGTACCACTGCGCCCGCTGCGGCGGACACCAAGGGCACGTCTTCGACGACGGGCCGAAGCCGACCGGGCTGCGCTACTGCAACAACGGCGTTGCGCTGAAGTTCGTGCCGGCCGGCCAGAAGCTGCCTGCCCTGAGGACGTGACCCGGGGCTGCGGCGTTGCGGTGGGCCTGGCGCTGGCGCTTGGCCTGTCCACCCCGCCCGCAGCACAGGCGGCCCGCGCGATCTTCGCGACGGGCTGCTTCTGGAGCGCCGAGTCGGACTTCGAATCCCTGCCCGGCGTCACCAACGTCACCTCCGGCTACACCGGCGGCTATGTCTCCGGCCCTACCTACGAGCAGGTGGGCAGCGGCCTCACCGGGCACGCGGAAGCCATCGAGGTGACCTACGACCCGGCGAAGATCTCCTACGCGAAGCTGCTCGCACACTTCTGGCACACGCACGATCCTTTCGATGGCGACGGCCAGTTCTGTGACCAGGGAACCCCGTATCGCCCCGCGATCTTCTGGCTCGACGACGCGCAGAGGATCGCTGCGGAGAAGAGCCTGGCCGCAATGCAGAGGCGCTTCGACCAGCCGGTCCTGACCCATATCTCCCAGGGGGAGCGCTTCTGGCCGGCCGAGGCCTCGCACCAGGACTTTGCCCGCATCCACCCAGAACGTTATGCCCAGTACCGGGCGGCCTGTGGACGCGACGCGCGGCTCCGCGAAGTCTGGGGAGATGGCTCGACAGAATGATGGCCTGCGCTCGAATGGGGCGATGCTAAAGTAGCGTCGATATACGGCGTCGCGGATCCACGAATGCGTAGCGGGCAGGGCGGACAGCGTTTCCCCAGAGCGCGAATTCTCCGGCGGTCGGTCCAGGGTCTGGTCTCCGGTCGCGCCGTGCCGACGCAAGCAGGGAGCCTGGCTACGACACGAACCATCTGCTGCATCACCCGGGATCGGCCCGCTGGGCGCCTGGGCGGTAGGAACGTACGAGCGGGCAAAGCCGTTTCCAGTCGGATTTTTCGATGCTTCGAGGCGAAATAGTGGTTCTACTTCAGCAGGCGCAACGGAAAAGTAGGCCGAAGGGCGAAGTCGCAGCCCTACGCGTTTCTACCGTCCAGCCTTCTAGCGCCGCTCCCGAATCGTCGCCGTCCTCGCCGTGAGCTTTTCGTTCGGCCGCCGGGCCGGCCGCGGGGACCCCGCTCAACGTTCCGTCCGTATGCACGATTCGAAGATACCTACAACAGCGCCCGCAACCACGCAGTTTCCGGGGGTCCGCGCTTGAAGCGGGCCAGTCAGGCGCAGGCCCAGAGCGTCCAGGGCGCGCTGTACGCGCTGGCGATCATTGGCAATGTCTACGCGATCGCGCGGACGATGGAACTGGAGTTCACGCTCCCGTACCAGGTCATGGCCATGTTGATGGGCTCGTTCGGATTCCTGAGCCTGCGCCGCTACGACCTGCTCACGCCGTGGATGCCCGGACGCCAGGGCTCGGTCGGCACGCGCATGTACTGGACCTGGGTGGGACTGGTCGGCGCGCTGCTGCTGATCGGCTATCTCACGAAGTATTCCGAGTACTTCTCGCGCAAGGTGCTTCTGATCTGGTTCGTCACCACGCCGGTGGTGCTGCTGGCGCTGCACAAGCTGTCGGTCATGGTTGCCAAGACCTTGCTGCCCCACGCGGTGAGACGACGGACCTGCGTGGTGGTGTTCGTCAACGAATCCGCGCGCGGCCTGACGCGGAACCTTCGCAAGTCGCATTCGTACGAGCTGGTCGGCTTCTTCGAGGACCGTGACATGGATCGAACCGGCGGTCCGCTCGACGGCATGCCTTACCTCGGCAAGGCCCGCAGCGTCGCGCAGTACGTGCGCGACCACAACATCGACGTTGTCTTCATCGTGCTGCCCGACGACGGTGGCCGCCGCGCACTGAATCTGCTCGACGACCTGGGCGACACCACCGCCTCGGTCTATTACGTGCCGGACTTTCTGATCATCAACCTGTTCGAGGCGCAGGTGCGCGAGGTCGAGGGCATCACCGTGCTCGAGGTCGCAGAGACGCCGTTCTACGGCGCTGACGGCATGCTCAAGCAGCTCTTCGACTTCGTGTTCTCGTTCACGGTGCTGATCTGCCTGCTGCCCCTGCTGGTCACCGTAGCGCTGATCGTCAAGCTGACCTCGGCCGGGCCCATCATCTTCAAGCAGAAGCGGTACGGCCTGAACGGCCAGCGCTTCTGGGTCTACAAGTTCCGCTCGATGTACACCGGCAGCGTCAACCCGAACTCGGACGTGCAGCAGGCTTCCCGTGGCGATTCGCGCATCACGCCGATCGGCCGCTTCATCCGCCGGACCTCGATCGACGAGCTGCCGCAGTTCTTCAACGTGCTCAAGGGCGAGATGAGCGTGGTCGGCCCGCGGCCGCACACGGTGGCGCACAACGAGTACTACCGGAAGGCCGTCAAGCGCTACATGGTGCGGCACAAGGTCAAGCCGGGACTCACGGGATGGGCCCAGGTCAATGGCCTGCGCGGGGAAACCGCCCAGCTGGAGCGCATGGAAGAGCGCATCCGCTACGATCTGGAGTACATCAAGAGCTGGTCGCCGATGCTGGATCTGCGCATCGTCTTCATGACGGTGATGATGATCTTCAGGGACCGTAACGCTTACTAGTCCGCAGTTGCCGATCCAGCCCATATCCGGGCGGCTACGAGGTCAAAGGGAGGAGTGGAACGATGTCGATCAAACGAGCGAATCTGTACCGGGGTGCCGGCGTGTCCCTGGCTCTGCTGGCGGTGCCCATGTCCGCCCACGCGCTGCTCGAATTCACACCCTTCGTCTCGGCCGGGGTCGAGCACGACAGCAATGTGTTCCGCTTCGAGAACGCGGACGAGGCCTTCGCCGAGCGCGGCGAGCGGCGGCGCGCCGACACGCTCATGGCCTATCGTGGCGGCCTTACCGGGAACTACACGGCTGGCCTCCAGAAGTTCAAGCTCGACGCCTCGGCCGGCAAGTACGAGTACGACAACTTCAGCGAGCTCGACTACAAGGGACACAAGGTCGACGGCATCCTCGACTGGCAGCTCGGTTCGTTGCTGACGGGCAGCGCCGAGGTCAGCGATTCGCGCGAACTGCAGGGTTTCGAGACCGTGACCAACGCGGTCGACCGCAGCCTGCGCGATGAAACAGACGCTAGCCTCGTCGCCAAGCTGCGCCTGTTCCAGGACTGGGAACTGCGTCCGCGTGGCCGCATCGCCCGCGCCCGCTATTCGCTCGACACGACTCGCCAGCAGGATCTGGACGAGGACGAGGTCGCACTGGCGCTGAGTTACCTGGGCCGCGCCTCACTGAGCGTGGGCCTCGAGGGCGTGCTCACCAAGGGCGACTTCATCCGCCGCGACGAGGGCGCCGGGGGCATCGAGAAGTACGACCAGCAGACGCTGCAGGTCGTCGGCAAGTGGCAGCCGAGCCCGGTGGCATGGATCGACTACACGCTCGGCGCGACCGATCGCAACAACAAGGGCGTGGACGTGAACGACGACAAGGCCGTGGTCGGATCGTTGGGCGTGACGCGCAACATCTCCGAGAAGACCTCGCTGTACGGCGGCCTGTCGCGCGCGATCTACAGCGCGCAGCGGCAAGGCGAGAGCACCGTCGTGAGCACCGGCGCGCGACTCGGCGCGTACTGGAGCGCGACGCCGTACATCACGGTCAACGCCTACGGCTATCACCAGTGGGAGACCTTCAAGGACTCGGTGCTGGCCGGCGGTGGAACGGGCGATCGCGACGACAAGGTCGCGGGTGTGACGGTGTCGGTGGTCTACGCACCGCGGCCCTGGATCAACCTCACCCCGGGCATCAACTGGACGAACCGCAATTCCGAGGTCGCCACCGAGGAATACGACGCCTTCATGGCCAGCTTCGAGATCAAGCTGCTCTACCCGGTGCACTGAGCCCCGGGCACACGCTCAGGCGGCGCGCGATTCCGCCGCCTTGAGCGTGTTGGACATCAGCATCGTCACGGTCATCGGGCCCACGCCGCCTGGGACCGGCGTGATCCATGCAGCGCGCTGCGCGGCGGCTTCGAACTCCACGTCGCCGCACAGCGATCCGTCCGGAAGTCGGTTCATGCCCACGTCGATCACCGTGGCCCCCGACGCGACCCACTCGCCGCGCACCAGGCCGGGCTTGCCGACCGCGACCACCACGATTTCCGCGCGTCCGACCTCGGACGCCAGGTCCCGCGTGAATCGATGGCAGACCGTCGTAGTACAGCCGGCCAGCAGCAGTTCCAGGCCCATGGGGCGGCCGACGATATTGCTCGCGCCGACCACCACCGCACGCTTGCCGTGCAAGTCTTCGCCGGTGGTGCGCAGCAGTTCGATCACGCCGTGCGGCGTGCAGGGGCGCAGGGTCGGCAGGCGCTGGGCCAGGCGACCGAGGTTGTAGGGGTGGAAGCCGTCGACGTCCTTGTCCGGCCGGATGCGCTCGATGACGGCGGTCGCATCGATCTGCCGCGGCAGGGGCAGCTGCACGAGGATGCCGTCGACCGAGGGGTCGGCGTTGAGGCGGTCGACTGTGGCCAGCAACTCCGCCGTGTCGATGCCCGAATCGAGGTGGATCGGCACGGAACGAATACCCAGGGCCTCGCAGGTGCGGCGCTTGTTGCGCACGTAGATCTGCGAGGCAGGGTCTTCACCGACCAGCACGGTGGCCAGCGCCGGCGCGGGCAGGCCACGGGCCAGGCGTTCGGCGATGCGCGTCTTCAACCCCTCCTGGATCGTCTGCGCCACCGCCTTGCCGTCGATCAGGCGGGCGCTCATTCAGCAGCGACCCGGGTCGCGGAGCGGGTGGCGTCGTCGGGATTCAAGGGCGGCGCTTCAGGAGGGCGTGAACTCGGCGAGATTGTAGCGCCGACGCCGTGGCGCTACTGAAAGCGCAGCCCGGCGAGCACCTTGGTGAAGGCAGCGCGATCACTCAGCCATTCGCGCGTCGGCACGGCCAGGTAGTAGATGCGGAAGATGTCACCGTGCTGCGCCACCAGCTGCAGCACGTGGCGCTGCTGGCTGTTGGTACGGCGCGGTTCGAGGAACACCTTGACCATTCCGTTCCAGCCTTCGCCGTCGAGCTTGAACTGCTCGTTGGTGTCTTCGTAGTCGGCGCCGATGCACGCGATCATGCCCGCGCTCTTGCTGATCTTGTCCAGCGTGTGCATGCCCTGCGGTGGCAGGTCGGATTCCGACAGCGAGGCCCCGCTTGGGCTGGCGAGCATGTAATCGGGGTTCGCGAGCCGCCAGGCGTCGGGCGCCTCGAAGCTGTAGCCCCTCTTGGCGTTGGGAAACGCCGCGGCGAATGCAGAGGGCATGAGCATCAGGCTCGCAAGCAGCAACAGCACGCGGTGCAGGCGCATGGCGGAGGTTTTGGTTGAGATTCGAAAGCTTATCCCGGCTCAGGCCTCAGGTCGGTGCCTCCGCAGGCCGAATCGCGGCTTCTGGCCGATCTGCGGTCGATTGACGCCGACGATTTTGATTGCCGACCGCGATCAGTTTCGTCCGCAGGCCGTCCAGAATTCGCGCAGCATCCGGCGGCCGCGGCTGGGGCGAGCCTCGCCCGAGGCACGGGCCTGCCAGCCGGCGCGCGTGAGCGCCAGGAACTCGGGCGGCGTTGCCGCTCCGTGGGCCATGTCCCAACCCGAAAAATCTCGCCGCGGGATCGGCTCCGACGCGAGCTTGATCAGATGATTGTGGCGCGGATCGCGGCCGATGCATTCGTAGACCTCGTTGACCCACGCCCGGCGGCCCTCGAGGACCTGCATGAAATTGCCCTCACAGAACAGCAGCAGGCCCGTGATGCCGCGCTCGTGGTTACGGGCGCGGGCCTGCTCCAGCAGTGCCTGTAGCTCGTCCTGCGACAGGATGCGAGTGGCCGAACTCACGTAGACCAGTGATTGCAGGGCAGCGGCCATCGCATCAGGCGCCGGTGAGCATCACGATCAAGCGGGTCGCGATCAGCGCGATCGCGAAAATGCACAGCCCGTAGATGTTCAGCACGTCCTTGGTCCGGGCGAATCCGGATTGCTTGCGATCGCCTTCACCGGCGCTGCTACCCGTCGCCTGCAAGAGTTCGAGATCCAGCGTCTCGACGATAGCCGGGTACTCCGCGCGCAGGGCCTCGTAGCGTCGATTGTCCGCATCGATCTTGGTGTTGGTCGCCCCGACGAGAAAGCGGTTGTACGGTCCGGGGGCGACCAGGAACACCATCGCGGTCGCGACGACGATCGTGCCGGGTGCGACGCCGGTTGCCGCGGAAGCGGCGAGGCAGGCGTAGATCGTCAGGACCGCGGTCATCATGGCCTGAGCACCTCGATGGTGGAGCCCTTTGTGGTCGACCTCGGAGCGGTGACACGCGCGCATGCCGTCGAAGACCTCGCGCTTGTGCTGGCGAAGCGTTTCCATGCGGCTCTCCTCCTCCTGGATCATCACCGTGCTCCCAGTGGGGACTGCGGCGAGGCTATCGGAAACCGTGAGCGGCGGGCGCGTGCGCCTCGTTCACGCCTCGCTTGCGCCCGGTGGCGCGACGTCGTCGACGTCGGACGCGTCCGTAGGGGCGGCGCTTGCCTCGGGTGGCGCCGGGGCACCCGGCGCACGCCTGTGTCCGATCGACTTCAGTTCCGGCGGCAGTGTCCACTCGGCGAGGTCGTAGCCGGCGCCGAGCATCGCCTTGGCCAGCCTTTCGAGCTGGCGGTCGTTTCCGCGCGTGGCCTGCACGCTGCCGGGGCGGGAAACCAGCACCGTGAACTGGTCGAGGAAGCGCGCGCGGTCGGTCAGCAGGTTCGAACTGGGCACTCGCGACTGCGCCCACTTCTGCGCCCCCGTGAGTTCCTGCGCACTGACGACCATCGAGCCGCCTCCATCCATGACGATGCAGGCGACTTCGCCCTGGCGCGTCACGCGGCCGCGCCCGGTGGCGGCCTCGAACAGGTTGCGGGGCTTGGCGGCCATCGCGGGATCAGACCTGGTGGTATTCGCGGAACCAGCGGACGAAGTGTCCGAGCCCGGTCTCAAGCGGCGTGGCCGGCGCGAAGTCGACGTCGCGCTGCAGGGGCGCCACGTCCGCGTAGGTGGCCTGCACGTCCCCCGGCTGCATGGGCATCAGCTTCTTCACGGCCTGGATGCCGAGCAGTTTCTCGAGGATGCCGATGAAGTCCATCAGCGGCACCGGGCTGTGGTTGCCGATGTTGTAGACGCGCCAGGGCGCTCGGCTGGACGAGGGATCCGGCGCATGGGCGTCCCAGGCCGGGTCGCCCGGCGGTGGACGGTCGAGCAGGCGCACCATCGCGTTGACGACGTCGTCGATGTAGGTGAAGTCGCGTTGCATGCGGCCCTCGTTGTAGACCTCGATGGCTCGGCCCGCGACCATCGCCTGCGCGAACTTGTAGTACGCCATGTCGGGCCGGCCCCAGGGGCCGTACACGGTGAAAAAACGCAGGCCTGTACAGGGCAGGCGGTAGAGGTGCGCGTAGCTGTGCGCCATCAGCTCGTTGGACTTCTTCGTCGCTGCGTACAGCGAGACGGGATGATCGACGTTGTCCTCGGCCGACCACGGCATCTTTTCGTTGGCGCCATAGACCGAGGACGAAGAGGCGTAAAGCAGGTGCGGCGTCTTCTGCGCGCGACAGCCCTCGAGGATGTGGGCGAAGCCCACGAGGTTGCTGTGGATGTACTCGAGCGGCTTTTCCAGCGAGTAGCGCACGCCGGCCTGGGCGCCCAGGTGAACCACCCGGTCGAAGCGCGTGTCGCGGAACAAGCCCTCCATCGCGGCGCGATCCGCCAGGTCGGCTTTCACGAAGCGGAATCCTCGGCGCGACTGCGTCAGCGCGAGCCGCGCGTACTTCAGCGCGGGGTCGTAGTAGTCATTCAGATTGTCGAGGCCGACTACCTCGTGGCCCTCGTCGAGCAGGCGCTGGCTGAGGTGGTGACCGACGAAGCCGGCGGCGCCGGTGACGAGGATGCGGGAGCTTGGGGTCGACATGCGCGCATTATGGCGCGCCGGCTCGCGGGGCTTCGATGCGCGCCGTTACTTCGCCGCGTAGGTGTCGTCGGCGGGCGGAACCGGCGCGGCGGGATCGACCACCGGCGCCACCACCAGGCGCGCGGACATGCGCAGCATGCGCGGCGCGCGCAGGGTCGCGATACGCCAGTACAGGAAGCCGTAGCTGATGATGAACAGCAGCACGAAGACGACGAGGAACGGGGTGTTGTCCCAGAACAGCACCGCGGGAATCGCGCACATCAGCGCCAGCACCCAGATGTAGGGCGCGGTCATGGCGTTGGGCATCACGCGGTCGCGACGAGGGCGATGGCTGAAGGGGCGCACGAGCCGACGGTAGATCAGGTGATGCAGGTGCATCGCGTCTGCGCAGGTCCAGGCGACGTTGCGCTTCACCTCGCGACGATACGAGGAGTACAGCGTGTCCCAGATCGGGTAGGCCAGCAGCAGGAAGCAGAACCAGGGCGAGACCGCGGGGTTGCGTGCCACCAGCAGCACCGACAACTCGCCCAGGCCGAAGCCGAGCAGGTAGGCGCCGCCGTCACCCAGGAACACGCGGCCGAACGGGAAGTTCCAGACCAGGAAGCCCAGCAGCGCGCCGCAGAACAAAAGCGACAGGCTCTGCACCAGGCCGTCGCCGACGATCGTGCCCACGATGAAGAAAGCGGCGAAGCAGATCACGCAGAAGAACGCTGAGAGGCCGTTGAAGCCGTCGATGATGTTCACGGAATGCGCCACGCCGCCAACCGCGAACGCGGTGAAAGCGAAGGCGCACACCCCGTTCTGAAGCAGCCAGTCGAAGCCGGGTACATCGACGTGGGTCAGGCGTCCGCCGATCAGGAAGAAAGCGAGCCATGCCGAGACGAACGTGGCGATCAGCCGCGCGCGCGGTCCCACGCGGTCCCAGAGGTCCTCGACCATGCCGGCCACGAAGGCGGGCAGGGAGCAGGCCAGCAGAAGCAAGGCCAGATGGCGCTCGGGCATGTCGGTCCAGAACCCGACGCCGATCAGCAGCGTGAGCAGGATCGGCAGGCCGCCCATGCGCGGCGCCCAATGGCGGTGCATCCGCTGCACGCCACGTGGTCGATCCGCAACCACTCCCAAACGCCGGCAGGCCCAGATCGTGACGCCCGTCAGGACCAGCGCGACAAGGCCCAGCGGCAGGACGATCCAGATGTCTTCGATTCCCGGCATCTTCGACGCGGCTCTGGCTCGGTTAGTCGTCGGCTCGAAATATGGGGTGGCTTGCTGCGCCGGATTCATCCGGCGGTGAACGAACACCCATCACACGACCAGCACGGACCGATTCCCGCGACTGGGTCTGGGATGATGACCTCGGGCAACAGGCCTGCCAACCCTGGCCGACTGGCGGTGCGGGTGTTCCCGGCAGGGCACGCTCGCGCTCCCGTGAAATAATGAGCTGCGGTTTGCAAAACCAATGCCGTCGGTCCGAACCCGGACCTCGACGGGCGTCGAAGACCATCTTCCGATGAACCTGTTTCCCCTCCTGGCGACGCTTGCGGCCCTGATGTGCGGACCGCTGCTCTACGTGGTGGCGCGCCTCCGGCCGGCGCTGCTGGCCTTCCTCGACGGCTTCGTGCTGGTGAGCATCGCGGGACTGGTCCTGCTGGAGGTGGTGCCCGGCGCCTACGGCGACGGCGGGGCCTGGAGCTTCGCGTTCCTGGCCCTGGGTGCGATCGGGCCGACCTTGGTCGAGAACGGCCTGCAGCAGGCCCGGCGCGAGGCGCACCTGGCCACGCTGGCACTGGCGGTGCTCGGGCTGCTGCTCCACAGCCTGGCGGACGGCGCGGCGCTCGCACCTTCGCAGGGCCTGCATGAGGGCCATGGCCATGCGCGCGAGGCGCTGGCGATCGCCATCGTCGTCCACAGCATTCCGGTCGGTCTGATGGTGTGGTGGGTCATGGCGCCGGTGTTCGGGCGTCGGCTGCCGGCGGCGACCATTGCGCTGATGTGTGCCGGGACCGTGGCTGGCTACGTGTTCGGGCTGGAACTGAGCAGCATGCTCGGCGCCCGTGCCTTCGCCTGGTTCGAAGCGCTGGTGGCCGGTTCGATCCTGCACGTCGTATTCGGCCGACCGCACCTTGACGAGCATTCGGACCACCGGGACCCGCAGCCGCCGTTCGAGGGCCTGGGAAATCTCGCCGCGCTTGTCGGCCTGGTCGTGATGGCCCGGCTCGACCCGCATGCCGGCACCCTGCAGGGCGTGGGCGCCGCGCTGGTGCTGCTGGCGGTGGCGCTCGCTCCGCTGCTGCTGCTGGTCTACGCGGTCGCCGGGGTCGTGGCGGCCCTGCGTGCACCGAGGGGCGGTACGTCGTCCTCACGCTGGATGAGGGCGCTGCGCGTGGCGGCGGTCGATGCAGTCGACGCTTCGGCGGCGCGTCTGCTTGCCGCGCTGCTGTGCCTGGCCGCGCTCGACATGATCCTGTCGGCGCGAGGGCTGCAGATGTCGGGCTACCTCGTCGGGGTCGGCGCCATCCCGCTATGGCCGGGCATCGTGCTTGCCCTGTTGTTCGTCGCCTCGCTGCTGCGTCGCGGCGGGCGCCGCTGGCTGTCGAGCGTGTTCGGCGGATCGCATGCCGCGCACCTCCACTGAATCGAAGAGCGCCACAGCCGTTCTGGCATGCTCGGGGGCATGAACCTCAACCAGCCGCTGGCGCTGCCCAAGCAGATCATGCGACTCGATGTCGTGGCCTGGGTGCTCATGGGCGCCGGCCTGTTCCTGGTGCTCTGGCTGCGGCTGCTGCCGGCGCTTCTGGGCGGCATGCTCGTCTTCGAACTCGTGAGGATCGTGACCCCGCTGGTGCGGCGGGCCGAGATCAGCCGCGACTGGGCCAGCATCATCGTGGTGGCGGGGATCTCGATCCTCGTCGTCACCGTGCTCACCCTGCTGATCTTCGGCGCCATCACCTACTTCCGCAGCGACGAGGGCAACCTCTCCACGCTGATGCGAAAGCTCGCCGAGATCATCGACCAGTCGCGCAACCGGCTGCCGGGCTGGGCGCTGGCCTACGTGCCCGACACCGCAGAGGAACTGCGCGCCGCGAGCACGGGCTGGCTGCGGGAGCACTCGGCGGCCCTGCAGGGCGCGGGAAAGGACTTCGCGCGCGCGCTCGTGCACATCCTGATCGGCATGGTGGTGGGCTCGCTGCTGGCGCTGAGCGAGGCGATCACGACGTCCGGCCGCCGTCCGCTCGCGGCGGCCCTGGCCGAGCGCACCGAGCGCCTGAGCCGCTCGTTCCGTCGCGTGGTGTTCGCGCAGGTCTGGATCGCCGCGGTGAACACGACCCTGACGGGGCTGTATCTCGCGGTAGTACTGCCGCTGCTGGACGTGAGCCTTCCGCTGACCAAGACCCTGATCGCGGTGACCTTCGTCTGCGGCCTGCTGCCCGTGGTCGGCAATCTCATTTCGAACGCGATCATCGTCGTGGTCAGCCTGAGCAACTCGCTGTTCGTGGCGATAGGGTCCCTGACCTACCTCGTCGTGATCCACAAGCTCGAGTACTTCCTCAACGCCCGCATCATCGGTTCGCGCATTCGGGCCCGGGCCTGGGAGATGCTGATCGCGATGCTGGTGATGGAGGCCGCCTTCGGGCTTGCGGGGCTCATAGCGGCACCGATTTACTATGCTTACCTGAAGGATGAACTGCAGGACAAGGCGCTGGTCTGAGCGCCGCGTCACAACACAACAATCCGAGGAGAGAGAAACCCCATGCTCAAGGTGCATCACCTCAGCAACTCGCGCTCGCAGCGCATCCTTTGGCTGGTGGAAGAACTCGGCGTTCCCTACGAACTGGTCAAGCACATGCGGGACCCGGTCACGGTCCGCTCTCCGCCTTCGCTGTTCAAGATCCACCCGCTGGGCAAGGGCCCGACGATCGAGCACGACGGCAAGGCGCTCACCGAGTCGGGCGCCATCATCGACTACGTCACGCGACGCGTGGCGGGAGGCAGGCTCAGCATTCCCGAGTCCTCGCCCGAGTTCGCCGACTACTGCTTCTGGCTGCACTACGCCGAGGGTTCCGCGATGGGCCCGGTGGTCTTCGACCTGCTCGACGGAATGACGGGCAAGGCTTGCGGCGAGGCGCTGCGCGGCTTCTACATGAACGAGATCACGAACAGCTTCGCGTACATTTCGGAGCTGCTGTCGAAACAGGATTTCCTGCTTGAGAGCGGATTTTCCGCTGCCGACATCAACTTGACCTTCGTGCTCGAAATAGCCGAGCCCTGCGGGCATATCGAGGGTCGCCCGATCCTGGCGGCCTACCTGAAACGCATGCAGGCTCGTCCTGCGTACAAGCGCGCGATGGAGAAGGGCGGCGAGCAGAACCTCAACATGTTCCGGCCCGCGGCCGCGTTACCCCTTACCTGAAACGGAGGACCAAGCTCATGACCGCAACCCGACAGGCGCCCATCCCGTTCGCCTTCGACGACCGCAACATCCAGTGGCGGCCGCTGGGCGATCTCCAGCATTTCGTGGCCAAGATCTACCGGATCGACGAGGTCGCGAAGTCGGTCGATTTCATCGTGAAGTTCGAGCCGCTCGAGACGATCGTGTTGCACCGGCACGTGGCGCCCACCAACACCTTCGTCGTGCAGGGCGAGCACCGCCTGTACGAGATGGACGGAACTCCCAAGGAAATCAGGCCCTGCGGCACATTCACGGCCACGCCCGCCGGCACCCCGGCGCATCTCGAGTGTGGCGGCGACGAAGGGGCGGTCGTGCTGTACCACATGTGGTTGGACGACGGCCAAGACCTGTTCGAGATCATGGACGAGGCCGGCAACGTCGTCGCCAAGCTCGGCATCGCGGATTTCGTCGCGGCCAAAGCGGCCGCCGACGCCGCGTAACCGGTCGCCCGTGGCGCAGCGTGGACGAGGTCCGGGGCTGTTCGGCGCCGGTCCCCCTCAGCGTCTCAGCGCCGCCATCTTCAGCGCCAGTTCCAGCGCCTGCTCGTAGTTGAGCCGCGGATCGACCTGCGAGCGATAAGCCCGCTCCAGGTCCTTCTCCGACAGGTCGCGCGCGCCGCCCAGGCACTCGGTGACTTCCTCCCCCGTGAGTTCGAGGTGCACGCCGCCCAGGCGTGAGCCGCAGGCAGCGTGGATCTCGAAGGCCTGCGTGACCTCGCTCAGGATGTCGTCGAAGCGACGCGTCTTGATGCCATTGGCGAGCGTCTGCGTGTTGCCGTGCATGGGGTCGCAGATCCAGAGCGCGCGGTGGCCCGCCTTCTTCACGCACTCGATCAGGCGCGGCAGGTGGTCGGCAATCTTGCCGGCACCCATGCGGTGGATCAGCACGAGCCGGCCGGATTCGTTGTCGGGATTGAGCGCGCGGCACAGTCCCAGCAGCCATTCGTCCGTGATCGTCGGCCCGATCTTCACGCCCACGGGATTGCGGATGCCGCGGCAGTACTCGACGTGCGCGCCCGCGAGATCGGCGGTGCGCATCCCGATCCACGGGAAATGCGTCGACAGGTTGTACCAGCCGGTCTTGCGCGGGACCCGGCGCGTCTGCGCCTGCTCGTACCAGAGCACCAGCGCCTCGTGGCTGGTGTGGAAGTCGATGCGGTTGAACTCGTGCAGCTCGTTGCCGGCGAGACGCTCCATGAAGCGCAGCGATTCGCCGATCGAATCCACGCGCGCCTGGTACTCCGAGGCCAGGGGCGAGTGGTCCGCCCAGGCGAGATCCCAGTACTCCGGGTGGTGCAGGTCCGCGAACCCGCCATCGATCAGTCCGCGGACGAAGTTGATCGTCATCGCCGAGTGCATGTGCCCTTTGAGCAGGCGCTGCGGGTCGGGGATGCGGGCCTCCGACGTGAAGTCCGGCGCATTGACGATATCGCCGCGGTAGGCGGGCAGGGTCAGGCCGTTCTTCGTCTCGGTATCGGCCGAGCGCGGCTTGGCGTACTGGCCGGCGAAGCGACCGATGCGCGTGACGCGCGTCTTCATGCCGTGCACCAGCACCAGCGACATCTGCAGCAGCACCTTCAGGCGGTTGGTGATGATCTCGGCCCGGCAGTCCGCGAAGGACTCCGCGCAATCGCCGCCCTGCAGGACGAAACGCTTGCCGGCCTCGGCCTCGGCGAGCTGCGCGCGCAGCGCCTCGACTTCCCAGGACGTCACCAGCGGCGGCAGGCGACGAAGATCCTCGAGTGCGTGCGTCAGTGCGGCTGCGTCGGGATAGTTCGGCTGCTGCGCCGCCGGCTTCTGCTGCCAGGAATCGGGCTGCCAGGTCGTCAGGTCCATCGTCAGCCTCCGTCGGGCTCGGCTCGTTGCGCAAAGCTGTCGAGGATCATGATCTTCTGCCAGATCTTTCCGGACAGTCCGTCCGCGAGCTGCTCGACGTCGTTCACCGAATCCAGCACCAGGCTGTCGTTGAGGTATTGCGCGTAGAGCGCCGCGAGCTTGCTCGTGATCGAGAGCATTTCCGAACAGTAGTCCAGGTAACGTGATAGCTCGAAGCGGGTCATCGCGCGTTGTGGCGAAGAGGCGGTGTCCATGCGCGGCGTCAACACGTGCTCCGGGTCCTTGGTGAGCTGATGCATGTCGATGATGTGCGCGATGCTACGCAGTTCGTGCAGCGCCGCGAGCGCGGTCTTGCGCTTGGGCCTCGCCTCGAACGTGACGAGGAACCACACCGCGATCGCGAGAAACACGACGTTGTTGATGCCGGCCTCGAGTCCCTGCAACAGATCCGACAAGCCGCTGAAGTCCCGGCGCACGCTCACGGTGATCGGGATGATCACGGTCACCCCGAGCACCAGCAGAACGCCTGACCAGGCGAGCAGCCGGAAACCCCACTGCGGATTGCGCAGGATTTCGATGCGCGACTGGGTCTCCTGCGCGACGGTCAGAAGTTCCTTGGCCACGTGGCTGAGTCCCGAGCCGGGAAAGCGTTCGGACACGCGCCGTTCCAGGGTCACCGAGGTGGCCCGGATGTGCTGCGGGTCGAGCTGGCGATACATCGGCTGCGGCAGGGGGTTCGCGATGATGGTCGGCGCTATGGTAATCCGCTGCGCCTCTGTCGCCGGCGATGCTGGGTGCTCAGCCTCCGGGCGACCGCACGCTCACGCTGCGGCTGCAGGCTTCACGCAGATCGGCGCCGCAGCCGCGCGGTTTCAGATCCAGGTCCAGGCACACGCGCACTTCGCGAAGGAACGCGCCCTTGCAGTCGAAGGTGATGGCCTCGGGCGTCAGGCCCGGGTTGACCTCGATGAATGCGTGCTCGAGATCCTGGCGCCCCACCGGCTTGTGCGCTGCCCTCGCGAGGTAATCGCTGGGTATGGTGATGGCGCGGGCGGCGCGTTCCATCGTGTCGAAATAGGCCGCCGGCGCCATGCCGCTGCAGCTGCCGTGCTTCTTCCACTGGTGGAAGACCAAGCCCCGGTCGGGCACCAGCGCCTCGAGTCGGTCGGCCGTGCTGTCGTCGACGCGCGTGTGCGTGTCGCAGGACGCGGGATAGCCGCGCTCGTATTGCGGCCAGAGTCCGTGGACGATGAATTCCCGTGATTCCGAACACTGCCGCGAATCCGGCCGCGCCTCGCTGGACACGCAAAACTCGGGCGACCAGGACAGCGCCAGCACCCAGTAGTCGAAGACGGCCTTGCGGCCACCGTGTTCGGCGTGGTGCGGTGCCGGGCGGGTGGTCGGAGAGTCGGTGACGCTGCCCGGCACTTCGAGATGCGGCGTGGAGATCGGCTGGCCCGCGTCCTTGCCGGCCGGGGCATCACCATCGGGCTGGCAGGCCGCCAGCGCGGTGGCGACCAGAACAGCGCGCAGCCCCTCGAGAAGGTCTGCGCGAGTCATCGTTCAGACTTTCGCGCCACCCGCGAGGAACAGCCAGGTCTCCACCACGGTGTCCGGGTTCAGCGACATGCTCTCGATGCCTTCGTCGAGCAGCCACTTCGCCAGTTCCGGATGATCGCTCGGGCCCTGGCCGCAGATGCCGACGTACTTGTTGCGCTTGCGGCAGGCCTGGATCGCCATGTGCAGCATCGCCTTCACGGCGTCGTCGCGCTCGTCGAACAGGTGCGCGATCAGGCCCGAGTCGCGATCCAGCCCCAGCGTGAGCTGGGTCATGTCGTTGGAGCCGATCGAAAAGCCGTCAAAGTGGTCGAGGAACTGGTCGGCCAGCACCGCGTTGCTCGGCAGCTCGCACATCATGATCAGCTCGAGGCCGTTGTCACCGCGCTTCAGGCCGTTCTCCGCGAGGATCTCGTTGACGCGCTTGGCCTCTGAGATCGTGCGCACGAACGGGATCATGATCTTGATGTTCGTCAAGCCCATCTCGTTGCGCACGAAGCGCATCGCGTCGCACTCCATGTCGAAGCACGGGCGGAACGAGGGCGCGATGTAGCGCGAAGCGCCGCGGAAACCCAGCATCGGATTTTCTTCGTGCGGCTCGTACTTCTTGCCGCCGACGAGGTTGGCGTATTCGTTGGACTTGAAGTCGGACATGCGCACGATCACCGGCTCGGGCGCGAACGCCGCAGCGATGGTCGCGATGCCTTCGGCGAGACGCTTGACGAAGTAGTCGCGCGGGCTGGCGTAGGCCGAGATCATCGCATTGATCTGGCGCCGCACGTCGGGCGGCTGGCGCTCGAGTTCGAGCAGCGCCTGTGGGTGGATTCCGATCTGGCGGTTGACGATGAATTCGAGTCGGGCAAGGCCGACGCCGCGATGGGGCAGGGCGGCGAAGTCGAAGGCCTGCTCGGGCGTCCCGACGTTCATCATGATCTTGACCGGGATGTCCGGCATCTTGTCGAGCGCGACCTCGTCGACGACGAAGTCGATGTGGCCCTCGTAGATGCGGCCGGTGTCGCCCTCGGCGCAGGAGACGGTGACGCTCTGGCCGTCCCTCAGCAGTTCGGTGGCGTTGCCGCAGCCGACGACCGCGGGAATGCCGAGCTCGCGCGCGATGATCGCGGCGTGGCAGGTGCGTCCGCCGCGGTTGGTGACGATGGCGCTCGCGCGCTTCATCACCGGCTCCCAATCCGGGTCCGTCATGTCGGTGACGAGCACGTCGCCGTTCTGGACCTTGGACATCTGGTCGAGGCCCTTCATCAGGCGAACGGTACCGGCGCCGATCTTCTGGCCGATTGCGCGGCCTTCCAGCAGCACCTTGCCCCGGTCCTTGAGCTTGTAGCGGCGCAGCACGTTGGCGGAGGCGCGGCTCTGAACGGTCTCGGGACGCGCCTGCAGGATGTAGATCTGGCCGTCGACGCCGTCCTTGCCCCACTCGATATCCATCGGGCGCTGGTAGTGGTCCTCGATGGTCTGCGCCTGCTTGGCCAGCTCCGTCACGTCCTCGTCGGTCAGGCAGAACCGGCCGCGCTCGTCGTTGGCCACCGGCACGAACTCGACGGTGCGGCCGAGCTTGCGCTCCAGGGAATACACCATCTTCTTGGCTTTCTCGCCGAGGCCACGCTTGAGGATCGCGGGGCGCCTGGCCTTGAGCGCCGGCTTGTAGACGTAGAACTCGTCGGGATTCACCGCGCCCTGGACCACCGCTTCACCCAGGCCGTAGGAGGCCGTGATGAAGATGGCATCGCGGAAGCCCGACTCGGTGTCCATCGTGAACATGACGCCGGAGGCGCCCTTGTCTGAACGCACCATGCGCTGCACGCCGGCCGACAGCGCGACCTGGTCGTGAGCGAAACCGTGGTGCACGCGGTAGGAGATCGCGCGGTCGTTGAACAGCGACGCGAAGACTTCCTTGATCGCGTGCAGCACGTTGTCGATACCGCTGACGTTGAGGAAAGTCTCCTGCTGGCCGGCGAACGAGGCGTCGGGAAGATCTTCGGCGGTGGCCGACGAACGCACGGCCACCGAGATCTCGGTGCCGGATTCCTTGACCAGTTCGTCGTAGGCCGCGCGGATCTCTTTTTCGAGCAGGGCCGGGAACGGCGCCTTGGCAACCGCCTCGCGAATCGACTTGCCGGTGGCGGCGAGCGCCTGTACGTCGTCGACGTTCAGCGCCTTGAGCTGGCTGCTGATGCGTGCGTCGAGGCCCTCGTGTTTCAGGAACTCGCGGTACGCATCGGCGGTGGTGGCGAATCCATTGGGCACCTTGACGCCGGAGGCGGCTAGGTTGGAGATCATTTCGCCGAGCGAGGCGTTCTTGCCGCCGACGGTTTCCACGTCGTTCATGCGCAGTCGCGAGTACCAGAGTACGTGTGAGCTCACTCTTCGAATTTCCTGGCTGTGGGTTGGCGCACGCGAACGGGCCGCGTGCTCCACGATTCTAACCGGGCGAACGGTCGGGCCTCGCGCTTCCTGCGCCCTGCAGGGCCGGCGGCGCGGAAGACTGCAGAAAGCAGAAGGGGCGCGGCCTGCGGCCGCGCCCCTGACATCAGACCGATCAGGTGGTGACGGCGCAGCTCAGAACGCCGTCAGTCCCCCGATCTGCACTATCGGGCGTGGGCCGAAGAGGCCGCGTAGACGGTGCTTCCGGCGTAGTTCGCGTCGTAACCGAAGCGCAGGGTCGTGGCGAGAAATCGCAACGGCGTTCGCACCCGAGATCAGCTTTGGCTCGGAGCGCAGGGTAACGTTGAGCAGGGACAGGATTTTGCCGGCTGCGTGGTCAGCGTGGTCGCTTTCAGAAGTGTTTTCGATTGCCGATGTTTCGCGCGATCGGGTTCACGCTTGCCGCCACTGGATTCGCCCGGCGGGAACCCGGACACTGTGTCGACGGGCCGATCCTGCGCACGTGTCGCCGCGACACGCGGCGGCGTCCCGACCCATCCAGAACACTGGCCGGACAACCGGAGGCGCAGGCCAGAGATGAGCGTCAAACGAAGACAGGAGCGCACTTTTGCGACCACGGCGCTCAGGACGTCCTGATCGCCGAGATCGAGCCGAGCCATGCGATGAGCCGCGTCGTGGCGCGCACGTTTCATCCCGAGGGAAACCGATGCGAACCGTATTCTTCCTGTCCGACGGCACGGGCATCACCGCCGAGACCCTGGGCACCACGCTGCTCACGCAGTTCGACGGCGTGGAGTTCAAGAAGATCACGCTGCCCTTCATCAACACGGTGGAGAAGGCGCGCAGCACCGTCGAGTACATCGACTTCATCGCGTCGAGCGGCGAGCGGCCGATGGTGTTCTCGACGACCGTCAACGAGGAGGTGCGCGGGATCCTGCGCACGTGCAAGGGGATGTTTGCCGACCTGTTCGACACCTACATGCATGCGATCGAGAACGAGCTCGGGCAGAAGTCGACGCACGCCCAGGGCCGCGCGCACGGCGCGCACGACCGGCGTCGCTACGAGGCGAGAATCGACGCTATGAACTTCGCGATGGAGCACGACGACGGGCAGTCGACGCGTGACATGGGCCGGGCGCAGGTGATCCTCATCGCGCCCTCGCGCTGCGGCAAGACGCCGACCACGCTGTACCTCGCGCTGCAACATGGCATCTTCGCTACGAACTTCCCGATCACCGAGGACGACCTCGAGAAGCAGAAGCTGCCGAAGTCGCTCGAGGGGCTGGCGGACCGCTGCTACGGGTTCACGTCGGATCCGGAACGCTTGCACCAGGTGCGCACCGAGCGCCGGCCGGGTTCGAAATACGCCTCGCTCGCGCAGTGCTCGTTCGAACTGCGCGAGGCCGAGCGCCTGTACCAGCGCCACAACATTCCGTACGTGAGTACGGCGACACGCTCGATCGAGGAGATCGCGGCGGTCGTGATCCAGGAAAAAGAACTACAGCGGTAAAAAAGTGGTTGTCAGTGCCAGCGCCAGTTCTCGTGCCTCAGTCCGCGAGGCGAAAACTGGCAACTGACACCGACAACGGTCACTGCGGCTTCAGGCTGGCGCGAAGAAGTTCATCTTGTTGCCGTCGAGGTCGCGGAAGTAGCCGATGTAGAAGCCAGGACCGCGCGCTCCCGGCGCGCCTTCGTCGGTGCCGCCGAGTTCGAGCGCCTTCTTGTAGAGCGTGTCGACCTGCTCCTTGCTGCTGACGCCGAGCGAGATCATCGTGCCGTTGCCGATCGTGGCGGCCTTGCCGTCGAAGGGGGTGCACACGCCCAGCATCGGCGCCGTGGGCGAGTTGGCCCAGACGATCATGCGTTCGAACTCCATCGCGCGCTTGGCGCCGACCGCTCCGAGCAGGGCGTCGTAGAACTTCCCTGCGCGCTGCAGGTTGTTGGTGCCGAGGGTTGCGTAAGCAATCATGGTTCTCTCTCCAGGGTGATGGCTGTAGGTGTCGCTGCCGCGGCGAGTGTAAGGCCCTCCGATGCCGTCGGCCTGCCGATCCGTGCAATCCGTCCGTGGCTGCTCGGGTTCGGCCCTGCGCCGCGCGGGGCGGCCAGTGTGTCCGTCGGCGGCAGACGGACACAGCCGTTGCTCCGCGGTCCGCGGTCCGCGGCTGCTGGGCTGATCCCTAACTAAACGACTTCCGGGCACACTCACGTTCTGGGTGCAGGTCTGGAGCGGGGAACGGGATGTCACGGTCTTTTCATCTGTGGGCGATGCTTGCCCTCACGGCGGGCTTGGCCGCCTGCGGTGGCGGTGGTGGCGGAGGCGGAGGCGGTGGTGACGATGGGACCGGTGGTGGAGTGGTTGATCCGCCATCGCCCCCGGACCCCAATGCGATGGGCGTCAAGTCGGCGGCCCGCTTCCTGAACCAGGCCACTTACGGGCCCACGCTGGCCGAGATCAACTCGCTGGGCGCCCGCGCCGACTTCGAAGCCTGGTTCACCGCGCAACGCGCGGCGACCATCAGTCTCGAGTACGCCACGGTGCGGGCGGCCGCGCCTCCCGGCAGTTACGTCGACGCGAGCGTTCGCATGGAGAAGTGGTTTCGGGACGCCGTGCAGGGGCAGGACCAGTTGCGCCAGCGCATGGCCTTCGCGCTGTCGGAAATCATGGTCGTCTCCGACACCTCGAGCGCGCTCGAAGGTGAGACGCCGATGCTGGCCGCGTACTACGACATCCTGGCGCGCAACGCGCTCGGCAACTACCGGGCGCTGCTCGAAGAAGTGACGTTGTCGCAGGCGATGGGGCATTACCTGTCGATGTTCCAGAACCAGAAGCCCGATCCTGCCAACGGCATCCGCGCGGACGAGAACTACGCCCGCGAGGTTATGCAGCTGTTCACCGTGGGCCTCGAGAATCTGAATCTCGACGGCAGCGGCAAGGGCACGCCGACATACGAACAGGCGGACATCGAGAATCTCGCCCGCGTGTTCACCGGCTGGAGCTTTCCGAACGGCAGCAGCGACGAGAACTTCTTCTACGTGCTGCCGCCTCCAGCGTCGAACGCCCCGATGAAGGTGTATCCGAACTTTCACGACACCTCGGCCAAGACGATCATCGGCAACGTGGTCATCCCGGCCGGGCAGACGCCCGAACAGGATCTGAAGCTCGCGCTCGACACGCTGTTCAATCATCCGAACGTCGGCTCCTTCATCGGGCGCCAGCTGATCCAGCGCCTGGTTACGAGCAACCCGTCACCGACGTACGTGGCGCGCGTGGCCACCGTGTTCAACAACAACGGCAGCGGTGTTCGCGGCGACCTGTACTCGGTGGCACGGGCGATCCTGCTGGATCCCGAGGCGCGTAGCGGAGACACCGGCGCGCCGCAGACTTTCGGCAAGCTGCGCGAGCCGCTGCTGCGGGTGACGCAGCTGTGGCGCGCCTTTTCGGGCGTGGCCCGCAACGGAAAGCTCGACTACGCGTTCCCGGAAACCGACCTTGGGCAGGCTGCGCTGCGCAGTGCCTCTGTCTTCAACTTCTTCCGTCCGCGCTACCAGCCGGCCGGCCCGATCACCGATAGCGGCCTGGTGGCGCCCGAGTTCCAGATCACCAACGAGAGCACGATCACCTCCACGACCAACCTCCTCGGGTTCCAATCCAGCGTGTACCGCGGCGTCGGCGGTGGCACCGCGCGTCTCTATGGCGCCGGAGAGATCTCGCTGGACCTGAGCACCTGGGAGCCGAAGGCGGCGATCGTGCCCGGACTGATCTCGGACCTGGACCTGCTGCTGATGTCGGGGCAGATGCCCGATGCGATGCGCGCGACCTTGACCGCTTACGTCTCCGATATCCCGTCAGACGAGCCGGGCTCCCGCGTGTCGGAAGCGGTGAATCTCATCGTCGGCTCGCCGCAGTACGCGGTGCAACGCTGATGTCCTGCTCCGCAAACTCTGCCGAGACTTCGCCGGTTGTTTTCGCGCATGGCCGCATTGCTTCTCCTCGCCGTGGAACCACCATGAGCGCCGTCGCGCCCGGCCGGTTACGAAGATCCCTCGGCAAATTCATCAGCGCACTTGTGGGGCAGGACACTAGGAACCGGCCATGAATCGTCCTTTCACCCGTCGCAAATTCCTGCAGGTCGGTTGCCAGGCACTGGCTTCGGGCAGCCTGCTCGCCACGCTCGGCGGCATGGAGCGCGTCCTGGCCGCGAGCGACACCAGCACCGGCTACCGTGCCCTGGTGTGCGTCTTCCTGTTTGGCGGCAACGACAGCTTCAACTGGCTCGTCCCACGCGACGACGCGACCTACGCGACCTACGCAACCTCGCGCCGCACCCTGGCGCTCGCCAAGTCCTCGCTGCTGGCGATCAACCCGACCAACACGCCGGCGGGCCAGCTGTTCGGCCTGCATCCGAGCTGCCCCGGAATCCAGACACTGTTCGAAGGCAGCAAGGCGGCCTTCGTTGCCAACGTCGGGACACTCGTGCGTCCGGTCACGCGCGCGCAGTACCTCAACGGGACGGGCGCGCTACCGCCCTATCTGTTCTCGCACTCGGACCAGCAGTCGCAGTGGATGACGTCCTATCCGCAGTCGTCCGCCACCTACGGCTGGGCCGGCCGCACCGCCGACCTGCTGTCGTCGCAGGGCTTCAATCCGCGCCTGGCGATGAACATCAGCCTTGCGGGCAACAACATCTGGCAGAACGGCGCCGTCACGGTGCCCTATGCGCTGGGACTCAACGGGGCGCTCGAGTTCGACGCGGCGGACATGGACTTCCGCGAGGGAAAGCGCAGGGCGGCGTTTCTCGAACTCCAGCGCCAGGGCGCCGCCGGTACCAATCTGTTGCAGCGCGAGTACGCGAACACGCAGACGCGCGCGTTCGACCTGGCCGCGACTGTCAACACCGGCTTGAGCGGGCTGTCGCTGACAACCGTGTTCCCGCAGACCTACATCGGTGCGCAGCTGCGCATGGCCGCCCGCATGATCCAGTCGCGCGGCACGACCGGCGTGACGCGCCAGATGTTCTTCATCGGCCTTGGCGGCTGGGACACGCACGATGCGCTGCTCGACGACCAGGCCGAGCTGCTGGGCCAGCTGAGCCCCGCGTTGCTGGCGTTTCAGACCGCGATGGGCGAGATCGGCGCCGAGAATTCCGTGACTACGTTCACCGCCAGCGACTTCGGGCGGACGCTGACGTCAAACGGTGACGGCTCCGATCATGGTTGGGGCGGCAACGCACTGGTGATGGGCGGCGCGGTGCGCGGCCGCCAGATCTACGGAACGATGCCCAACCTCGCGATCAACGGTCCGGACGACGCTGAGGACGGGCGCGTCATTCCGACCACGGCCACCGACCAGTACGGCGCCACGCTGGCGAGCTGGTTCGGGGTCTCCGACGGCGACCTCAACACCGTGTTCCCGAACCTGTCGAACTTCGCCACGCCGAGGCTGGGTTTCCTCGGCTAGGCGGAGCCCATTTTATTTCGGCACGAGGTGCTTGAGCCGCGGCATCACTTCCTGCGAGAGCAGCTGCAGCGAGCGCTGCCATGCGCGCGGGTTCTCGACGTAGTCGAAGCCGAACACGAGCAGGGTGCCGAAGCCGCCGGTGCCGTGGTAGATCTCCTCGATGCGGCGCGCCACGGTGTCGGGCGAGCCGATGATCCAGTTGTGCCTGGCGCAGTACTCGGGCGTGACGTCGCTGTCGGGCACGTTGGCATCGTGCTTGAAGTACTCGAGCGCGTTGAATGCACCGAACAGTTTCAGGAAGTACTCGCGCATCATGCGGCCCATCGGTCCGTTGACCGAAAGCTCCCAGGCCTCCTTATCGGTGTCAGCCACGAACACCTCGCGGACCATGCGCCAGTCGCTGCGCTTGGGCGTACGGCCGGTGCGCTCGGCTCCGATCTGCACCGATTCCCAGTGGCTCGCCACGTAGGCAGGGTTGAGGTTCAGGCTCATCGGGATGTAGCCGCGCTCGCCGGCGAGCTTGAGCGTGTCCGATCCCTTCGACAGTCCGGCCACCGCTATCGGCGGGTGCGGGGCCTGAACCGGCTTGAGGTGCGGCTTGAGCAGCTCGAACATCGTGCCTGGCTTGTTGACCGTCCAGAACTTGCCCTTGTACGTGAACGGTTCGTCCTCGGTCCACAGCTTGAGGATGATCTCGAGCGCTTCGCGCGTCATTTCGCGGTTCTGGCCCGACGTGCCGTCCACGTTGAACAGGTGCCAGTCGCTGGGAAGTCCGCTGGCGGCGACGCCGAAATTGAGCCGTCCTTCCGAGAGGTGATCGAGCATCGCGACGCGGTTCGCCAGTTCGGCCGGGTGGTGGTACGGGAGCAGGAAGCCGCCGGGTCCCAGCCGGATGTTCTTGGTCTGGAGGAAGGCCTGCGCCAGCAGCAGGTCCGGTGTGGGATTGGGTTCCCAGGGCGCGGTGTGGTGTTCGCCGACCCAGCCTTCCGTGAAGCCGTACTCGTCGCACCAGCGCAGGACCTGCAGATCCCAGTCGTGTCCGGCTTTCAGGCCGCGCTCGGGCGGATGCGAGGGCATCGAGAAATGACCGATCTGCATGCTGGTTCTCCTGATTGTTATGTAGGGACGGCTCGGCTTAGGCCGACTTGAGAGCCGCTCTGGCGAAGCAGTCGCGCCAGGCCTTTCCGGAGCTTGCCGGTTCGAATAGGCGACGAAGACCTTAGCCGAGCCGGTGGGCGAGGCGGCACTGTCTCACGGGACGATCGACCCATGGGCCTCATGAATCTTCTTCGCACCCGCTGCGCGGATGCAACCTGCCTCCTGTTCGCCGTCGTGCCGGGGCCCGGCCTCGCAGCCTGCGACGGGTAGTACAGCGGTAACGGTGATACGGATCGGGTAGGGAAGGCGGACACCGGCGTCCCACCAGCGAGATTCGCCGCGCGCCTGAAGCGCTCGGACCAGACCGGTGGTCAGCGGTACCGCGACGGCACTTGCTGCCGTCGCGGTCGGCTGGAGCTAGAAACGCATCATCGGCATCGGGTGCAGCGGGTCGGTGCGCAGCTGCCGCCCCGCGGCGCGCATCAGCAGCTTGTGGAAGCCGGCGTTGGGGAAGATTGTGCGGACTTCCGACACGAAGGCCGGGGGCAGCCCGAACTTCAACAGGCCGAGCGAAACGTCGATCCAGTCGGCCTTGCGGAAGGGCTCGACCAGAGGGCCCGCGCTTGCGCCCGCGGTGCGGATCTTGTGGTGCTCCATCACCATCGCCTCGATCTCCGCCGACCATGAGGTCTTGCCGGCTTCTTCGAGATACTTCCGCGCGAGGTCGCGTGAAGGGTCCAGGTAGTCGAGCGTGCGGTGGGTCCACACGCCGATATCGTGGAACGCGCAGGCGATTCCGATCTTCTCGATCTGCTCGTCGCTGGCACCGCCCGCCAGTTCGATGCAGAAGTTGGCGACGCGGTAGTTGTGGTTGCGATACGGAACCAGATCGGCACCGAAGAGATCGGTGCGGGCTTCCAGAAGCTGGTCCAGGACCGGAATCGATTTGACGATGGCCATTTTCACTCCCCGGTGGCGAGGTTTTCATTGTAGGCCTGTCGGACAGGTAAGCCGCGGTCGTGGCGCACCCGCGGGATGGCACAATCGGCGGCCGCGGCGCGTTCGATCCGTGCGCCCGAAGCCCTGACTCCACTTTCCAATCCATGGCCGTTTCCAGCCTGCTGACCCTGCTCGACGATATCGCCACGATCCTCGACGACGTGGCGGCGATGACCAAGGTGGCCGCCACCAAGACGGCAGGCGTCCTCGGCGACGACCTAGCGCTTAACGCGCAGCAGGTCAGCGGCGTGCGCGCCGAACGTGAGCTCCCCGTGGTGTGGGCGGTGGCAAAGGGCTCCGCGGTCAACAAGGCCATCCTGGTGCCCGCCGCGCTGCTTATCAGCGCCATCGCGAGCTGGGCGATCACGCCGCTGCTGATGATCGGCGGCGCCTTCCTCTGCTACGAAGGCTTCCACAAGATCGCGCACGCGGTGCTGCACTCGAAGGCCGAGGACCAGGCACACCACGACGAACTGGTCGAGGCGGTCGCCAATCCCGCGGTCGACATGGTCGAGTTCGAACGCGAGAAGGTAAAGGGGGCGGTGCGCACCGACTTCATCCTGTCCGCCGAGATCGTGGTGATCGCGCTCGGCACCGTTGAGAAGGCCGCCTTCATGGAGCAGGTGCTGGTGCTGATAGCGATCGCCGCCGTGATGACCATCGGCGTGTACGGCCTGGTCGCGGGCATCGTGAAGCTCGACGACCTCGGCGCCTGGCTCGGGAGGAGCAGCAGCGCGGTCAAGCGCGGACTGGGCCGCGGCATCCTGAAGTTCGCTCCGGTCCTGATGAAGACGCTCTCGGTGGTGGGCACGGCGGCGATGTTCATGGTCGGCGGCGGCATCCTGCTGCATGGCATACCCCCGTTGCATCATGTCGTGGAGCACATGGGAGACCTCGTCGCCGCCTGGCCTGGAATCGGCAGGCTGGCCGATGCGCTCAGCACCGCGACGCTCGGGGGCCTTGCCGGTGTGTTCGCGGGAGCGATCGTCGTCGGAGTGCTCGCCATCGGTGAGCGCCTGTTCGGAGGAGCAAAAGCGAAAGCGGGCTGAGCGAGCAGGGCGGCCGCCCGCTTCAGCGCCGCCCGAGAATCGCAACCCGCGTGATCGGGTTCCTGGAGAGCAGTTTGTCCATCCCGATGGGCAGGAAGATGCCGGCCGCCACCCCTGCGGCCAGGTGGACCGGCAGGTAGCCCACGTGCATGGAATGCAGCGCGATGCGCATCGCCGCGGTGAAGAACACGTGCAGCAGGTAGATCGTGTATGAAAATCCGCCGATCCAGGCGAGCGTCTCGGAGCGCAGGCGCGACCACAGCAGCAGCAGGCAGCTCAGGCTGCTGAGCAGCAGTTCACCCACGGACCAGTTGCTGCTGGCGGAGACGTGCACGGTCACCCAGAAGCACAGCGCGATCGCCACGATCGCCAGCAGGACCATGGCGGCGATCAGCGGGCTGCGCTGCTCCTGCGAAAGCGGGACGAAGCGGCGGCAGGCGAGGCCCAGCAGGAAGAACGGCATCAGGTAGATGGCCCCGTTGATGCCGAACCACGCGATGTCGATCGACAACGAGTTGAGCAGCACCGCCGCGAGCCAGCACGCGAGAACCCCGCCGCGAGTGCGCAGTACCCCGAGCGATTCGAGTGGAACGATCGTCAGGAAGATCAGGAACAGCGCTTCGACGAACCAGTAGTGCGCCACCGGGATCAGGTGCACCGTCTTCCAGTCCGGCGGCTGTGCGTGATGTCCGGGCGCGTAGCTCTGGACCAGCAGGAAGACGGTGCCGATGATCAGCATTGGCAGCAGCAGGCGGCGGACTTTGGCCAGCAGGAAGGGCGTCGCGTCGCCCGTGAACGGTCGAAGCGCGTAGACGAAGCCGCTGACGAATGTGAACAGGGGCATGCGCACGATCCCGAGTGCATCGTTGAGCGTGCGCAGCGTGCCGTCCCCGATCTCGAGACCGCCGGAATTGTCGAGGCCGACCACGTGGTAGGCGACGAGCATGATGCAGGCTAACCCGCGCAACGAGTCGATCCGGGTGTCACGCCGACCGTCTGCCGAATCTGGTTGACTCATGAATTGGACGAAGGCCCCGACGCGCATGCGGCACCGTGATCGACGCTTATTAGACCCGGTTTCGGATAAATCCGCGTCACATTGGAACGGCCGGAACGGGCGTATCTTTCAACCAGTTCGCAGCCCGGGGCGATGAATGAAGCTTGCCGTGATGTCCGACCTCCACCTGAGCGTGGCGCCGTTCGTGCCGCCGTCGACGGACGCAGACCTCATCGTCCTGGCGGGCGACATCGCGCGGCCCGACGCCGCGATGGCCTGGGCCCGCGGACTGGGCAAGCCGGTGTTGTACGTCCCGGGCAACCACGAGTTCTACGGCGGAACCCTCGCGGGTACCGTCCGCCGGTTGAAGGAGCTCGCCTCGGGTTCCAGCGTCGTGGTGCTGGACAACGAGGTCGTCGTCATCGACGGCGTGCGCTTCGTGGGCAGCACGCTGTGGACGGATTTCGCGACCTATGCCGAGTACGTCGACGACGAGGTGCGCCGCGCCTCCGAACGCGCCGCGCTGGCGATCGTGCGCGATTTCTCGCGTATTCGTAGCGCCGACGATTCGGATGCCCTGTTTTCCCCGGTCACCTGCGCGGAGCAGTTCGCGCGCAACTCCGCTTGGCTCGCCTCGGTACTGGACCGGCCATTCGACGGGCCCAGCGTGGTCATCACGCACCACGCGCCCTCCCTGCGCAGCATTCACCCGCGTTTCGCAGGGTCTCCCATCAACGCCTGCTTCGTGTCGGATGCCGAAGGCCTGATGGGTCGGGAGCGCGTGGACCTGTGGATCCATGGCCATACCCACGACTCGTTCGACTACGTCGTCAGGGGAACGCGGGTGGTGTGCAATCCGCGCGGGTACCGGCAGGGCGGTGTGGACGAGAACCCGGCCTTCAGGCCCGAGCTGGTGATCGAGTTGCCGCGGGTCCCGGCGCGGGAAGCTGACTCCCGGGGTGCGCGGGTCGCCGGGAAAAAGCCTTCTAAGAGGTTGGCTCCGTGACCAGGACTCGAACCTGGGACCCAGTGATTAACAGTCACTTGCTCTACCGACTGAGCTATCACGGAACAGTGGGGCCGCGATTCTAGTGTCGGTTCCCAACCCACGCAACGCGTGTTTCGATCGTTCGGCCCAGTTCCCGGGGCGATCGCGTCGGAGGGTCGGGTCCGCGAGGCGAACGGGCGGAGCATCGATCGTCGACTCGAAGGACGGGCAAGCAGCCTTCCGCCTGATGGGCCGTTCATGACGCAAGTGGCGATGCCGCACGCTGTTCGGCGCGTTACAGTGAACGCATGACGGAGTTTCTTAATCGCTGGCGAACCAGTCGACCGAAGGCCTCGTTCGAATCGCTACTGGCGCCGCATGTCGATCATCTGTACAGGCTCGCGTACCGATTCACCGGCACCACGCATGCTGCCGAGGACTTGGTCCAGGATATCCTCGTGAAGCTGTATCGCATGCAGGCCGAGATCGCGCGACTCGAAAAGCCCCGTCCCTGGCTCGCGCGCGTTCTCTACCACGAGTACGTCGATCGCTGGCGCCGAGAGCGCTTGGCTCCGGTGAATCTTTCTACGCTCGATGCCAACGATGGGGAAATGGGCGACCAGGAGCCGGATCCGAACCCGGAGGCCGACCCCGAGCGGCAGGCCATGGGTATGCAGCTACGGGAGCAACTGCTGGCGGCGATTGGCATGCTGAACGAGGACCAGCGAACAGTGATCCTGTTCCACGATGTCGAGGGATACACCCTTGAAGAACTTTCGGTGGTCCTGTCGCAGCCGCTCGGCACGCTCAAGTCGCGGATTCACCGTGCCCGGGCACGCCTGCGCGAAATTCTGAGCCGAAGCGACGCAACTATTCCCGCCTCTGATTCGTTATCCCTTCTGGGATAGCCCATGAACTGCGAACTTTTCCAAACCTCCTTGCACGACTGGCTCGATGGTGGCCTGGATGTCGCGCGGGTCGGGTTTCTCCAGGCGCATTGCGATCTTTGCCCGGAGTGCGTGGCCCGGCTGGCGGCCGAGCGCAATCTGCGCAGCGCGCTGCGCCAGCTTCCGGTGGCCGCGGCCCGTCCCCGTTTCGCGAGCCAGGCAATTCAGGTGGCACGGCTGGCCGATCGCATTTGGGGCCGTCGCCTGCGTCGTCATGACCTGCAGATCGCGACAGTCGCCGCTTCCATCGCATTTGCCGCGTGTGCCGTGGCCTTGCTGCGCGGTGTACCGGACGTCCCGGCCCAGACCGTTACCGCCGCTCCGGCGCAACTCCAGACCTACGCGCTGACCGCTGGACAGGTCCAGTCGCTCCGACTGCGGATCGAGGCGCCGCGCGACATCGACAGCGTGCAGTTCAGCGTCGAGTTGCCCGAACATGTGGCGCTGGCCGGTCAGCCGGGTATCCGCGCGATGACCTGGGAAGGCAGCCTGCGCAAGGGCCCGAACGTGCTCGAGCTTCCGCTGCTGGCGCAGGTGGGCGCGGCTGGCCGCGTGGCCACGCGCGTGTCCTGGGGCGAGTTCGAACGGCACCTGGAGGCTGCGCTCGTCAGCGTCCCGCCCCTGTCCGGTGTCCGCGGTCGATCGGGTGGTGAGGTATGAGCCCGATCCCGACGCTTCGCGGTGCTGGGGCGGCCGTCTGCGCCGGCGGCCTGGCATTCTCTGCAGCACTTCTGACCGGCATCTCCTCGCCGACCCGGGCGGCAACGGCTGATGCCATGCCGGGGCTCGAAGCCCCCATGCAGCCGATCGCGAGGCTTGGTTCGGCAGCGTCGGCCTGTCCTCTCTGCGTGGGCACGGACCCGCAGGACGGCGATGGTCAGCGCGTCGCAGAGCGTTCAGCACCCGAATATTCGGCGGTGCGCCGGACGATGATGATGCCCATGTCTCCGGAGCCCGCGGAAGGGCTGGCGCTACCGCTGGAACCGGTGGGGCCCGATGTCGTCGACACGGGTAGCGTGCTCTCGCTGCCTGGCGCGTCGATCACCTTCCCGGCGGTCCTGCGTTGAACTTGAACCGCGGGCTGGCCGGCTTGCTGCTGGTCCTGGGCGTCCCCGCAGCCCGGGCCGGGGATGCCTCCGGACTCGACCTGACGATCGAAGTCTTGGGTCGCAATGACAACATCGACGAGCGGATCGTCAACCGCATCTCGATCCCGGGTGTCGAGCTGGAGCATCTTCCCGCGGAGCCGCCGCCGTTGGCTCCCTTGGGCAGCGCCGTCAACGGGGTACTCGACGGCCTGGGCAATGTGGCGGAGGGCACAGTCGGGAGTGTGGTGCCCTTGCTCCCGCTGCTACGCTATGACGAATGGGTCGTACAACGAAAAGAAGCCGAGCAGGATCGTCGGCAAGAGGGCAGGGACCGAGCGCGCGAGCGCCGCGAGTAAGCTCCTGAACGTTGTCTGGACGGGGCCTTGCGACATGGCCGGCCGGATAGCTGCAGTGCAGCGCACCCTTTCATGCGTCTGCGCGTGAAGTTGATTCGCGCTGTGGCGAGGATTCGCTGGGTTGCTGGCGGTCTGTGCCTTGCCCTGCCGCAGGCGATTGGCGCCGCCCAGCAGCCTTCCGAGCAATCTTTCGAATCGGCTGTCGCGCTCACGCGCGAAGGGCGCTACGAGGACGCCCTGAAGAATTTTCTCGCGGCCGAAGCCGCCGGCGACCACTCGGCACGCCTGTACTTCAACCTCGGAGTCGTCAATTACCGGCTCCAGCGATTTGATGCGGCCCGCGCGGCGTTTGCGCACGCCTCGCAGGACCCGGAGACCGCCGACCTCGCCGAATACAACCGCGGCCTCGTGGCGCTGGCCGACGGCGACGGCAAGGAGGCGACACGCTGGTTCCGCCGAGTCGCGCAACGCGCGCCGGAGCCCAGCCTGCGTGCGTTGGCGCAACGCGCGCTGGCTCGCGCCGAGGGCCGGACGCGCGTCGCGGCGGAGCCACCCCGGCGCGGTTCCCTGTCGATGCTCCGTGGCTGGGACAGCA
This sequence comes from Panacagrimonas sp., assembly GCA_046594215.1. Lineage (GTDB taxonomy): Bacteria > Pseudomonadota > Gammaproteobacteria > Nevskiales > Nevskiaceae > Panacagrimonas. The sequence goes on from JBKJPX010000060.1 coordinate 43,060, forward strand.
ACGTGGTGGTGCCGGTGGGCGCCATCACCAATCTGCCGTCGCTCAGCCGCGACGAGTTCACCGAAGCGCGGTTCGCGTGGGTGGATGCACTAGGAGACGGCATACCCGGATTGGGTTATCGACTTTCGGCACTGGCCGTCGAGTACGACGATATTCAGGTGGCGGACATCGCGGCGCTGGAGGCCGGCATCGACTGGCGCGGGCCGATCCTGATCGACGCGAGCCTGAGCATGCTCGCGGTAGGCGACAACAGCTACCAGCACAGCCTCGACGTGCGACTGCAGGCGCCGGTGGTAGACCTCGACTGGCTGCGCGTGAACGCCGACGGCGGCTGGAGCCGGCTGGATCCGATGGACGACCGCGCGAAGGATCTCGAAGGTTCGCGTTACAGCTTCGGGGGTTCGATCGACGCAGGGATTCGCCCACTGAGTCTAAACTTTGGTTACCGGCACCTGATCAACGATCGCGTCGCGGCGAGCCTGTCGCCGGACCAGGATCGCTACACGCTCCGGTTCCGATTCGCCCTGCCGCGCTGGGTAGTGCGCGTGTGGGGACGCTACGTGGAAAGCGATTACCCAACGGATCGACAAGACGAGGAGCGGGACTTCGGTGTGGATGTCGCACTGAAGGTTCACCCCCGCTTGGAGTTGCTTTTGGAAGCGAGCCGACTGCAGAATCGGTCGTCAGATTCTCGCTACGACTACAGCACCGAACGCATTTCCACCGGGCTGCGCGTCCTCTTCTGAGGCCAAGTCCGCAATTCGCGTGCGCGAGGGAACCTTTTGCCCAGGTAAATCGTGGAGAATCGACAGTGAGGGCAATCGGAGGAAGGAGAATGACCGATCGCCACGTCACGTATATCCCATAACGAGTGGAGATTCCCCGATGCGACTTCGTAGCCTTTCGGCACTGGTGTTGATGACTGCTTCCGCCAGTGCTTCCGCGATTGATGCCATTCCCCTTCTGTCCATTGTCACCGGACCGTCGATTCCCGGAATTGGCGCGCTGCCGCTGGGTGCACTGCCGGCCGGTCTGCTCGGCGGAGCCGGCGGCATCCCAGCGCTCCCGGGCGTCGGCAGCTTGAGTGGTTTTAACGGCAGGCTCCCGGCTTTCCCCGCCGTGTCGCTCCCTGGCCTGTTGCCGCTGCCGGCACTGCCGATCCCGGTCACGCAAATTGCCCTGGGCCTGGGCGGGTACGACATGCTGTTCGGGACTCTCGAAGGCCTCGCGCCGTTCGCCTCGCAGCTTCCGGTGCCCGCGGTCGCGACGATGTTCTCGAACTACGGTCACTGAAGCCAGAAGCACCTTGCAAGCGAAACGCCCGGCACAGGCCGGGCGTTTTTTTGGGGGGTCGGTGGTTTGTAGCGACTATTTTTCCACGAAGGCGCGTTCGATCACGTAGTCGCCGGGCGAGCCGATGTGCGGCGAGATCTGGAAGCCGCGACGATCGAGCAGGGCGGCGGTGTCCTTAAGCATCGCCGGCGAGCCGCAGAGCATCGCGCGATCGGTTTCGGGATTCAGGTCCGGCAGGCCGATGTCACGCGTGAGCTTGCCGCTCTCGAACAGGTCCGTGAGACGACCGTTGTTTCGGAACGGCTCGCGCGTCGCGGTAGGGTAATAGACCAGCTTCTTGCTGACCTCGTCGCCGAGGATCTCGTGCTTCGGAAGATCCTGCGACAGGTGATCGTGATACGCGAAGTCGTCGACCTGTCGCACGCCGTGCACGAGCACGATCTTCTCGAAGCGCTCGTAGGTTTCCGGGTCTTTGACCAGCGACAGGAAGGGCGCGAGGCCCGTGCCGGTGGCCAGCATGTAGAGGTGCCGGCCCGGCTTGAGGTCATGCAGGATCAGCGTGCCGGTGGGCTTGCGGCTGACGAGCACGTCGTCGCCGACCTTGATGTGCTGCAGGCGCGATGTCAGCGGGCCGTTCTCCACTTTGATGCTGAAGAACTCGAGCGTGTCCTCGTAGTTGGCGCTGGCGATGCTGTACGCACGCAGCAGTGGTCGGCCATCGACCTGGAGACCCATCATCACGAAGTGACCGTTCTCGAATCGCAGCGCCGGATCGCGCGTGGTCGTGAACGAGAACAGCGTGTCGTTCCAATGACGGACAGTGAGAACTTTCTCGGTCCCGATGGCAGCCACATCAACCTCTGAATTGAATACTGAAGAATGAAGTCTCGGTCATGGGACGGCGCGGTGCCGTCCCCTGCTCGGACGAGATCAGCCCGCAATCTTGCGCAGGCGCGCGACCGATTCCTGCAGCACCTTGTCGCTGGTGGCGAAGCTCAGTCGCAGGTGGCCAGGTGTGCCAAAGGCCGACCCGGGAACCAGTGCGACCAAGGCTTCCTTCAGCAGCTTGTCGGCGAGTTCGAGGTCGTCCTTCACGCCCAATCTTCGGATGAGGCCCTCGACATTGGGAAAGACGTAAAAGGTGCCGTCGCCCGAGGCGCAGGAGATTCCTGGCACCGAGTTGAGGTCGGCGACGAGGCGGTCGTGACGACCCTTGAACGCCTTGCACATCTCGGTAACGCAGGTCTGATCGCCGTTGAGCGCCGTCTCGGCGGCGACCTGGGAGATCGAGGTCGGGTTCGAGGTCGACTGGCTCTGGATGTCGGCCATCGCCGTGATGATCTTCTGGGGGCCGGCCGCGAAGCCCAGGCGCCAGCCTGTCATCGAATACGTCTTCGAGACCGCGTGGATCACGACGGTGCGGTCGTACAGATCGGGGCACACGTTGATGATGTTCGAGAACGGCTCGGCCGCCCACAGGATCTTCTCGTACATGTCGTCCGTGGCGATCAGGATCTGCGGGTGCTTGCGCAGCACCGCGCCCAGCGCGCCCAGCTCGGCACGCGTGTAGGCCATACCCGAGGGGTTGGACGGCGAGTTGATCCAGATCATCTTCGTGCGCGGCGTGATCGCGCGCTCGAGCTGCTCGGCCGTGATCTTGAATCGCGCTTCCTGCGTGGTCGGCATGATCACGGGCGTGGCGTCGGCCAGCAGCACCATGTCCGGGTAACTGACCCAGAAGGGGGCCGGGATCAGTACCTCGTCACCGGCGTTGAGGAACGCCATGCACAGGTTGTAGCAACTCTGCTTGCCGCCGCAGGACGCGAGAACCTGGCTCGGCTTGTAGTCGAGCTGGTTGTCGCGCTTCATCTTGTCGATGATCGCCTTCTTGAGCGAAGGCGTGCCGCCGACAGGCGTGTACTTGGTGAAGCCGCGCCGGATTGCCTCGATCGCGGCGACCTTGATGTGTTCGGGCGTGTCGAAGTCCGGCTCTCCGGCGCCCAGCGAAAGCACGTCGAGACCCTGCGCCTTGAGTTCGCCGGCCTTGGCCGTGACCGCGAGGGTGGGAGAGGGCTTGATGCGGCCCATGCGCAGGGCCAGAGGCAGTTCCACGATGACACCCCTACTGAGGGTTAAAAACGGCGCGCAATGGTAATGGATGCAGGCCTCGCGGCCTACCTCCGCGAGCCTCTGTCGGCAAATCGCGGGGTCGTTGCACGTCGCGCCTCGTCGTGTCCGCCGGCCCGTACGTCGGCGCGTGGGCTGCGACAATGCGCGGTCGCTCGCAACGCCGGCTCACCATTCTCCACCGCATGGATCCTACCCAGACCGCGATCGTCTTCGCCGAGGCCAAGGTGGGCACGCCGTTCGTGTTCGCCTTGGCTCTGGGCCTGCTGCTGGCCTGCGGCGCGTTCCTGCTGCGTCCCTGGCCACCGCGCCTGGGCAAGGGGGGTGTGTTCGTCATCGCGCTCGTCGTATGCGGGACCGCCATGGTGTACGCGCTGCTCGACCGCAGAGTGGCGATAGAACCCTCCGCGCAGCGCGTGACGCACTCCCTGCACATCCTCGGCCTGGGGCGCGACCGCACCTGGAACTTTCACGATCTGAAGATGGCGAGGGTGGAATACCGGCCGACCCACCCGCAGCGCAAGGTCGGCCAGCCGCGCGCGAATCCGAGCGACGTCGAGGTTCACGACAACTTTGTGCTCGAACTGGTCGGCGATGGAACGAACGTCTACCTGAAGTCCTACAAGGACGCGATGGAAGCGGAGACGATGGCGACGAGCGTTGCACGAGCGGGTGGATGGCCCGCGCTGCGCCGTGGCTACCGCCTGCGTACCGGTAACGGACAGGGGGCAGCCGGCGGCATCACGGCCGGCGCCCTGCAGGGCTTCAAGACCGCGTCGGGCCGGCAGGGCATTGGCGTAAGCCTGGAATCCTGGGACCAGGTAGTGATCGAGGACGGCGCGGAATCGGCGATCCAGCCCGTCCGCTGACGCCGCGCTCAGACCCGGCGGGGCGCCGCGTCTATCAAGGTCTCGGCGGCGCGCAGCAGGCTGGCGGCCGGGCCGGCCGCGCCCAGCGTGATGCGCGAAACGCAGGCGCCGTCCATCAGCAGCTGCAGCGAGTCCGCCAGCACGTCGGCTTCGCGCGCGCCGAAGCGCCGGCACAGTTCGCGCAGGCGGCGCCGCTTCTCGCGGTTGTAATCGAGCACCACTTCGCGCGCGGGATGCGCGTCGTCAGTGAGCTCGATCGCGGCGTTGGCGATCGGGCAGCCGCGGTCGTGCGGCGCTTTCTGCTTGCGCATCTGGGCCGCGAACAGCGCTAGCAGCGCCGCGCGCGGGTCGTTGGCGTGCGGCCCGACGGTCGTGTCCCACCAGCGCCAGAACTCGTCGCGAGATTCGCGCAGGCACTCGGCCACGAGTTCGTCCTTGCCCTCGAACGCGCGGTACAGGCTCATCTTGGTTGCGCCCGCCTCCTGGGCGATGGAATCGACGCCGACCGCGCGAATGCCCTGGCGATAGAACAGATCGCGCGCTGCGTCGAAGATCCGGTCGCGCGCGCTCTGGCGCGGCGGGGCGTCAGCAGGAGAAGAAGATTTTCCGTCCCGTTTCGAACGGGTTGTGACCGCCATGTCCTGATTCTCCGCAACCGCCCTTGAAAGGATACCGCCCGGTCGCACTGTCCGTTGATGATACCGCTCGGTATCATCGTGATGGAGTCGCCAGCCGACTTCTCAATAAACCGGAGAGAATGATATGGAGCGGAAACTGGCGCTGGTCACAGGCGGCAACAAGGGCATCGGCCTGGAGACGGCAAGACAGCTCGCCCGGCAAGGCGTGCAGGTGATCCTGGCGAGTCGCGACGTGAGCCGGGGCGAAGTCGCCACTCAGGGCCTGGTCAAGGAAGGCTTGCCGGTGGAGTACCTGCAGCTGGATGTGAACGACGCCGACAGCATCCAGGGCGCCGCGGCAGAAGTGGAACGCCGCCACGGTCGGCTCGATATCCTGATCAACAATGCGGGCACAGTGCAGGACGCGATGGACAAGTCGCCCTCCGCGCAGACCCTGGAAACCTGGCGCAAGACTTTCGACACCAACGTTTTCGGCCTGGTGGCCACCACGCAGGCCTTCCTGCCATTGCTTCGCAAGTCCAAGGCAGGTCGCATCGTCAACCTTTCGAGTCGCCTGGGTTCTATTTCCGACCAGGCGGACCCCAAGAGTCCGTACTACGACTTCAAGATTCCCGCATACAACGTCAGCAAGGCCGCAGTGAACGCCTGGACCGTGCAGCTCGCGCATGAACTGCGCAACACTCCGATCAAGATCAACGCCGTCCACCCCGGCCACGTGAAGACCGACATGGGTGGCGCCAACGCACCGATGGAGATCGTCGACGGCGCGAAAAGCTCGGTCGAGCTCGCGCTGATCCCGGACGACGGCCCCAACGGCGGCTTTTTCCACCTGGGCGAACGCCTGCCCTGGTAATCCCGAACACCTGCATCCAACCCGAGAACCGAGACCGCTATGCCTACGCTGCAAGATCCCGTCCAGGTCGGTGACCTGAAGCTGAAGAATCGTGTCGTGATGGCCGCGCTGACGCGCACCCGCGCCGGCACCACGCACATCGCCAACGACCTCATGGCCGAGTACTACGCGCAACGCGCGAGCGGCGGCCTGATGTTCACCGAGGCCACGATGGTCGATCCGACCGCCTGCGCCTTCATAGGCGAGGGCGGCATCTACTCGCCCGAGCACGCGCTTGCGTGGAAGAAGGTGACCGATGCCGTGCATGCCAAGGGCGGACTCATCCAGATGCAGCTCTGGCATCCCGGCCGAGCGACGCACCAGGACATCAACAACGGCGTGCAGCCGGTGTCGTCGACTGCGCGTGCGATCCGCGATGCGACCGTGCACACGCCGACGGGCAAGCACGCATACCCCGTGCCGCGCGCGCTGACCACCGCCGAGATTCCCGGCATCGTCGACCTGTTCCGCCAGGGCGCACTTCACGCCAAGGCTGCCGGCTTCGACGGCGTGCAGATGCACGGCGCGCACGGCTACCTGCTCGACCAGTTCCTGCGAGATGGCGCGAACGACCGCACGGACGCCTATGGCGGCACGCTGCAGAACCGCGCGAAGCTGCTGTTCGAAGTGATCGACGCCGCGATCGGCGTCTGGGGCGCGGGC
>JBKJPX010000112.1:0-98568 GCA_046594215.1 Panacagrimonas sp.
CGCGGCTCATGCGGACCAGGTCACCGGTTCAAGCGCTTTCTTGAGGAACGGGATCATCACGTCGGCCTGCGACCATCCCCATTGGAAGGCCTGGTCGAAGTCCTCGGGAGACGGCAGCAGGTTCACCGGCGACAAGGTGGGTTCGAAGCGCATGAGCCAGTCGAAATACGGCCGCTGGCTGGGCAACTGCAGCTGCACGATCTGCGTGACCGGCCAGAGCCACAGGTGCTGCGGCTCGAACTGCGGGTGAAAACAGTCCAGCGCCAGGTAGAACGCGTTGCGCGTGCCGATGCGCCCGGATTCGACGCCCTCCCACGCGATGCGCGCCGGCACGTTCGCGGCGACGCCGCCGTCCATGAACAGCGCGACCTCGTGCTCGTCGCGCAGGCGCGCGAGGATCTCGTCGGTCTGCGCGTCGCGCGAAGGCGGCTCGTACTGCAGCACCGCCGGGATCGCGGCGGAAAGGCCCACCGCGTCGGCCACCCGGATACCGCGCGTGGCGGCGTCACGACCCAGAATCAGCGGACGAACCACGTTGGGGTTCACGAAGGTCCCGAGCATCAGCATGCGTTCGGCGAGCAGCTTTGAGAACGACAGGCGACTGCGTTCGCGGGACAGGAACACGCGCGCCGTCGCCGGCAGGTGATCGTAGACGCGCTTGCGCAGGCCGCCGACCACCGCCTCGTACGGAATCTCGAGGTCGGACAGGCGCAGCGGCGTGCCGTCCGGGTGCTGCATGACCCTGTGCATCGCGCGCAGGTGCAGCCGCATGATCCCGGGCAGCGTGTGCGTGACGCCGATGTGCGGCCGTCCGAAGATGCTGCGCAGGCTCAGCGCCTTGGCCCAGGCCATCAGCGCCTCGATGTCGAGCTGGCGCGAGCGCGCCAGGAAAGCACCGATCAGCGCGCCGATGGACGCCCCCACCAGGTAGTCGGACGAGATGCCCTCGGCCCGCAGGCGCGCCGCGGCGCCGATGTACACGAAGCCCGCGCCGCCGCCGCCGCCGGCGATCGTCACCAGCGCCTTGCGACCGACCTCGGCGTCGAGCTCGGCCTCCGAGAAGTCGGCGCGGTGATGGGTGATCAGGCGCGGCCGCGCATCGGCGAGCGCCGCGCTCAGCGGCGCCAGCACGGCGCCGCTGAGCGCGAGCCGTTCGCGCAGCGAGTCTTCCTTCGTCAACGGTCGGTACAACGCGCGCAGCACCAGTTCGCGAAACGGCTCGATGACGACCGGGTCGACCTCGATATCCGGACGCCTCCGCCCGCCCAGCGCGGCGCCCGGCGCGAACCGGTGCAACTTCGCGAACCCCAGGATGTAGCGCAATCGCCGGACGTCACGCTCCGGCATCGCGTCGGGGTGCGCCAGCCAAGCACGCACCAGCGACATTTCCATGCGCTGCAGTTTCAGCAGCGTCTTGTCCTTTGCCTGCAGACCCATCGTCCCCCCGGACCGAGTTTGCGTTCAGCGGTTCATGCCGCGGAATTGTGATCCCCGACGATGCTACTGCGGTGGATGGGGGTCAATCAGGTGTCGCCCCGTTACACTGCGCGCTCGAAGAACCGGCCGCGCACCATGTCTGCGCCGACCACCGCGAGGAGGACCATGGCGACATCGGCGAAACCGCAGGCCTTGCCCGCGACGCCCTCGGGGACCGCGACGCTGACCGCCCTGCCGGCCTGGTCGCTGCTCGACCGGCTGCTGTCCGCGATCTACGAAGGACCGCTGGAGTCCCCACCCTGGCAGTCCGCCATGCAGCTTCTGCGCGACACGCTTGCGGCCGCGCACGTGACGCTGATGCTGCGCCCGCCCTCGCCCGACAGCGCTGGCGTGATGATCAACACGGGCGCCACCACGGTCGAGGCGGTGAAGTCCTACGAGACGCACTTCTTCGCCCTGGATCCCTTCGTGCGCCTGCAGGAGGGTGAAGTCGTCACCGCCGAGGAGCTCATCGGCAAGCAGTGGCTCGAAAGCCCGGTCTACCGCGATTACCTCAAGCCGCTCGACATCCGCCACCTGCTGGGCGCGGACATGTACACGCGCGACGGCATCGAGTGCCGCCTGCGCATCACGCGCGGCCACGACGCGCAGCCCTTCAGCGCGGCCGAGAAGGCGCTGTGCAGCACCCTGCTGCCGCACCTCAAGCGTTCCATCCAGCTTCACGCACGGCTCGACTCGCTCGAATGCGAACGCCAGCTCTTCGCCGGCACGATCAACCGGATGCTGCTGGGCATCATCAGCTTCACGCGGAACGGGCAGATCCTGGAGATGAACCAGGAGGCGAAGCGCATCCTGGGCGAGAAGGACGGCATCTGGCTCAGCGGCAGCACGCTCACGGCCGACAGCGTCCAGGAAGGCCGAGAACTGCAGCGCATGCTCAAGCAGGCCTTTTCCGAACAGGGCGCATCGGCAGAGGAAGGGCCGGGCGTGGTGCAGGCGCTCTCGATCACGCGACCCTCCGGACGCGCCAAGCTTGGCGTCCTGATCCGCGCGATCCCGCTGGGCCAGTGGTCCGAAAGCCGTCAGCGTCCGGGCACGGTGGTGTTCCTGCGAGATCCCGAGTCCAGTGGTGCGCAGCCTTCGCAGGAACTCGTGCGGCGACTGTTCGGCCTCACGCGCATGGAGGCGCAGCTCGCACTGCTGCTCACCGAAGGGCTCACGCTCGACGAGGCCGCAGAACAGATGAACGTGCGACGCAACACTGCACGCACGCACCTGCGCTCGATCTTCTCCAAGACCGGCGTGACCCGGCAGACGATGCTGGTGCGGCTGCTCTTGAACAGCGTGCTCTCGCTGGGCTAGCGGTACGGCGTGCGGTCTGACCCTGCAAGGGCTGTACGCCTGCGCGGTGGTGTCGATTCCGCTCACCATGTTTGCGTCCGCTACATGGGCACTGCCGATGCACGCCGCTCACGAGCTCGCGCCTCGGCTCGGCCAAGGACAAAAGCATCGTCGACGGCCGCAGCGATTCGACTCACCTGCGACGGCGGGCACGACGTGATCCTCGACCTGGACGTGTAGAACGAAGGGCCGCTGCCGGCGCCGCCGGGCTCACGCCGCGTGGATACCGGACGGGACGCACTGGGCCAAGGCGGCGACCCCGAAGATGAAAGGCGTCTCCAGTCCACGGCGCCGAATTTCCCTTCAGCCCTCTCCCGGAGATCGTCCCGCCCTAGGGCTCTGCGTACCTGCAATTCGCCAATTCGCCGACTTGTTCAGCGTGGTCCCGCCCGCTCCCGGAACTGTCGGAATTATCCCAAAGTTGTAGAGATACATAAGAATAAACTACATTGTTAATGCTTGGTCTCAACATTGCGAGATGCAAGCAGCGGCGGTTGAGAACTTCAGGGGCTGGCGTCACGACCGGGGCAGGTGATGCGTCATCAGCAGGATTTGACGTCGGGTCAGGACCCGAAAGTCACGCGTGTGATCCGCGGCGCGCTCGACGAGCCGGGTTTCGCATCGCTGTATTCAGAGCGGATGTATCGCTTGCGGCACGACGTCTTCCACGAGCGCCTGCGCTGGGACGTGATGGTGAGCGAAGGCCTGGAATACGACCGTTTCGACGACGCCGACAGCACCTACATGGTGACCACGACGCCGGACGACGCGGTCCTCGGCGGCTGGCGGTTACGACCCACCACGACCGGCTACATGCTGCGCGACGTCTTCGGGCAGCTCCTGCACGGCCAGGCGGCACCGGCCGATCCGCACGTGTGGGAAATCAGCCGTTTCGCCATCGGCCAAGGGCCCCGCAAAAAACGCAGCGGCTGCATCTCCTTGAGCAACACCGCCCGGCTGCTGGTCGCCGACGCGGTCAACTTCGCGCAGCGGCGCGACATCACCCGCTACGTGCTGGTCACGAGCCTCGCACTGGAGCGGCTGCTGGCCAGTTCAGGACTGCGCCTCCACCGATTCGGGCCACCGGCCCGGATCGGGCGCGACATGGCCGTGGCCTGCTGGGTCGATATCGACGCGCACACCCAGCGGATCGCGCGATACGGCAAGGAGCCGAACCTGGCGAAGGAGCCGAACCTGGCGGTCACCAGCGGCGTGCAGGAACAAGGACGAGAGACGCCCGCGGCGGACGCCTCACCCTAGCCGGGCCGGCACCAACGAAAAACGCGGACCGGGAAACCCCGATCCGCGTCTCTTGCGTTCCGCCCTACGGCGCCGATGGCGCCGGCGAGCCGCTCAGGCCGCCTTCCTGACCTTGGCCTGCGATTCCATGAACGCCGCCCAGGCGCCCTGCACTTCCTTCCAGCCCACCACGGCGACCGGTTGGGCGTCCGGCGTGATGAACACCAGCGGGCCGAGGAAGCTCATGTAGAACTCGCTGTCGACCGGAAAATTCGTGAGGTCGTGGCGGGCACCGGCCGACTCGTAGCCGTAGCCCGGCGCCATCGCGGTGTCGCCACCATTGTCCTTGCCGCCGCGCACGTCCATGCGGCCCTTGGTCAGCACGTATTCGCCTGGCCCCTGGTGGATGTGGGCGTTGAACGAGGACCCGGCGGGGCAATCGAAATAGGCCGTCCATGCGCCCATCTCGGGACCTACGTGCAGCAGCTTCCAGCGGATACCGCCCTTCGACAGGGCCTCCGGGAACGGCGCCCACGGCATCTTGTCGATCTGTGCGTACTCTTCGTTGACTTGGCTCTTCATCTGGATCTCCTTCTCGTTCGCTCTAGTCTGGATTCGCGGCCCCGGCTTTGTTCGCAGGGCACCTTCGAACTAAATGCCTCGGCGCCTTCCGCGTCAATACGGGGCACCCATTACCTACCCGTCCGGACCTGCCCCGAGCGCCGCTGGACGCGGCCCCCCGGTCGCCCAGTCGAGCAGTTCCACCGTGTGCACGACCGGCGCCGGAGCCTGGCCGCGTGAAAGCTGGGTCAGACAGCCGATGTTGCCCGTCGCGATCACCTGGGGCGACACCGCCGCCAGCGCCGCCTGCTTGCGTACGCGCAGGGGCTCGGCGAGCGCGGGCTGCAGGATGTTGTAGACGCCGGCCGAACCGCAGCAGAGATGGCTATCCGCGATGTCGCGCACTTCGAACCCGGCCTGGGCCAACAGCCGTCGCGGCGCCTCGCGCACACCCTGCCCGTGCTGCAGCGAACAGGCCGCGTGGTAGGCGACCACCAGGCCGGACCGATGAACGACCGCGGGAAGCTCGTGCGCCGCGAGCACTTCACTGACGTCACGGGCCAGGGACGAAACCTTCGCGGCGCGATGCGCGTACGCCGGTTCCCCGCGCAGCAGGAACCCGTAGTCCTTCAGGCTGGTGCCGCAACCCGAAGCCGTGACCACGATGGCGTCGAGGCCGCCCTGCTCGATCACGCGACTCCAGGCGTCGACGTTGGCGCGCGCGAACGCAAGGCTCGCGGCCTCCTTGCCCAGGTGATGCACGAGTGCGCCACAGCAGCCCTGCCCCTGCGCCGCGACGACCTCGATGCCCATGCGCGCGAAGAGCCGCGTGGCCGCCTGCTGGATGTTCGGCTGCAGCACGGGCTCGGCGCAGCCTTCCAGGAAGGCGATGCGGGCCTTCGCCGAGACCGGTGCGGGTGTCGCGTCCGCGCGCAGGCGCCCCTTGGGCGCACATGACAGTTCGAGCATCGCGCGCAGCGACCTGAAGACGCCGGCGTTCGGCAGCAGCCCCGCCAGCGGCGCGAACAGGCGACCCATCGCCAGTGCAACACGAAAGCGCGCCGGATACGGCAGCAGCCACGCGAGCAGGTTGCGCAGCAGGCGGTCGATCCAGGGCCGGTCGAAGCGCTGCTCGATCCAGGCGCGTGAATGATCGACCAGGTGCATGTAGTCCACACCCGAGGGGCACGTGGTCTTGCACGACAGGCAGGACAGGCAGCGGTCGATGTGCTTCACCGTCTCGGCTGTCGGCGTGCGCTGGTTTTCGAGCATGTCCTTCATGAGCATGATGCGTCCGCGCGGACCGTCGAGCTCGTCGCCCAGCAAGGCGTAGGTCGGACAGGTCGCGTTGCAGAAGCCGCAATGCACGCAGGTGCGGATCGCCTTTTCGGAGGCGGCCACGTGCGGATCCTGCAGCTGCTCGGCAGTGAACCGCGTCTGCATGGCTAGGTGGATTCCTGCGGCGCGGACACCGGGTACGGTCCGTCGCCAAGGCGGCCCTGCGGATCGAACCCGAGTTTGATGCGCCGCGTCAGCGCGGCGATGCCGGCGGGTTGCGGCGGCGCGGTCGCCACGCTCTGTCGGACCGATGCAGGCGCGCGCAACAGCCAGGCGTGACCGCCGGCCTTCGACGCCTCGTCGCGCACCCGCACCGCCGCTGCATCGCCATGCATGGCCAGCCACACAAGCGCGCCGCCCCAGTCGTACAGCGCGCTGCAGCGCGCTGATGTCGCGATCGCCGCGACCGTCGCCGCCGCCGCCGTCGCGGGCAGCGACAGGCGCCACAACACACGCCTCTCCACAGCGGCGAACGCGTCGACGTCGCGAACGCCTCGCCACAGTTCAGCCGACTCGTCCTGCTCGATCGCCCGTACTGCGGCGCGCGACTCGAACAGCGCGGTGACCTGTCGCAGGCGCTCTTCCACCGACGCGCGGAAACCCTCGAGCCGGATGGCAGCGCGTCCGTCGGGAAGAAAAGCGGCGCAGCTGATCTCCAGCGGGAGCGCAAGCGCATCGCGCAAGGCCGCCAGCGCGAGCGCCGCGTCCGGCTGGGCGAGCAACAGCGTGGCTTCGAAGGGCGGGCGCGGCAGCACGCGCAAGCTCAGGTCGGTCACGACGGCCAGCGTCCCCCACGAACCCACCATGAGCTTCGCCAGATCGTAGCCGGTGACGTTCTTGATCACGCGGCCGCCGGCGCGGAACACCTCGCCGCGACCCGACACCGCGTCGAAGCCCAGCACGTGGTCGCGCACGTTGCCGGCCGAGAGCCTGCGCGAACCGGCGAAGCCGGTTCCGAGGATCCCGCCGATCGTGGTCCGCGCGGGCCGCGAACCCAGCAGCGCGGCGTGGTCCGGCGGATCGAAGGCCAGCATCTGGCCGCGCTCCGCCAGTACGGCTTCGACCTCGTGGAGCGGCGTGCCGGCGCGCAGGCTGATCACGAGCTCCTCCGGTTCGTAGTTGGTGATGCCGGCGATCGCGGACAGGTCCAGTTCGCGCGTCGACGGCGCCGATGCGCTCACCGCGCGCCGTGTGCCGCCGCCGATCACGCGCAGCGGCGTGTCCGTATCACTCAGCAGCGCAGCTTGGATGTCGTCCGTGCTGCGCGGCCGGATGGCGACGGGCGCCGTCATCAGAAGCGCGGCAGTTCGGGATGCGCCACCCGGCCGGCATGCACGTGCACGCGGCCCAGCTCGGCGCAGCGATGCAGCTTCGGGAAGACCTTGCCCGGGTTGAGAAGGCCCTCGGGATCGAAGGCGCACTTCAGGCGCTGCTGCTGCGCAAGGTCGATCTCGCTGAACATCTCGGGCATCAGATCGCGCTTCTCCACGCCCACGCCGTGCTCGCCGGTCAGCACCCCGCCGACCTCCACGCACAGCCGCAGGATCTCGGCGCCGAAGGCCTCGGCGCGTTCGAGCTGGCCCGGTTCGTTGGCGTTGTAGAGGATCAGCGGGTGCAGGTTCCCGTCGCCGGCGTGGAAGACATTGGCCACGCGCAGGTCGTGGCGCTGCGACATCTCGTTCATGCGCTGCAGCACGTAGGCCAGGCGCCCGCGCGGGATCGTACCGTCCATGCAGTAGTAGTCCGGCGACAGCCGACCCACCGCGGGAAAAGCGGCCTTGCGGCCCGCCCAGAACCGCAAACGCTCGTCCTCGCTGTTCGACAGTCGGCAGAAGACCGCGCCGTTCTTCGTCGCGATGCCGGTCACCAGGCCCAGCACGTGGTCGCATTCGGCGTCGATGCCGTCGGCTTCCACGATCAGCACGGCCTCGACGTCGAGCGGATAGCCGACGTGCAGAAATTCCTCGGCGGCCAGCGTCGCCAGCCGATCCATCATCTCCATCCCGGCGGGCACGATGCCGCCGCCGATGATGTCCGCCACGCACTGTCCCGCCGACTCGACGGTCGGAAATCCGAGCAGTGCGGCGCGCGCGTGCTGCGGTCGGGGCAGGATGCGCACGGTGACCTCGGTGATGACGCCGAGCATGCCTTCGGAACCGTTGACGACACCCAGCAGGTCGTAGCCCGGCGCGTCCAGCGTCTTGCCGCCCAGGCGCAGGATCTCGCCGTCCATGGTGACCAGCTCGACGCCGAGCACATTGTTCGTCGTCAGACCGTACTTCAGGCAGTGCACACCGCCCGAGTTCTCCGCCACGTTGCCGCCGATGGAGCACGCGATCTGGCTCGATGGATCGGGCGCGTAGTAGAACCCCTGCTTCTTCACCGCCTCGGTGATGCCCAGGTTGGTGACGCCGGGCTGTGCGACCACCACGCGGTTGGCAAGATCGATATCGAGGATCCGGTTGAAGCGCGACAGGCCGAGGATCACGCCATCCGCGAGCGGCAGCGCGCCACCCGACAGCGAAGTGCCCGCCCCGCGCGCGACCACCTTCACGCCACGCTCCTTGCAGAACTTCAGGATCTCGGCGACCTGCCGGGTCGTGCGCGGTAGCGCGACCGCCAGCGGCAGCTGCCGATAGGCCGTGAGCCCGTCGCTCTCGTAGGCGACCAGCGACTCGTCGTCGCCGATCACGCCGTCGTTGTCGAGGATGCGCCGCAGGCCCGCGACGATCTGCCCCTTGGCCGCGAGCACCGACGGGTCGGGCACGGGCATGCGCAGGCTCATCGGCCGCCCGCTCCGTGCTCAGTCGCCGAAGTCGGCGCCCGCCGGATCAAGACACGGGATCGAGGTAGGGCTTCCCCAGCAGCACCTGGTCGAGCTGCTTCGATTGGCGCGTTCCCCATTCGGCGCGCGCCTTGCCCATCATCTCGATGCGCTTGGAGAAGACCTGGCGTCGCGTGTCCTGGCCGGCGATGCGATGGCCCGACTCGTACTCGCTGGCCAGGCCGCTGACGACGTCCTCGACCATCCAGTACAGCATCTCCTGGAAATCGTGCGTGCTGCGACGCTCGCGTTCCTGGCCGTGGTCGCTGACGACATAGCTGAGCTTCCAGCCGTCGACGATCTCGATATGCGCCGACCCGTCGTCGCGTGATTGCGTCTGCAGCATGTGCTGAACGCCGAACTTGCTGCACTGGGCGTCGAACTCCGACTGCAGGCGCTCCATGAAGGATGACATCGATAGTGCCCTCTTGACCTAGCCCGACACGATCTTGCGCAGGCCCGTCGCCGACAATATCTCGATCCAGTACCCGTCCGGGTCCTTGATGAAGGCAAGGCCCTTCATCTTGCCGTCGTCCGGCCGCTTGACGAACTCGACGCCGAGCTTCTCGAAACGCTCGCTGGCGGCGTAGACGTCCGGCACCGTGATGCCGATGTGGCCGAAACCGCGCGGGTCGCTGTTGCCGTTGTGGTAGCCGGCGAAGGCCGGATCGCTCTCGGTGCCGTAGTTGTGCGTCAGCTCGATGGCCCCGCGCTGGTTGAACGTGAACTCCGCGCGCTTGGCCGGGTCCGTCGGCAGTTCGCCGTCACCGGGCCGCAGGTAGCCGACGAAGTACAGCGCGAACTTCATCTCGGGGAAGTCGAACTTGTTGAGCAGGGTCATGCCCAGAACGTCGCGGTAGAACGCAAGCGACTTCTCGGGGTCGCGGATGCGCAACATCGTCTGGCTCATGATGAATTCGCGGGTCGGTTCGACTCCGTTGCTCTTGTCGGCAGCGTTCATGGCGGGCGGTCTCGGGTGTGGAGGGCAAGGCTCGCATGAAACCCGAGCGGGCAACCGCGCGCAAGGCGGTGCCGCCCTCGGGGACGAACGCGATCAAAACCCGTGGCCCTACGCCGCCGGCAGCTTCTTCCCGTGCTTGGCCAGCCAGTGCGCCGTGATGTTCGGCGGCTCGGTGAACGGCGTGACGATCTCGAAGACGCGCTCGTAGCTCGCGAACTCGATCTTCCACTCGCCGCCGATCTTCACGTAGCGGTCACGGTAGAGCGAAGAGCCGTCGGTGACGATCTTGTTGCGCAGGTCGCAGAACCAGTCCTTGAGGTACCAGATGCCCGTGGCCGTGGTCGGCGAGGTCAGTGCGATCTCGGGATGGTTCACGTGGTGAAACGCGATGGCCTCCGCGTGGAAGGCGTAGCCGATCGCCTCGAGGATCTTGTCGCGGCCCTGCACCTCGAAACGGTAGCTGCCGCCGACGTAGCAGACCCCCGCGTCCTCGGTGAACAGCTCGCGCAGTTCGTCGAGGTTTGCGGTGTCGATGCAGCGGCAGTAGCGGTACTTGAGCTGGCGGATCAGCTCGTAGTCTTCGAGCGGCAGGGTCATGCGCGCATCTCCTCGCAATTTCAGCGTTGGTAGAAGGTCTTGGGATCGAAGAAGCCGCCCGAGACGTCCTGGTCGGGCGTCACGGCGAACACGCGCAGCGTCGTGTGCAGGTCTTCCTTGAGGTCATGCATCTCGGTGACCGACGCGTACCAGTAACGGTCGACCTGCTTGAGCGAGCCGATCGGACTGAGCAGACGCTTGCGCACGTCCTTGCCTTCGTAGAACTCGGCCTTCAGCGGCAGGCAGGTCTGGTAGTCGACCCAGGTGCGCACGAGGCTGTAGCCGCCATCGGCCGCCTTGGCGGGACGGAACGCGAGCACGTGCATCGGGCGCTTGTCGATCTCGCCCGTGCCCTCGTACGCGGTCCTGGCGCCGGTGAAGGTGTTCTGCAGCTGCTTGAAGTCCGCGTAGCTGAAGCTGGTTCCCATCAGGCCGCCATCGGCGATGCTGCCGGTGACGCGGCGCACCCGGCGCACCGACGGCAGGTAGACGTACATGCCGTCGCGCACCTCGCCGTCCTTCTCGCGGATCAGGTAGGCCGCGCCCGCGAGGCTCGGCGGCGCCGAGACGTGCAGCATCGCGCGCACGTGGCGGCTGCCATCGGGCTCCGGTTCCCGCGCGGCGTAGAGCCGACCCTTCAGCGTGCTCGTAGTGCCCGCGTGGTCCGAGGTGCTGAACTCCACCTCCTGCACGCGCAGGCTGTTCGGTACGTTCTCGCGCATGCACTGCAGGACCTTGGACGACTCGTCCGCCGCCTGCACCGACGAGGCCGTCACCAGCATCAGTACCAGCCCCGCAAAACGATTCTTCTTCGTCATCGCTTCTTCTCCCCGCCGTCGCCGCCCTCACCCTCGCGATTGACCGCCGCCGCCGACAGGAAGGCCGGACGCTCGCCGCCCCCGTGCAGCACGAGGTTGCTGCCGCTGGCGTAGCTGCCCGCCGGCGAGGCCATCCACACGCAGGCGGCGCCGATTTCGCGCACCGTGGCCAGGCGCCCGGCAGGGATCGTCGCCGCGACCCGGGCCAGCGAGGCCTCGTCGCCGTAGTGCAGTTCGGATTGCTCGGTATGCACCAGCCCAGGGCTGATAGCGCAGACGCGCACGCGCGGCGCCCACTCAACCGCGAGCGACTGCACCAGGCTCAGCACGCCGGCCTTGGCCGCGCCGTAGGCGGCCGTCCCCGGGGAGGCGCGCAACGCGCTGACGCTGCCGATGAAGAGGATCGCGCCGCCCTCGGCCTGGCCCTGCATCAGCGCGTTCGCCTTCTGTGCCAGGTGCAGCGGGGCAAGCAGATTCAGCGCGATGATCGATTCGTGGAAACGCGGCGAGGCCTTGTCGGCCAGCGCGAAGGGCGCGCCGCCGGCGTTGTTGACCAGCACGTCGAGACGGCCGTGACGCTCGGCGATCCGCGAGAACATCGCGTCGACCTCCTCGCGCTTGCGCACGTCGCAGGCGATGAACTCCACGTCGCGATCCGCACAACTGCTGAGCTGCGTCGGCGCGGTGCGCCCGCAGACGATCACGGTAGCACCCGTTTCGAGGAAGGCCTCGCTGATACCGCGGCCGACACCCTGGGTGCCACCGGTGACCAGGACCGTTCGGGAATGCGACATGCCGGAATCCGCCTGCGCGGCCAGGAGAACGCCATGCTAGGCCAGACGCGGCGCGCGGCTGTCACCCGAAAGGATGAAGCCTCGCGCGGTCCCGGCGCGGACGATGCACCAATCCCCACACCCGGCGCCCGCATGTCCAGCCCCAAGCCCGTCCCCGAAGGCCGTTACCTGACGCTCGCCAACGGGCACCGGATCCACGCGGTGGACGAGGGTCGCGGGCCGGTGATCGTGTTCCTGCACGGGTCCGGCAACGGCGCCTGCGGGTACAGCAATTTCAAGGGCAACTACCCCGAACTGGTGCAGGCCGGCTACCGCGCGTTCATGCCCGACCTGGTCGGCTTTGGTTACTCCGACAAGCCCACCGACGCGATCTACACGCTGGATTTCTTCGTCGCGTGCGTGAAGCAGGCCCTGGACGCGGCCGGCATCGAGCGTTGCACCGTGGTCGGCAACTCCCTGGGCGGCGCCGTGGCCTTGGGACTGGCGCTGGCGCACCCTCGCACGGTCGAACGCCTCGTGCTCATGGCGCCCGGCGGGCTCAACGACCTCGCGGATTACCTTGCGATGCCCGGCATGGCGGCGATGTTCGCGCTCTACGGGTCGGGCCAGCCGGTGACGGAGGAGAAGATGAAGCAGTTCTTCGTCGACGCCTTCGTGGTGAACCCGGCGGCGGTCAGCGACCAGCTCGTGCACGAGCGCGCCGAACTCATGAAGCTGCAGAACCCGCAGGTCATGAAGACGATCAAAGTGCCCAACCTCACGGATCGCCTGGGCGAGATTTCCTGCCCTGCGCTGACTCTCTGGGGCCTCAACGAAAAGATGATGCCGGACAGCGGCATCATGCGATTGGCCAAGGGGCTGAAGAACGGCCGCATGGTGCTGGTCCCCAACTGCGGGCACTGGGTGATGATCGAGCACCGGGAGCTGTTCAACCGGACCGTGCTGGATTTCCTGCGGAACGGCTGACGGTCCGGTTGCCCGGCCGAAGTCCGGAGCGCGCCCTTCCGGTGGCGACCGATCCCGGCTCTTTGGCTTCGCAAAATTCGAGGTCCGGGCTGCGGTTACTATCGGCTCCCAACGGACGAACCCGCGGATCCACGAGGAGACAGGACGATGACCAAGGTCGAAGGCGGTTGCTACTGCAAGGCGGTGCGTTACGAAATCACGGCGGAGCCGATGATCAACGCGCAGTGCCATTGCCGCGAATGCCAGTACATCTCCGGTGGGAACGCCAATGTCTGCATGGTCATCCCGGGCCCAGGCTTCCGCTATACCAAGGGCACGCCCAAGCAGTTCGCGCGCAAGGACCTCGAGAATCCCGTCACGCGCGAGTTCTGCGGCGAATGCGGAACCCCGCTGCTGAGCCGCTCGCCGTCGATCCCGGGCGCCGCCATCGTCAAGCGCGGCACCTTCGACGATCCCAAATCCTTCGGTGAACCGCAGATCGCGATCTTCACGATCGACATGCAGCCCTACCACCACATTCCCGAAGGGATGCCGAGCTTCGAGCGCATGCCGGGCTGATCCGGGCTTCGACAGGGCCGTAACAGGCACAGAAGTTGTAAGGGAACGCCTGATCTTTCGCAGCCACCGCCAAAGCGCCACGGAACACCCAGGTTGATGGAGCGGGCCCTCTCACCGGACCGTAAGGTTCGGCTCACCCGTGCGACGGACCTCCTGACGGGGCTCGCAGGAGTCATCGCGGCCGTCGTCCTGGTCGGCTGGGCGCTGCATTACGAGCCCTTCAAGCGCATCGCGCCGGGGCTCGCCTCGATGAACCCGCTGACCGCGGTGACCTTCCTGGCCACCGCCGCCGCGCTGCTGTCGTCGCGCGGCCGCATCGGCGGCGAGCGCCACCTGCTGTGGGGGCGCTGGCTGGCCCTGCCGGCGGTCCTGGTCGGCGCGAGCAAGATCCTAGACCTGCTGCTCGGCACCTCGATGTGTCCGGACGACGTGCTGTTCGCCGACCAGCTCGTCGTCGGCCAGGCCTTTTCGAGCCGCGTCGCCCCGAACACGGCGTTCTGCTTCCTGCTGCTGGGCATCGGCACGCTCGCCTCGACCCTGACGCGCCAGCCGCGCATGCCGGTGCTGCAGCTGCTGGCCGTGCCGATCCTGCTCCTCGCGGCGCTCGCGATCCTGGGCTACAGCTACGACACGACGGGCTTCTACAGACTCAGGACCTTCAACCCGATGGCGGTGCACACCGCGGTGTGCTTCGCGCTGATGTCGGCCGCGCTGATGCTGTCGCAGCCGGAACAGGGCTTCGTCGGACTGCTCACGGGCGACGACGAGGCGGGCCGCATCGCGCGCGTCCTGCTGCCGACCTGCGTGCTGATCCCGCTGGTGCTGGGCTGGGTCGCGATCACCGGCCTGCGCCTGGAGTACTACGGGCTGGGCACCGCGATCTCGGTGCTGGTCCTGCTGATCGTGCTGGTGCTGTGCGTGGCCGTGATCCTGGTGTCGGGCCGCCTGCGGCGCGAGGAGGCGCAGCGCCGTCTCGCCGACCAGTCGCTCGTGGCCAAGAACGCCGAGATCGAGGCCAAGGCCGCGGAACTGGCCGGCGCCAACGTGCAGCTGCTGCAGGCCAACGCGGCCAAGTCCTCGTTCCTTTCGGCCATGAGCCACGAGATCCGCACGCCGATGAACGCGGTGATCGGCATGACCTCGCTGCTGCTCAACACCGAGCTGAGCAAGGAGCAGAAAGACTTCGCCGAAACGATCCGCGCCAGCGGTGACCACCTGCTCACCGTCATCAACGAGATCCTCGACTTTTCCAAGATCGAGGCCGGTCGCATGACCCTGGAACACAGCCTGTTCGACCTCCAGCAGTGCGTCGAAGATGCCATCGACCTCGTCAGCGTGACCGCGGCGGAGAAGGAACTGGAGCTGGCGTTCTACCTTGAAGCAGGCTGCGAGGGCAGCTACTTCGGTGATGTGGGCCGCCTGCGCCAGATTCTCATCAACCTGCTGTCCAACGCGGTGAAGTTCACCCACCGCGGCGAAGTCGTGCTCAACGTGTCGGCCACCGCCGCGGCGGACGGCGTGCGCGAGCTTCACTTTTCCGTGCGCGACACCGGCATCGGCATTCCGGCGGATCGCCTGTCCGGACTGTTCCAGCCCTTCACCCAGGTCGACGCCTCGACCACACGCAAGTACGGCGGCACCGGCCTGGGCCTGGCCATCTCGCTGAAGCTGGCCGAGCTCATGGGCGGTCGCGCGTCGGCGAAGAGCGAGCCCGGCCAGGGTTCGACCTTCCACTTCACGATCCGCGTCCAGGCCGGCACTACGGAAGCCGCCGCGCCGCAGGCCGCCAGCCCGCTGCCGCTCCTGGGCGGCAAGCGCATGCTCGTGGTCGATGACAACCCCACCAACCTGCGCATCGTCGAGGCCTACGCGAAGAGCTGGGACATGAGCACGGCGTCCGAATCGCTCCCGTCCGGCGCGCTGCGCAGGCTCAGGGCCGGCGAGCGCTTCGATGTCGCGGTGATCGACTTCCACATGCCCGAGATGGACGGTCTGGAGCTCGCCGGCGAGATCCGCCGGACGTCGACGGGCGCAACGCTGCCGCTGGTGTTGTTCAGCTCGATGACGATCGGACGCCAGGAACTGAGCCTGCGCGATCCGCGTTTCACCGTGCTGATCACCAAGCCCGTCAAGCCCGCGGCCCTCGAGGCCGCCGTCGCGGAGGCCCTGCGCGCGGCTGCCGCACCGGCCAGGGCGCCGACGTCCGAGCGCCGCAACCTGCCACTGGATGGCACGCTCGCCACGCGTCATGCGCTGCGCATCCTGCTGGTGGAGGACAACCTCGCCAACCAGAAGGTCGCGACCCTGCTCCTGCGCAAGCTCGGCTACACCACCGACATCGCGGCCAACGGGCTGGAGGCGCTTGCCGCCGTCGAGCGCCAGACCTACGACGTCGTGCTCATGGACGTGCAGATGCCGGAGATGGACGGGCTCGAGGCCACGCGCCAGATCGTCGCGCGCTGGCCGGACGAAGACGATCGACCACGCCTCGTCGGCATGACCGCCAACGCCACCGATGGCGATCGCCGCGATTGCATCAAGGCCGGCATGGACGATTACCTGAGCAAGCCGGTGACGGTGCCCGAGCTGGTGGCGGCCCTGCAGCGGACGCCGACGCGGATCGCGGCCTGATCGAGCCCGGGGCCGTGGCGCACCCGCGCGTTTCTCGCATCGGATCCTAGGGTGGGCGAACGCCTTTTCGCGTGCCCAGGCGGTCGGATCGACGGGGAGCGCGTGGGCAGATGACGCCTGCCCACGCTACGAGGTTGCCGCCACGCGGGTCCGGCGCTACGGGTGTGCGGCGCTGATGGCGCGCGTCGGCACACCCATGATCAGCCGATCCGTCCACGCGATGCCGACGGCCGAAACGATGAAGGCCATGTGGATGATGGTCTGCCACATCACGCCCTCGCTGGTGATCGACACGCAGCGAACGCCCTCTTCCACGGCCGAGCACAGCGGGAACGCTCCGATCGACCCGGCCTCGATGAAGGTCTTCAGCAGGTGGATGGACGAGATGCCGATGATCGCCATCGCCAGCTTCACCTTGAGAACCGAGGCATTGACGTGGCTCAGCCATTCAGGCTGGTCCGGGTGTCCCTGCAAGCCCAGGCGCGACACGAAGGTCTCGTAACCGCCGACGATGACCATCATCAGCAGGTTGGAGATCATCACCACGTCGATCAGCGCGAGCACGATCAGCATCACCTGCTGCTCGTTGAGCGCGAACGAACCCATGACGAGGTGCGTGAGTTCCTTGACGAACAGGATCACGTACACGGCCTGGGCGACGATCAGGCCCAGGTACAGCGGCAGCTGGAGCCAGCGCGAGGAGAAGATCAGCGCGGGCAAGGGGCTCAGGCCGGACGGGAGGGACGGAAGATTCGGAGAAGCCATCGGGAGACATCGGGTCGAAAGTGGAGCGACCGAGTCTAGCAACCGCAAGGTTTCACCTGAATGGACTATGACGCCGGTCGCGCAAGCGGCGACCATGCATCGCATCGTGACCGGGTAATGCCTGCCCGGCGCCAGCAAGTTGCCAGCTCAGGAGGATGTAGCGCGATGGGCACCATGAATCTGAAGATGCTGCTGGAGTCCAAGGAACTGGAACGCTGTCCGTTCCCGATTCCCGTGGGCTGGTTCCACGTGGACTTCTCGGAGAATCTCAAGACCGGCGAAGTGCGCAACGTGAACCTGTTCGGCCAGGAATGGGTGCTGTTCCGCACCGAGTCCGGCAAGCCGGGCATGAGCGACCCCTACTGCCCGCACCTGGGCGCCCACATGGGCCACGGCGGCAAGGTCTGCGGCGAGCACCTGCGCTGCCCGTTCCATCACTGGGAATACGACGCGAACGGCTGGTGCAAGTCCATTCCCTACGCGAAGGTCATGCCGCCCATCGTCAAGAAGCAGGCGATCCTGCGCACGCTGCCGATGGTCGAGAAGTACGGGATGCTGTGGGCCTGGTATCACCCGCAGTGCGAGCCGCCGAGCTTCGAGCTGCCCTACATCCCGGAGATCGAGGACGCCACCGGCTACACCGGCACGCGCCGCGGATCCTGGACCGCCAGCACCTGCATCCAGGAGATCGCCGAGAACGGCGTCGACACCGCGCATCTGAAGTTCCTGCACGGCGCGCCCGGCATCCCGCCGGTCGACGCCAGCTACGACGGCCCGGTAATGACGCTCGACATCGGCAAGGGCTACATCGTGGGCAAGGCCTACGGTCCTGGCCTCAATGTCATGCGCTTCAACCAGCACGGCATCACCGCCACGATGATCTCGTACTCGGTGCCGGTCACGCTCGAACAGACGCAGATGAACATGAGCTTCCGTCATGTCGACTACGCCGAAGGCACGCCCGAACTGGCGGCCTCGCGCAAGGTTATCGACCACATGATCGGCGCCGCCGAGGGTGAGGAAAGCGCGGGCTTCGAGAGCGTGGATTTCATCGTGTGGAACCACAAGAAATACCGCCCCAACCCGCTGCTCTGCGACGGTGATGGCCCGGTGCTGCAGTTCCGCAAGTGGTTCAAGCAGTTCTATCCGGGCCAGGAAGACTCGACCAAGATCTGAGCCATGGCGCGCGTCCACATCAAGGGCCGTGACGGCATCGAGCGCGATCTCGATGCCCTGCCCGGCACGGCGCTCATGGACGCGCTGCGCGACGCCAACACCGGCATCGAAGGCACCTGCGGCGGCATGATGTCGTGCGGCACCTGCCACGTGTACGTGCAGCCCGACTGGCTGGTGCGCCTGCCGCCCAAGAGCGCAGACGAGGCGGAGATGCTCGAGGCCATCGGCGCGATCGTGGAGGTGAACGCGACGTCGCGGCTGTCCTGCCAGATCCCGATGACCGAAGAACTCTCAGGGCTGCATCTCGAAATCGGGCCTTCCACGTAGGAGCGTGGGCGGTAGAAACGCGTACGGCTGCGGCTTCGCCCTTTCGGCCAGATTTCCCGATGCGTCTCGTTAAATAGAACCACTATTCGTCTCGACGCATCGAAAAATCTGACTCGAAATGGCTTTGCCTCGCCTGCACGGTTCCTACCGCCCACGCTCCTAGCCCGGACGAAGTCCGCGATAACGTCTGGCGAAGAGAGCACCCCGGACACTTTGTCCGGGCTACGGCTCGCGCCGTTATCCTTCGCGCATGACCGACGACCGTTTCATCGACCTCGAGACGCGCCTCGCCTACCAGGACGAGGCCATCCGCTCGCTCAGCGATACCGTCGCCAGGCAGCAGAAGCGCATGGATCAGCTCGAAAGCCTGGTGCGACAGCTGCTGGATCGTGTGAAGTCGATGAACGAGCCGGTCTACAAGGGCACGCCCGCGGACGAGATTCCGCCGCACTACTGAGGCGCGACATGCGCGACCGCCTCCCCGATCGCGACGGCGTCGGCGCGAGCCACGTGCAGGTGACGGCCGGCCCCTGGTCCACCGCGCTCGAATTCCTGCAGGCGCGATTCCCCGGCGTCAGCCCGCAGGAGTGGAAACAGCGCTTCGCGCGAGGACTCGTGACGCGCTCCGACGGACCTCCGCTGGCGGAGGATTCGCCCGTCGGCGTGGGCGCCGAGCTTCGCTACTACCGCGAGATCGAGGGCGAACCGCGGATCCCGTTCGAAGCCGAGGTGCTCTGGCGCGACGAGCACCTGCTGGTCGTCGACAAGCCGCACTTCCTGCCCGTGACACCTGCTGGACGTTTCGTGCGCGAAACCCTGCTCGCAAGGCTGCGGGATAGCCTGACGCTGCAGACGCTCGTCCCGCTGCACCGCATCGATCGCGGCACCGCGGGTCTGGTCCTGTTCTCGGTCAACGAGCACAGCCGCGGCACCTACCAGGCCCTGTTCCCGCGCCGCGACGTGCTCAAGACCTACGAGGCGCTGGTGCCGCATCGCGCGGACCTGTCGCTGCCGCTCGTGCATCGCAGCCGGCTCGTCGAAGGGGAACCCTTCTTCCGGACGCGCGAAGTTCAGGGCCCGCCCAACAGCGAGACGCGCGTCGAGCTGGCCGAACGACGCGGCGAGCTGAACCTCTTGCGCATGTTTCCGGTCACCGGCCGCAAGCACCAGCTGCGCGTGCACCTTGCGGCGCTGGGCATTCCGATCGTCGGCGACCCGATGTACCCGGAACTGCTTGCCCAAGCTCCCGACGACTACGCCCTGCCGATGAAGCTGCTGGCGCGCGCGCTGGAATTCACCGATCCGATCGACGGGCAGCGTCGCCGGTTCGAGAGCCGGCGGTCGCTGGTCGGCTGAGCCCGAACTATCATCGATTCATCCTGCGACTTCTCGATCGACACCAGCACCCATGACGGAACCCGCTCCCGACGACTGCCTCGCCCCGACCGCCTTCGTCGATTCCGACCACCCGGTTGTGACGAACTTCGCACGCGAAGCCGCCGGCGACACCGGCACCGACCGCGAGCGCGCGGTGCGCCTCTACTACGCGGTGCGTGATCGCATCCGCTACGACCCCTACCGGGTGGACCTGAGCATCAGGGGCCTGCGGGCGAGCGACGTGCTCGACACCGGTCGCGGCTGGTGCGTGAACAAGGCCGTGCTGCTGGCAGCGGCATGCCGCGCGGTCGGCATCCCGGCACGGCTGGGTTACGCCGACGTGAAGAATCACCTGTCGACCGAACGCCTGCGCCAGACGATGGGCACCGACCTCTTCATCTACCACGGCTACACCTCGATCTTCCTCGAGGGCCGCTGGGTGAAGGCCACACCTGCGTTCAACCTGTCCCTGTGCGAGAAGTTCAAGCTCAAGCCGCTCGAGTTCGACGGCACCGAGGATTCCATCTACCACCCGTTCGACCTCAGTGGCCAGCGCCACATGGAATACCTGGGCTTCCGCGGTGAGCACGCGGACGTGCCCATCGACGACATGCTGGTGCAGTTCGAAACGCACTACCCGAACATGAAGCGGCTCGATCAGGACGACTTCGATCGCGACGTCGAGCGCGAGACGGCCGCTGGCTGAAGGCCGGCGATCATTCGCTGTGGGCACCCGGCTTCACGGCGCCCGGCGCAGCGTCGATCGACCGAGTCGATCGACCGATCAGATCGCCGCCTTGCCGATCGAGGCGCCGCCGTCGACGAACAAGGTCTGGCCGGTGATGAAGCTCGCCTCCTGCGACATCAGGAATGCGATGCCCGCCGCAATCTCGTCGGGCGTGCCGATCCTGCGCATCGGCACGGCGGCGAGGTAGCGCGCCTCACCGGGGCTTCCCGGCGGATTGTTCTGCCGGAACAGCTCGGTCTCGGTCGGCCCCGGCGCCACGGCGTTGACGGTGATGCCGCTGGTGGCCAGTTCCAGCGCCCAGGAACGCGTGAAGCTGACCAGCGCCGCCTTGGCCGCCGCGTACGAGGTGCGCTCGGGAACGCCCAGGATGGTGAGGCTCGACACGTTGACGATGCGCCCCCAGGCCTTGGCGCGCATGCCCGGCAGGAAGGCCTGCACCGCCTGCACGGCCGGGTGCAGGTTCAGGCCGAGCACCGCGTCCAGATCGTCCAGCCGGATATCGCCGAGCTTCTGCGCGCGCACCAGGCCCACGTTGTTGATCACGCCGTCGAAGTCCTGCTGCGACACCAGCGCGTCGAGGGCCGCCTGCGTTGCCGCGGCATCGCCGAGATCGACCTCGACGAATGCGCCCGGAAACGCTCGTGTCGCCGTCCGGGCCATGCCCACCACGTCGTGACCCGCATCCGCCAGCCGTCTCGCCGCGGCAAGGCCGATGCCCTTGCTCGCGCCGGTGATCAGGAATCGTCTTTTCATCCAGAGGCTCCGTGACAAGGGAACGCCGGCGACGCTGCCGGCCTGCCGGACGTCATCCTAGGACGCCTTCACCTTCGCGGGGCGAGCACGGCGCCCGGACATTCGGGAGCGAAGGCGCCTTGCCTTAGAATGCCGGCACGCGCCCGTAGCTCAGTTGGATAGAGCATCGGCCTTCTAAGCCGTTACTCCCACTTTCTGGCGCCATCCAATTACTGCAACACATTGAATAAATTAGATTCGTGTGTTGCGGCTACTTGCGTAGAATAGCGCAAACTTGCGCAGACGTGCAGATAGAGTGCAGATGGATTGCGGATCCAAAGTGCCCACGCTGGCCGACTGCAGGGGTGGATCTTGGGGTCAGGCGCGCGATGAATTGAAGCAGTGGGCGTACGTTGTTCGACGCATGCTGCTTGGCACAATGGTGCCCTGGCCCCCTGCGGAAGATGCCCCAGACAAGACCTCGTGCCACTACGAGTGGCACAGCATGAAGGTGAAAAGCTTGTCTCCCGCGCGCCGGCGAAACTGGCCTCCAGGCGTTCAAGAGGGTCGAGCTGGACTGCGACGGCGTTGAGGCGATCGGCCAGGCATTCGCGTGTTCGCGACTGCGCACCACAGATCCAGCTCACGGCGACGAGCACTTCGGGCGCCGTCGCACGGATGATGATCCGGCGAGCGCTGCGCGCGGCGACGAACGAGCGCTGATTGACCCGCCGACCCGCGACGCCGGCAAACAGGCAACATCGCAACGATGAGGCCCCAATCTCCAGGGGGTGGCGACCGGATTTCGTGCATATTGTGGCAGTGGCCGAGTCGCGCAATCACAACGGCTAAACAGGCAGCCCAATGCAACTCATGACGCTCATGACTGCGCCTATGCACACGCTCATCATCGGCGGTGTGCTTCTGTTCGTTGTGCTCCTTTTCGTCACTCTTTTCCTGTTTCCAGCCTTCTATCAAAGCTGGAAGCTGGGCCGATTCACAAAGCGCCTGGAGCAGGCCGATAGGAAAGACCTAGAGGCCCTTTCTGAAATCTTTAACAAGGACAAACTACTCGGCCATCTCTGGGAAGAGTTTCGTGACACCTTGCACGAACAGAAGGACCTCGATTCTGGAGGCAACCTTCGAGTTACCGCGATTCGCCAGACAGTTCCGGCAGAGACGTATTTCAGCGAACAAATCCTAGTTAACAGCCCGCTGAGGACTGAATTCTTCAAGCATTTGCCCGGAATCCTGACGGGCATTGGCATCATCGGGACGTTCACCGGCCTGATAAAGGGCCTTCAGGCATTCAAGGTGTCAGAGCAGCCTGAGATTGTGCGCGACAGTTTGAATGCCCTTCTCCAGGGCGTGTACCAGGCATTCGTTATCTCGGCAGCAGCGATCACGTTGGCGATGATCATCACGGCCATCGAGAAATGGCTCGTATCCGGCCTCTACAAGAAGGTCGAGCGACTCTGCCTGGCCCTGGATACCCGCTTTGATGCCGGTGCCGGAGAGGAGTACTTGTCGCGCCTCGTGCATGCCTCGGAATCGTCTGCGAAGGAGGCGAAGCAGCTCAAGCAATCCTTGGTCAACGACCTCAAACAGATCCTAGAGACTGTCGCAGAGCGGCAAATTCAGGCCCAGAACGCGACAACAGCAGGGCTCGCTAAGGAGATAGTCGCTGGTCTCAACGAGACCTTAGGAGGTCCGCTGCATGACATTGGGGCCGCGGTGAAGCATGTCTCCGGAAATCAGTCGGACGCCGTGAACAAGCTGCTGACGGACACGATGGCGGCGATGACCGCCCAGATTCGCGACCTTTTCTCGGGTCAGATTGACGGGATTCGAGGGATGCAGCAGAAAACCATCGATACCCTGGGTGTTGCGGTCGGGCGCCTTGAACAATTGGTCGGCGACATCTCCGATCGAGGCAAGCAGACCACTGAAGCGATGAGCGCGCAGCTCGCCGCTACGCTGGCATCAATGGACGAGCGTCAGCGTGCCATGTCTGAGCAGACGCAGGCGCTTGTCGACACGATGCGAAGCCAGGTCGCGCAGTCGCAGCAGACTGCTACGGCCGGCATGCAACAGGCGATTGACCGCATGAGTGTGTCCGTCGGCGACATCGTTAAGGCATTGCAATCGAACATCGAGAGCGCTTCTGCACGTGATGATCAGCGCAGCCGCCAGCTTGTCGAGCACACAACAGCTGCTACGACCAGCGCCGGTACCGTCGCGAAAGAGCTAATACGGCACACCGCGGAGGCGGTTTCGACGATGCGGCAGGCGGTCGACGCGATGCGCTCAGGTACCGCCGACACCGTAACAAAGATGAACCTGGGCGCCGCCGACATGTTGAAGGCTGCGGGTGAGATGGCTCGCGCCGGCTCAACAACGTCAACCGCGCTGGAACGTGCTCAGGGACTGGCCGACCAACTT
Source organism: Panacagrimonas sp. (assembly GCA_046594215.1). Lineage (GTDB taxonomy): Bacteria > Pseudomonadota > Gammaproteobacteria > Nevskiales > Nevskiaceae > Panacagrimonas. The sequence continues at coordinate 23,693 of JBKJPX010000112.1, forward strand.
GGTGCCGCGTCAAGTGCGCTGACCAACTCAACGTCGATGCTGAATAGGGCTATCGATGACTACAAAGCGACGCGCGATACCCTCGCGACGATGATCGAACAGCTCAAGGCGACGGTGGACTCCGCAAAGCGCGAGGCCTCACTGACAGCCGACATCCTTCAGCGCATCGAGGGCGCGACCCAAAGCCTTCGTGAGGCGCAGGTCCAGGCCGACAAGTATTTGCAAGGAGTGTCGGAAGTACTGACGAACGCACACCAGCAATTTGGTGCGCAGATCATCAGCACGCTGAACAATGTGAACGGCGAGTTCCACAAGCACGTTGAACGAGGGACCAAAGCTCTTGCTGGGGCCATCGACGAACTTGAACAGGTGCTGGACCGAGTGGGAGGGCAGTAAGCCATGTTCGGTACGCGCATCGTCATAAGACGTGGATCGAAGGAAGAGGCAGAGAAGCCGTTTTGGATTTCTTTTTCTGACTTGATGTCAGCTTTGATGGTTCTCTTCCTCGTGGTGATGTCGGTAGCGCTGCTGGCGGTGACAAAGAAAGTTAGCGATGAAGAGATCGCTAGGCTGGACCGTGAACGCGACATCCGGTCCTTCCTGGTCGAGCTCAAGAGGGCCGCACTCGAAAAGGGCTATGCCGGCATCGACGTAGACGTGGACCGACGAGTCATAGACTTTGGAACGCAGGCGCTGTTCGGCGTTGGAAGTCATACGCTGACCCCGCAACAGGCATCGCTCCTCAGATCATTCGTGCCTGAGATACTGGTTCAGGCGCGCACCGAGCCCGGCAGAAAATGGCTTAAGCAGATCGTAGTCGAGGGCTTCACCGATCAGACGGGAAGCTACTTGCTAAATCTTGGTTTGTCGTTGCGCAGAAGCCAGAGCGTCGTTTGCGCTCTATTTGCGAGGGCCTTGCCCGCGGAAGTCCCGCTGGCAGAGGGGGACAAGGAGCAGATTCGTGACCTGTTTCTGGTTGGAGGATATTCATTCAACTCGGCGAAGCCCACGCTCGCCTTGAGTCGCCGAGTTGAGCTTCGACTTGAGTTCAGAGGGATCGGTGAGAACAAGCCGGCCCCAGGGCTCTCCGCGGGCGATTTTGGTGAGTGCTGAGCGATGATGCTCCCGCTGGACTCGCTTGTGCAGTCTCTCTCCGGGGTCAACTCCCGGCTCCTGGGCGCCACTTTTGGCGAGCCCACCGCGATGAGCCGGACTGCAGATCGACTCGAAAAACGGTACGGCGACGGCCGCGCACCCGATACCGAGATCGTGCTGAAAACGCTGAGGCGGTTCGTCGAACACGGAAGGTTGGAGGTTTACAAGGACATTCGGAATGCCTGCTACGGCGTACTCGTGCCGTACCAAGGAAGCCGAACATTGGTTGGCAATAAGGACGGGTTCGAAACCCTACTCACGATTGTTGATGGATTCCACCGCGATCACAAAAAGCTCAAGCGGTGCTTTCAGGCCTTGGCGGGCGCATACGTCGGGCTAGACGGATGTGATGCCAGCTCGCCCGTTCACGACCAATGGCTGTCGTTGAGGGGCCGCCTTGAGAAATGGTTGCCGCAACTCATCAGCTTGCATCCGAAACCCGACTGGCTGACGGGAGCGATTGAGCATCGCAATCTGTTTGGGCCGGACCCGACCGCCAGATATGGTGCTGCGACGTTGCGTGGAGACAGCACCGTTTTTGATAGCGCCTGTGTCACCTTGGGTATCGGCCGGACATCCTGGGTCCGTCGGCGAGTGGTCGTGTCGGCCATTGAGGCGGCCGTATCTGAGGCCGATCCCGCGTTTCGGACGCATATTGAGCCCCTGATTGAGCTGCTCCGGCGAAACGATGGCGTCCGGAGTGAAGGTGCGGCGAAATTACTGAACCGTTATGCGCGCCAGACTTCAACGCCCGAGCACAGTGCCCTTCGAGCCTTTGCAATTGATGCCTTTGGAAATCCGCTGATCACCGCAAACCGGCAGCGGTGGTTCGAGGTCTCTGACGTAGCGCGAGAGATGGTCGCGAACTGGCTCAAGGGCTTTCTGATCGAGCGGTTCTTCGAGTTACTTAGCCACGACGGACGAACCGACAAGCGCCGACCTCGATTTTGGCTGAGGCATCGGGCCTCCATCGAGAACATGTGGTTCATCCTTGGCAGCTCGGCGATGAGCAGCTGGAACGAGGATTTCAAGAAAGTCCGGGAGACGATGGGAAACCAATGCCTGTCTCTTGAGGGGGCCACCGCCGGTAACAACGCATTCGTCATGAAACTGGGCAAGATGTACGTCGTGGAGTTTGGCGAAAAGGGCAACGCGACGTACGTATTTAACCAGGACGCAGTGCCGTTCGAGCTAGCCGGAAGGCACCAGCATCTCACCCGGCTCAAGGGAAGCAATCACGTGGAGCGCTTGCTCCACAAGGATGGCCTGGAACAATGGGAAGACAAGTTCGCTGAGGCGCTATCAGCGTATGGCATCTACCCCGACGATCGGGCGCAGGCGCCGCCCTCGCGTCCGCGTCAGCCGGCCAGTGCCCCTACTGCCGGCGGTGTGTTTACGCCCCCCAATTTTCGGCAACTCTTCAAGCAATTCTGCAATGAGCGTGGGTTGCGGTATGACGACCGTGCGCCAAGTGGACGCCTGGTCGTATACACAGACTCGAACAACGGAGTAATTTCCGGGACTCTCGGCCAATGGGGTTTTACATATGAGCGCGCCCAAGGCCGCTGGGTAAGAAACGGATGAGCCTTCGTGAGCGCATCCGGGCCGTCTTTTCCGGTGCTACTGGCGAGCGCCTATTCGCTGTCCCCTCCAATGACGCTCTTTCCTTTGAGCCGCGCGCGAGCGCACCGGATGATGAGCATTGGGAGGTTAAGTCACCTCTGGCGATTCATGCACTAAACGAGATGGCGGGAGCCGGACTCGCCACCGACGATGCAGGCGCATTTCGGATTCGCTGGGAAGACCTCTACGTTGTTCAGAGTGAACCGGAACGAGCCCCACTCTTGAGCAGTCTCGACGTACCGGCCATTGGCGACCTTCGCCCCCGTCTACGCAGTGCAAACTCACTTGACGACCCCGATTTCGAGATTGCAATTGAGGGGTGGCTGTTCAACGAACGACGTGTGAACGCGAGCAAGCTCGGCGCCGTTGCAAGGACGGAAGACGGTTCCTTACACCTGCTGCCCCGAGAATCATTTGAATTGGCAAGGGGTGTTGCGGAGTTCTGGAAGGAGGAAGGCCGGACGGCTGAGAGCAATCGGCGTCATTGGGGTCGCATTCGCACGCTGGCCGTCCGGGCAAATGCCGGTCTGGACCAGTTCTTGGCGGGCACTGTCGTTCTCACTCCCGAAAAGCTTCAAGTGAAACTGCTTGACGCGAATGTAGCCGGATCGAGCGTGGTGGAAGTACAGCCCTGGTTTGCCGGGGCCCCCGACACGTGGCTGTCGCATTTCGACCGCGCCCCGAAAGTCAGGGACCGCTACCAGATTGCGACCGACGAGGGCGTGGTCGAAGTATTGATCACTCCGGAGGTCAAGTCGGTTCTCACGGCAATCAAAGCGATGCCTGGAAGACGAACAGCCGGCGCCGCGGCCGAACGCTTTATACACAACCCCTTCGCTGCGCTAGGCCCGGACGCAGTTCAGGTTCTCGACGAATCCCAGTTTGACGCAGCCCGTCACGAGGCGGGCATTGAGTTCGAAAGATTCAGCGCGCGAGTGCAGATGGCCGATGGCGAGGTTCGCGAGGTTGGTGTTGTCATTGAGCGACTCGCCGAAGCGAGCGGTGAAAGCGTGTACGAGCGGTTCGAATCGCCGTCGGACCTTAAGGGATTCATCGCAAAACTCGAAAGCAAACTTCAAACGGGATTCCAGCTATGCGAATGGCGGCGTCATCGGATTGAGCTAACCGGAGATGCTAAGAACGAGCTTGAGCTGCTCAAGGTCGCCTACGGCGACTGGCTGAAGCCAAAGGTCTCGATCCGGGCGGCGGATGTCCACGATTTGACTCGCTACTCTCACCGGATCTCCGGGATTGGCGTCCAAGCCCGAATTGTCTCGCCCTACATTCCGGTCCAATCCGGCGACGATCCCTGGTTTCCCGAGCCACCCCTCAATCCCCAGTCCAGCGTTACCGTCTCGGTGCCGATCGACGAGCAGCGCGACTTCGAGCTGGTCGTCGATTCGAAGGTGTACGAGACCATAAAGAAAGCGGCAGCCGAGGCACGCGCGGCCGGTAGCCCGACGATTGCCGTGCCTGGGCACCCGAATGTCGTGTCTGTCGAGGCTGCGGACGCTATTGTCGAGCAGCTTTACAGTCGATTCGAGGGTGGCCGCACGCAGAAGGGAGTCCCCGACCCTGCCACAACCAAGAAGGCGACCGCAGCACGGCAACGGAAGGAGTTGCTGCTACGAGCCAATATCGCCCAGCCGGAGTTCGCGGAGGAGCGCGCCAAGGAGCTACAGCTTGCCCCGAGCGCTGCCCCAAGACTGCCGGCGAGTCTCAAACCAACCATTGCGCTCAAGGACCACCAGCTCAGCGGCGTAGCTTGGCTTCAAAACCTTTTCGACAAGGCGCCAGATCAGTGCCATGGGGCGGTGCTCGCGGATGACATGGGGCTTGGAAAGACCCTGCAGCTTCTGGCGTTGATATGTAGGGCGGTTGAGGACAACCCGGACCTCGACCCGATCCTGGTTGTCGCACCCGTATCCCTGCTGGAGAACTGGAAAGAAGAGGCTGAGAAGTTCTTCGGACCCCAGCGCCCACGCATCCTGACTCTCTACGGATCTGCCCTGGATCGCCTCCGTGCACCTCGACACACGATCGAGCAGGAGCTCATCGATCAAGGAATCGCCAAATTCCTAAGGCCCGATTGGCGGGGGAACGCCCAGCTCGTCCTAACAACATATGAAACCCTCCGCGATCTCGAGTTCTCTTTCGCGGCTGTCCGATGGTCGTTGATGATTTGTGACGAGGCGCAGAAGATCAAGAACCCCGCGGCAATGGTGACTCGCGCCGCCAAGAAGCAGAACGTCCGATTCCGCATCGCTTGCACGGGAACGCCTGTCGAAAACTCCCTTGCAGACCTGTGGTGCTTGTTCGACTTCGTGCAACCCGGACTCTTGGGCGCACTCAATGATTTTGGGGCGACGTATCGGCGTCCAATCGAATGCGAGACCGACGAGCAGCATTCTCGCGTTAAGCAACTTAAGGCGCTCATAGAGCCACAAATCCTGCGCCGCACGAAGCGCGACGTGGCGAAGGACTTACCTCCAAAGGTCATTGTAGAAGGCCCGCGCAAGCTTCGACTCTCTGATCACCAACGCGCGCTGTATGGGGATGCCCTTGAGCAGTTCAAGCTTCGAGGAGACCCCAAGCATGCCAGTCCCTTCAAGAACCATCTGGGATTGCTTCACTATCTGCGGCGCCTGTGCATCGCGCCAGATCCCGATACACGCTCCTCCACCGGCGAACCGCTCTCAAGCTATCGAAAGAAGAATCCAAAGATCGACTGGCTGATCAGCACGCTCCAGCAGATCGCATCGAAGGGTGAGAAGGCCATCGTCTTCTGTGAGTTCAGGGACACTCAGCTACTCCTCGCACACTACGTCGAGCAGGAATTTAAACTCCGTCCGGACATAATCAATGGCGACACGGAGGCGGCCGCGTCAGCAGCAGATAGCCGGCAGAAGCGCATCAAACGCTTTCAAGCGCAACCCGGATTTGGAGTCATCATTCTTTCGCCCATCGCAGTGGGGTTCGGCGTCAACATCCAGGCGGCGAACCACGTCATTCATTTTTCCCGCACGTGGAATCCGGCCAAGGAAGATCAGGCAACGGATCGCGCGTACCGAATCGGGCAGTCAAAGCCTGTGTACGTGTACTACCCAGTCGTCTGCGCGGACGACTTCACGACATTCGATGTCAAGCTGGACCGTCTCCTCGATCGAAAGCGCTCACTGTCCGACGACATGCTCAATGGTTGCGGCGATCTCAGTCCGGCGGATTTCGCTGACATCGTGCAGATCGACGACCGCGTGTTCGACGAACGTATTGGCATTGACGACGTTACCAAGCTCGACCCGCTGGATTTCGAAGCATTGATCGCCGCCATGTGGAGGAAAGAGGGCTTTCGCACGGTCGAGCTTACGCCCCGAACCGGGGACGGGGGGATAGACGTCATCGCAAAGACCATCAACGTCGGTGAGTTGATCCAGTGCAAGAGTTCGCGTACCGACGGCACACACCTTAGCTGGGAGGCGATAAAAGATGTCGTGACGGGTGAAGCGAAGTACCGATTTGAGCACCCAGGCGTTGCTTTCACCAAGGTTGCGGTAACGAATCAGTTCTTCAATGAGAATGCTCACCTCCACGCGAAACTGAATAACGTGCGGCTCGTGGATCAATCTGTCCTCGCCACGCTTCTCGACAAGCATCGCGTCGTGAGAGGCGACATTGAGGCCGTGCTGCGATCGAGGGCGCACGTCCGGATTCACCTTGGGGCACAGTCACGCGCCACGACAGAATGAACGAATGAACCGGGTGCTTGCTCAGTTCAGAGAGTTGCGTCGCACATCCGCAGCAACTGCGATCGGATCTCTGCCGGCGATACCGTCAAATCGACCGTCGAAAACCGAATTCTGTGTCCCTGGATGACCACGGTTTCATCAACCGTAGTTCCAACGCTCGGGTGCAGAAGCAAGCCGCTGGCGTTGTCGGCGAGCGAATCCCCGCGCCCGACCTGTGACCGTAGGTAGGCGTATATCTGGTAGACGTAGCCGCTGCGAAGCGATTCTTCTCTGTACCAGCCGCTCGTCAGGATTGACGTGAACTTCGTGTCGATAACGATCCTCCGTGCCGACGGTACATGGTCCAGCACAATGTCCGTCCGCATCGTCGGAAGGATGTCGTCGATTCGCGGTGATCTTTGCTGAATGTCCCAGCCCATCGTGCCGCCGCATTGCACGCGCCATCCGCTCGGGCTGAGCACCACATCGTAGAAGCCGCCAATGGCTCTCTCAAATAGCCGGCGCACCCACATTGCTTCGCGATCCGGCAGCAACAGGACGTTGCTTCCCTGTGTCTCGGTCGGCAGTGCGAGATCGAAAGCAAGTTTGGCGGCCGCCACCATGAATCTGTCCGCAGCATCGTTCCGCCCAATCCGGTCGGCGCTCATCTCGGTGCGCGTCGGCATGTTGCCCGACACGCCCATGGCCTTCATGCCGTTGGCCAGGGAGCGGCAGCGGTGAGCAATATCGCGCCGCTGCGCCACCCGAGAGATTGATTCCAAGGCGGCACGGACGAAACGATTGCGCGGGGTGTCTATGGTCAGCTCGTCAAACCGGCATGCAACCAGGCCGCGTGCCAGTAACTGATGCCGCTCGGTCGTCAACACGTCGATTCGTCCGCGAACCCGGTTGAGGACCGCATCGCGAGATCGGTAACCGAAGCTTAGATGGCGACGCTGACGCGCTTCGACCGCGTGGGCGAGGATTTCAGCGACGAGGTCAGGAAGGTCATCGGGGCTGTCCTCCAAGCCAACCTTGCTGGTGCCACGGGAGCGAAACAGGTCCGAGGCATAGAGCATGAGCAACCAGAGGTTGCGGACCGGGATGCGTCCGATGTGCCCCGCGGCATCCGCCGCCGGGCCAATAGTTGGTTGCTCGGCAGTCGCCGTCATCACCAGCCCTGTGTCAGACGGGCGCAGGCCTTTTTCGCTTCATCCGGCGCATCAAACCAGTATTCGTCGAGGAGCGGACCGATCTCGGTTTCTACGACCTGCTGAAACCACTTCTTGGTGTCTCCAGGTTCCAGTCGGTGCGCAGGTGTCACGTAGCTATGGCCGACCCGGAACTGCTTGCCCAAGCGCACGTCCACCGCGATTTGGGCGTTCAGCTCGGTGATTCGGCGCTCTATATCCGCCACCATCGTGGTGTCGACATTGCATTCCTTGACCACCCACTTGCGCCAGGCCTCACCGAGCCTGGGTTCCAGATCCACAAAGGCAAAGCGGCGACGTAGCGCGAGATCGACCAACGCCAGCGAGCGATCCGCAATGTTCATCGTGCCGATCACGTAGAGGTTGTCGGGAATATGCACCGGTCGGCGCTTGCCGTCGGCGTCCGGATAGCAGAGCTCAAGGGCTTCGTTCGGTGTGCGTTTCCCGGCCTCGAGCAGGGTCAGAAGCTCGCCGAAAATCTGAGCTGGATTGCCTCGGTTGATTTCCTCAATCACGACGACAACCTTCGAGGAAGGATTCTTCGCCGCGGCCGTGATCGCCTCCATGAACACACCATCGGCCAGCGACAATTTGCCTTCGCCCGTCGGCCGCCAGCCGCGCACAAAATCCTCGTAGGACAGATTCGGGTGGAACTGCACAGCCCGGACCTTGCTTTCATCCTTCTGGCCCATGAGCGCAAATGCGAGGCGCTTAGCCAACCAGGTTTTGCCGGTGCCGGGCGGGCCTTGGAGGATGAGATTCTTCTTCGTGCGCACTCGTTCCAGCAGCCGTTCGACTTCGTCGGTCGTGAGGAAGCATCCGTCGCGCAGCATGTCAACGACCGCATAGGGCACGATCGGTGCGACCTGCGGAGCTGCTTCCAACGACTCGTCGCCATCCTCGTCATCGTCGGTGGCCGCGGCGGGTTCGGATACCTGAGGCGGCGAAGTGTCGGCTGTCGGGTCCTTGTATACCCAGGCCTCCAGCGATAGTTCCGGCCAAGAATGGACCGGGTATGCGGCCTCCTGGAAACGGGGCTCAATGGCGTCCATGACGGCGAGGTAGTCATCCGCGTTGCAGCGCCGCTTCGGCCCGTGCAACCCAATTTGGACGCCAAGCTTCTTGGTGACGAAAACCTGTGAGTTGTGATCGAGGCTCAGGAACGACCACGGCCGCGCCCAATACAATCCGAACGTAAGATTCCATGCCACGCCGCGTCGGCCGTTAGCGTTGTCGAAGGCCTTGGCGAACGCGGCGCGAGCCTCGTCCTCATCCGACTCGGCGAATGCCAAACCGGCGGCGAAGACCTCCCACAGCGTGTCGATGTGTTCCGGGGCGCGCTTGTTCTCAAAGGGGAAGTACCAGGACTTGAGGTTATTCAGGAGTGGGATGCCCTCGAACGTTTCCGGCACAGGTATCGAGACGCCCAGAAACTTGGCCAGCTCAGTCGCGATGATCTTGCGGTTGGAGTCCTTGATTCCTCGATTGAACAGGCCCATCGTCGTAAAGGGACAAATGTCCTTCACGAAACCAGTGGTGCCATCCGCGTAATTGTCCTCGGTCAGGTGCCCTAGCCCTTCGACGCGCTCCGAAATGTCGCGGATTCCCTTGACCAAGGCAGCGCGGTCATTGCGGAACGGGAGCAGCTTGTCCGCAACGGCCTCGTAGAACGTCGTCCAGCCGAAGCGTTTCTTGTCAGAGCCTTTCGATCCGAATCGCTCTCGCCAATACGGTGCGTTCTGGAATCGTTCGATGTCCTGTGGCTTTCCGTCGAATGCGAAAGCGATCAAGCCGTCCGTCTTCCAATCACCGGGGAGCACGCGCCAGACTGTCCCGCGGTTAGTGTAGAAGTACCATTCGCGGGCTGGATCGATCTTGGTCCAGTCAACGCGTACATGCCTGCCGTCATTTAGATTGTCGGTAATCGTCCCAATGGCTTTGATCGCCATCACCGACACCGGTTGACCGCGATTGTCAAAGGGAAGGTCGCGCTTACGCACGTAGGCCGCCTTGATCGCAATGCGGTCGCCGACTCGCATTGACCGTACCACATCGAGGTGGCGATCCTCGTAGCCGTTCTCCCAGATTCCATCGGCGAGGAAGCGCGGGGTCTGATCATCAGTCCCGCCATACCCCTCCCCGCCGTAGCTCGCTCCGACGAACCAGCTTACTTGCGTGCCTGCTTGACTTGCTATTGGCGTGCTCATGACTCCCCCGACATGGTTCGCGTCCCTTGCGCAGCGACTTCCTCATTCGCTATGCAGGCTCTTCTTGGCTCGCTATAGCAGCGTCTGCGGCCAACAACTTATTGAGTCTGGCCAACGCGCCGGCCACCGTTCTGCCATGCGCAGCAATGGCCTCGATGATCTCCGCGGGCGTCCGCGTGTCGCGCACGATCCGAGCACGCGGATTGACCGCCTTGAGGTCATACACTGCGGCATCAATCGCGTCGGCCTGCGCTTGGGCGTCGCGCGCGGCCTTCTCAGCCGTAGCCAGCGCTTCGCGGCAGGCCGCAAGAGCTTTGTCGCTGGCATTGGATTTGCGTAGTCCGGAAAGCCGGTCCTTGAGGTTGACCGCTTCGGCCTTCTGCTTCTCCACCTCGACCATGTGTGGCGCCATGTCCTCGCGCGCCTTGGCGCGGCGAGCGGCGAAATCCACGGTCCAAGAGTAGTCACTCTCTGCCGCGGGCTTGCCATGCTGACGCAGCAGCCGAGCGAAACTGGGGAATGGCTTCCCCGGATTGCCCTCCCGCTCGCGCCAGTCGCCGACAAGAGTTGCGGGAAGGGCAGCATCATCGAGCGCAGTGCCTTTCGGCCCAAAGCCGAAATGCGCCAGGGTCATCGGCGACTTCTTGCCCATCTTGATGTGGGCCAGATCGTAGTACCAGATTCGCTTGGTCTTGCGGCCCTTCGTGAAAAACACCAGATTGGTTTTCACTCCTGCACCAGCGGCGGAGAAAACTCCAGCGGGCAGGCTGACGATGCACCAAACATCGCACTCGTCCAACAGCTTGCGCTTGGTTTCGACGAAGGCAGTCTCGGTGGCGCGGAACAACAGGCCCTCGTCCAACACCACGCCGCAACGCCCGCCGTCGGCAAGGTCGCGCAGCAGATGCTGGACGAACAGCACCTGGGTTGAGCCGGTCTCGAAGCTGTAGTTCTTCTGCGCGTCCTTGCCCTCCTTGCCGCCGAAGGGCGGGTTGGTGAGGATCACATCGAAGGTCGTCGGCGCACCGTCGAACAGCGCGTCGTAGGTCGGCGTCCCGGTCAGCGTGTTGCCGTGCCAGAGGTTGGGCTGGTCAATGCCGTGCAGCACCAAGTTTGCTAGGGCGATCGGGAAAACCAGGTTCTCTTTTTCACGCCCGAAAAACGTCTGATTCTTGAGTCGCGCGAGATCGGTGGACGTGGCCGAGTCGCCGAGCTTCTGGGCCATCAGCTCGTAAGCCTGGGCTAGAAACCCGCCAGTGCCGCAGCAAGGGTCATACACCGTCTCGCCGGGCTGCGGATCCAGCGTGCGTACCATTGCCCGGATCACCTCTCGCGGCGTGAAGAATTGCCCGCCGTCAGAGTTTTTCTCGCCCATTTTCAGCAGGAGATCTTCATACACCTGCGAGAGTGTGAAGAAATGCTGATCCTCGATGTGGTCGATGCTGATCTGGTGCACGCGGTCGAGGATGTCGCGCAGGTTCGTTTCGGAATCCACCCGCGTGCGCTCCACTGCCGTCATGATGCGGCCAATCACGCGCTGCTTGGGAGTGGCGGACGGATTCGGCCGGCCGTCCGGCAGCACATCCAGGCCGTGCAGGTAGGGCAGCAGTTCCTTGTTGATGAAGGCGAAGAACTCCCCGATCTTCGCCGCCTCCAGTTTCTTACGCTTGGGTCCGTCCGGCGCGGCCCAGTCCTGCCAGCGGAACGGGGGACGCAGCGCAGGCTTGAAGGGTTTCCCGACAGCCTCGGCCGATTCCAGGGCTCGGGCCTCCTGCGCGTCGAGTATGCGCAGGAACAGAATCCAGGTCAGCTCCGGCACGTATTGCAACGCGCTCGCGCAGTTGGAGCGCCGCATGACGTCGCAGATAGACTTGACGAAGGAGGAAAGCGATTGCATGGACGCGATTGTTTTCGGTCCTGCAATGGCGTTCGCGGCCCCTTTCGTTTTCCTTCGGCGAGCCATTGCTAGCCTTCTTGAAACGCGCTAGCAAGCAGCCGACTAGGTAGACGCTCTGCTTCTTCCAGTTGCGCCTGCGCTGCAAGGCGAACATCTTCAGCCGCCGCGAGTTGTCCCTTTAAGCGGTAAACAATGGTTTTCTGCTCACGCACTTCCGGCATGCACACATGGAAGGATTCCAATGCGGGCATGTAGATTGTCTTGTGGGTTGCGCCTGTTGCCATAGCTCGGAGAGCAGAACGCGACCGTATCAATGCGTACATTAGGAACTCGGGGTCAAGTTCGTCGTCGCAGACCCAATTCGCAAAGTCTTGGCTGGTGGACATTGGTTTGCCCATGATCGTGACAAAGCCGACTGATGCTGTGCGTGAGAAACAAACCGTGCCGCGTGGAAGGATACGTGCCGAAGAGTTGGCAATCCCCGCTTCGTTGGTCTTGAGCAACGTTTCGTCTACCCATCGGCCATCAAGACCTCGAATTTCAGTGAGCGAGATCCACGATATGTCTCCTCCCCACCAATCGGGCCGGGATCGACTTGGCGTATGCCCGCTCTCTAGCCGAGCAACCGCGTCTAATCTTTCCCAGCGCCATCCTCTCGGTGGAGTCGCCAACTCTGTTGGCAATGCAATGGGCACGAGCTCTCCTACAGTTGTCATACTGTAAACAACCTCGTCTTCGCATCTCGCATAACGTCAGCCGGCGTTCCCAACGCTTTCAGCGCTGCGAGTCCACCGGCGCGTCGAATCTCCGGAACTTCCCACAATTGCTCCGATTCCAGCGCCTCCGTGCCACCGGCTCCGAACTGCTGCCCCAGGCTTCTGAGCACGATGGCGGCCTTCTCATCCACCGACGCGAACCAAGGCATGTGCGCGGACAGGTAGGCATCCCGGCGCTCGACCCGCTTCAAGGCCTGTGCGCGGTAGCCGTGATGCGCGAATAGGTCGTAGTGGTCGCAATCGACGAGGCCGTCCAGTTCGCGCACGACCTCCGGCGAGTAGTGCTCGCCGAGCAGGTGGTTGATGAGTGCGCGGCGCTTCTGCGTTTCCACCCACAGCGCACGGAAGTCGGGCAGGGTCGCGGCTTCACGCAGCACGCGCTGAATCATCTCGCGGCGGTATTCCTCGATAGGCACTGGCACGTCGCGGCCCTCGCGCCGCTGGAGGATGAAACGACCCTGGCTGGTGATGACGACGGACTGGCCCCTGATCTCCGGAATCGGGATCGGGTCTTCACCGCCGTCGCCATCATCGCCGCCCCCTTCATCGCCGCCTGGCTTTGGATTGGTCAGGCGCGGCGGTTTGGTAATGAAGTCAGTGCCGAACAGGTCCGTGACGCCGGTGTAGTCGTAAAGCCAGAACTTGTATTTCTTGGTGGGCTCGTCGATGCGAGTCCCGCGCCCGACCATCTGGTAGAAGCTGATTGAGGATTCCAGGTAGCGGAAAAACACCACGGCGTTCAGTCGCTCGATGTCCACGCCGGTCGCGAGCAAGTCCACGGTGCACGCGATGAAGCAGCGCTCGCCGGAGCCGCGCATAGTTTCGATGAGATCACCGCCGCCTTCGGCCGTGCACTTGAACGCGTAGTGGTCCTTGGGCGTGTGGCCGCCTTCCTTGCACCATTGAGCGTAGAAGCGCTGCATCTGCATGGCGACGCGATCGGCATGCAGGTCGCGATTGCAGAAGATGATGACCTTCTGTTCCGGTCCGCCATGGGCGCACAGGCGCTCGAACAAGTCCTTGCACATGGCGGCGATGCGCTCTGGCAGCAGAAGCTCGCTGTCGTAGTGCTTGGCGTTGTATTCGTCCTTGATTTCGTCCTCGGCAACGGGGAGGCCGGTACGGGCGTCCACCGGCTTGGCGGCCATCACGTCGCCGTGAGTGAAGGTCTTCCAGTCAATTGAGGGCTTGAGACGCACGATTTCGCAGGCAGCGAGGTAGCCGTCTTCCTGTGCCTGAATCAGTGTGTACTCATAGACCGGCTCGCCGAAGTATTTGAGATTGTGTGCGCTGACCTCGGCATCGGCAGTGGTGGCCTTTTGTTTGCTCTCCAGCTTGCGCGGCGTGGCGGTGAGGCCCAGATGGATCGCCTGCGGATTGCGGCGCAGCACCTCAGACCAGCGACCCCAGGCCGAGCGGTGGCATTCGTCGATGATGATGATGCTGAAGCTGTTCTCGGGGTAGTGCTCGGTCAGGAAGCTGGCGTAGCCCGCGCTGTCGTCGTCGAGGCCCAGCGTCTGATACGTGGCGATGTGCACCTTGGCGTTGCGCGCCGAGTTTTCTCCACGCTCGGTCTGGACGGTCCGCACGCTGCCCTTGGGGAACGCGCGGGAAAGCTTTTCGTAGGCTTGCTCGCGAAGCTCGTCACGGTCACACAGGAACAACGCCGGCTTCGTCAAGCGTCCAGCCTCGTGCAAGCGCCAGAGCAGGTTAGCCGCGATGACCGTCTTGCCCGAGCCGGTGGCCAGCGAGAGCAGCACACGAGCGGGCTCGTTGTCCTGCTCGCAATGTAGGACTTTCTCGAAGGCGGCGCGGATCGCCGCATCCTGGTAGTAGCGCGGTTTGGGGTACGCGTGGCTGTCCGCCATGAACAGCAGAGCGGCCTCAGGCCGCCTGATGTCCACTCCAGTGTCCTTCGCATAGCGGGCGGTCAGATCGGCATGGCTTGGAAAATCCGGGAGGGGAAACGGGCCGTCCGGAAGCTGGGCGGCCTTGTCGAATTCGCCGTATCGGTGCCCGTTGGTCGCGAACACGTACTGAACATGGAAGCGCGTGCAGTCGGCGTATCCCTTCGCCTGCTGCATGCCTTTGAGGGGGTCTTCGGATTCAGCCTTTGCTTCAATTACACCCACCGGCAACGGCTTGGGAGTATTGGCAAGCTGCACGCAGAGCAAGTAGTCAGTGCGTCCACTGCCGGAACGCCGGCGGCCCTTGTTCCCGCTAGGCTCAACCGGAGCAGGAGTCTCAAGGCGCAGTTTCCAGTGCTCGTTGTAGCCCTTGTCGCGAAGGACCGGATCGATGAGGTAGAAGCGAGTCTCCGCCTCGTTGTACGTCATGGCGCTTTCCCCTCCTGCGGAGCGATCAGCGCAACTCGCGGAAAATAGCTGCGATAGCGTCGGCCGTCGCGCGTAAGGATCGCGCAGTCCAGCACGGCGGCGTGCGCACCGATGAAAAAATCAGCGAGAACATTCCCCTTGGTTCCACCCTCGCGGCGATACTTCACGAACGCCTTGCCGGCAAGGAATAGCGCTGGTCGCGGTAGCTCTTGGAGTGTCAGGCCCATACCATCAACGGCATCATCGAGAGCGCTGACGGTGTCAAAGGTCAGCGAAAGCTCGGAGTAGATCACCGGATTGATGATCAGCTCATGGACCTGCGCTTGAGCGCGGAGCTGACGCACGGACCATTCCGCCCAGGCCGGGTCATCCTCCAACACGTCCACCAGGACGTTGGTGTCTACGAGCAGCACGGATTGTGCTCAGTCCGCCCCGCGCAACAGGGCCATTAGGTCATCGGTTCGCCATTTCACTTGCGCTTTGCCGCGCGCCGAATCAAAACGATCACGCTTCGCCGTTGCCCGGCCTCCAGCCTTGTGAACGACGACCTGGCCTTCACGATTGACATCGAAGTCAACGGCATCACCGGGCGCGAGTTTTAGAGCCTCGCGCACCTTCTTCGGGATGGTCACCTGCCCCTTGGTTGTCATCGTCGTCGCCACGTCCGTCTCCCGATGGTAATACTGACACGGAAAGTGTAATACCCATTGGATCGTTCATTCCAGCGGGGATGAAAAGTAGTTGCCTGCGAGGCGCAGGGGATCAGGGTGGGCCCCCATCCATTACGCATGTAATCATACGCTTAGTGAAGCAGCCCTATCATGCATACGACTCCGAGCAGAGTTTGCGCTTGAAGGAGACACAGCCAAACGGCAAGACGCGGCAATATGGTGGGACAGATGAGCGATTCCTCAATCAGCGACGGAGAGACGCCCGGTGGGCAGACCCACCTTGATGACACGGATTGGCATTTGCTGGGGGCTCTCGTCCCGGCGTCACTCCGAAGCCCACTGGGCGTAGTAGCCAACCGCTTTCGCGTCGAGCATGAGCCGCACCGAGAGGCGCTCGACAACTTGGAGCGCTATGGGTACATCGAGCGGGATCCCGTCTACTACCACCTGCGCGTTCCGACGCTTGAGTATCTGCGCAGCAGATATCCTGCGGCTGAGGAGCTGCTTGGTCACTGCGAAAAGTTGTTCACGGTTCTCCGCGACGGATACCGCGAGAATCCTGGGGTAGCCCTGTCGCTGGAAGACGCGGCAAGCCGCGCTGGCCTATCGGTCGAGGATGCGCGACGGGGTCTGGGTTACTTGGTTCGGGAATGCATCGTTGAGAAGTCCTCCACTGGCCCGGCGCCGTTCGAAATGTCCGTGACTGCCTCCGAGAAAGTGCTTGACTCCAAGAGCTGGGCCGGCTTCCTTGAAGACAGTGTCCGGCGCCACGGCGATTTCATGAACAGCGATGTCTTCGGCCCGGGCGCATTCAAGGCTCCGATACCGGAGTGGGAAGTCGGGAGCGATGAGAACGGTGCTCCATCGGGTCTGACAGCGTGGCCAAAGATTGATAGGCAACTGCAGGAAATGCGCGAAGCGCTAAGCAGCGCGAAGACCGAGCAGCAGTTTCAGGCGATCGGTTTGCTTTGCCGCGAGATCGCGATCAGCACGGGGCAGGCCGTTCATGATCCTGCCCGCCACGTGCTCCCGGATGGCTGCGTTCCAAGCAGCAGTGATGCGAAGCGCCTTCTTGAATCCTTCTTTGAGACGGAGCTGGCCGGTTCGGGTTGTACCGAGGTTCGTTCCTTTGCCAAAGCTGCTATTGCGTTGGCGAACGCCCTCCAGCACAAGCGCACCGCCGACTCTCTGACCGCCGCGATGTGTGCGGAGGCCGCGACGTCGGTCGCTTCCCTGGCCGCCATTGTGTACAACACGAAGCGTAAGTCCGACGGCCTATGACGGCTGCAGCGGGCTACTGATCCAGCGCCACCGTTTTTACGATGGCCTCGAACTCCCTCAGTACGTCCGGCTGACGCTGCTTGAGATAGCGAACGACGGCACTGTTCCCGAGCATGCGGATGAGGTAACCCCGACCGAGCACAAGGTTGAGCACATCCTGGCCGTAGGACTCCTCGACAGACTTGTACTGCGACTGCAGGTTCATCAGCTCGCGCTCCATCTTTGCCATCTGCTCGTGCGTGACGCCCGCTGCTCTCGCTGGTTTCCTGCCCTCGATCAAAAGTTCTGCCGGGGTCGCAACAAGCATGGCCTCGGCATAGGCAACCGTGACGTTGTTCGCCGACAGCATGAGCTCGACACACTCGACTTGGCGCGTGGGCTTCATCTGGCGCAGGAAACGAGACAGCTCCGGCGAGAACTGCCGGTCCTTCAACAGTTCCTGCGCTTCGGGACAGATACCATCCAGAAGCCGAACCTTCTTGCTGATGTGGCTGATGTCGACATTGAGCGCCCTGGCCAGCCGCTCCGGTGAGACACCCCGATCGATGGCGCGCCGGATCATGTAGTGTTCCTGAATCGTCGACAGGCGGTTGACCCGAGTGTTGTAGGTGTAGCCCTCGTCGTCCTTCGCCACCAAGCACGGCGCCTCGGTGTTCCCCAGCTCCTGCAGCGCGATCATCCGGACGTGCCCGTCCAATAGCATGTGATTGCCGGTCTTCTGGATTTCCCGCGTGATCGACAGCGGTTCGATCAACCCGATCTCCTCGATTGAGGAACAAATCTGCTTGAACTTCTTGGAGACGCTGAGGCCTTCCGGAATCTTTCGCGATGGAAGGAGATTGGCGAGCGGCACCGAAATGGCCTCAAGCGCAAAGCCCAGCGGGACTTGGGTCACACGACGCCTCCCGCAACGCTGATCCGATCGGCCAGGTATTTCGGCAGGCTGTCGAGCCCTTCAGCGCGCATCAGATTACCGAAGTGCTCATCGGCAAATAGCTGCCGCAGTGCGCCCGTCAGGAACAGCAGGCGCTGCTGCGTGAACTCAGCCTTCTTCACCATGAGCCGCTGTCGCTCGACTTCCTTCTGGTACGTCCGCACCAGGCTTGATGGCGTAACGTTGGTGCGCTTGCGCGGCGTTCCCTTGTCCACGGATCGGCCCAACGCCATGCGACGCTCGATGACGCGGCGCGCCTCCAGGAGCTGCTTGCCACGGAGGTCGCCGGACTCGTATGCGTTCTGCAAGGCCGTTTGGATCGCCTTGTCGTCACCGCCAGCGCCCGCGATCGCCATTGCGGAGTTGAGCGGAATCTGCCCTTTCTGGACAGCGACCAGCAGCCGCTCTTCGCCATGCTCCAGTAGCAAGAGAATCCCAGAAACATACTCGCCGGTGAGGCCGGTTTTCTGGGCAATAGCCTTCTTGTCATATCCCTGGTCGCGGAGCGCGATGATGCCGGCGAGCAGTTCGAGCGGCCGATATTGGCGGCGCGCGATGTTCTCGGCCAAGCTCATGATGAAGGCGTCTTCGTCGCTCACTGAAACAACGAGCGCCGGTATCGTCGCCTGACCCAAAGCCTTGAATGCCTTGAGGCGTCCTTCGCCGCAGACGAGGCGATAGTGGTCCCCATCGTCCGTGCTGGGTCGTGGAGTAACCGTGATGGGTTTCTTGAGGCCGATGGTCCGGATGTTGCCTGCAATCTCCTCAAAGGCCTTGGCATTGCGCTCGCGGTGATTCAGGACCTCGATGCGGTCCACCGGGATCATGCGGATTTCGCCAGGGCCAATCTTCGCCTTCACGCCGCTCTCCGCAGGCGCGTGCGTTCCGCCATTCCGTAGAGATAGTCCAAGGTGTCGAAGCGGTAGCTGTCGAACTCCACTGCGTTCTGTTCAGCCAGGCTGAGCCGGGGTCGGCAGAAGTCCAGGCGCGGCAGCAAGAAGTAGTCGAGCGGGGTCTGGTTCGTCGAGTCGAGGCGTACCGCGACGGTGATATCGGGCGTCAGGCTGGTGTCAAAGCGAATCTTCCAGCGGCTCCGTCCGGAATCCGTTACCAGGCAGCGCGCCAGCACGACCGACACGCTGAACTCATGGTTGACGTGAAGCAGATCGGTTGCGGGATCTCGGACAACGTTGCCGCCGACCCTAGCTATCTCGGCTTCAGTCTGGGCCACGATCGTCGGGTGCAATCTCCTGAGCAGGCGATTGACCTCCAGGTGCCGATAGTCGCGGTCCGGCGTGAACCCAACCATCTGGTAGGCGCGGACCAAGCCTCCGAACCGAAACGAATATACGGAGGAGGACGGCATCCCTTCGGTCTCATCGATGATCAGGCTGGTAAGTACGCCGCGGCTCCGAAACAAGGTGCGCAGCCTCTCGATTAGCTCCTCGTTGCTGTAACGCCGGCCCCGCGCGCGGATTATCCCCTGCGCGGTGAAGAAAACCTCCGACGGCACGATGGCCTCGAACGCGCCGTCCTTGCGGATCCACATGTCCGGCGGGTTTGCTACACGGAGCTTTTTGAGCTTGAACGAGATCCGGTTGTAGACGTTGTTGCCGACGTACTTCTCGTTGGTCAGAACCTGATGGACCGTGGCGCGTGTCCACTCGCGGTTGAGGTCGGTGCGGAGATTCAACGCATTGAGTTTCTCGGCGATCTCGGGTTCAGCTATGCCCTCGTCGATGAACCATCGGTAGATCTTGTTGATCGTCTCTACTTCATCGTCCGGCCCCGGCATCAGGATCACACGATCAGTCTGCAGGCTCTTCTGCTCGCCGCGTGCAAGTTCGCTTTTGATGGAGCCAACCTGGTCGATGAGCACACGCCGCAGGCCATACCCCGCCGGTCCGCCTTGGCGATAGCCGAGTTCGATCAGGCGGCATTGCCCGGCAAAGACTTTGGCTGACAGCTCGCGGCTGTACTCACCGGCCATGGCTCGCTTCACGCCTTTGACGATGGTCGACACGGGGGAGCCATCGTTCTCGAACTGTTCTGCGCAGTAGGCAACCTGGATGCCGGCGCGTTTGCAGATGTATTCGTAGTACGCGCTCTCGTCGGCATCCTGAAATCGACCCCAGCGGCTGACGTCATAGACCAGGATGAGTTGAAAGTCAGCGGAGCCGGTCTCAACGTCCTTGATCAGCTGTTGCAGGGAATGACGACCGTCGATGCGAAGGCCGCTCTTACCCGCGTCGGTGTACGTGCGAACGATCTCGATGCCGCGGTGAGTCGCATACTCGCGGATCTTGTCGCGCTGGTTCTCGGTGGAGTACTGCTGGTGCTCGGTCGACATCCGAACGTACTCGGCCGCACGAAACTTCGGCGTCGGCGTCTGCTCTTCTTGGCTCTCGTCGACTCGATGCATGGTTCTGTCCTGCCCCTTTCGAGGTGTGCCCTCAGAAATGTGCCTGGAATCTCGGCGTTGCAATCGAACGCGCGAGCGTGACGGTAGCAGTGGAGCCCTCCTCTTCCTATCGCGTCCTCTCTTTGCAACGGCGGCTATGGGCTTGAGGGAGGCTCGAGACCCAGGTGATTTCAGCAATCCACGCATTACTCTTTGCAATCCCTGGCCCGTGCGCCGGAACGATGCGGTACAGGCCGGCCGGCAAGGGGGCGGTCCCACCAGACACGTCCATCTTTGCAACGTCCACCCGCTTCGCGGCACCGTTCCGCTCGCGCTGCTTGGCGCGGTTCCCCTCGCGATACGCCGCATGTGTGCGGCGATACTCTCGCCAGTAGCCGCGATTTCGTTTGCACCAGCGCTGTTGAGACTTCCGCTGGTTCTCCTGGTAGTCCGGGTCGGTCAGGCGTTTTGCTCGTTGCCACCGTCGGCGGCGCTCGCGCTGGCAAGCTGGTGCAGGACAATAGGCCTGCCGTGGGACTTGAGGACAAGCCTCGAAGACGTGATCACATGCGGCGCACTGCCGGGTTTCCATCGGCCACTCTCTGTACGGGGTACGTTCGGAGAGTGCCGAATGCGGTATAGCCCGCGGCACATTCGTCAAGCCGGCCGGCGATTCTCCACCGAGATTCAGTCGGCGGCGTCAAGCAAGAACTCGTCGTGGAGCTGGTGGTCGGCGACACTTGCTGATCCACTGCAGCGTGCCCCGCTTCTCAGCGCTGGTAATAAAGTAGGAATCCCTCAGACCGATCAATGTGTGGCCGGGTGCTCGGGTTTCTCGGGGCGCGGCTCAGGCAGGCCCATAACGGCGTCGCCATGGTCACCGATTCGGCCGAACGCCGAGAGAATGCGATCCAAGTAGAGCTGAGGTGCGGTTTCGGGGATGGCTGGTGCAAGGTTATTCCACCAAGCATCTTTCGAGACGATCGATCTGAGTAGGGCGCGCTCGCGGCGTGAACTCAACCTCAGTTGGGACTCATAGCTCAAGAGCGACTGCGCAAATGTCGAGGCTGTATCAACTGGATCCGAGTTTGGGGGATCACTGAGTCGGCAGGCGTCTGCGGGTTCGTGATCTAACTTCGCGCCGGGCTCGCCCAACCAGCCATCGATGCGCCGTGCAATCCGCTCGGCAGCCGCAAGCAGGTGGTTATCCTGAAGATGCGAATACCGCGCCGTCGACGACAGCTTACGATGCCCAAGCAAGCGACTGGTGACGAGCATGGTCTCGCCGCCCATGATGGCGTGCGATGCGAACGTGTGCCGACAGTCATGCGGCCTGATGTCGTCGGGCAGGCCGGCTTCTTCTCTGAAGCGCCGCCATGCAGAGTAAATGGAACCGCGCGGTTGCCCGGGAAAGCGTTGGGACGGAAAGACGAACTTCGAGCCTTTCACTCTGCGCCGACGACACCCTGCCAGAATTTTCCGCGCGGCTACGCCGAGCATCACCGTCCTTGGTCCGGTCTTGGAGTCATTGAGTACCAGGCGATCTCTGCGCACTTCTGCCCAAGTCGCCTTCAGAATCTCGCCGGACCTGCAACTCGTGAGAATCAACAGGCGGACCACGTCAACCGCGTCCGGAGTCCTGAGGGAATGCCGTTCCAGCACGATGCCGAGTGCCGCAAGCCCGTCCTCTGTGATCATTCGACCGCGAGCGTCGTTCCGTCGATTGAACTGGATGCCCTTGCACGGGTTCTTGTGGTTCTCAGGAAGCAGTCCCCAGTCTCGGGCGCAAGTGAACATCGGCTTGAGGGTCTGCAGGATTCTGTTCGCCGCGCCGGGGCTTGAAGCGCTGAAGTCATGGAACCATCGAGCCACTTCGGCACGCGTTATCGCGCCAAGTTGCTGGGCCTGGAATCTCGGCATGAGCTGCAAGCGCAACCCGGAGTCAAACTTGTGCACGGTCGCCGGCTTCCAGTCGGCGATGCGCCTTGATCGATAAGTCTCGGCATACTCCGCGAACGTTATCGAAGGCCGCGACGCTACCGATCTTGCTGGCTCGCTGCGCGAAAGCACCGCGTACGCTCGCGCGCGAGCTTCGCGGACACGCATTTGGGTGGCATCGCCCAAGGAGACACGTTTGGCAGTGCCATCGAGCGTGACCCTGAGTATCCATGTCTTTCCGCCGGCTGGCCGAATGCGAAGTCCAAACCCATTCAGCACAGAATCGTGCACCGTGTATTCCCGGCCTGCCGGTGCGAACTCGACGATGGCGGAGTCAAGCAAGCGCCTTGAGGAGGTCATGGCACCGGTGCCTTCAAAGCCGCGCGGTGCCGAGCGTTGATCCGCGTGAGCGCCGCGCGAAACGAATTGGTATCGAGTCCACGCCGATCGCAGAACCCGGACAAGTCCCAGCCGCGTCTATAGAACTCCCGAGCATGCCGTTCCCACTCCCGTTCCTCTGTCGTCTCGGCAAGATATGAGTGATTCAGCAGTTGACGGGCAGGAAGTCGCTGAACTGTCTGCTTGGGCTCCATTGCGCGGGCCAGACCGAGAGACACGCGGCGTGCCGCCGCGAGGGTCGGGCGGTCGGCCAGATGCGCGTAGGCGAGGGTTGTACTGAAGTCACGGTGGCCGAGCAGCCCGCTGATCGTCTGGATGTCCTCGCCATGGTTGACCCCTACAGTGGCGAATCCGTGCCGAAGGTCATGGATTCGGACCTTGTCGAGCCCGATGGACCGTCGAAGCCTGCGCCAGAATTTATCCAGACGAACTTCGAGCGCTCTCCGCGAAGGGCCCGCAAAGACGTACGCAGACTCCTCCGACTTGGCGATGCCAGCGAGCAAGTTGCGAACTGGCAGCGCCAGCCAAATCGTTTTGGGGCCATGCTTGCTATCAGGCAGGATCGCGCGTGAGCCCTCGATGTGTGACCAGCGCAAATAAAGCGCTTCGCCTCTCCTGGCGCCAGTCAGGGCGATGAATCGGACGATGGCCGTCAAGATCGGCTCGGCGGCAACTGCTTGGTCCAAGGCTCGGCCGATGCGATGGTAGTCGTCTGGCTGAGGACAGTTCGCATCGAAGTCAGACTTCTTGCGGCGTAGTCCCTGGCAAGGATTTGTGTCCTCCGCTCGAAGCCCGAGCGTTTCGGCGTGCCGCATGATCGAGGACATGACGGACAAGGCGCGATGGTCGTTTACTTGTGGACTCTGGAACCAACACACGACGTCGGCCCGACAGATAGCGTCGATGCGCTTGCGGCCAAACGCCTCGTGCAGAACTCCTTCGATTGCGCACGTATGCGCCACCTTGGTCTGCGGCTTCCAGCGTCCGGCGCAATCCGTCAGGAACTGCTTGGCGAACCGGTCGAAGGTCGGGGCAACTGCTTGCGTACTCGCCGGCTGATCCTCAAGTTGGCGCCGACGCTCGCGCGCTTCAAGCCGCGCGGCTTTCTGATCGAGCTCCGAAACACGTCCGAGTGTCCTGCGAACTGTCTTGCCGCCCAACTTCAACTGGAGAACCCAGACGGGCCGTCTTCCCTGTCTGATGCGACGGCCGAGTCCAGGTTCCTCTGAATCCCAGATGATGCATTCGGAAGCAGCGTTGCCGTTGTGCGCGAACAGACCGAGTTGTTTGCCCGCCGCTGCCGGTTTGGCCCACTTGGAGTCGACACTTTGGGTGTGCGCTTCACACCCAAGTTGACGACGGTCCGCTATGCGGGCAGGTGGGAAACTCACGTGCGCGCCTTGGACCGGGATGCCCCACCAGACTCAACAATCTGGGGAAGCGCCGGGGACAAATGGGGAAGCGGATGGATCAGGCCTCGGAGTGCGAGGCATGTCGCCAAATGATCGACGCCGGAAGTGCGTCCAAGTGCCCGACCGGCAAAAGGTTGCTCGCCGTCTAGCGTGCATTGACCCAACCATTCTCCCCCGCGCGCGGGTCCCTATGTGACTCCACACCCCACGCCCGGCGTCGGGCGGTGCAGAATCTGGCAATCCGGTCGGCACCGCCTTAACGCTTCGCGACACACGCGTCGCGATGCTCGCGCATCTCATGCGCCGGCCCTTTTCCCGCGGGTTCAGTCCCCGCGCAATTTGCGCGCAGCGTGCGGCCTCTTGACTCTCTTTCTCGTCCATCCAGCGCATCACCGTTTCTCGCCGCCAGCGCAGCGGCCGGGACAAGAACGGCGGCGGCAGCTTATCCGGGGTACGGCTGCGAAGCGCGGGGATCGAGGCCGGAGAGATGCCAAGCAGCGCCGCCAGGCCGAAGGTGTCCAAGACGGCGTTGTTCGGATTGCGGAGATCGCTCGCGTCGGGCAGATTGTTGTCGGTGGCTGGCAATTGCGGCTCTGGCGATTTCGAGGCCTGGGACTGAAGATACGGTTTTCTACCATGCGTTTGCCAGCCGTTCAATGGCCAAAGTTGTTGGGCGTTGATGCAGGACGACCGTTTCGCACGCGAAACGGGTGCTTGGAAGGGGGGCCGAGCCTTGGATAGGCGGCATATCAGCTTTCGTGATGACGGAAGAGTGTTCGCTCGGATCGAGCAGCACGCCAGGGCGCGCGGACTCAACCTGAGCGATGCCGCAAGGGAGTTGGTGCTGATCGGGTTTCGCGCTAGTGCCAAGAGCGCTGCCACCGACCGTGCGCTGATACCGGAAATTCACGACCGGTTAGGCCAGCTGCTGGAAGTTGCGCCTGCCTCAAGCCGTATGTACTCAGTCCTGTTGGTGACTGTCCTGGAATGCGTGATGCTTCATCGTCAATTACTCGGTACGCACGACAAGAAGCTTGTCGAGCAGGCGCAGCGATTGACCAGGGAGGCTTTCGAAGAGCTCTGCCAGGAAGGAACGGTTCATCGTCCGGCCTAGACGGTGATACAAATCCTCGGATGAGTTATAGTTTCATCCGAGGTTTAATATCAATGTCGGAATTCCCCCCAAGCCAGAAGCTCAAGGCTATCTCTCTACTCCGAAAGCGTGGGATGGCTCGGCTGTCTGAGTTCGTGGCGAGCGGCGTTACGGCTGCTACGGTCTCGCGCCTGGAGCGAGAAGGGGCCGTCGCGCGCCTGTCGCGCGGGCTGTATCAGCTACCCGACGCGCCGCTTGATACGTACCACACGCTGGCCGAGGCCTCCAAGCTGGTCCCCAAAGGCGTCGTGTGCCTCGTTTCCGCAATGGCCTTTCACGGTCTGACGGACACCGTGCCGCCGAAAGTCTGGATGGCGATCGGGCAAAAGGATTGGAAACCAACCGGCGCATACCCCCCGCTTCGGATCACGCGATTCTCGGCACGAGAACTCACCACCGGAGTCGAGGTTCATCGCATCGAGGGCATACAGGTCCGAATTTTTGGCGTCGCCAAAACGCTCTCAGACGTATTCCGCTATCGCCGCGTCGTCGGCGTTAATCTCGGAATCGAAGGCCTGCGCGCGGCGCTCAAGCAGCGGAAGGTGAAGCCAGCCGCAATCGCAAAGCAAGCCGTTGACGCAGGCGTTTGGAAAGCCATGCAGCCATACCTTGAGGCGCTGACCTTCGATGGCTAAGAAACCCATCCGCGACGTCGGGGCTTCCGTTCGAGCTCGCCTCTTGGCTCTCGCGAAGCAGACCAACCAACCGTTCGACCTCCTTCTCGTCCGCTATGCACTGGAGCGATTCCTGTATCGCCTCAGCCGCTCAGACTTCGGTGACCGGTTCGCACTCAAGGGTGCGATGCTGCTTACAACCTGGTTTGACGAGCCCCATCGCCCCACTCGTGATCTCGATCTGCTCGGCTTTGGCGACCCTTCGGCCGATCCCATGACCGCAGTATTCCGCGAGATATGTGCAACACCGGTCGAGGACGACGGCATCACGTTTGATTCTAAAGCGGTGCGCGTGCAGCAGATACGCGAGGAAATGGAATACGGCGGCCTAAGGCTAAGCACGACCGCTGCACTCTCCGGCGCCCGGATTCCCGTCGTGGTCGACATCGGATTTGGTGACGCGACTGAGCCCGGCTTGCAGGAGATCGATCTACCCGTCCTGCTCGGCATGCCGGCCCCGCACATCCGGGCGTATCAACGAGAGACGGTGATCGCAGAGAAATTCCAAGCGATGGTTGCCCTCGGCCGGGCCAACAGCCGGATGAAGGACTTCTACGACGTGTGGGTACTTTCCAAGACCTACTCGTTTGCAGGCGATCGCCTGCCACGCGCGATCTCAGCTACTTTCCGGCGGCGCACGACCGACATTCCTATTGAGCTGCCAGATGCCCTTACGATGGAGTTCGCACGCGACAACGCCAAGGTGCGCCAGTGGATCGCGTTCGCAGGCAATCTGAGCACTGCACCCGCATCGTTTGAACTGATCGTCAGTGACCTCTCAGCTTTTCTCATGCCGATGGCCGCCGCAGCCCTGAAACTGTCGTAAAAAGCTGCTACGTCTTTTTCCGCTCATGCAGAAGCACGGCCGCAACTGCCTCGTCGGCGGTGATCTCGCCGAGGGCAAACCGCTCGCCGAGAGCCCGTGCAAAGTCACCAACGGGTGGCAGGCCTTCCATAATTCCGGAGCGCTCAGCCGCAGCGAGTGCCTCACGCCGTCTGTGCTGCTCCGCCAATGGCAAGCGTGAATCAGACATTGCGACCTCATCATTCGGCATGAAGGCAGCAGGAATCCGAACCTTTGTTCGGACACGCATACAGGTGTGTCAGCGTATTTTACTGCGATCCTCCGCGAAGTACCCAGAATTATCCGAGCCGGATTATTCGGACAATTCAAGTTGGTTGAGACCGAAAGGCCGTCATGACGCGTACGCGGCTTGAGCACCTGACCCGGCGTGTGGCCAGATCTCCGGAGAATGAACCTCGCCGGCGGCCGAATACGCGCTGGACGCCAGTCGACAGTCTCTACTCTATGATGGCGCCGTCGGCCCGCACTGCGGGGCGTCGACCCTGACGTTCAAGCAAGCTTGATTGGACAGCACAATGAACCCACCGCCCGGTAGCTCACAGACGCCGCAAGCGCTACTGCCGCGCTGGGCCAACAAACAAGATTCATGGATACGAAGTATCGTTGGTGACGTCCTCAAGAACCGCGTCCAATGCGCGGACGGCGACATTGACCGCTTCCTGAACCTTCTTCTCGCCGAGAAGAAACTATCAGACGACGCATTTGAAGCCGCCCCCAAGATCGAGGAAAAGCAGCACGACGGAAATCCTTTCCAACCAGTGCAGATCGACTCCCTCAGGGTCGGCGCCGGTATCAATGCGATCAAGGCCGGTACACAGATCGATTTTGCGCCGGGAGTGACGGTGATTTTCGGGGAGAACGGTTCCGGAAAGTCCGGCTTTGTCCGGGTGCTGAAGCGCGCCGCGGGCGTCCGGAGCGCAGAGGACATCCTACCCAATGTCCGCGGCGGCGCTCAACCGACGCCGAGTGCCACATTCAGCGTGACGGTTGGGGCGAGCAGCAAACCGATCGACTGGAAAAACGAATTTGGCGTCATACCTCTCAATCGGGCCAGCATCTTCGATGCTCGCGGAGCACGCCTTCACGTCGAGGACGATCTCAGTTACGTCTACACGCCGGGCGAGCTGACACTCTTCCCTTTCGTTCAGAACGGGATGGAGCGGGTCCGAACAGCCCTCGATCGGGCAATAACGGCCCGTACCCCAGGGGCGAACACGCTTCTTGCGCAATTCGATCGCGCATCCTCCATCTACGCCACGATTGAAACGCTCGGCGCCGCAACGGACGTCGCGGATATCCGGAAATACGCCGTCCTGCCGGACAATGCCGGTGCGACGATCGACTCCTTGACGACAGAGATCGACGCCCTCAAGTCAACCAATATCCAGAGTGAACTCAAGCGCGCTCGCGATCGCGCTCTCGTCGTGCAATCGCTCAAGACCGCCATTGCGGCGGCCAGGACATTCGACATCCACAAATATGCCGGCCTCATCGACGCGTGCAAGGAAGCGACGCGGCGCCGTGACGAGGCCGGAAGCAAGGCGTTTGAAGGGACTGTAATTCCAGGCGTACTTACTGACCAATGGCGCAACTTCATACAGGCCGGTGAGGATTACTTGACGAAGCACGCAGCGAAAGGCTACCCGCATGCGGACGATTCCTGTGCGTATTGTCAGCAACCTTTGACCGCAAAGGCGGTCGAGCTGATCAAAAGATACCGCGATTTTACTAACAACGAAATTAAGGCGGCACTCGATAGTACCGAGCGCGACCTTAGTCAATATGTTGCACCGATAGCAGCGCTGAGAGCCGATGCTCTTCAAGAGCAGTACGTTGCGGAAACAAGTGGCGGCGGCGACGTCTTAACTCCGGTGGCGTCTGTCGTCGCGCACATCGCCGCCCTCGCTGCCAATGTGGCTGGCAGCTCGGCCGTTGAATGGGCGGACAAGGACACGGGCCTGGCGGCTGCAGAGAAGATCGTTTCCGACGAATCGACGCGGCTGACGGGCCTCGCTTCGGGACTTCAAAGCTCCTTCGAGCAACGCCAGGAAGCGCTCAAAGGGAAACAGGCGGAGCTTATTGAGCTTCAAGGTAAGACAACCGCCAACAAGCTGCTACCCCAAATCGAGAAGCGCGTTTCCGATGCGAAGTGGGGCTCGCGAGCGAACATCGTCAAGAATGGAATGTCAGGAGTTCTGCGCTCGCTAACAGAGGCCGCGAAGGACGCAAGCGAGGAACTTTTAAACAAGGGATTTGAGAAGCGGTTCCAAGACGAGTGCCGAAATCTTCGAGCGCCCAATGTCACGCTCAACTTCCCTGGCCGGCAGGGACAGGTCACACGGCGCAAGATGGTCGCAGCGTACAAGCCCAACCAAGTTCTGTCCGAAGGCGAGCAGAAAGTCCTTGCGCTTGCGGACTTCCTTGCCGAAGTGACAGCGGTGCCGGCATCGTCACCGGTCATCTTCGATGATCCGATTACGAGCATGGACTACCGTCGGATTCACGAAGTCTGCGATCGCGTCATCGCGCTAGCAGCCGATCACCAGATCATCGTGTTTACGCACAACATTTGGTTTGCAGCCGAACTGCTGGCGAAAGCTGATAAGAAGAAGTGGAAGTACTACGACATTCGATCCGAAGGTGGCGAGTCGGGCGTTCTCTCATCCGCCAACCATCCGCGCGTCGATACCATCGCCCAGGTCAGCGCGCGCGTGAAGAAGATGATAGAAGGCGCAGAGAAAGCTGATGGCGAGATCAAAGCCGCGCTCGTCGAAAAGGGGTACGAAGAGCTGCGGGGGCTTTGCGAAATCGTCGTGGAGCACGAGTTGCTAAAAGGAGTCGTGCAGCGTTATGCGCCGAACGTCATGATGACGAAGGTGGAAAAGATCAACGTCGGCAAGCTGCAGGAGAGCATGTCGGCCGTCATGCCCGTCTTTGAGAAGGCCTGTCGCTATATCGCGTCCCACTCCCAACCCATCGAGACGCAGGGAATCCGGCCGACTCTGGACGAACTCAAAGCAGACCATGAAGCTGTCCTGAAAGCTCGCGAGCCGCACAAGGACTAACCTGAACCGTCTCCTGTGGGGGCTAATGTTTAGCTGGCGCGCCCGGCAGGAATCGAACCTGCGGCCGTTCGCTTAGAAGGCGAATGCTCTATCCACTGAGCTACGGGCGCTTGGAGCGAATTCTAGGCGATGCGCTTCGCAAGGTCTTCAGCTTTCAAATGCGTATAACGCTTGAGCATCTGCAGCGTCTTGTGGCCAGTGATGGCGGACAACGCCATGATGTCGCCATTGAGCTTGACCGCAAGGCGACTCGTTGCTTCATGGCGTAAGTCGTGGAGGCGCATATCCTCGATTCCCAGACGGCCGCACAGCCTCTGGAACGCTTGTGAGAACCCGCGCTCGCTCAGCTTGAACACAGGCCCACCGCGGATGGGCCTCGGCAATGACTTGAGCAGCGCCACGGCACGGCGCGACAGGGGTACATCCCGAGCCTCGCCGTTCTTCGTCATTGACAGATGCGCCACGCGACGCTTCAAGTCCACGTCGCCCCATTCCAGGTGACACAGCTCGCCTCGTCGCATCGCGGTCTCCACCGCCAACTCGATCGCGTGGCCGAGGTGCGGAGATCGTGAGGCATAGGCTTCCGCCAACAGGCGCTCGCACTCGTCGTGCTCTGCGCGACGAGTGCGAGCCCGAGCTGCCGGTGGCAGCTTGACCGTGGCCACCGGGTTTCCGGCCGGCAGATTCAATCCCCACTCGCACATCGCATGGTTGATCGCTCGCTTGAGCATGGCGACTTCATGGCGGACCGTTTGGGTCGAAACAAGTCGTGGCTGCGGCCGGCCCTGCTTCCCGCCTCCCATCGCCTGCATGCGCAGGCGACTGTCTCGATACTGCGCGACCCGCTCCGGCGTCAGTGCCAGGATCGGAAGGCGAGCCAGATCGCTGCGCGCGACGCGATCGAGGTTCGACTGCAAATCCTTCGCCGACCGCTTCACAGGCAGCACTTCTTCGCGATATCGCGAGAGCAACTGGCCAACGCTCGTGCGCTCAGCGAATTCAGTGCTACGCCAGGCGCCGCGCTCGACGTCGCGTTCCGTTTCGCGCGCCCATCGTTCTGCTGCGTGCTTGGTTTGAAACGTTCGGGTTTGTCGCGGCGCAGCGCGCCTCGTGACGGTGGCGTCCCATCGCACCTGTCCATCGACCACTCGTTTTCGAAATGAAGCCATGCTGCTGCTCCGTGCAGATCGCGTGCAGATGACGTTGCGAGCATTGCAGAAAGTGTAGCATAATCAATAACTAGAAGGCCGTGCGCCCCAGCCTTCTAAGCCGAGGGTCACAGGTTCGACTCCTGTCGGGCGCGCCAATTTTTTTCTGCTCGCTCCCTCGGTTTTTTCGACAGCTCGCGAGGGATAAAAGTACGACCTCAGGGGCGACAATGCCAAGAGCTGCTTGGCGCGAGCGTCCACTTTCTGGAAGCGAGCCATTCACTCTGGAAATCCAGAGGCCGGAGGCCGGTCAAATCAAGGTAAGCAGTAACGCCTCGTCTCTCGAAATAGCTTGGCAGGTCGCGTTCTAGGCCGTTCAACCGCTCGCTAAAGCAGTGCTCCCGTACTACCGCACTAATCCAACACCGCACCGGCTCGATCGCGCGCCAGCAGGCCTGGCAAGGCCCGAAGCAGCTTCGCGGCATTCTCGCGGGACATTACGGCGTCGCCAACAGCACCGATGACGACCCGAATCGCTCCTGGCATCGCACGCCATTGCTCGGGCGTGACTTCACCCCTATCCCCGATCTGTAGAAGTCCCATGTTCCATTGAGCGAACAGGCGCGCTTTGACGTGCTCATCGATCACTACCATCATTTCTCCGTGCCGCCGATCCCCGGAAATCCGATCGACCAGCACCCCAATGGCGTCGGGATCGCCCTCGATGACCTGCAGGAATCGTCCAGCTGCGTACACCAGGATTCCCGTCACCGCCATTGAGGCATTCCGGGATGCAAAGCCGGAGCACATCAGCAAGAGATCGTTCGACGAAAGCGGGGACGTCGCACGACTGAGGTAGAGCACTCGCCGCAGTTCCCGTGGAGTCCGATCCGTCACCGCGTCGGACGGACCGCGCCCCATCAGTTGTTCGATCAAGGCGTCGCTCACCGCGTCCTCACGCTGCGTCTCGACGTGCCGACGAATCAGAGCCCAACGCGCAACGCGTGACAGGCTCTCCGCGCTCAACTCGTCCTTCGGAAGAAAATCGGTGGCGCCCGCTAACAACGCGTTCTCGCCCAGATGATCTACGTCTGCGCCGGTGATGATCACGATCGGCAATCGGCAAGCCCGCGCCCGCGCGGCGCGCACCAGATCGATACCGCTGCTCGGGCCGAGACGATAGTCCGAGAAGCAGAGGTCGATGGAGCCCGAACGCATCGACTCGATGGCCAAGTCCGGATCGGAGACGTGCTTGACGCGAAAGTGCGCTGGACAACGCTTCTGAAAAATCTGAGCGTCTTCGTGATCGTCCTCCACCAGCAGGACGCGGAGCGGGCGGGTCATGGAAGTTTTCTGGTTGTGGATGCAGGCGTGAGCCAACGCTTCACGATGGCTTCCAGCAGCGCTTGAATGGCGGAGAACTGTTCGGGCTTGCTGAAATGATCGGCTGCGCCCAAGGCCAGGACCTTGCTGCGCTCCCGGGCGTCAGAGGAGGTCGTTAGCACGACAACGGGAATTCGCTTCAGAAACACATCGCACTTGAGATGGGCCAACACTTCTCGGCCGTCCATGCGAGGCATGTTGAGATCGAGCAGGACCAACTCGGGTAGCGAGCGCGTACGTCGCTCTGCGAGATGCTCCAAAAGTTCGACTCCATCCCTCACCGAGCCGAATCGGGGCGTCTGATTCAGGCGCAGCAGTGCGCGGGTAACCAGGAGCAGATCATCCGGATCGTCCTCGACCAGGATCAGCGCAGGATCGCCAGTGCAGGCTTCAGATCGCACCGGGGCGATGTCGGCGCGGCAGGCGGACGGTGAAAACGGCGCCCAAGCCGAGCGTTCCCTGCGCCACGATCGTTCCGCCGTGGCGCTGACAGATTTTCCGGCAGACGGCGAGACCTATGCCGGCGCCTCCGAAGCGGTCGCGCGTATGCAGGCGCTGGAAGACTCCGAAGATCCGCTCTGCGTATCGCGGCTCGAAACCAATCCCATTATCTCGGCAGGTGATGGACACGAAGTTCGGATCGCCATCGGACACGCCAGCGAGCGTGATCGTGGCGGGTTCGCCGTCACGCGCGTACTTGATCGAATTCTCGATCAGGTTCTGAAACAACTGCCGCATCTGGGCAGCGTCGGCTTCCAGTTCCGGAAGCGGGCCGATGTCGACAGTCGCACGTCGATCCTCGATCTGAAGTTGCAGGTCGGTACGGACGTCGACAAGCACATCGTCGAGTGCGCAGGGATTGAAGGTTTGGCCGTGCGAGGTGACGCGTGAGAGTTCCAGCAGGCTCGCGAGCAGCGCCTGCATGCGACGCGTCGCGGAAGTGATGCTGTCCAGATAGGTTCTTCCCGATTCGCTTAATCGGGCGCCGTCTTCGTCTTTCAGCAGGTCACTGAAAGCCAACACCTTGCGCAGAGGCTCGCGCAGATCGTGGGATGCGACGTGGACGAATTGCTCCATTTCCTCGTGGCGGTGAGTCAGCTCTAGCAGGCGCAAGTCGGCGGCGCGGCGTTCGGAAATATCGCGAGTGATCTTGGCGAAACCAATCGCGGTCCCGCTCTCGTCGCGGATCAGGTCGATGACGACATGCGCCCAGAACTGACGCCCGTCTTTTCGCAGCCGCCAGCCGCTGTCCTCGAATCGACCTTCCGTGCGAGCAATGGAGAGCGCGCGCAGCGGCCGCGCCTCGGCCCGGTCACCCGGCGTGTAGAACATCGAGAAATGACGCCCGATAACCTCGGGCTCGGCATAGCCCTTGAATCGCTCGGCGCCCGCATTCCAACTGGTGACCGTTCCGGCGAGATCGAGCATGTAGATCGCGTAGTCGGTGACACCGGAGACCAGCAGCCGAAATCGCTGCTCGCTGCGCCAAAGGGCAATCTCCTTGGCGTAGGACTCGGTGACGTCACGTGTGATCTTTGCGAAACCCAGCAGACTGCCGTCGTCCTCGCGAATCGCATCAATAACAACGTGCGCCCGAAACCGGGTGCCGTCCTTGCGAACCCGCCAGGCCCGATCTTCGAAGTGCCCTTCCGATGCGGCGATCGACAAAGCCCGTGCGGGTTGTCCTGCCGCCCTGTCGTCGGCGGTGTAGAAGGTCGAGAAGTGCTTGCCCACGATTTCGCTGGCGCAATAGCCTTTGAACCGTTGCGCACCCAGATTCCAGCTGCTGACGATGCCCTCCGGACTGAGCATGTAGATGGCGTAGTCAGCGATGCCATCGACCAGCCTGCGGTAAAGGCGGTCGTCGCTCGTCGTGCTCAGGGTGACGGTACTGCCCATGCAGAAGGGTCTGTTGCTTGAGGTGTGGGGAACGCGTGAGCGTTGGTAAGCCGGCACTCATCCGACACCGGTTCGAATCTGGCGGATCGGGTGCAAGGCTCATTCCCTTCCAGGCGCGACTTGCCTTTGTTGCAGGCATGTCTAGCTATTCGTCAGCACGGACTTCAGTGTCGTTGCCAAGGTTCGTCCGCGTCGCCGGCAAGCATGGCCAATCGGGGATGGCCTTTTGCCGCGAAGATCGCACCCTGAATGAACACGGCGACAGCGACTCGACGCGCGCCGATCACGTAGCGAGAGGCGACGGCCGATATCGGCGCGTCGAAGGATGTGCAAGAAACTCGTCGACGACACCCCTGTAGTCCGCCGGGCCATAGGGGCTGAACATCTCCGCGATGAGGTTCGGGAGCTTGCGATACGGCGAGACGCCGAGGTCTCCCAGCATGATGTCGAGGTACTGCTGAAACCGCGTGTTCACGGCGCACGAACGCGATGGCTCGAAATGGATATGTGTGCGCTTCCAGATGCGTACCTCTTCCGCGGCCCGCTCCATCTCCGACTGGGATGGCAGCTCCAGCTTTCCTTGCCAGAACGCGACCAGCCAGAGCGCCCCGATCTCCGCCGACGGTACGTGCATGAAGCCGTGGTTGAAGCCGGCGAACGCGAGTGTGGGAAGCCGGGGATGGATGATGTGGCGATACAACTGCGGGCCGTCGTCTTCCGCTTCGAGCAGCGCACGCACCTCCGGCGCGAGAAACGGGAATGCCGGAGAGCGCGAACCGGTGGACAAAACGACGATGTCGGCCGGGATGACGCTGCCATCGGCAAGCTCGAGGCCCTGCTTCGTCAGCCCTTTCATTTCGCCGTGATGAGGGACGATCGCGCCGTGCGCGACATGGCGGTAGTAGTCGATCGGTGCAAGCGCCGCGGCAGAGCGCAAGTCCGGGAGAAACGGGTGCGTCGGAAACACGGTGGCGAGCCGCGCACTGCCCCCGGGACCGGCCCCGCGCCCCTGTCGCCTGGCGAGCCATACGAAGAGCTTCTGCAGACCAGACCAGAAACTTCCCACGAACGCCAAGCGCCTGTGGAGGAACCGCTCGAACGATGTCGGATGCGCCCAGCTCGTCATCATGATCGACCCGAACCGATTGAAGAGCAGCTTGGTGTAGTGGACGCCAAGGATGTAGCGCGGAAGCGTCCACCGCGGCGTCCGGAACACGTGGTGGACCTCGGCCGCGTGCGCAACAGCGAACGTCACCATATCGAGCGCGCTCTTGCCGAAACCCACGACCAGAACGCGGGCGCCGTCGAACATCGAGGCGTCCTGGACATCACGTTCGATCACGACGCGGCCGGGGAACTCCGCCTCGCCCGGAAGCACGGGGCGATGCTTGCCCTCGGTGTACTGACCGATGGAAACGACCAGATGATCGAAGCGCTCGACGCGTTCTTCCAACTCACGCCCATCTGCGGCCGAGATGCGCGCGAT
The DNA here is from genome assembly GCA_046594215.1 of Panacagrimonas sp. GTDB lineage: Bacteria > Pseudomonadota > Gammaproteobacteria > Nevskiales > Nevskiaceae > Panacagrimonas. Next base: position 59,332 of record JBKJPX010000112.1, read on the forward strand.
CACCTCCCAACCCCCCTCGCACGGTCTCGCCGACACGACCTCATGGCGCAGGCGCACATCGAAGCCACGTGCCGCCACGAACGCATCGAGGTAGCGGAGGATCTGCTCGCCTGTCGGGTGCAGATCGGGCGTGAACGGCCACGGAAAACTGCTGATGTGGTATCCCGAGCTCGTGTTCTGCAGGCTCACTCCGGCATAGCTGTGTGCCCATACCCCTCCGATGCGGGGCGCTTGCTCGAATAGCACGCATTGGAACCCGCATCGGGTGAAGACGTCTGCCTGGGCCAGCCCCGAGATGCCACAACCGATGATCGCGACGCGCTTGTGGGGGTGCATGTCTCTGGGCCTCCCTTGATGGCATGGCCACTTTAAGGCCACCTACGACCTGCGCAGCGGCCGTTATTTCCTGACCACGCTGGTCAACGAGGATCGTTACCAGGATTTCCGGATCCGCCACAAGGACGACGAGTTCGTTCCAGCCGCGATGGCGCAGAAGGCGCGTCACTGGATCTCTGATCGTGCCCCGCCGTTGGTATTAAACACCGGCGTCACTTCGCTCCCGATCAGGAAGGTGCAGTGGCTGTCCTTCGTGCCGCAGACTTCCTTGAGCATCTTGATCCGCTCGATCTCGACGAACTGCGAAGGAGTCAGGTGCATGGCCTCGCGGTAGGAATTGTCGGCGGCGGCGCGGCTCTCTTCGGCCGACTTGCGGCCGTCCTCCGCGAGCTTTCGCTGGCCTTCGGTGAGCACGCGCTGCTGCTGCGCGGCGGTCTCGACGCGCTGCGTCTTGATGGCATCGGGCGGATTGGCCTTCCCCACGGTCACGTTGAGCAGTCGCGCGGGGATCTTCGTGTCGGCGAGGTACTTGTTGAGATCGCCCGTGACCTCGGCGTCGATCTCGTCGATGGCGGTGGTATTGATCGCCGTCTCGTTCATGCCGTGCTTCTTGACCGCGTTGCGCACGCGGTTGAAGAACTGCTGCTCGACGTTCTGCCGATACCAGTCCTCGCCGAAATCCCGGATCAGCGCGACCGGGTCGGTGACCTGCATGCGGATCACCGCGTGGAAATCCAGCGGCACACCGTCCGACGACATGAGGTCGGAGAAATTGGCTTCGAACTGCTGCGGGTAGACGTTGACGTACACCTTGCGCACCGAGAACCAGGTGTAGGAACGACCGGGCTTGATGGACTCGGGCCGGATACCCCCGTGCCCGAACAGGATCGGCCGGTCAATCAGCACCGCCTCCTGGCCCTGCTCGGGCGTAACCACGGTGCAGGCGAACAGCAGCGGCGACAACAGGCTCAGCAGCGCCCACTTCGCAATCGAACGTTTCATGATCGAACGTCTCCCCTGATCCGGTCTCGCGACCGGCACACCCCGAACCCGTACCGCCTTCACGACCGAGCCCCGCCCGGTCGATCCCGGCATCCTCCAATCCTTTCCCCGATGCTCGAGGCCTATTCCACCACGATCGGCAGCTCCGGCGCGCGATCGACCGCTCACAATCGCTTTCCGGTTCACCTGGACCGATCCGGGCCCGTCGCAATCGCGGGCCTGCGGACCGCACCCGAAATCATGCACGTCAATCTGCCGTGCCGGCACCTCTCTCGACGGAGACATCATGAAAACCTTTCGCATGCTTGCAGCGATGCTGCTGGCCGCTCTGGCGCAGCCCGCGTTCGCCCTGCGCATCGTGCTGACCAACGACGACGGCCTGACGAGCAATCTCGCGGCGACGTACGCGGCGCTCAAGGCCGAAGGACACGACGTCATCGTGTCGGTGCCCTGCACCGGCCAGAGCGGTCGCGGCGCTGCCATCGTGATGCTCAGCAACAAGACGATCGTTGCCGACAACGACAAGCAGGTCGAGACGGAGCGTGGCTGTCACAACGGCGCCGCGCCCGCGGGAGCCTCCGCCGTCGGGCCGTTCACGAAGGAAGGATTCGCCAACGGCGACTATCACTACGTCCACGGCACGCCGGTGATGGCCACGATGTACGCACTCGACGTGCTGGCTCCCTCGCGCTGGAGAAGCAAGGCACCGGACCTCCTGCTGTCGGGCCCCAATGAAGGACAGAACCTGGGCCGCGTCGTGATCCATTCCGGCACCGTAGGCAATGCGCAGTTCGCTGCGGGACGCGGCCTGCCCGCCATCGCGCTGAGTGCCGGCACCGACACCGTCGACAACACGACGCTGGCCAATCCCCTGTCAGCGATCGTTGCGCGACACGCCGCAAGGCTCGTGAAGATGCTGCGTGACAAGGCCGGAACAGGCGCGCTGCTGCCGCCAGGCCTCGTGCTGAACGTGAACTTCCCCAACAGGCCCACCGCCGATCTCGCGTGGGCGTTCGCGCGCATCGGCAGCTTCGATCTCTACCAGCTGCACTTCCGCGACAGCGCGCCCTGGGGCATCTCGATGACGACCCAGAACGCTGCGGGCGCCAGCGCCGAACAGTCGCAGGACGAGGCCGTGGTCAGCACGAAGGCGATCTCGATCTCGGCGATGCAGGTGGGCTTCGAGTCGTCGCCCACACAGCAGCAGTGGCTGCATGGCTTGCTCGATGCCCCTCCGAAGAAACAGAAAAAGATGGCGCCGTCTCACTGAGCCATGGACATTGCCGCGGTGCTGGCGGAGGCCCTGATGCGCCGAGACAGCGGATCTCGTGCACCCCGGACGCCGTCCGGGGCCTCCCCTTCGGCTCGAACAAAAAAGCCCCGGCTCCGTCCCGGCTACAACGGCCTCAGTGGTCGTGGGCGTCGAATGTCGTCAGCTCGGTATCCGCCGTGTCCACCACGAAGATCGCGAGCAGCTTCGCCGGCTTGGTCTTGCTCGCGTTCTCGCTCACCGTGTGGCGCGCGCCCGGGGTTTCCGACCAGCTCTCGCCAGCCTTGTAGACCTTGACCTCGCCGTCGTCGACCTGGCTGCGAATCTCGCCTGACAGCACGTACGCCGTCACGAACGCTGACTTCGCGTGGTGATGCGACGGCGAAGTCCCGCCCGGCGGATACGTCACGACCGCGGCGATGATGCTCTTGCCCGGGATGTTCGGAATGGCGCTGGCGAACGCGGGCGCGATGGTCTCTCGCTTGCCTGCTGCCATCGCCGGCGCGGTGATCAGCGCAGTGGATGCGAGCAGCAGGCAGGCGGCGCGCGCCGCGACGACGAAGGTGAATCTGTTCATGGTTCTCTCTCCAGGGGTGACGCCGTTGTGATGGTGACGCTCGTTCGATTGCTCAGGCCACGACCAGCCGCGCGGGATCCGCTGCCGCGAAGGCTTCTGCGCGGATCGGCGGCGGCGGGTAGATCCAGACCGAGTTGATCTGCTGCTTGAGGCGCTTGGCCTCCTCGCCCTGCAGCACGACCTGGCGATCCCAGCCCTCGGTGTACACCGCGCCCCAGGCGCCCAGATCCAGGCAGGTGACGTACTTCTCCTGGCGGTACGGTCGCGTGGGTTTGCCCAGCAGGTCGCACACGGCGTTGTGTCCGGCCGACCGGCCTAGGCTCATCGCGTGCTGGCAGGACATCAGCGCGTGATTGCCGAGGTCGTCGGTGGCGGCCAGCGCGACGTCGCCCGCGGCGAAGACATGCTCGACGCCCTGGACGCGCAGGTCAGGGGCGGTGTGCAGGCGTCCCAGCGCATCGCGCGGCGCTGCGATCTGCTGCGTCAAGGGGTGCGCGGAGGGTCCGGCGGTCCACACCGCGGTCTGCGTCGCGATGTGCGAGCCGTCGGACAGGCTCACGCCCGTTTCGTCGATTGCGGTCACCGAGACGCCGAGGCGCAGCGACACGCCGCAATTCGCCAGGGCCTGCAGGATCAGCGGCCGCGGCCGGGGCCCGAGATCGGGACCGACGTCCCCGGCCCGCTCGACGAGCACCACGCGCACGTCTGCGTCCTCGCCGAGAACACCTCGCAGGCGAGCGGGCATTTCGGCAGCGCCCTCGATCCCCGTGAATCCGCCGCCGACCACCACGACGGTGTTGCGCGCGTCGCTGGGCGGTCGTTGGGCCAGCGCATTCAGGTGCGCCTCGAGCGCCACGGCATCCTCGCGCTGATCCACGTTGAATGTATGCGTCGACAGGCCCGGCACCTTGGGCTGCGCCAGGACGCTGCCGGGTGCGAGCACGAGACGGTCGTAGCGGATCGTGACGGTCGCGCCGCCTCGTATCGCGTAGTCCACCTCGCGCAGGTCGGCACGGATGCGCATGACCAGCCCGGGAATGAAACGCACGCCCGTGGCGTCGAACAGCGCGTCGAGCGGCGCGGCCATCGCGCCAGGATTCGACTCGTAATAACGCGGACGGATGCCGAGGACGGCTTCCGGCGCGATGACCGCGATCTCGACCGCCCCGTCGGCCCGGCCTTCGAGGTCCAGCGCCCGAGCCGCCGCCAGCGCGGCCCACATGCCGCCGAAGCCGGCGCCGATGATCAGGATGCGTGCAGACATGGCAGTTCTCCCCTTGCAGATGCGTTCGTGGACGATGGCGCGCTCATGGGGCATCGCGCCGTTTCGCGCGGCGAACCGCGCGCTTGTTGTTTGGGGCCGCAGCAGCCGCCGTCGCCCCGGTCAAGGCTGCGACGCGCACGTCGGTGCGTGCGCCGGCCCGCCCTGAAAGCCAGCCGCGAACCTGGAATCCGAAGTCGGCGGGAGACTTGCGGCCCACGGTCTGCGCGATGTCCTGGAGGCTCGTGCGTCGCAGTTCGGCACGCATGCTCTGCTCGGCACGCAGCATCACCGCGTGGATCGCGCAGACGCCGTTCGTGGACCAGGCGGGCGCCTTGTCGCCGAACACGGCGCAGCGTCCGCGGATCTCCTGGCAGTCGAACAGTGGCTTGAGCCCCTCGATGGCATCGACCACGTCGAGCACCGAGATGCGGTCGGCGGGTCGCGCGAGCCGATAACCGCCGCGCACACCGCCGGAGGCGACGACGAGGCGAGCTTTCTCCAGCTTCGGAAAGATCTTGGCGACGAAGCTCGGCGAGATGCCCTGCAGTTCCGCGAGGTCGCGGCTGCTCGCCGGTTCTTCGTTCGAATCCACCAGCCAGAGAAGGCAGTGGAGTCCGTATTCAACCTTGCTCGACAGGTGCGCCATAACGCGGACCGTATTGGTCTGCGTTGTGAAAGTCAATGACCCGCAAGGTCAAGGGTGCGCGGGGTCGACTCCCGTGCAGACCGACGCAGCGGTGCATACGCGCGCGCCCGGGACAGGAATGCGCGCACGCGCTGTTCGATCGCCTCGAGCACGAGCGCGTCCAACCGCCGAGCCGCGTCCAGCCGAAATGTCCGTGGCGATGGGAGACATCGAAGCCTGCACCGGAAGGCGCGCGAGGCTCGCGTCATTCAGTCGCGTCAGCCCCAGGTAGAGCGCTGCGACGCCGATCCCCGCGATCACGCCGAGGAACAGCGCCATCGCGACCAGCGCGCGTGGTGCGAGCGTCTCTTCACCGTCCATGTGCCCCGTCGTCCTGTTGTTGGAAATGACGAAGCGGAGTCTGCGAACACGAAGGCATGGACGGGTGAAAGACCCGCGCAAGTGTCGTGCAAGATTGGCGACGTGCCTCGATGCGCGCCGCGCTATCGTCCCGCACGACGCCGCATGCACCGGGGTGAGGCAGCCCACATGACCCGGTTGGCGTTGCCCGCCGCTCAGGTGATCGCCGTCAGCTTTCCTTCCTGGTAGTCCCGGATCGCCGTCTCGATCTCGTCGCGCGTGTTCATCACGAAGGGACCGTACTGCACGATCGGTTCGCCAAGCGCCTTGCCCGCGAGGAGCAGGAAGCGCGCACCCTCGGCGCCCGCGACCACCTCGACGTGATCGCCCTCATCGCCCAGCACGCCGGCCGCCTGGCGTGGCAGCGCACGATCGCCCACCGTCACCTGGCCCTCGTAGGCGTAGATGAGCGCGGTGTGCGCAACCGGCACCGGCAGCGACACGCTGGCGTCGGCCGGCAGGTGCACGTCGACGTACAGCGGCTCGGTCGTCACCGGCTGCGCCGGCGTGTGGATCGGCCCCTGCACCACCACATCGCCGAGCTTCAGCACGCCGGCGATCACCTTCACGACGCCGCCCCGCGGAAGCGGTGCGGACGCGATGCGCTCGGGCGGGATGTCCGCGTACCACGCAGGCTTGAGCTTCTCCTTCGCCGGCAGGTTGAGCCAGAGCTGGAAGCCGCGCATGCGTCCCTCCTGCTGCAGCGGCATCTCGGAATGGATCACGCCGCGACCGGCCGTCATCCACTGCACGCTGCCGGGACCCAGGTCGCCGACGTTGCCGAGGTGATCCTGGTGCTGCATGCGGCCGTCGAGCATGTAGGTGATCGTCTCGAATCCACGATGAGGGTGCGCCGGGAAGCCGGCGATGTAGTCCCCCGGGTTGTCGGTGCCGAACTCGTCGAGCATCAGGAACGGGTCGAGATACTGGCCGCGCTCGGAGCCGATGCTTCGGCGCAGCTTCACGCCGGCACCGTCGCTGGTGGGAACGGAGGGAATGACGCGAACGAGCTTGCGGGACGAGTTCATGGTGCTCTCCAGGATGGGTGCGCGGCGCAGGGCTTCAAGCGCTCAGGTCCTGCGACGGTTGTCGATACTCAGCGCCCCGGCGCCGTGGGCGACGACCATCAGCAGGCCACCGGCGATCGACACGTTCTTCAGGAACATGATCATCTGGATCTGGTCGCCGAAGTTGTGATGGAAGATCGCGGCCGAGACCAGGCTGAAGCCCGCGAGCAGGAAGGCCACGATGCGTGCCTGCCAGCCGACGATCAGCGCCAGCGCGCCGCCGACCTCGAGCAGGATCACGACGGGCAACAGCAACGCAGGTACGCCCATCGCGGTCATGTAGGCCTGCGTGCCCGGCAGGTCGCCGAGCTTGCCCAGGCCCGCCATCAGGAACAGCAGCGCGAGAAGGATGCGGCCGGCAGGTGCCGCGAGAGTCTGGATCGTGGTGTTCATGGTCGGTGTTCCGGGTCGGGTTCGAGGAGAAGGGTTCAGGCGGCGAGCTGCGCCAGCGCCTCGTTGGCCGACGCGAGGGCCTTCGACTTCTGCACCTCGCCCAGCGCCAGACCCTCGGCATACACGAACTCCACGTCCTCGATGCCGATGAAGCGCAGGAAGTCGCGCACGTAGCTCGTCTGCGTGTCCATCGGGGTGCCGGCGAACAGGCCGCCGCGCGTGGCGAAGACGGTCGCCTTCTTGCCCTTGAGCAGCCCTTCCGCGCCGGTCGCGGTGTAACGGAAGGTCACGCCGGCACGGGCCACGTGGTCGAAGTGCGCCCGCGACTCGGAGCGTGCGGAGCAAGGTGGAGCGGGAGCGGGCGCGGCAGCGGCTCCCGCACCCACGCTGTCGCGGCACCGTGTCGCCGCTGCCTTCAATTGCGAGGGCACACCGAAGTTGTACATCGGCAGGCCGAGCACGACGTGGTCCGCGGCGCGCAGCTCGTCGATCAGCGTGTCCGAGTACGCGATGACGGCCTGCTGGGCCGGCGTGCGGGCCTCGACCGGCGTCGTGAACGCGCCGAAACGCTCGGCATCGAGGTGCGGCACCGCGTCGGCGCCGAGGTCGCGGCCGATCACCCGGGTGTCGGGATGACGGGCCTGGTAGGCCTCGATGAAGTGGGTCGACAGCAGGCTGGACTGGCCGCCGGTCGAGAACAGGCTGGCATTGAGCTGCAGCAGGGTGGTGGTGGTCGTGGCGGTCATGTCGCGCTCCGGTTGAAGGGATGGGTGGTCAGCAGGTGAGCCATTAAAGGATTCTTCCGTCCGATAAAAAAGCGCATTATTCCGCTCACACCAATCAGTTCATTAGATCGATCGATCAGGCGTGGCACACCCGAAGATCAGCCTCGAGCAGTGGCGGGCCCTCATGGCCGTGGTCGACGCCGGCGGCTATGCCCAGGCGGCCGAGGCCCTGCACAAGAGCCAGTCGGCGGTGACCTACGCCGTGCAGAAGATCGAGGACCTGCTCGGCGTGGACCTGTTCGAGATCCAGGGCCGCAAGGCCGTGCTCACGCCCACGGGGACCCTGCTCGTGCGTCGCGCGAAAGCCCTCATGGACGAGGCCAGCGCGCTCGAGCACGCCGCGGGTCGCCTCTCCGCGGGCTGGGAGGCCGAGCTGCGCCTCGCGGTCGAGATCATCTTTCCGACGCGCCTGCTGCTGAAGACGCTCGCGCGCTTCGGCGACGAGAGCCCCCACACGCGTATCGAGGTGGTCGAGTCGGTGCTCGGCGGCACGCAGGAACTGCTGCTGCGCGGCGAAGCAGATCTTGCGATCGCCGCGATGGTGCCGACCGGGTTTCTCGGCGAGCCGCTCATGCAGATGAACCTGCGCATGGTCGCGGCGCCGTCGCACCCGCTGCACCGCATGGGCCGCGAGCTCACGGCCGCCGACCTGCGCCAGCACCGGCAGGTGATCGTGCGCGACTCGGGCAGCCAGCGCAGCAAGAGCCCGCTCAGCCTCGAAGCCACGCAGCGCTGGACCGTGAGCCACATGGCGACGTCGATCCAGGCGGTGAACGCCGGCTACGGCTTCGCGCTGCTGCCCGAGGAGAAGATCGCGGAGGAACTCGCCGACGGACGACTCGTGCCACTGCCGCTGGCGGATGCCGGGCTACGCACCGGTACGCTGTACCTGATCTACGCGGATCGCGATGTGGCCGGGCCGGGATTGCTGAGGCTGGTGGAGGTGTTGAAGGAAGAAGTGGCCGCGACCTGTCCGAAGGCGGCGTAGCCCGGACGAAGAGCTTGTAAAAACTTCAACCGTGCTCGCTACAGCACTGTAGAACCCTTTTTAGTGCGGCAGATTCACGCTTGAGGGCATCTACGTCGCGAAATTTCGGGCTTTGAGGAGCGGAATTCGGGAGTTCGGAAAAGCCGGCCTATTTTTTTTCAGCCTCGAAGTCCGGGGGCTGCTCTCCAACGCGAGAGAACCCCGGACTTCGCCCGGGCTACGCGATCGGCGACTGCACCTCAGCTCGTGGGGTGGGCAAACGGCCTCATCGTTTGCCCACGCGGTCAAGGCACGCACGACGTGTGGGCAGATGAAGCTTGCCCACCCTTGCCGCCGGCTGCAGACGCGGCGTTCCTCGGGCTGCTTTGCCCGGCTCGGGCATATCGGTCATCGTTCCCGCACCGTTCAATGCAGCCAATCGGCCGCACCTCGACGCACTCTGGTGTCTGGGCATCATGAAAACAATTCCGAACCTTGCGGCAGTTCTGCTTAAGGCGATGATTGCGTCCACCGCATCTTTGCTGGCGTTCTCTCTTTTCACGCTCGAGTTTCATGAAGCAGTGATGCTTTCGATGGTGGGTTTTATAGTTGTGGGGTTACATGTATGTGTCCTTGGGCCTCCTATCATCATGCTGCTGGATCATCTGAAGTGGGCGCGCCCGTTTCAGTATGGGGCAGCAGGTTTTGCCGCTGGCGTGCTTTCCATCACCGCCTGGTTCTTCGCTTTGCCGCCCCCGAGGTCACAGACAGACTCTACTTCTGTTCTGAGTGACATCTGCATCTGGGGAGCGCTGGGAGCCATCAGCGCGTTGGTAGCCTGGCACGCACGCAACAGGAGCCCGCTGCGCAGTGCGGTCAATGCCCAGTGCAAAATTCCTGAGTCAAAGCGGGAGCCCGAATCGAAACAGGAGCCTGAGATAAAGGCGGAGCCTGAGACAAAGCAGGAGAGACTCGTTCGCCCGAGGTATTGCCAGCGATGCGGGCAGACCTTCCGGCCCAAGCCACAGCCCAGGGAGCGGGAGATGTGCGTTGTTTGCACCGATTGCGAGCCCTTCGAAGCAGAGCGATGCCACGCGTCTCAACGCCGTGAACTGGAACAGGAGTCGTTGGGCGTCGCTTTAATCTTCAACAAACTCCTAAGTCAGCTATACGGCCGGTACTACGCATCGCCGGACTCTCCACAGCCGCTTTCAGCTCCGGAGTTGCAGTTCTTTGCCCTTACCTGCCTTGACAACGAGCTTTATTCATCCGGCTATTGGTCCAATTTCTTCTACAGCTCCGGTCACCTGTATGACCACGCCATAGAAGCCCTGGACCGAATGGGAGCGATACGGTCCCGCGACATCTCGATTCAAGCAAAAGAAAGGTTTTTTGGGACTTCCCCCGTTCCCTCGGATAACGATGTTCGGCAGGCCATCATGGCACCGTCGAAGCGGATCTCCGTCAAAGACCTTGATCAACAATATAGGCGTGACCCAGACAATCTCCAGAAAAGGAGACTGGCATTCGCGCAGGAACATGGACTGTATGTCGCAACAGCTCAGCTCCCCTGAGAGCGCTTACCCACCTCTACCAGCTTTGCGCGCTGCTTCTCTTCAGGCCGCCACCAGCACGTCGTCGTCCGGCTTCTTCGCCGCGCCCGGCACCAGGCTCTCGCGCACGAACTGGATGTGCCGCCTGAGAATGTAGACCTGGTCGGCAAACGCCCCCGGCACCTTCACGCTGATGATTCCGCGCTCGATCTCGGCCAGCTTTTCCAGCAACGCGGTTCGCTGCTCGGGCGTCACCGGGTCCGTGGCAGCGCGCTCCAGCGCCATGAGTTCGCCGTAACGCTTGTAGATGCGGTTGCGGATGCGCCAGCCGTAGAGGTTCGGCGCGAAGCGCAGGCCGGGAATCAGCACGACCAGGATCGGCACCAGCACCACCGCCGCACGGTTGAGCAGGCTGGCCAGCCAGAACGGAAGGTAGCGGTACGCGAAGCCCTTGCCCGACTTGAAGTAGCGCGCCGAGTTGTCGCTCATCGGGTAGTCGTGCTCGATCGGGTGCGGAAACTCGCCGGGGTTCTGCATCAGCGTGCCGCGGTTGTGCACTTCGTACGCGGCTTCGTTGAGCAGGTCCGACAGGGCCGGGTGCAGATTGGTGTGCGCGAGCAGTTCCACCGTCGGCGCCATCATCGTGATGCGATGGTCCGGAAGGTTCGCACCCAGGTCGAACGCACCTGCCGGCAGTTCGAGCCGGTTGAGATAACGGAAGCGCCGCTCGTAGGCCTCGGCCTGTACGAAGTCGAACAGGCGCACGCCCTCCGCGTGCAGAAGGTCGCGCACGGTCCTGATGCTCGTCGAATCGCCGGAAAGGAAGATCGCGTCGGCCTGCCTGGCCAGCAGCGCGTCCTTCGCACCGTCGCCTTCGAGCTCCAGCAGTTCGCTCTTGCCGCCCGGTTCGATGCCGTTGCCTTTGAGCAGGGCCAGCGCGAGGAAACGCGTGCCGCTGCCTTCGCGGCCGATCGCAATGCGCATGCCCTCCATCTGCGAGAGCATCGTGAAGGGCTCGGCCGAGCGGTAGAAGATCGACACCGGCTGGCGGAACATCGTACCCAGCGACACCAGGCCTTGGGGCTTCTCGGCCAAGGTGACGCCCGACTGCACCAGCGCGATGTCCACCTTGTGGTCGGCGATGAGCTGGAGGTTATCGGCGGACCCGCGGGAGGCCACGATGTCCAGCTGCACGTCGTTGCGCGCCAGGATCGCGCGGTACTGCTCCGCCACCGCTCGGAAGTTGCTGCCCTCGGGGCCGCCGGCAATCGTCAGCGAGCGCGGCGGCGCGGGCCGCACGAAATGCAGCGTCGCGAAGATGGCCAGCCCGCTGATCAGCGCGATGGGGGTGAGCGTGGCGATCGCGTCGCGCCAGGACACCAGCGACACCGAGCCCAGCCTGCGAAGACCACGTCGCGCGGCCTCGACCTTTCCTGCTTTGGTGGTGCCGCTGGGGCTGCTGTTCGAAGATTTCACGGATTCGGATTCGCTCATTGGCACGCTCGGCCATCGGCATCGACGGGGGTCGCCGCGCAGCTTGCATGAGATCGCCCGCGACGGTGCAGGGCCGCCGCCTGCCTCGAGCGCGGCCCCTGCGTTGTGGCCACCCGACCCTGAGCGTGCGCAGTTTCGCGGGCGGCGCCTACTTGCAAGTGACCTTGCACGATTGAGGCTGCGTCAGATTGAGCAGCAAGGTCGACTTGCAGGCCGTGTCGCCCTCGCCGGTGAGAAAGACCACCTCGTCTCCTCGTGCCCAGGCCGCGCACGCGGCGCCGGCGTCATAAGACTTGCCCCGAATCCGGTACGACCCGGTACCGGCGGAAATTTCCACTGGAAACGAGGTCGGGGCGTCGCAGGCCCAGGGCTCGTCGAGGATCTTCACCGGGAAGACCTTGTCCGCCAGCGCAACCTTCCAGTACGGCTCCTGCGACACCAGCAGCGCCTCGGCGCGGTAGCGCACGCGACCCAGCGCGAGCTTCGAAGTCTCCACGATCGCGCCGTTCTCGAACTTGATCAGCGCGCCCGCGAGTTCCTGGACGTTCGTCTTGCACACCCTCGCGCGCGGAGCCGGGGGGAGGCTCGCGAGGAATTCCTGGATGGACTGCGCCACCGCGGCATTGCCTTTCTCCTCCAGCGCCTTTCGGCTCACGCAGGCCTGCCGGTAGGCGAAATAGCCGGGCTCGCACCGACCGTCCGCCAGCGGCATGACGTCCTGGCCGAACGCAGCGCCAGTGGCGAGCCCTATCGACAGCAATGACGAAAAAAACGCTTTCATGGTCTGCATGAACGGTTGAATGTTGAGTCCCGCCGCAGGATCCGCGCGGCAAAAGTGATTCTCGCTGCCTCCGGGCGAACGGCGACGCAGCGCCGCTGGACGGTTCGGCGTCCGGCGCACGCCTTGTAGCAGCGTAAGCAGGCTTCACCTGCCCACGTGTGCGCTCCGGAACGCGTGGGCAAACGAAAAGCCGTCTGCCCACCCTACGCGGGCCGGAACATCAAAGCTTGATCGGCGCACGTGCCAGCATGATCAGGCCCATCCCGACCACGCCCTTCACCCAGCTCGCGAGGACGAAGCTCAGCGCGATGAGGAAGACGACCAGAACGCTGTCGGGCATGGTGGCAGGCAGGGCCGAAAACCGATTTTAGCGGCCGCGCGCGAATGCGCCGCCGGCCTCGGCCCGCACGCGGGAAATGTCTTCCGGCCCTCGCGGCCTCACAATCCGCGCCCCGCACCGCCCTGGGCCGTGCCGCCGCCCGCGAACCCCGTCATGAAAGAACCCGTCGAAGCCCAGCCGTTCACCGCCCTGCCCCTGCATCCGCAGCTGCTGCAGGCGCTGGCCTCGCTGGAATACCTGCGCATGACGCCGATCCAGGCACAGAGCCTGCCGCCGATGCTGCAGGGCCGGGACGTCATCGGGCAGGCGCGCACCGGCAGCGGCAAGACCGCGGCCTATGGCCTGGCGCTGCTGTCACGCATCGATCCTGCGCTGACCAAGCTGCAGGCGCTCGTGCTCTGCCCCACGCGTGAACTCGCCGACCAGATCTCCAAGGAGATCCGCCGCCTCGCGCGCTGCCTGCCCAACATCAAGCTCAGCGTGCTCAGCGGCGGCATTTCCAAGCGCCCGCAGCTCGCCTCGCTGGAGCATGAGCCGCACATCGTCGTCGGCATGGCCGGCCGGGTGCGCGAACATCTCGAAGAGGGCACGCTCAAACTCGGCGACCTGCGCGTGCTGGTGCTCGACGAGGCCGACCGGATGCTCGGCGACGACTTTGAGGAAGCCAGCCGCGCCATCGTCGCGCTGGCACCGACCTCGCGACAGACGCTGTTCTTCTCCGCGACCTTCCCGGACGCGGTGCGCGAGGTCAGCCGCCGCCTGCAGAAGGAACCGCTGGAGGTCTCGGTCGACACCGTGGCCGCCGCCCCCGAAGTCGAGCAGGTCTTCTTCGAAGTCGACCCGACGCGTCGCGTCGATGCACTCGCGCACCTGCTCAGCCTGCGACGTCCCGAGTCCGCGCTGGTCTTCTGCCACACCAAGAACGACGCGCAGGAGGTCGAGCGCCAGCTCGCGGCGCGCGGCTTCTCGGTGCTCGGCCTGCACGGCGACATCGAGCAGCGCGAGCGCGACGAGGTGCTCGTGCGCTTTTCCAACGGCAGCGTTCGCGTGCTGGTGGCCACCGACATCGCCGCGCGCGGCCTGGACATCAAGGACCTAGCGGCGGTGATCAGCTACGAGCTGCCGCTGGACCCCGACACGCACGTGCACCGCGTGGGGCGCACCGGCCGCGCCGGCCGCAGCGGGCTGGCGCTGCACCTGTTCTCGCATCGCGAGGTCGGTCGCCTGCTGGCGGTGGAAGAGAGGCTGGACATCAAGGCCACCGCGCAGAAACTGCCCAACACGCTGTCGCCGGATCGTCCGATGACCGCCACCGTGGTGACGCTGTGCGTCGACGGCGGTCGCAGCGACAAGCTGCGGCCCGGCGACCTGCTGGGCGCGCTCACGGGCGAGGCCGGCCTGCCCAAGGAGGCCGTGGGCAAGATCAACACCTTCGACACGCGCACTTACGTGGCGATTGATCGCAAGCACGCGAAGACGGCGTTGGAACGGCTGCGCGCGGGGAAGATCAAGGGAAAGAATTTCCGCATCCGGCCGATCGGCTGAGCGCGCGTGCGGCCGATCGGCTGAGCGATTGGGCAACGGCGCTCCCTCTCCCCATGCAGCTTCATCGCATGGGGAGAGGGTTGGGGTGAGGGGCAAGCTTTTGGAAATGGCGCACCCTAGCCGCAATTCCTCACGTCCTGCCCCTCACCCCGGCCCTCTCCCCGCTGGCGCGGGGAGAGGGAGCAAAGCCAGCGTTCTTTACGCCAGCGACTGGTACGTCGTGGCCTCGAACTCGAAGAACAACGGCAGCGATTTCACATCCGCGAACGGCAGGATCTGCGTGAGGTACACGCCGCCGACGCCGCTGGTCTGATCGATCCAGTAATACGAATTCGCCAGGCCCGCCCACATCAGGCTGCCGGCCTTGCGGCCCGTCGGCAGTGTCTTGGAGTTGATCATGAACGCGAGGCTCCAGAAGTGCGGGTTGTCCGCCGGCAGGGGCATGTCGTTCGACAGCGTCGGGTCGCTGGACTTGATCGAGGGGACTTGCATGCCGCCGTCGAGCTGGTTGCGCGACATCGCCTCGACGGTCTCGGCCTTGAGCACGCGCCCCTTCTCGCCCTGTCCGCCGTTGAGCATCATGCGGACGAACTTCAGGTAGTCGCCGCAGGTGCCGTACAGCGCATGGCCGCCCATCTCGACCTCGGGCTCCTGCGGGATCTCGAGGTCGATCGGCGCGAGCCCGCCGTCCGGCAGCCGCGCATGGATCGAGGCCAGGCGGCTGCGCATGTCCGCGCTGATCTTCATCGACGTGCTGGTCATGCCCAGCGGTTTCAGGACGTGCTCGGCGAGGTAGGCGTTGAGCTTCTGCCCGCTCGCTTTTTCGACCAGCAGGCCCGCCCAGTCGGTGTTGACGCCGTACTCCCAGCGTTCGCCCGGGTCGAACATCAAGGGCATCTGCAGCGAGGCGTACTCACTGCTCGCGAAGCCCGGCGCGCCGGTCGCGGCCTGCCATTTCTGCAGGTTCGCGTTGAAGAACTGGTACGAGAAGCCGGCGGTGTGGGTCAGAAGGTGCTTGAGCGTGACAGCACGCTTGGGCGCGCGCAGCTTCGGCTTTCCGGCCTCGTCGAACCCTTCCAGCACCTGGATCTTGCCGAGGTCCGGGAGCCACTTCGAGGCCGGGCTGTCGAGGTCGAGCTTGCCCTGCTCCACGAGCTGCAGCGCCGCCACCGACGTCAGCGCCTTGGTCATCGACGCGATCAGGACCACGGTGTCCCGGGTCATCTTCAGGTCGGTGCCGAGCTTGCGTACGCCGAAGGCGCCCTCGTACAGCGTGCCTTCGCGATTGGTGACCATCGCGACGACGCCGGGAACGCCACCGGGTTGAACGCCCCGCTGCAGGACTGCGTCGAGTGATTGCTGGAGCGACATGGAGGTCTCCTCGTGTTGTTGTCTGGATGAAAGGGCGAAGCGGCCCCTAGCGTGCCTGTAAATCGTGCCGGCTAGAAGATCGGGTTTTCCCCCTGCTCCAACGAGCGTTGCGCCGAGCGCCGGAAGGCGCACCGGTCGGGCGTCATTCCAGCCGCATCGCCTCGGGATGATCGGGCAGCGCCAGGGTCTGGCGCGGGGTTGCCCGGTGCCCCAGGAACATCGGCCGGTTCGCGTGGTTGAACATCAGCGGCATCAGCTCGTGCGCCTGCACGACGCCGAACCAGCCCGCGCGCGCAGGGCGTTCGCCGAACTCGATCACGCTGTCGGCCCGCACCGTCGGGCCCACGAGAACCAGGGGCGTCGGGTCGCCGGTGTGCAGCACGCCGTTCACCGACGGCGTGGCGTGATCGCCGGTGACGACCACGATGGCCCGGTCGGCCAGTTGTTCGAGCGCGGCGAGTCCCGGATCCAGCGCCTCGAGCGCCTTGAGCTTGGCCCAGGGGTCCTTCGTGTGCCCCGCCTCGTCCGTGACCTTGGTGTGGACGTGCACGAATGCCGCGCCCTCGCCGATCAGTTGCTCCGCGATGGAAATGCGTTCGGCCAGGTCCTTGGCGTAATCCGCCTTCGGCGCGAGGTGACGCTGCTTCATGCCCAGAATGCCGGCGAGGCCGCGGTACATGCGCGAGTCGGTGACGGCTGCGCCGACGACGCCGGTCTGTTCGACGAAATCCGGGATCGGATCTCGCGCACCCGACCACTTGGTACTGAGCACGTCGAGCGCCGGCTTGCCGGCGGCGACGCGCGCACGGTTCACGTCGCTGGCGAGCAACTGCTGCCGCACGGCGAGCAGGACCGCGTTCATCCGGTCCGCCAGCACCTGCGCGCCGCCGTCGATCGGCCGTACCTTGAGCCAGGGATGCAGGTGCTCGAAGAAGGGGTCCGAATCCGTGACCTGTCCGCGCGTGTGTCCGGGGAACTGCATCAGCGCCTCGCCACGGCCCATCGGGTCCAAGACCACGTCGAGCGCCCGCAGGAAGGGGGTGAGTTCGGCGATCAGCGCGTCGGCATCGGCCATGTCCTCGCGCGCGGCGCGACCCGTGATCCAGACGCGACCCTCTTTGACTTCCGAGGTCCGCAGCGACGCGAACGTCATCGCCACACCCATCGGCACCTCGAGTCCCGCGCCGATGGCTTCGAGCACCGCGCGGCCCGGAAAAGCCACGTCGCCGAAGCCGAACATCGCCCAGTGCGCCAGCTCCGACGAGGGCGCGCGTCCCCAGCCCATCGGGAGGTGCCAGCCCGACGCGCCGCGTCGCGCGAGGCGATCCAGCACCGGCGTGTTCGCCGCCTCCGATGGCGTGCGTCCGCCGAGCTCCGGGATCGGCCGGTCGCCGAGCCCGTCGAGCAGCACGAGCACGACCGGCAGGCGATCGTCGTCGAGGCGCGGCTGATCTTCGCCGTAGCGAATGACCGGCTTCACGCGCGCTCTCCGATCGGCCGGCGGTCCAGCAGTTCGTCGAGCAGGGCGACGGTCGGCGCGGGCACCAGCGCGTGCCAGTCCCGCCCGCCCTGGCGCATGCCGGTGCGGATGTCGCTGGCCGAGATCTTCTTCGCCGGATCACCGTCGATCAGGCAGACCTCGTAGCCCGCCGCTTCGAACCAGCCGGCTTTCTGCCGCTCCCACTCGCTGAAGGCGCGCACGAAATGCCGGGCTGTCGTCGGGACGTACTGCGGCCAGAATTCGCGGCGCGTCAGGTCGAACGGCACGATCGTGATGCGCTCGGACCAGGCCCGCGCGTGCACCGCGGCCTCGATGAGACGAAGGCGCTCGAAATACGTGAAGGGGTTCGCGGACGCCGTGTGACGGTGCGCCGACGTCGATTCCTGGTGACGCGCGCCCGTGTCCGGATTGGTCACGGCGACGATCAGGTGCGCGCACTGCGAGAGCGCGATGCCGAAGAGTTCGAGGTGCTGCGCGTGAACCGGCTGGAAACGACCGGTGACGCAGCCGAGCGGGATCATCGGGGGCTCCCGGCGTCGACGTGCACGATGCCCGCCGGGGCGCCGTCCACGAATTCTCCGACCACGGCAGCCGCCTCGTCGCCACCGGCGCGAAGCTTCGCGACCAGTCCGTCCGCATCGGCCGCCGGTACGGCGAGCAGCAAGCCGCCCGAGGTCTGTGCATCGGCAAGCAGCAACTGCCCCGGCCCATCCAGTGCTCCCGGCACGAACCATCCCTGAGCCAGGGCGTTTTCGAGCGTGCGCCGCGAACCGGTCGGTGCGCAGCCGGCAGCGATCAGGTCCATCACACCCGCGAGGACGGGAACGCGATCCATCCACAGGCGTGCGCCTAGGCCCGCCGCTGCCGCCATCTCGTGCAGGTGCCCGAGCAGGCCGTAGCCGGTGACGTCAGTGCCGCCCCGCAGGCCGGCGCCGCTCGCGATGCGGGCCGCGCTCGCATTGAGCCGCGTCATGCCTGCGACCGCGGCGTCGACGAGGGCCTGCGGCACCTGTCCACGCTTGATCGCCGTGCCCACGACGCCCACGCCCAGCGCCTTGGTCAGCACAAGACGATCGCCCGCCCGTCCGCCGCCCTTGCGCACGACGCGGCGCGGATCGACTTCGCCGATCGCCACCAGCCCGAACTTCGGCACCGGGTCGACGATGCTGTGACCGCCGACCGTGAGCGCGCCCGCCTCGGCGACGGCCTGCCCGCCCCCGCGCAGCACGTCCTTCATCGTGTCCGCCGGCAGTTCTGCGGGCCAGCCGAGGATGTTCAGTGCGAGCAAGGGGCGACCCCCCATGGCGTAGACATCGGACAGCGCGTTGGTGGCCGCAATGCGGCCCCAGTCGAACGCGCTGTCGACGACGGGCGTCATGAAATCGCAGGTCACGACCCAGGCGCGCGTGTCGTCGACGGCGTAGACGGCGGCGTCGTCCGGCGATTCCAGCCCCACGAGCAGGTTTGCGTCGAACGAGGGCAGGCCGGCGGCGCGAACGGTCTCCAGCACGCCGCCCAGAAGCGACTGCGGCATCTTGCAGGCGCAGCCGCCGCCCGTGGAGAACTGCGTGAGCCGGCGCAGTGCATCGTTCACGACGCCGCCACGCTCCGCTTCAGCACGCCGCGCGCGATCGCGTTGAACTGGATCTCGGTCGTGCCCGCCGGGATGCGCAGGTTGCGCGCGATGCGGAACAGCTTCTCCTCCGGCGAGCCGCGCCGCAGGCCCGAAGCGCCATGGACCTGGATCGCGTTGTCGCACACGCGGTAGAAAGCCTGGTCGTTGATGACCTTGATCAGGCTGATCAGGCGATGCGCTTCCTGCTCGAGCGGGATCTTGAAACAGCCGATCTGGTCGAGCCGCGCCTGCGCAACCAGGGACGACGACCGCGCCTGGTAGACATCCATGTCCATGTTCGCGATCAGGTGCTGCACGGCCTGGTAGTCCGCGATCGTCTTGCCGCCGGCCCTGCGCGAATGCGCGCGCTGTACCGCGCGCTCGACCAGCCAGTCGCCCCAGCCCGCGCACATGCCGCCCCGGCACACGCGCCGCCAGTTGATGAAGGACATGCCGAGCGCAAACCCGTCACCGACGCTGCCCACGAGGTTCTCCGCCGGCACGCGCACGTCGCGGAATTCGAGTTCGCCCGTCAGGCCGTCGTCGATCATCGTGGGAATGTCCACGCCGCGGCGAAAGCCCGGCGCCTTGGCATCCACGAGGAACATCGAAAGCGAGCGCGACCCTGCACCGGGCTCGGTCACGGCCGTGACGTGGATGAAATCGGCGAAGTGCGGGTTGGTGATCCAGGCCTTGCGGCCATTGATGATCCAGTCGGTGCCGTCGCGCTTCGCATGCGTGGCCATGTTGAGCACATCGCTGCCCACGCCCGGCTCGGTGTTGGCGAAGGCGGTCGTGATCTGGCCCTTCATGAGCGGCACGAGGTAGCGCTCGCGCAGCGATGCCGACATGTACGGACTGGCCGGGTTGGGACCCTCGGTCCAGGCCAGCGCCGCCAGGCCCAGGCCGAGCCCGGACTGTCGGTACACGTACTCCTCGACGTGATGCATCTCCACGCGGCCGAAGCCGCCGCCGCCGAATTCTTCGGCAATGTGCGGCGCGTAGAGGCCCAGCTCGCCCGAGCGTCGCTGCACCTTGCGCCGCGCCTCCCACACCGTCGGGTGCATGCGGCCGGCGTCGTCGAGATGCGGCTCCCAGGGCGTACCCACCTTCTCCGTGGCGAGCGCCTTCTCGATCGGCGCGACGTCCTCGTCGAGGAAGCGCCGGAAGCGCGCGGTGTAGGCGCGTACGCGCTCGCTGGGTTCGAAACTCGCGGCGGCGTCGGTCATGGGATTTCTCCTTTCGGTTCTCTTGTGTCGTTCTATTTCGAGGTCTTCTGCGTCACGGCGCGCAGGAAGCTGGCGAGCACGACTTCCGGCTCCTCCTTCACGGACTTGAGCCGGCCCGTACGCATCATCAGCAGCAGGCCGAACAGCGAGGTCGCGTGCATGACGGCCTGGTGATGCGCCCTCTTGGGCGTCACGAGCCCGTCGCCGACCAGGCATTCACCGATGTGCGACATCACGCGATCGAGCAGCGCATTCAGTTCGTGGTCCAGGTCTCGCGTCAGGCCGGCCGGCCGGGCGCCGCCGTGCAGGTAGAAGCCGAGATCGAAGTCGGCCGGACGCTGCGCGTAGAAATTCCAGAGGCCGCGCAGGGCGGCGACCGCGCGCTGCGCGGTCCTCGACCGCGAGGCCGCCACGACGCTCTCGTATAGCGCCTCGAGCGAATCGCGCAGGATCTCCGCGTAGAGCTCTTCCTTGGTCTCGAAATACGCGTAGATGAGGCCGGTCGAGTAACCGGCCGCGAGTGCGATCTCGCGCATCGAGGCGGCCTCGATACCGTGGTCCGCGAAGATCTTCTTCGCCGCGTCCTGGATCAGCCGCCGCTTGAACTCGCGCACCGCCGTGCGGCGCGAGTCGCGCGGCAGCGGGGCTTGTACGAGCGGGGCGACCTTGGCAGGCATGCAGGATTTATAACAGCGTTCACTTTTTGCGAGCCAGATTATTTACGGCGAACGCGGCCAGGGTCAATCGCGGGTGTGCCCGAAGATCGGACGGAGCTCGGGCGCCCCTGCGCGGCCGCGAAAAGCTTCGCCCCGAACCGGGACGGGTCCCTCAACCGTCGACGAGCTGTCGCACCCGGGTCGTGAGCGATGCCAGCGTGAAGGGCTTGGTCAGCACTTCCATGCGCGCATCCAGCCCGCCGTTACCGACCACCGCGTTCTCCGCATAGCCCGTGATGAACAGCACCTTTAGCGTGGGCCGCGCGACCCGGCCCGCGTCCGCGACCTGGCGTCCGTTCATGCCTCCGGGCAGGCCGACATCGGTGACCAGCAGGTCGATCCTGGCGTCGGACTGCAGCACGCGCAGCGCGGCCGGCCCGTCGGCCGCCTCGATGACGTGGTACCCGCAGTCCCTGAGGATCTCGCCGGTGACCATGCGGATGCCTTCCTCGTCATCGACGAGCAGGACCGTCTCGCTCGCGCCCGGCTGCGCTTCGGGCGCGGGCTCCTCCTCCGGTAGTTCTCCCACTCCGAAGTACCGCGGCAGGTAGATGCAGAGCGTCGTGCCCTTGCCCACTTCCGAGTAGATGCGCACCTGGCCGCCCGACTGGCGCGCGAAGCCGTACACCATCGACAGGCCCAGCCCCGTGCCCCGCCCGAGCGGCTTGGTCGTGAAGAAGGGATCGAAGGCGCGTTCGACGACCTCGGGCGACATCCCCGACCCGGTATCGGTCACGCACAGCGACACGTACTGCCCCGGACTCAATTCGCGCTCGCCCGCGCTGCGATGGTCCAGCCACTTGTTGGCGGTCTCGATCGTGACGCGTCCGCCGGCGGGCGCCATCGCGTCGCGGGCGTTGATGCACAGATTGAGCAGCGCGTTCTCGAGCTGCGAGGAGTCCGCGAGCGTCAGCCACAGGCCGCCCGCGCCGACCACTTCGAGCTGCACGTCCGGTCCCATGGATCGGCGGATCAGCTCGTCCATGCCATGGATCATGCGATTGACGTCGACGGGCTTGGGATCGAGCGTCTGCCGTCGCGCGAACGCGAGCAGGCGCTGAGTGAGCGCCGCGGCGCGCTGGGTCGAGCCTTGCGCGATGCCGATCAGTCGCTTCAGCTCTCCGATCCGGCCCTCGGCGATGCGCTTCTCCAGCATCTCGAGCGAACCGCCGATGCCGGCCAGGAGATTGTTGAAGTCGTGCGCGATGCCGCCCGTGAGCTGCCCGACCGCCTCCATCTTCTGCGAGTGCCGCAGCGCTTCCTGGGCGGCGGCAAGCTCGCGTGCGGCCTGCTTCTGCTCGGTGATGTCGCGGCCGTACGCGTAGATCACGTCACCGTCGGTCGAGGTATGCCATGAGATCCAGCGTACGGTCCCGTCCTTGTGCAGGTAGCGGTTCTCGAAGCTGGTGGCGGGCGCCTCGATCGCCGTCGTCACGACCCCGCCTGTGATGGCGATGTCCTCCGGATGCACGAACTCGCGAAAGCTGCGCCCGACGACCTCGGTCGGATCGTGTCCGAGCAGCATGGTCCAGGCCGGGCTGATCTCGCGGAACACCCCGTCCACGCCCAGTACTGCGATCAGGTCGCGGGAATTGTTCCAGACGCGATCGCGTTCGCGCGTGCGGCGGGTCACCTCGCGTTCGAGCTCCTCATTAGAACGTGCGAGCGTCTGGCGCGCCTCGACGATCTGGTGGATGTCCGTCGACACGCCGATCCACTGACCGATGCTGCCGTCGACGCTGCGGCCCGGCAGCGCGCGTGTCAGCCACCAGCGGAACCGCGTGTCCGCCTGTCTCAAGCGGTATTCGATCTCGAAGAGTTCACCGGTCTCCATGGATCGCATCCACTCGCGCACCGAGCGCTCGCGATCGTCCGGATGCACGAAATCGATCCAGTTCGATCCCTTGGACGCTTTCTCATCCGCTCCCGTGTACCGGACCCAGTCACGGCCCACGTAATCGATCCCGCCCTCCGGGGTCGCCGTGAAGATAAAGCCCGGGATCGCCTCGGTGAGCAGACGGAATCTCTCTTCGTGCCGGCGCTGCGCTTCCTGTGCGGCCTTGCGCTCCGTGAGATCGACCGCCAGCGCCGTTATGCCTTCGAGTTCGCCGGACCCGGAATAGCGCGGAAGGAACTGGACTTCGCATTCGCGCGTGCCGCCGACCGAGGGCAACTGCCCGTCGAAGATCACGACCTCGCCCGCCAGCGCGCGATCTACGGCCTTGCGGTAGGGCTCGTACGCCGCCTCGCCGACAAGCTCCTCCGGCGTGAGACCCACGATCTGTTCGGCCGAGCGCCCGAACCAGGTCTCCCAGTGACGGTTCACGAAGCGGAACACGCCGTCCGGTCCGATGTCGGCGATCAGCACCGGCAGCGCATCGGTCACGGATCGCAGGCGGCGATTGCCGGCGTCGCGCGCCATGTCGGCAAGGAATCGTTCGCTGACGTCGATGACGATGGCGATGACGCCCACCGGCACGCCGCGCTCGTCGCAGATCGGCGAGTAGTCCAGGTTCATCCAGACCTGCTCGAAGCCGTTGCGCCGGTTGAGCATCATCGACTGGTCCTTGAAGGCCAGCGTTCCGCCGCTGAGGCCCACCTTCACGACCCGGTCGTTGAAGTCCGCCACCTCCGGCCAGCCCTCGCGCACGCGGCTGCCGAACAGCTGCGGATGCCGTGTTCCGGCGAACACCGCGTAGGCATCGTTGTAGACCATCACGCCGTCCTCGCCCCACAGCGTGACCATGGGCACGGTCGACTTGAGCATGATCGACACGGCGGTCCGGATCGTCGGCGACCAGTTCTCCATCGGACCCATCGAGGTCGATGCCCAGTCGAACTCCCGCGTCAGGCGTTCGGCCGTGCAGGGAGTCTCGGGCGAATCAGGACGCGGAGACGAAGCGGCGATGGTCATGCGGGGAAAAGACAGGGCAAGAAGCGACGGCCGACGGGCAGCATTGTGCCGTCTTGTTCGTGGGCGGTGGAGACGGGATCGCCCCGGCAGAGCGGCCTGCGTCGCGCGAAAAAAACAAATGGACTACGGCGATGTTTCGCCCGCCGACATCGGCGGCGTGCCCATGAACGGAAAGAAACGGTCCTGGACGTCCGCGTCGCTGCCGCGCGCGAAGCGCATCAGGCCCACGGCGCGGGGGATTCCCGCCAGCGGCGCACTGCGCGTATCCAGGTCGATCAAGCGCAACGCCTGCTCGAACCGGTCGTCCTGGCCGAAGCTGAGCGGGCGACCGGCGGCGATCCCGACCAGCACGTCCTGTGCAAAGCGCCCGGCCTCGCCACCGGTGGCTTTGTAGAACCCGCCCACGATCACGAAGGCGACATAGCGTCCGCCGAGATCCGCCCTCAGCCGCCGGGCCGATGCCTCGCCGAGCAAGGCATCGTCAGGACCCGCGGCGATCGCCGTCGCTTCCTGGCCCCAGCACCACTGGCAGTCCGGTGCGAGCGGCCGCGTCGTCAAGCCGGCCAGCATCAGCCGCTGCAGCTGCAGGTAGTCCGCGGCCAGCGCCGCGTCCGAATTCAAGCGCGGATCTGCGACCAGGGGCAGCGCCTGCAGCGGGCCGTCCTGGTCCACGTTCGCACCCACCGGCACGGCGCGCAGGTGCGCATGGCTTGCGCACACGAAGGGGCGACGATCGATGCGGACATTGATCGCGTTGCCCTGCAGCAGGCGCCGCACCCTTGCCGCTTCGGCCTGCGACAGCGCGATTGATTCCTCCAGGCCGACCGGACGGAGTTGCCGGGGGTCCTTGATGGACCGGAAGGCGCAGCCATCGACCACGACGGAGATCCCTTCCTTGCGTACCTGGTCGAGGATGCCGCGCTCTTCCAGGGTCGCCGCGCGCAGGGTGGGCTGCCCGGACGGGTTTACCGCGCATCCGGCGAGCCCCGACAGGAGAAGCCAGCCCAAGAAGGAGGGCCAGCCACGAGCGTGAGCATGCGACGGCGGCTGATGCATGGACTTCCTTCCCCGATGTTCTCTTCCGGTCTGCAACCGTCGGAGCCCGGCTCGAATGTGGCTGCCTGGTTCAGCCTGCGCAGGATGGCATGGCCCGTCCACGCGTCCCGTCATCGCCCTCGCGAGCGCGCACCAGACAGGGCGCCATCTCCCCATGCCGCTTGATCGCGAGGGGGGACGGGCACATTGCGCGGGTAGCTCACCACGTATCATTGAACTCCCCAGCGAAAGCCTCCGTCCGGCCGCCAACGCGACACCCGCTTCATCCCGGACCGGCTTCTCACCCGACCTTCCGCACGATCCTTTGGATACGAAGCGTCACCCGCCATCGTCTGCGGCACCAGGCTTGGGACAGCGCATCGGCAGGGCCGGCCGGATTGCGCCGTGCCTGCTGTGGGTCCTGGGGTTGGGCGCCTGCGTCCACGGCGTCGTTCCCGAGACGCCCGAGCTCACGCTTCCGCCCGCGTACGACGCCGCAGCGCAGGAAAACCTGCCGCCCGCCGAGCTCGACCGCTGGTGGCTCCTCTATTCGGACGCACAGCTCACCGCGCTCATCGAACGCGCCCAGGCCCACGGCTTCGACACACGCACCGCGCTCGCCAAGCTCCAGGAAGCGCAGGCCGTGCGCGCCTCGGCCCTGCCCTTCTTCATTCCCGACCACCCCGTCGAGGCCAAAGCCGAGGTGCGCGAGTCCAAGGAGCTGCAGAACAACGACGACGGCGCCTTCGTCCCGGTGGGCGGCGACACGACCGTCGTCGGCGCCGACCGGACCCGCAGCGCCAGCATCACGTTCCCGGTGAGCTGGGAGCTGGACCTGTTCGGCCGCCGTGCCGCGGTGCGACGCGCCTCCGACGGCGACCTGCTGGCCGCCCGCTTCGAATTCGAAGGCGCGCGCGCCACGCTGGTCGCCGACGTCGCGCGCAACCTGTTCCAGGCGCGTGGCCTGGCGGTGCAGCTTGATGACGCGCGCGCCAACGCGCGCATCCAGCGCGAACTCGTGGACCTGCTCAGCCGCCGCGTCGAACGCGGCCTGGCCGCCGCATCGGAAGCGGATCGCGTGGGCGCGGACCTGGCGCAGGCCGACGCCCAGGCGCTCGATCTCGAAGCCGAGCTCAAGGCCACGCGTCGCGCGCTGCTGGTGTTGCTCGGTGACGGCTACGACCCGGTTTCGGAACTCGAGGTGAACCCGGACATCGGCACCGTTCCCGCCATCCCATCGACGCTTCCGGGCGATCTGCTCGCGCGACGGCCCGACGTGCGTCAGGCCGACGCCCGCGTGCGCGCCGCGGCCGGCAACGTGAAGCTCGCGGAACGCGCGCTGTTCCCGCGACTGACGCTCACGCCTTCGGTGGGGATCTCGGCACAGCGCGGCGCCTTCGATTCGACTACGCAGTTCTGGACGCTGGGGCTGGGCTTCTCGTTGCCCGTGCTCGACCGGCCGCGGCTGACGCAACAGCTCAACGCGGAGAGTGCGCGCGGGCAGCAATCGCTGATCGCCTATGAGCGCAGCGTGCAGACCGCGTTTTCCGAAGCCGACCAGGCCCTGACGCGACTGGCGGCGGATCGCCTCCGCGTGCAGACGCTGGAAGACGGCGAAGCGCGCGGCCGTCGCGCGTACGACGCGGCCCTGCGCCGCTTCAAGCTTGGCTTCTCCGACCTGCAGGTCGTGCTCGACGCCGAGCGCACCTGGCGCACCACGCGCACCGCGCTCACCGGCGCGCGCATCGACGCGCTGCTGCGCTCGGTGCAGGCGTTCCAGGCGCTCGGCGGCGGATGGCCCGCGTCGCAGACTCCCCTGCCCGATTCCCCGTCATGACGTTCGAACAACAAGAACAACAGCGAGCCATGCCCCGAGCTTTGCGAAGAACGCACGCGGCCGCCCTCGTCGCGACGCTGGCCCTGATGCTCGCTGCGACCGGCTGCAAGAAGAAGGAAGCCGCGCCACCCGTGGCGGTGCAGGAGATTGCGCGCGCCGTGAGCGTGGCGCAGGTCGAGCTGCGCCCGATCCGCGGCCACGCCGAGGCCGTGGGCCTGCTGGTGCCGCGCGAGGAAGCCGCGGTGAGCTCGGAGCTGTCGGGCTTCCGCGTGGCCGAGGTGCTGGTCGAACAAGGTGCGATCGTGCAGAAGGGCCAGGTGCTCGCACGTCTCGACGACACCCTCCTGCGCGCTCGCATCGAGCAGGCGCGCGCCAACGCCGAGAAGGCGCACGGCGACGCCGATCGCGTGAAGGGACTCGACGGCACCGGCGTGCTCTCCGATGAAGACATCGCGACGCGGCGCAGCCAGGCGAAGGTTGCCGACGCGCAGTTGAACGACCTCACCACGCAGGCCGAGCAGATGACCCTGCGCGCGCCGGTCGCGGGGGTGGTGCTGGAACGCAACGTGCGGCCCGGCGCCGTCGCCGCGGTCGGTGGCGACCCGATGTTCCGCATCGCGCGTGATCAGCTCATCGAACTCGACGCCGAGATCTCGGAAGAATTCCTCGCAGCCGTCTCCGTGGGCTCCAAGGCGCACGTCACCCTGCCCTCGGGCCTGGCCTTCGACGGCGAGGTGCGGCTGATCAGCCCCGTGATCGATCCGCAGACCAAGCTCGGCCGCGTGCGCGTGCGCCTGCCGGTCAATCCCGCGCTGCGCGCGGGCGGCTTCGCGCAGGCCGCGTTCGACGCGTCCTCGCAGCCGGTGCCCAGCGTTCCCGAGAAGGCCATCCAGTTCGAAGCCGGCGGCCCGCAGCTCACGGTGATCGGCGAGGACAACCGCGCCAAGCGCATGCCGGTGCGCACCGGCGCGCGCGCCGACGGCTACGTGGAACTGCTCGAAGGCCCGCCGCCCGGCGCGCGCGTGGCCCTGGGTGGCGGCGCGTTCCTGCTCGACGGCGATCTCGTGGATCCGGGGTCTGTGTCGGGGTCGGGGTCGGCACCGCCCGCGCCCGCGGCGGCGACGCCTTCCAAGTAAACGCGCCACCCCTCCATGCAGCTGCGCATCTCCGCGTGGTCCATCCAGAACCCGATCCCGGTCGTGGTGCTGTTCGCCGCGCTGCTGATCGCGGGCTTCGCGGGCTTCCGCTCGCTGCAGATCAAGCTGTTCCCGGACGTGTCGTTTCCCATCGTCCTGGTCACGATCACCCTGCCCGGCGCCGCCGCCAGCGAGGTCGAGACACAGATCACGCGCGAGGTGGAGGCCGCGGTCTCCGACGTGGCCGGCGTGAGCCACGTGAGTTCCACCGTGACCCTGGGACTGTCGACCAGCACGATCGAGTTCGAGATCGGCACCGACGAGACGCAGGCCACCGACGAGGTCCGCGCCGCCATCGACGGCGTGCGCATCGGGCTGCCGCGCGGCATCGAGGAGCCCGTGGTCAAGCGCTTCGACGTGGACTCCCAGCCCATCGTCACCTACGCCGTTTATGCGCCCGCGATGTCGGACGTCGAACTGAGCCAGTTCGTGGACGACACCGTCGCGCGCCGCGTGATGCTCGAGGACGGCGTCGCCCAGGTCCGGCGCCTGGGTGGCGTGGATCGCGAGATCAACGTCACGCTCGACCCGTCGCGCCTCGAGGCCCTGGGGCTGACGGCGCCGCAGGTCAACGACGCGCTGCGCGCCTTCAGCCTCGACGCCGGCGGTGGAACCGCGCAGATCGGCGGCCGGCAGCAGACCGTGCGCGTGCTGGCCGCAGCCGAGAGCGTGGAACAGCTGCGTCACACCATCATCCCCACCGGTGACGGCCGCAGCGTGCGCCTGTCCGACGTGGCCAACGTGAACAGCGGCGCGGCCGAGCGCAGCGGCTTCGCGCTGCTCAACGGCGTACCGGTGGTGGGCTTCCAGGTGTCCAAGGCCAACTCCTCCTCCGACGTGCTGGTGGAGACCAACGCGGCCAAGGCCGTGGAGGCCCTGGGCAAGCTGTACCCCGAGGTGAAGTTCCAGCAGATCATCTCCACCGCCACCAACACGCGGAACAGCTACCACGCCACCGTGGCCTCGCTGCTCGAAGGCATGCTGCTGGCCGCGATCGTGGTGCTGGTGTTCCTGCGCGACTGGCGCGCCACCGTGATCACCGCGCTGGCCATGCCCGTCTCGCTGCTGCCCGCCTTTGGCGTAATGGCCGCGATGGGCTTCAGCCTGAACCTCATCACCCTGCTTGCGCTGACCCTGGTCATCGGCATTCTCGTGGACGACGCCATCGTCGAGATCGAGAACATCCAGAAGCGCATCCAGACCGGGCAGTCGCCCTACGACGCCTCGATCGAAGGCGCGGACGCCATCGGCCTGGCCGTGCTGGCCACCACGATGACCATCGTCGTGGTGTTCCTGCCGGTGTCGCTGATGAGCGGCCTGATCGGCCAGTTCTTCTACGAGTTTGGTCTCACCGTTGCCGTCACCGTGCTGTTCTCGCTGCTGGTGGCGCGCATGCTGACGCCGCTGATGGCCGCCTATTTCATGGCGCCCACGAGCGACCCGCACCCGCGCAAGCCCTTCACCGGCTTCTACCGCAACGCGCTGGACTTCGCGCTCAACCACCGCTGGCTGTCGATGTTCGCGGGCCTCGCGCTGTTCGTTGGCTCGCTGTTCCTGGCCACCTTCATTCCCACCGGGTTCACGCCGCCCACCGACAACGGCATCGTGCAGATGACGCTCGAGAGCGCGCCGGGTACAACGCTGGAAGACACGCGCCACGCCACCGACCTGCTCACGCAGGCGCTGGAGAAGCGCCCGCAGGTCAAGACCGTGTTCGCCACCGTGGCGCCCGAAGAAAGCTCTGGCCGGGGCCGCGTCACCGTGCTGCTGCACGCCGACCGCGACATCAGCACGCAGGCCTTCCAGGAATCCATCCGCCCGATGCTGTACAGCATCCCCGACGTGCGCCTGGGCTTTGGCCAGAGCGGCGAAGGCGGCAGCACCACTCTGCAGATCCTGCTGTCGAGCGAGGACGGCGATGCGCTGACCGTCAGCGCGCTGCAGCTCGAGCGCGAGATGCGAACCCTCCCCCAGCTCGCCAATGTGCACCAGGCCACGCCGCGCGCGGGCGCCGATCTCGTGATCAAGCTCAAGCCCGCCGAGGCCGCGCGCCTGGGCGTCACGCCCGAGGCCATCGCCGGCATCGCCCGCGTCGCCACCATCGGCGACGTTGACGCCAATACCGCCAAGTTCAACACCGGCACGCAGCGTCTCGTGATCCGCGTGCGCCTGCCCGGCAAGGCCCGCTCCGATCTCAACGCGCTGGGCGCGTTGCGCGTCCCCACCTCGAAAGGCGGCACCAGCGTTCCGCTCTCCGCCGTGGCAGACCTGAAGTTCCAGGCCGGCGCCACCCGCATCGAGCGCTACGACCGCGAACGCCGCGCCACCGTCGAGGCCGAGTTGAACGGGGTCTCGCTGGGCCAGGCCACGGCGCTGATCGACAAGCTGCCCGTGCTCCAGCACCTGCCGCCCGGCGTGACCAAGCCCGCCTTCGGCCAGAGCGAGGACCAAGCCGACCTGTTCAACAGTTTTGGCAACGCGATCCTCGCCGGCATCGGCATGATCTTCGCGGTGCTGGTGCTGCTGTTCCGCAGCTTCTTCAAGCCCGCGACGATCCTCGCCGCCCTGCCGCTGTCGCTGGCCGGCGCGTTCCTGGGTCTATTGGTCGGCGGCTCCGAGCTCGGCCTGCCCGCGCTGATCGGCCTGCTGATGCTGATGGGTGTCGCGGCCAAGAACTCCATCCTGCTCGTGGAGTTCGCGATCGAGGCCGAGCGGGCCGGCGCGACGCAGCGCGACGCATTGATCGAAGCCTGCCGTGAACGTGCCCGGCCCATCGTGATGACCACGTTCGCGATGGCGGCCGGCATGCTGCCGACCGCGATGGGCTTTGGTGAAGGCTCGGAGTTTCGCGTGCCGATGGCGATCGCCGTGATCGGCGGCTTGATCAGCTCGACGGGTTTGTCGCTGGTCCTGGTTCCGGTCGTCTACGAGGTGATCGACGACTTCGAGGTCTGGTTGGCGCCGAAGCTGGGGAGCTTGGTGACGGCGCGGGATTCGTCGCAAGGCGACAAGGCTTGACTCGGCTCGCTGATCTTCAAATGCGCCGCATCGTGCGTGCAGTTCGTCGCGACGAACCATAAAACGCGATCCGTGCGGCCGGCTTGGCGAGCCGCCCTGGAGTCTGCCTCGACCCGGCCAGCGGCGCAGGTCGCGACGCCGTGGGAGAAATTCGACGAGAGCCGCGACGCCCTCAGGCATTTCGGCCGTGGCGGCAGGTTCGAACTTACGCGCGGATGACGGCCATCACGACCGAGGGCAAGTTCGATTCCGGCCGAGAACGCGAAGCTCGGCAGGATCACGCTGCGCAACACCCCCAGAAGTAGGCGTCGCAGGCTTGCGACCAGTGAATAGGGTTCGGCGTCAGATCCGGCCCATCAGCACCAGCACGATCACCACGACGAGCACGAGGCCCAAAGTGCCGCTCGGAGCGTAGCCCCAGGACCGACTGTGCCCCCAGGTCGGAATGGCGCCGATCAACATAAGCACCAGGACGATCAACAGGATGGTTCCAATCGACATTGTTCTTGCTCCTCGCGGTTGCCGGATCGTGGCCGTCTGCTAACGACGGCGGCGAATCCTGACGGTTTGAATGGGAGTCGGATCATTAGCGCTTGTGGCGCTGAACGTCGGTACGGCAACGCACACGACGCGCGGCATCGACCTGGCCGGCGGGCATTTCATGGCGGTCGGGTCTCCGTTTCTCGGGTGAAACGCTGCCGAAGTTAGTCCGGGCTCCGGGCCGTGGCCGCCCTGCCCTCAACACCTTCGACAGGATCCAGTGCAGCCACTTCCACAACCTGATCGACACCGGACGCGATCTCGTTCTTCAGCATCAACAACCGCAGGTCGAACTCGACCTGGTGATAGTCCGGCAGCATGTGCCGGCACAGCGCATAGAAGGCCCTGTCGTGGTCGCGCTCGCGCAGGTGGGCCAGCTCGTGCACGACGACCATCTGGAGGAATTCCGGCGCGGTCCGCTTGAACAGGCCGGCGATGCGGATCTCGGCCTTGGCCTTGAGCCTGGCGCCCTGCACGCGCGAGATCGCGGTGTTGAGACCCAGGACGTTCTTCATCACGTCCATCTTGTTCTGCCAGATCACCTTGTGCAGCGGGCCGGCGCTGCGCATGTGGGCCTGCTTCAAGTCCAGCACGTAGTCGTACAGCGCGCTGTCGGTCTGGATGGCGTGGGTATCGGGATACTTGCGCTGCAGGTAGGTCGAGAGGCGATTTTCCCGGACCAGGCGCCGCACCTGTTCGCGCGTCGTGGCCGGGTAGTCGCCGACGTAGCGATCGACGCGCGGATCCGCGGCGGCGAACGGGGCATTGCTGGCCATGATCCTGTGCGCGTCAGCTGCCGGCGCCGGAAACGAGGATGCGCAGGTCCTCGCAGGTGACGCGCTGCCCGGCGCGGATCTTCGCGGTCTTGCGGCTCTCGGTCTGGCCGTCAACCGATACGCGGCCTTCCGCCACGAGCAGCTTGCCGGCCCCACCGCTGTCGCAGGCGCCGGCGAGCTTCAGGAGCTGGTTGAGTTCGATGTACTCGGACTCGAGAGTGAAGGTGACAGTGGGCATGGTGTGGAGACGCAAGCGGGGCGCGAAGCTTAGCGGCTGAACCGTCTGCCGCCGTACCCCAGACGAAGTCCGGGCCGTCGCTCGACTCGTGGAAGGAATCCCGGGCTTCGCACGGGCTACCGCGCTGTTTGCAGCGTGTCCGACCCCGCGGCAGGCGCCTTCCGCTACGATCCGGGGCGCCGGCAGCGCGCACTAGCACGCCTGCCCGGCCTCCATGATTTCCGGGCACATGAACGACTTCACGGGCGACGTATCGGCGGCAGACCTGGCCTTCCTCGCGGGGGGCGGCGAAATGGGCGAGCGCATGCGAACCCACGACTGGGCGCGCACGGCCCTGGGGCCTCCCGCACGCTGGCCGCAGTCGCTGCGCACCGCGATCAGCATCTGCCTGAAGTGCAGCTTCCCGATCGTGGTGCTCTGGGGCGAGCACTTTGTCCACTTCTACAACGACGAGTACCGCTCGATCCTCGGCGCCAAGCATCCCGCGCTGGGCAAGACCGGGCCCGAGGTGTGGCCCGAGATCTGGAGCACCGTCGGCCCGATGCTGGAAGGCGTGATGCGCAGCGGCGAAGCCACCCGCGCGCGCGACCTCCTGTTGCCGATGCACCGCGCGGCGGATTCCGGCGTACTCGAAGACTGCTACTTCTCGTTCTCCTACAGCCCGATCGTGGACGAGCTGGGCCACATCGCGGGTGTCTTCTGCCCCGTGATCGAAACCACCGAGACCGTGAAGGCGCAGCGGCGACTGCAGGACGAAGGCGGACGGCTGCGGGACCTGTTCGCGCAGGCGCCGAGCTTCATGGCCGTGCTCGAAGGTCCCGACCATCGATTCGTGCTCGCCAACGAGACCTACCAGGAGATCTTCGGGCCGCGCCCGCTGATCGGTCGTAGCCTGCTCGAGGCTTTTCCCGAAATCGAAGGCCAGGGGGTGGTGGCAATTCTGGACAAGGTGCGCGCCACCGGCACCGCCTTCAGGGCCACCGCCAACCTCGTCCTGATCCGACGACCGGGCGCAGCGCAGTCCGAGAAGCGTTACTTCGACGTCGTCTATCAGCCGATCCCCGACGCCGACGGCAGCACCGGCGGCATCTTCGTGCAGGGCGTGGACATCTCTGAACGCATCGGGCGCGAGCAGCGCGATGCCTGCCTCAAGCAGATCGAGCGGCTCGCGCACGAACACGTCGACGCCCTCGAGATTCCGCGTAGTGCCGCGCGCCTGCTCGCGGAGCACCTGCAGGCCGATCGCTGCGCCTACGCCGAAGTCGACTCCGACGAGAACGGCTTCACCATCACGGGTGATTACACCGTCCGGCTGCGGAGCACGGTGGGCCGCTATCACATGAGCGAGTTCGGCGCCGCCGCGCTCGATCACATGCACCGCGGCCAGCCCTGGATCGTGGACGACTGCGACCTGGACCCGCGCCTGCAGGCAAACGAGCGTGTCGCGTACCACGCTATCCAGATGCAGGCCGTGATCTGCGTGCCCTTGCTGCGTGCGGGTCGCTTCGTCGCGTGCATGGCTGTGCACTCGCAGGCCCCGCGCGCCTGGCACGCCGGCGACGTCGAACTGACCGTGGCGGTCGCCGACCGCTGCCAGGAATCGATCGAACGCGCCCGCATCGAGCGCGAGCTTCGCTACAACGAAGAACGCTTCCGCAAACTCGTCGAGGCCACCTCGCAGATCCTGTGGAGCGCCGACGCGCAAGGGCAGGTGGAAACGGGCTCGCCCTCCTGGCAGGCCTTCACCGGCCAGGACTTCGCGCAGCAGCGGGGCACGGGCTGGCTCGATGCGCTGCACCCCGACGATCGCCGTCGCCTCGAGCGGAGCTGGCCCCAGGCGGTTGCACGCGGCACGCCGGTGGACGACGAGTACCGGCTGCGGCACGTCGACGGCAGCTGGCGATGGACCGAGGTCCGCGCCATTCCGGTGCGCAATGCCGACGGCACGATCCGCGAATGGGTCGGCATGAACACCGACGTCACGCCGCGCAAGAACGCCGAGCGGCGCGACGCCTTCCTGGTGCGCGTGGACGATGCGATCCGGCCGCTGTCGGATCCGGACGAGATCGCGTTCGCCTCGATGCGCATGCTGTGCGAGGAACTGGGGGCCGACCGCACCACGTATTTCGAGGTCGACGCGGACCAGGCGATCGCGCACGTGATGCGCAACCACGCGCCGCACATCCGCCCGCTGGTCGGCGATCACGTAATCGCGGATTACGGCAGCTCGTTCGTCGAGGCCATGCGCGGCAACTACCCGCTGGCGTTCGAAGACGCGGACCAGGGCGGCTTGACCCCCGACCAGCGCCGCCGGTTCGTCGAGGTCCAGGCCGAGGCCGCCATCGTCGTCCCCCTGCGCAAGGACGATCGCCTGACGGCGATCCTGGGCGTGTACCAGGGCCACCGGCGTCAGTGGACGCAGCAGGACATCGAGCTCACGCGCCTGCTGGTCAACCGCTGCTGGGAATCGATCGAGCGCGCCCGCGTGGCACGCGCGCTGCAGGAAGGCGACCGGCGCAAGGACGAGTTCATCGCCACGCTCGCCCACGAGCTGCGCAATCCGCTGGCCCCGCTCCGCAACGCGATGGCCGTGCTCACGCGAGGTGCACCCGGTATCTCCACGGAACGCCTGTTCACGATGATGGAGCGCCAGGTCGATCACCTCGTGCACATGGTCGACGACCTGCTCGACGTCTCGCGCATCACGCGCGGCAAGATCGAGATCCGCCGCCAGCGCGTGGATCTCGTGGAAGTGGTGCGCAACGCCATCGACACGTCGCGGCCCTGGATCGAGTCCGCGCGGCACCGCTTCGAGCCCACCTTTCCTGAGCAACCCGTGCCGGTGCGCGGCGACATCGTTCGCCTGACGCAGATCTTCGCGAACCTGCTCAACAACGCCTCGAAGTACACGCCGGAAGGGGGCCAGATCGGCCTGCGCGTCTGGACCGAGGCGGGCAAGGCGCTCGTGCGCGTCACCGACAACGGCGTGGGCATCGCTCCCGAGATGCGCTCGCGCGTTTTCGAGATCTTTGCGCAGGTTCCGGCGGGACAGCACCGCACGGGCGACGGCCTGGGCATCGGCCTGTCGCTGGTCAAGAGCCTGGTTGCCCTGCACGACGGCACGGTCAAGGTTCACAGCGAGGGCCTGGGCAAGGGCAGCAGCTTCCTGGTGAGCCTGCCGCTGGCCGAGGCCTCCGATGCGGCCGACGCGGTCCAGGCAACAACAGTTGCGCCGCCGCAGCGCGAACTGCGACGCGTGCTCGTCGTCGACGACAACCGCGACGCCGCCGATTCGATCGCGATGGTCCTCGCCGCGCTGGGCGCCGACGTGCGCGTGGCCTACGACGGCAACACCGCGCTGGAACTAATCGAGTCGTATCGCCCGACCGTGGCGCTGCTCGACATCGGCATGCCCGAGATGGATGGCTACCAGCTGGCCCGGCGCATCCGTGCCCGATCCACCGGCCAGCAGGTGATCCTGGTGGCGCTGACGGGCTGGGGCCAGGAAGACGACCAGCGGCAGTCGCGCGAGGCCGGGTTCGATCGACACCTGATCAAGCCCGTGAGTTTCGACGTGCTCAAGCAGGTGGTGATGGCGGTTTAGGGCGGGCAAACGGTTTCCATCGTCTGCCCGCGCGGGTGGACACTAGCCCATCGTCACCACCGCCCTCGCCCCGGTCCCGCTCTGCATCAGCTCGAACGCGTCGTTGATGTTCGCCAGCGGAATGCGGTGCGTGACCATTTCGTCCAGACGCAGCGCGCCGCTGCGATACCAGTCGATCATGCGCGGGATATCGCGGCGCGGGCGGCTGCCGCCGTACAGCGAGCCACGCAGCACCTTGTCCGCAAGGAAGCCGCCCGCGCGGATGGCGACCTCGTCGCTGATCTTCGGTGCGCCCACGGCGACGGCCGTACCGGATGCGCGGACCATGTTGAAGGCCTGCGTGATGGTGTCGGTGCGGCCGATGACCTCGAAGGCATAGTGCACGCCACCGCGCGTGAGCTTCTTGACGGCCTTAACGACGTCTCCGGCCGCGGGATCGATCTCGTCGGTCGCACCGAGCTTCATCGCGAGCGCACGTCGCGAGGGGACCGGGTCGATGGCGATGATCTGCCGGGCGCCCGCGATGCGCGCCGCCTGGATCGCGGACAGGCCCACGCCGCCGCAGCCGAGCACCGCCACCGTGGAGCCCGGCTCGACCTTCGCCGTGTTCACCACCGCACCCACGCCCGTCATGACGCCGCAGCCGAGCACGCAGACCACGTCGAGCGGAACGCCGGGATCGACCTTCACCAGCGCGCCGGCCGGAACCACCGCCTGTTCGGCGAAGCCAGCGATGCCGCTGAGCTGGTAGACGATCTCGCCGCGTCGCCGAAGCCGCGTCGTTCCGTCGAGCATCGTCGCGTCGATGAACATCGGGGCGGCCTTCGTGCACAGCACGGGCTTGTCCTCGACGCAGAACTCGCAGTGCCCGCAGTGGGGCGTGGGGCCGGCGATGACGTGATCGCCAACCTTGACGTTGTCCACGCCCGGGCCGACAGCCTCGACCACGCCGCCCATCTCGTGTCCCAGCACGGAAGGCACTGGCGCGCGCAGAATGCCGTGCATGCAGGACCAGTCGCTGTGGCACACGCCGCAGGCGACGACGCGGATCAGGGCCTCGCCCGCGCGCGGGGCCTCGATGTCGATCTGCTGCACGCTCAGGGGACCGCCGATGGCGTCCAGGACTGCAGCTCTCATGGGGCTCTCTCCGTGGCGGGCTTCGTTTTTTACCGAGGGTCCGTTCGCTACGCGGCCGTCGGTGTTCCCGAGTATGAACACAGGGTCGCGGGGCGCGGCAATGCGGGGCAAGCCCGCCGTTCTCTCGTCACGTATCCTCGTGACGTCCACGAGCCGGGTCCCTGTCACGTCCGATGCGCATCCTCCTGGTCGAAGACGACGCCATGCTCGGCGAGGCCGTCCGCAAGGGGCTGGCGGCGCAGTCGCACGCGGTGGACTGGGCACGCGACGGCGAGGCGGCGGCCGAACTCTGGCGCAGCGCGAACTACGACCTGGTGCTGCTCGACCTCGGTCTGCCCAAACGCGACGGTCTGGGCGTACTCAAGGACGCGCGCCGCGACGGCCTGGAATCCCCGGTGCTGATCCTGACCGCCCGTGATGCCGTGAACGATCGCGTCGGCGGGCTCGACGCAGGCGCCGACGACTACCTGCTCAAGCCCTTCGATCTCGACGAACTGCTGGCGCGCGTGCGCGCGCTGGGGCGCCGCCACGCCGGCCGTGCGCAGCCCAAGGTCGAGCATCTCGATCTGGTGCTGGACCTGGCCGAGCGCTCGACCGTCTTCAAGGGCGAAGCTGTTGCGCTCACGCGACGCGAGTTCGCGCTGCTGGCCGCGCTGGTCGAACAGCCGGGCCGCGTGTGGACGCGCGAGCAGCTCGTCGAACGCCTGTACGGCTGGAACGAGGAGATCGCGAGCAACGCGCTCGACGTTCACGTGCACGCACTGCGCCGCAAGCTGTCAGCCGACTTCATCCGTAACGCGCGCGGCGTGGGTTACTACATCCCCAAGGAATGATGAGCCGGATCCTCACGGTCTTCGGCAGTTCGCTGCAACGACGCCTGGCGCTCGCGCTCGTCGCGATCCTGCTCGTGGGCGGCGCTTTCGCCTCCTGGGGTCTGTACTGGCTCGCGATGCACCAGCAGGGCGAGATCTTCGACGAGCGCCTGCGCGCGCTGTCGTTCAATCTGCCCGTGGAGGCGATGCTGGAGATGCCCCGCGGCGCCAACGACGAAGCGGCCGACGGCATCGTCGTGCAGGTGTGGCGATCCGACGGCACCCTGCTGTGGACCTCGGAGGCGCGGCCTGCGCCGATCTCCACGCGTATCGGCATGGCCGACGTGGAATACGGCGACGACCGCTGGCGCAGCTTCACGCGCGTGGTCGAACCCAGCGGCCTGGTGCTGCAGGTGACGCAGTCGCTCGACGTGCGCGAGCGCCGCGCCGCCGCCGAGGCGCTACGCCTGCTGGTGCCGCTGCTGGTGCTCGTACCCCTGCTCGTGCTGCTCACGGGCTGGGTGGTGTCGCGGCAGCTCGCCCCGCTGCGCAAGCTCGCGGCGCAGATGCAGCACCGCAGCGCGCAGGACACCTCGCCGGTGGCGCTCCAGGACGCGCCGCGCGAACTCGCGCCGGTACTGAGTTCTCTCAACGACCTCCTTTCGCGACAGGCGCACGCCAGCCAGCGTCAGCGCGAATTCCTGGCCGACGTCGCGCACGAGCTGCGCACGCCGCTGGCCGCGGTCCGGCTGCAGTCGCAGCGCGCCGGGCTTGCGACGGACGCGGCCGAGCGGCGTGATGCGCTCGACGCACTGCAGGCCGGTGTCGAGCGTTCCACGCACCTGGTCGCGCAACTGCTGAGCCTGGCGCGCAGCGAGTCGATGCCCGACGTCTCGATGGACGCGACCGTGCCGCTCGACCGCCTGCTGCGCGAGGTGGTCGCGCAGCGCTTCGGCCTCGCGCAGGCGCGCGGGCTGGACCTGGGCATCGCCGATTCCGTCGCGGCGACAGTGCGTGGTGACGCCGAGGCGCTCGCGAGCCTGTTCGGCAATCTCGTCGACAACGCGATCGCGTACACGCCTGCGCCCGGCAGGATCGACGTGTCGCTGCGCATCGACGGTGGCGAGGCGGAAGTCCGCGTCGAGGACACCGGGCCGGGTATCGATCCGGCGCGGCAGTCGGCGATGTTCGAGCGCTTCGTGCGCGGCGGCACCGGCGACATCGCCGGCACGGGACTCGGGCTGGCCATCGTGCAGGGCGTGGTGCACCGGCATGGCGG
>JBKJPX010000091.1:0-10078 GCA_046594215.1 Panacagrimonas sp.
TCTCATCAAAAACCGCCGCAACGACCCTCGCTCTCCCACGGTCTCCTAGACCAGAGGGCTTACGGTCTGCTGCAGCAGGGACAGCAAAAGAAACATACAAGGGCTGGGGTGAGGGGCCGACGTGAGCATCGGCGATCGATCGCAGGAGCGCAGCGCGTTTCGATCTCGGAGCGGCAGGCCCCTCACCCCGACCCTTATGTCTTGCTCTCCCCATCGGTGAAGCCGATGGGGAGAGGGAGAACTGCAAACGCCGCTTAAAGTTTTCGCGAGCCGTGCCGTTAACCCGATACGCCGCCGCCTTTTCCCCCTGGCACAGGCCTTGTAGCTCCCCGTGTGAAATCCCACCCGGAGCCCGCAATGGCCGGCACCGTCGATCCGCTCTTCGGCATTCACGCGCAGGCGCTGCAGATCCAGCAGCGACGCATGACCTTGCTCGCCGGCAACATCGCGAACGCCGACACGCCGGGCTTCCAGGCGCGTGATCTCGACTTCAAGGCCGCGCTCGAGCAGGCCATCGGCGGCGGATCGAATGCGTTGCGGATCGATCAGCCCGGCCATCTCGATGGTGCAGGCACGCAGGCCGATCCGGCGCTCATGTACCGCGTGCCGATGCAGCCCAGCGCGGACGGCAACACCGTCGAGGTGCAGACCGAGCAGGCCGCGTTCATGGATTCGGCCCTGCGCTACCAGGCGTCGCTGAGCTTTCTCGACGGCAAGCTGAAGAGCCTGCTGACCGCGATCACCGGCGAATAAGGAGACGCATCCCGATGAGCACATTCCGTATCTTCGACATCGCCGGCTCCGCGCTTGCCGCGCAGTCCGCGCGACTCAACACCGTGGCCTCGAATCTTGCGAACGCGGACAGCGTCGCCGGCGATGCGCAGTCGGTATACCGAGCGCGCATGCCGATGTTCCAGGCACAGCTCGACGCGGCCAATCCCGAGTCCGCCGGCGTACGCGTTCTCGGTGTCGTCGAGAGCACCGCCGAGGCGCAGAAGCGCTACGAGCCGGGCCATCCGATGGCCGACGCGGACGGCTATGTCTACGCCCCCAACGTCAACGTGGTGGAGGAGATGGTCAACATGATCTCCGCCTCGCGTTCCTACCAGTCCAGCGTCGAAGTGATGAACACCGCCAAGGAACTGGCGATGCGCACGCTCTCGCTCGGTAAGTAATCGACACCTGCAGAAGAAGATAAGGAACCTCGAACCATGAGCGTCGGAAACGTCAGCAGCACCGAGAACCCGTATTCCAGTTTCGGCCTCGCCCTGAATTCCTCGGCCGACAGCAAGCGGACCGAGCTGGGCCAGGACGCCTTCCTGAAGCTCATGACCGCGCAGCTGCAGCACCAGGACCCGATGAAGCCGATGGAGTCGGGCGAGTTCCTGGGACAGATTGCGCAGTTCTCCACCGTCTCGGGCATCCAGGGCATGCAGGCCTCGCTGTCGGGGCTGAGCACGGCGCTGACCTCGAACCAGACCCTGCAGGCCGCGGGCCTGGTGGGACACGGCGTGATGGTGGAAGGCGACTCGGCTCATCTCTTCGCCGAGGGCGGCGTTTCCGGCACCGCGACCCTGGCGGCCAGCGGATCGCTGTCGGTGGAAGTGACCGACCCCAGCGGCCAGGTGGTGCGGCACATCGACCTGGGCACCAAGCCCGTCGGCGACGCGAGCTTCACCTGGGACGGTCTCGACGACGCGGGCAACCGCGTGGAAGAAGGCGCCTACGGCATCAAGGCAAGTGTCATGAACGAGTCCGGCACCCAGGCCGTCTCGACGCAGTTGATGGGCATGGTCAGCAGCGTGTCGCTCGGCAGCGCGGGCCTGAGCCTGAACCTCTACGGCATGGACCCGGTCGCGCTGTCCGCGGTCCGCGAAATTCTCTGAGCGACGCGCAGCAAGGCGCCTCGTTCCAACAGGAGTCATCAGCATGTCCTTTCGCATCGCACTCTCGGGCCTCAACGCCGCACAGGCCGACCTCTCCACCACGGCCAACAACATCGCCAACGCCAACACCACGGGCTTCAAGCAGTCGCGCGCGCAGTTCGCCGACTTCTTCCCGGTGACGGCCTACGGCCTGGCCGAGAACGCGATCGGCTCGGGCGTACGCGTCGACCGCGTCGCGCAGCAGTTCTCCCAGGGCACGGTGAATTTCACCAACAACGCGCTGGACCTGGCGATCTCGGGCGAAGGCTTCTTCACGATGTCGGACAACGGCTCGCAGGTGTACTCGCGCGCCGGCGCGTTCGGCACCAACCGCGACGGCTACGTCGTGAACGCATCGAACCAGCGCCTGCAGGTGTTTCCGCCGATCGCGGGCACCGAGAACTTCGACACGGCGCAGCTCATCGACCTGCGCATGTCCACGGCCGACAATCCGCCCTCGGCCACGGGCAGCATCGAGGCGAATTACACGCTGCCCGCGAACGCGAGCGTGCCTGCGAACGCGTTCGATGCCAGCGATCCAGGCAGCTTCAACCACACCACGTCAGTGACGATCTACGACTCGCTCGGTGCCTCGCACCAGGCCAGCCTGTTCTTCGCCAAGACCGCCAATGCGAACGAGTGGACCTTGCACACGCAGGTCGACGGCGCCGACGTGGGCGTCGGGCAGACGCTGACTTATTCGAACACCGGCACCTTCCTCACGCCTGCGGGCGGCCAGATCACCCTGCCCTCGGTTCCGACCACCAACGGCTCGGCGGCGCTCGCGATGACCATCGATCTGTCGGCGTCGGCGCAATACGGCGAGCGCTTCAGCGTCAGCCGCCTGGGCCAGGACGGCTACACCACAGGCCGCCTGAGCGGCATCGAGGTCGGCGACGGTGGCGTGGTGCAGGCGCGCTACACCAACGGGCAATCCGCTCCCTTGGGACAACTTGCGCTCGCCACGTTCCCCAACCAGCAAGGCCTGCAGCAGCTCGGCGACACGACCTGGGGCGAATCCTTCAACGCAGGCGCCGCCATCCGCGGCACCGCGGGGTCGGGCA
Source organism: Panacagrimonas sp. (assembly GCA_046594215.1). Classification (GTDB taxonomy): domain Bacteria; phylum Pseudomonadota; class Gammaproteobacteria; order Nevskiales; family Nevskiaceae; genus Panacagrimonas. The sequence goes on from JBKJPX010000091.1 coordinate 2,990, forward strand.
GCTTCGGCCTCGTGCAGTCTGGCGCGCTCGAGTCCTCGAACGTGGATCTCACCGAGCAGCTCGTGAACATGATCACCGCGCAGCGTAATTTCCAGGCGAACGCGCAGATGATTTCGACGAGCGACCAGGTGACGCAGACGATCATCAACATCCGGTAAGCAGTGGTCAGCGGCTAGTGTCAGTGGTCAGTGATGCTGGACCATGACCCTCCGCAAACCCCACAAGCACCAGCCGCCGACCACTAGTCACTGACACTGATCACTGCCTCATGGACCACGCTCTGTACGTTGCAATGACCGGCGCCTCGCAGACACTGCAGGCGCAGGCCGTGAACAGCCACAACCTCGCGAACGCCAGCACGGTGGGATTCAAGGCCGAGCTCGCAGCGCAGCAGGCGGTGGCGGTCGACGGCCCGCTGATGCCCACGCGCGTCAACACGCAGCTGCGCGGTCAGGGCTTCGACGGCAGCCTCGGCAACATCATGCAGACCGGCAACCCGCTGGACGTTGCGCTCGTGCAGGACCGATGGCTCGCGGTGCAGGCGCCGGACGGCTCCGAGGCCTACACGCGCGCCGGCGACCTGCAGGTGGGCGCCGATGGCTTGGTGCGCAATGGCGGCGGACACATGGTGATGGGAGACGGCGGCCCGCTGTCGGTGCCACCGAATTCGCAGATCGCGATCGGCGGCGACGGTACCGTGACGGTGGTGCCGCTGGGGCAGGGGCCCGAGGCGCCGACCACGATCGGGCGGCTCAAGGTCGTCGCGGCCACGGCCGAACAGCTCGAGCGCGGTTCGGATGGACTCATGCGGGGCCGGGCGGGGCAGAGCCTCGAAGCGGCCTCCGGCACTTCCATGGCGAGCGGTGCGGTGGAAGGTTCGAACGTGAACCTCGCCGAGTCGATGGTCACGATGATCCAGCTCGCGCGGCAGTTCGAGATGCAGGTCAAGCTGATGCGGAGCGCCGAGCAGAATGACCAGGCGACGACGTCGCTGATGCGGATGAGCTGAGGCAGGCTCGACTTCGCCCGAAGCTGTCGTAGGTCATCCCCGCCGCCGGCATCGACTTCCGATTGTCCCCGCGCGGAATACACTCCCATTCATCCACGCGCTCCCGCGCTGGCGAAGGGGATCCCATGTCCATGCAGGACGTACCTGCATCGCCAACAAGCAGCAGGCCCGCGACCCGTGGCGCGCGCGCGCTGGCGTTCCGACGACGCTTCTTTCCCGAGGCGAGTCTCGCGGAATGGGACGACTGGCGCTGGCAGCTGCGCAACCGAGCCCGCACGCTGGCCGGCGTCGCACGCTGGCTGGAACTGTCGGACGACGAACGCGGCGCGCTCGAACGCCACCGGGGTCCGCTGCCCGCCGGCATCACGCCCTACTACGCCAGCCTGCTCGACCCTTCGGACCCGCACCAACCCCTGCGCCGCACGATGGTCATGGTCGGCGACGAATACCGCAGCAGCCCCGGCGAGGCGCGCGACCCGCTGGCCGAGGACGCGCACAGCCCGGTGCCGGGCCTGGTCCACCGTTACCCGGATCGCGTCCTGTTCCTCGTCACCGGCTTCTGCCCGGTGTACTGCCGCTACTGCACGCGCTCGCGCATGGTCGGTGAGGCCGGCGGGGAATATCGCTTCGTGCAGAAGCAGTGGCAGCGCGCGATCGACTACATCGCGGCCACACCGGTCATCCGCGACGTGCTGATCTCGGGCGGCGATCCGCTCACGCTCTCTGATGACAAGCTCGACTGGCTGCTGACGCGCCTGCGCGCGATCCCGCACGTGGAGTTTCTGCGCATCGGCACCAAGGTGCCGGCGGCGCTCCCGCAGCGCATCACGCCGGCGCTGGTGCGCATGCTGCGCCGCCATCACCCGCTCTGGATGAGCCTGCACTTCACGCATCCCGACGAGCTGACCCCGGAGGTCGCGCGCGCCTGTGCGCGCCTGGCCGACGCCGGCATCCCGCTCGGCAGCCAGACCGTGCTGCTGGCCGGCGTCAACGATTCGGTGTCCACGCTCAAGCCGCTGTTCCAGCGGCTGCTGCGCCTGCGCGTGCGGCCGTATTACCTCTACCAGTGCGACCCGGTGCCGGGCTCCGCGCACTTCCGCGTGCCGGTCGAACGCGGCGTGGCGCTGCTGCAGGGACTGCGCGGTCACACCACGGGCTACGCGGTGCCGACCTTCGTGATCGACGCGCCGGGTGGCGGCGGCAAGATTCCCTTGTTCGCCGACCCGGTGGTCGGACGCGAAGGCGACAGCCTGCTGCTGCGCAATTTCGAGGGTCGCGTGTTCCGCTACCCGGACCCCGCAGGGCGCTCGTCGCACGTGGCGCTCGACGCGACGACGAGCGCGACGCTGCCGGCCAAGCTGCCCGCGTGAGAATCGGCCTCACCTTCGACCTGCGCGAGGAGTATCGGCGCGCGGGGTTCGATGAAGAGGCGGCCGCGGAATTCGACGAGGTGGAGACGATCGACGCGATCGCGCAGGCGCTGCTCGCGCACGGCCACGCGCCAGACCGCGTCGGCAATGTCCGCGCGCTCGTCGGGCGTCTGGCGCGCGGTGATCGCTGGGATCTCGTGTTCAACCTCGCCGAGGGCGTGCATGGCTGCGCGCGCGAATCCCAGGTGCCGGCCCTGCTCGACGCGTACCGCATCCCCTACACGTTCTCCGATCCCGTGGTGCTGGGACTGGCGCTGAACAAGGAACTGGCCAAGCGCGTGGCCCGCGACCTGGGCATCGCGACCGCCGACTTCCTGCGCATCGACTCGCTCGCGGACCTCGGCGCGCGGCCTGTGCGCATGCGCTACCCGCTGTTCGCCAAGCCGCTGGCCGAGGGCAGCAGCAAGGGCATCACGGGCGCTTGCAAGGTCGCGACGCCCGAAGTCCTGCGCGCCGCCTGCGAAACGCTGCTCGCCCGCTACCGACAGCCCGTGCTGGTCGAGGAATTCCTGCCGGGCCGGGAGTTCACGGTGGGCCTGCTCGGGACCGGGGAGCGCGCGGTGGCGCTGGGCGCGCGCGAGGTGCTGCTGCAGGTCGGCGCCGACCGTGACATCTACTCCTGGGCCAACAAGCAGGAAGCTGCGCGCGACGACTACGTGCTGGCGACGGACGCGCAGGCCCGGCAGGCGATGGACCTGGCGCTGACGGTCTGGCGTGGCCTGGGCTGCCGCGACGCCGGGCGCGTCGACGTGCGCCTGGACGCGGGCGGCGTTCCCCGGTTCATCGAGGTCAACCCCCTGGCGGGCCTGCGACCCGTGTACTCGGACCTGGCGATCATCGCGCGGCTCGCCGGCCTGTCATACGAGGACCTGGTCGGGCGCATCGTCGAGTCGGCCTGCCTGCGCCTGCGGCAAGATGGCGGGGAGCCCGCACCCGACCCGAGCTGAACCCGCATGCGCCTGCGCGTCTTCCTGTCCGACCTGGCCCAGTTGCTGACGCCGCACTTGCGACTGACGCTGGCCGTGATGGTCGGGTTGCTGATCGACGTCATTTTCCAGACCGCGCTGCCGCTGAGCCTGAAGTTCCTCATCGACGGCGCCATCGTGCCGCAGGATCGCGCGCGCCTGGGCTGGATGGTCGGCCTGCTCGCGCTGGGTCTGGTGGTGGCGGTGGGCACGATGGTCTGGCGCGACTATCTCTATGCGCGCCTGGGTTCGCAGGTGCTGCGGGGTGTGCGCGAGCGCCTTTTCTCGCACCTGCAGTCCTTGTCGATGAGCTATTTCGCGTCGGTGCGCGCCGGCGACCTCATGGCGCGCTTCTCAACGGACCTGTCGGCCGTGGAAAACCTCGTGGTCGGCGCCCTGCCGAGCGTGTTCTACGCACTGTCGAGCCTGCTCCTGCTGGGTATCGCACTGTTTGCGCTGAATGTGCCGCTGGCACTGGGCGTGATGGTGCTGGCGCCGCTGAGCTGGGTGGGTCTGCACTGGCTGCTGCCGCGCGCCGCGCAGTTGAGCCTCGAGGCGCGGCGACGCGATGCCGACGTGCTGAGCTTCGTGCAGGAGAACATCGAGGGACAGTCCGCGATCAAGGCCATGGGCCTGGAGCGACACAGCATCGCCGAGGCCGGGCAGCGCCTGGACCGGTCTGCGCGCGCCGGGTTGCAGTTCAACTTCGCGAGCTATCTCGCCGAGCGCGTGCCCAACATCGGCATGCTGGCGCTGCACGTACTGGTGCTGGTCTGGGGCGCGCACCTGGCGTTCTCGCACCAGATCACGGTCGGTACGCTGGTGGCCTTCAACGCCGTGCTGCTGAACCTGGGCGCCTCGGTGGCCACGCTGACCTCGAGCACGAACACGCTGCTGGGCGCCGCGGCGGGCCTGCGTCGCATCGCCGAGGTGCTCGACCAGCGGCCGGCCGTGCACGACGTGCCCAACGCCACGGAGCTGCCGCCGCTCGAGCGCGAGATCCGCTGCGAGCACCTGGCCTTCGCGCATCGCGACACGCGGATCCTGCACGACATCGACCTGCGCATCGCGGCGCGCGAATCGGTGGCGATCGTCGGGCCCAGCGGCAGCGGCAAGAGCACGGTGCTGAACCTGCTCGCGCGCTTCCACGACCCGCTGCACGGACGCATCACGATCGATGGCACCGACCTGCGTCAGTGCACGCAGGCGTCGCTGCGCACGCGGATCGGCATCGTGCAGCAGGACACCATGCTGTTCGACGCCAGCCTGCGCGAGAACATCCGGCTTGGCCGTCCGGACGCCGGCGATTCGGAGGTGGAGGACGCGACGCGCCTGGCCGAACTGGACGACTACGCGCGCCAGCTTCCGAACGGCTACGACACGCACGTCGGAGCTGGCGGCGTGCGCCTGTCGGGTGGCCAGCGCCAGCGCGTGTCCATCGCCCGCGCGCTGCTGCGCCAGCCCGACATCCTGTTGCTGGACGAGGCCACCAGCGCGCTCGATCCCGCGACCGAGCGCGCGATCAACGCCACGCTCGAATCGCTGCGCTCGCGATTCACGATGGTGCGCGTCACGCACCGCCTGGCCGAGGCGGCCGCCTGCGACCGCATCTTCGTGCTCGAGGCGGGAAAGCTGGCGGAGCAGGGTACGCAGACCGAATTGCTGGCCGCTCACGGCCTGTATGCGCGGCTGTGGCGCAAGCAGCAGGGCCTGAGCGTCAGCGACAACCTCGAGCACTCGGCGGTCACCGCGGCCTGGCTCGGGGAATGGCCGCTGTTCCAGGGGGCCGACCCGGTGCTGCTCGACGAGGTCAGCCGCGAGTTCGTCACCGAGCGCGCCTCACCGGGCGCCGAGATCATCCGCGAGGGCCTTGCCGGCGATCGTTTCTACATCCTGGTGCGCGGCATGGTGTCGGTCAGCCGCGGCGTGGACGAGGACGCGCTGGAGCTGGCGCGGCTGCGCGAGGGCGATGCCTTCGGCGAGGCGGCGCTGATGTCCGAGGCGCCGCGCAACGCCACCGTCACGGCGCTGACAGCCTGCGTGCTGCTGAGCCTGGAGCGGTCGCGCTTCCGGCGCTGGGCGCAGCGCGATCCGGTGCTGCGGCTGCGGCTCGAGGCGCTGGCGGAGCGCTGAGGCCCTCCTGCGGCGTTCCGCACCCTTGAGCCCCGCTCGTCCGGGGTGGCGTCGCGCGACGGCGCGATGAGGATCGAGGGGATTGGTCCCTCGATACGCCGCATGAAGCCGCCGCTACTCGGGACAAGCGGGGCAGGGGGAGATTCCACGCGCCGTTGAAACGGCCTGACATCAAGTGTCAGAAGCCTGAACTAGGGCAGATACCGCCGGCGCGTAACTTGGACTCATGGCAGGAACACGAACCCCTGCCGAAGCCCTCGAAAAACCGAAACCGGAGATTCCCATGTTCGACCTCACCGACTCCCTGATCGTGATGAACGACGCCCTGGCCTACGGCTCCGCCCTGGTTGCCAATCGCAGCTTCGAGGCCGGCGAGACCGTCGCCCGCTTCGACGACGCGCCGTTCGCGGAGCAGAGCTACCTCACGGTGCAGGTCGGCCCCGGCCAGCACGTGCAGCTCGATGTGTTGTCGCACCTGAACCACTCCTGCCGCCCGAACACGTCGATCGATACCGGCGCCCGCGCAGTCATCGCGACGCGCGACATCGAAGCCGGCGAGATCCTGAACTTCTTCTACCCCTCGACCGAGTGGGAGATGGACCGTCCCTTCGTCTGCCAGTGCGGCGCCCCGGATTGCGTGAAGGTGGTGGCCGGCGCGCGGTACCTCTCGCCCGAGACGCTGTCGCGCAGCTACGTGAACCTGCACATCATCCGCGCCATCAATACCGTGCTGCAGAGCCCGAGCATGCGCCGCATCACGCGCACGAAGCAGCCCGCCGATGTCGCTGCCACGGTCGCGACTGTCGAAGCCGCCCCGACTGCCCGGGTGATGAGCTTCACGGACACGGTGCAGTTCGCCATCGCTGCCTGAATTGAAGGGCAGGTCGGGACTCGGGCCCGGCCTGCGCCGATTCTAGGTCGGGGCCGCGCCCGACCGGCTTCATCATCAAGCCAGCAGCGAGGACAGGGTTTCGACACGCGCCCGGCGTCTTCGCGCTCCTCCTGCCGGTCATCCGGATTCTCCGGTCTGGTGGTCGGGGTGGCGCAGCAGCGCCTCGAGCGCATCGGGGCGCGCGTTCCAGAAGCGCTCGTAGAAGCCCAGCCAGTCGGTCGCGTATACCAAGGGTTTCGCGTTGAGCCGGCAGTAATGCTTGCGGCCCTGGATGTTGCGGCGCACGAGCCCCGCGCGTTCGAGCGCACGTAGGTGCTTGGAGGCTGCGGCAAGCGACATCGCGAAGGGCTCCGCGAGTTCGCTGACGGTGCGGTCGCGCAGCGCAAGGCTGCGCAGCATGCGGCGGCGGGTCGGATCGGCGAGGGCACCGAAAACGAGATCGAGACGGGCGTTGGATTTCTCAACCGTGTGGTTGAACGATGAAGGACATTCGAGCGATCCCCCGCATGACGACTCGAGCCCATTGACTCCCTCTCCCCGCGGCAGCGGGGAGAGCAACCGTGTTTCGAGTCAAGCGTTGAGGAGGGTCTGGTGTTGGGGATTCCAGGGCGATCCGGATCGCAGGACGGCGTTGAGGATGGTCAGCAGTTTGCGCATGCA
>JBKJPX010000016.1:0-10836 GCA_046594215.1 Panacagrimonas sp.
AAATAGCTTCCGTTTGACAGATGTAACTCAATTCGTCGTCCCCCTACCGCCCCTCGCCGAACAACACCGCATCGTCGCCAAGGTCGATGAACTGATGGCGCTGTGCGACCGGCTGGAAGCGGCGCGATTGCAACGCGAGGCGACGCGCGACCGGCTGGCGGCGGCGAGCCTCGCCCGCCTCAACACCCCCGACCCCGAAACCTTCCAGGCCGACGCCCGCTTCGCCATCGGAACCGCACTGCCAGCCCTCACCACTCGACCCGACCAGATCAAGCAACTCCGCCAGACCATCCTCAATCTGGCGGTATGCGGCAATCTTGTGCCGCAAGAATCGTCGGATGGACATCTCGGCACATTGCCCGTCCAAAGCACGCTCGATTCATCCACGGCGAAGGGCCGGAGAGGCGTTCAGCAGTATGGTCAACGCGACGTACCCTCGCTGCTTGATCCGTTGCCACTGCCGCCGAAATGGACTCGGACAAGACTGGCTGACGTCGCGCTTTCCATGCGTTACGGAACTTCAATCAAGTGCGAATACGCGTCCAACGGAGTCCCGGTCGTACGCATACCAAACGTGTCAAGCGGCAAAATGGCGCTGGAGGATATGAAGTTCGGCCCTTTATCGGAGAAGGAAGCGGCCGAATTGAGTTTGGTCAAAGGGGATCTGCTTTTCATCCGCTCAAACGGGAGTTTAGACATCGTCGGCAGAGCGGCAGTAGTCACGAGCGATGCTGAAGGTATGTCGTTCGCTGGCTATCTTGTCCGAGTCAGGGTCCGTCGCGAGCATATCGATCCAACCTATGTTTGGCTGGCAATTAATTCGTCGGCTGTAAGAGATCAGATCGAGCGTCCTATTCGTTCCGCGGTCGGGCTAAAAAACATAAATCTCACAGAATTCGGAAACGTCACATTTTCAATACCGCCGTTAGCAGAACAACACCGCATCGTCGCCAAAGTCGACGAGCTGATGGCCCTCTGCGACCAGCTCGAAGCCAGCCTGACCCACGGCGAGAACGCCCGCAGCCGCCTGCTCAACGCGCTGCTGCACGAGGCACTCGCGCCGGTTCCTGATGTGGCTGCCGCCTGATGGCCAGGACCAGCAGCTTCGTTGCCTATGTCGATGAGTCAGGAGACGAGGGGTTCCAATTTCTGGATGGGGAGCGTGGCAGCTCGCGTTGGCTCGTGGTGTCGGCAGTGGTGTTCCGCACCGCGAAGGAGCGCGAGGCCGTAACGGTCATGCGCGAGGTACGTGAACGTCTGGGCAAGCCTCGCGACAAGGCCCTGCACTTCCGCGAGCTCAAGCATGAGCAGCGTGTGCCATACATCCGCCGCGTGGCGGAAGCGCCGATTCGCACCGCGTCCATCCTGATTCACAAGCCATCGATCACAGAACCCGAGAAGTTCCAGAACGAGGCGCACCGGCTGTACCGCTATGCGAGCCGGCTCCTGCTGGAACGGATTTCCTGGCTCTGCCGCGACGCGCGCAAGCCAAGCGAAGGCGACGGCACGGTGGATCTGATCTTCTCGAACCGCAGCGCCATGTCCTACGAGGACCTGCGGTCGTACCTGCAACGGCTGGAAGCCAACAGCATTGCCAGTGATGTTCGCGTGGACTGGACCGTGGTCAGGCCCGAGGCCGTCCGGGCCGTCAATCACGACCAGTTGGCTGGCTTGCAGATGGCCGATGCCGTCGCTTCAGGCGTGTTCTTCGCGCTCAATTTGAACCAGTACGGCGAGTCCGAGCCACGCTACTTCGCGCTCTTGCGGCCGACGTTTTACCGGCACAAGCAAGTTGCCGCGGGCTATGGCCTGAAATTCTGGCCAGCAGACCTGGTGGCCTTACAAAAAACCCTCCCGCATCTCGGCGTGCTGGTCGAGGGGGGAGGGTCGGTATAAGTGCAGGCCCCAGGTTCGAGGATCCCACCCGTTTCGGGCTGCCGCCGTTGCTGACGACCTCTACAAATCCTGCGCTTGCCTGCAAGCACATTGTCCAGGGGTAAGCTGTCACGGTCAATACGCTGTGACGCAGAGCAGCAAGGTGCTCAAACGATTCCGTGATTCGATACACAACAGGCAATCTGCTGGAGGTGCCCGCCGAAGCCCTTGTGACACGGTGAACACCGTGGGCGTGATGGCTGCGCGTGGCGCTACCGGCGCATTCGTCGTCTCGATCGGTCCGTTCAGTGCTGATGCGAAGGCATTCGCCAACGGGAGGAACATCGAGCTGGTGGATGCGAATGCATTGTTGCGCTCCCAGTCATCCCGGCAGCGGCGTGCTCTTCCGATTGCTCGGCCCGCTCGGTCTGCGCAGGCGCCCGCGTGTCCGAAGTGTGGAACCTCAATGATCCGGCGCGTGGCGAAGCAGGGAGCCAAGCAAGGACGGGCCTTCCTCGGCTGCAGTGCCTTTCCCCGTTGCCGCGGCACCTTACTGGCGGACTGACGCATGGGCATCAATCTGGTCGTCGCCGTCACCGACTCGGACTGGTTCGACACGCTGCGGCGGCGATCGGATCTGACCGAAGTCAACTTCTGGGCGCCGTCCGGCACCGGTTTCAAGGCGCTGGAGCCCGGCGAACTGTTCCTGTTCAAGCTGCATTCGCCGCGCAACTTCATCGTGGGCGGCGGGGTGTTTGCCTACGCGAACCAATTGCCATGCTCTCTGGCATGGCAGGCATTTGGCGAGGCCAATGGCGCCTCCAGCTTTCGCGAGATGCGCGAACGCATCGCCAAGTACCGAAAGGCAGACCTCGCAGATCGGTTCACGGATTTCCCGGTGGGCTGCCGAATTCTCACGCAGACATTCTTCCTGCCAGAGCCGGAATGGATTCCGGTGCCCGATAGCTGGGCGAAGAACATCGTCACTTACAAGACCTACAACACGGACGAGGCCGATGGCGCCAGGCTGTGGGATGCCATGGTGGTGCGACTGGCGGGTTCCATGTCGACTGACGCGGCGGAACCCACGGCTCGCTACGGCGAACCGCGGCTGATCGCGCCTCGCTTGGGTCAGGGGGCATTTCGTGTCCTGGTCACCGATGTCTACAACCGTCGCTGCACGGTCACGCAGGAGAAGACTCTGCCCGCCCTCGAAGCTGCACACATTCGCCCGTATGCCGAGGGTGGCGCGCATCTCGCGTCCAACGGGTTGCTGCTACGGCGTGATCTTCACAGCTTGTTTGATGGCGGTTACGTCACCGTCACCCAGGACTGCCGCTTTGAAGTGAGCCGCAGAATCCGCGAGGAGTTCGAGAACTGCAAGCACTACTACGCGCTGCAGGGACAGGAAATCGCTTTGCCGGCTCGACCCCTTGACCGGCCCGATCGCGACTCGCTGCGCTGGCACAATGAACTTTGTTTCAAGGGATGACGAGTGATGCCACTTGAGAGCGATCAGGACGGCCGGTAACTGCAGTGATGGCACCCCCGAATGCATCCATCGGATGAGTCGGTCGCCTTAGTCGAGGGGTGGATCCTCAGGGGGCGGGAATGAGACGTGCCGGATGCGGTGTTCTGTGGTCGCGGACGTTGCTGCGGGCGCGAAGTCCGCGTTTTTTGCCACAACTTCCGTTCACAGCTTTAATGGGTTGTTCACGACTTTAATTGGTCGGAACAGAAACAAAAGTCCGCCCGTCCACTCATTCCACCGTCACCGACTTCGCCAGATTCCGCGGCTGATCCACGTCCGTTCCGCGAATCACCGCCACGTGATACGCGAGAAGCTGCAGCGGAATCGTGTAAACCAGCGGCGCCTGCACCGCCTCGATGTGCTCCGGCATCAGCAGCACCTCGGTGCCCGGCTCCGACACGAAGCCGGTGTTCGGATCGGCGATCACGTACAGCTTGCCGCCGCGCGCGCGCACTTCCTGCAGGTTGGACTTGAGCTTCTCGAGCAGCGCGTTGTTCGGCGCCACCGCGATCACGGGCATGTCCTCGTCCACCAGCGCGAGCGGGCCGTGCTTGAGCTCGCCAGCGGCATAGGCCTCGGCGTGGATGTAGGAGATCTCCTTCAGCTTGAGCGCGCCTTCCATGGCCACGGGGAAAGTCGGGCCGCGGCCGAGGAACAGGGCGTGGTGCTTGTTGGCGAACTGGGCGGCCCATTCCTTGATCTTGGGTTCCAGCGCGAGGGTCTTCTCGACGACCTCGGGAACATGCGCGAGCTGGCGCACGAACTCGGCTTCGATCGGCGCTTCCATGCCGTTGTGCCGTGCCAGTGCGAGACCCAGCAAGGACAGCGCGGCGAGCTGCGTGGTGAAGGCCTTGGTGGAGGCGACGCCGATCTCGGGCCCGGCGCGCGTCATCAGGACCATGTCGGCTTCGCGCACGAGCGAGGACTCGGGCACGTTGCAGATGGTGGCGGTGGCGATGTAGCCCAGTTCGCGAGCGTAACGCAGCGCGGCGAGCGTGTCGGCGGTTTCGCCCGACTGGGAGATCGCCACGAGCAGGGTGCCAGGCAGGACGACGGGCCGGCGGTAGCGGTACTCGCTGGCGACCTCGACGGTGCACGGCAGCCGCGCGCCCTGCTCGATGTAGTAACGCGCGATGAGACCGGCGTGATAGCTGGTGCCGCAGGCCACGATGTGGACGCCGCGCACCTTGGGCAGGATGTCCTTGGCGCGCGGACCGAGCGCGGCTTCGAGCACCCGGTTGCCCGTGATGCGCTCGGCCAGCGTGTCGCCGATGGCGCGCGGCTGCTCGAAGATCTCCTTGAGCATGTAGTGCGCGTACTCGCCGCGCTCGACGGCGTCGGCCGAGAGCTCGGACTGGCGCAGGGGGCGCTCGACCGCGTTGCCTTTCGAATCAAACACGGCGATGCCGCGCGGACCGAGTTCGGCGACGTCGCCTTCTTCCAGGAAGCGGAACTGGCGCGTCTGCGGCAGCAGGGCCTGCACGTCGGAGGCCACGTAGAACTCGCCCACGGTGTCGCCCTCGCCTTCTCCGAGCACGACCGGGCAGCCGGCACGGGCGCAGACGAGGCGGTCGGGGTCGCGCAGGTCCAAGGCCACAATGGCGTAGGCGCCGTGCAGGCGCGCCACGGCTTCGTGCATGGCCTTGAGCAGGTCGCCACTGCGCTTGAAGCACTCGTTGAGCAGGTGGGCGACGACCTCGGTGTCCGTCTCCGAGGTGAACACGTACCCCGCGGCACGCAGTTCGACGCGCAGCTTCTCGTGGTTCTCGATGATGCCGTTGTGGACCAGGGCAACCTTGCCCTCGGACATGTGCGGGTGGGCGTTGCGCTCGCTGGGCACGCCGTGCGTGGCCCAGCGGGTATGGGCGATGCCGCGCATGCCCTGCACCGGCGAGGCGGCGATGGCCTCGGCGAGCTGCTGCACCTTGCCTTGCGCGCGCCGGCGCTCGAGCTTGCCATCGGACGTGAGCAGGGCGATGCCCGCAGAGTCGTAGCCGCGGTATTCCAGGCGGCGCAGGCCGTCGATCAGGATGGGGGTGACGTCACGCTGGGCAACGGCGCCGACGATTCCACACATGGGGTCGTTCGTTAGTGGGAGGAAGGGGCGAGCGCATTGTACGGCGGCACCGTACCTGAGCAGCCCGGACGCAGTCCGGGGCGCCGGTGGGGGATGGACCAGCGGTCCGACCGGTGGCGGTGCCGCCGAAAATGAGAGCGGCGCGTCCGCATCGGACTTCGTCCGGGCCACGAGGCCATCGCAAAGCGCTCCCTCTCCCCATGCGGGTTCATCGCATGGGGAGAGGTTCGGGATGAGGGGCATCGCGCTCAGCTCGGCGCAGGAAAAGCCGGAGTGACATGCCCTTCGCCCCAGCCTCACAGCATTCTGGGCGTCCCGTCCTTCGCTACTTCTTCTTGACCGGTCGCTTCCACGGCACCGACTTCTGCTCGCGAGCGCGGCAGATCGTCAGCTGGTCGGCAGGGGCGTCCCTAGCGATGGTGGACCCCGCCGCGATATAGGCGCGGTCGCCGATCGTGACAGGGGCGATGAGCTGGCTGTCGCTGCCGATGAAGACGTCGTCGCCGATCACGGTGCGGAACTTGTTCGCGCCGTCGTAGTTGCAGGTGATGGTGCCGGCCCCGACGTTCACGCGCGCGCCAATCGTGGCGTCGCCGAGATAGGCCAGGTGGTTGGCTTTGGTGCCCTCGCCGAGGATGCTGTTCTTGACCTCAACGAAGTTGCCGATGTGGACGTCGTCAGCCAGGCGCGAGGACGGGCGGAAGCGCGCGAAGGGGCCGATGTTGCAGTTGCGGCCGATGATCGCGGAGTCGAGCACGCAGTGGGACTCGATGCGCGTGTCGGCGCCGATCTTCGTGTTCTTGAGCACGGTGTAGGGCCCGACCCGGACGTGATCGCCCAGCTCGACCTCGCCCTCGATCACCACGCCGACGTCGATCACCACGTCCTGGCCGCACAGCAGGCTGCCGCGCAGGTCGAAGCGCTCGGGATCGACGAGGCTCACGCCCAGGCCCATCAGGCGATCGGCCTGCTGGCGTTGGTAGGCGCGCTCCTGGCGTGCGAGCTGCGTGCGGTCATTGACGCCATGCACTTCCTCGGCCGAATGCACGCGCGACGTCTGGATGCGGATGCGGTCGCGTGCGGCGAGGCGCACCACGTCCGTGAGGTAGTACTCGCTCTTCGCGTTGCGGTTGCCCACCTGCGACAGCCAGGCGCGCAGGGACCTGGCGGGCGCCACCATGAGACCGGTGTTGATCTCGGTGACCTTGCGCTGGGCAGGCGTGGCGTCCTTCTCCTCGACGATGGACGTCACCTTGCCGGCGCGGCGCAGGATGCGGCCGTAGCCGTGCGGGTCCGGCACCTCGGCGACGAGCACGCCCACACCGCTGTCGGCCGCGGCGAGCAGATCGGACAGTGTCTGCACTTCGATGAGCGGCACGTCGCCGTAGAGCACCAGCACACGCGCGTCGTCCGGGATCTCGGGCATGGCCTGCTGCACCGCGTGGCCGGTGCCCAGCTGCGGTTCCTGCACGACGAACGTGACATCGGTGGTCGCGGGATGAGCCTGCGCGAACCAGCTGCGCACCGACTCGGCGCCGCCGCCGATCACGACGTGGCAGGCCGCGGCGCCCAGCGAGCGCGCGGTCTCGAGCACGTGGTCGAGCATCGGGCGACCCGCAATGGGATGCAGCACCTTGGGTCGCGTGGACTTCATGCGCGTGCCCTTGCCGGCGGCGAGGATGACGACATGCAAGGGATCGGCGATTCGAGGCATCGGGTCCATTCCAGAATGTTTCCTGAGCCGGCGCACCACCGCGGCACCCGTACATTTTACCGGGAAAAAAGGCTCATCTCACCCCGCAGTGCTGAGCAGCACTCCCGCCAGCACCGCCGACGAGAGCGTCACGACATAGACCCCGATGATCGCGGCGATTCTAGGCAGGGTCACCAGCCAGCTACCGCCGTAAACGGCGCGCAAGGCCACGAACAAGTGCACGAGCAGCACGATGTTGATCAGATTGTTGACGACGTCGTGAAACGGTTGCGGCCACGGCATCAATCCCGGTACCAGTGCCAGGAACGCGACGCTGTGAAAATGCAGCGCAAACAGCAGGTGCTCGCCGTAGTAGCGGCGCGGGTACAGCCCCTTCATGAGCAGCGCGAACAAAGGCACCAGCGCGAACATCGCGCGCGGAGCATTGCGGATCATGCCGTCCCGCAGCACCTGGTTGCGACGGTCCATGGGCAAGGTGCCGAACATCGCCAGGCGACGATCGAGTTCGGCGATGCCGGTGTGTCCCTCGATCCGCGATTCGGCCACGGCCTCGGTGTTGATCTCCAACGTCGCCCCGACACGCACGCTGATCCCCGGAACCAGGCTCAGCAGCAGGAAGAACGTCAGGCTTACCGCCACGTAGAGATTCAGCGGTTTGAGATAGCGCTCGCGACGGCCCGCGAGATAGTCGCAGGTCACCTGCCCTGGATGGCGCAGCAAGGTCCACAGCGTGAGGGGCAGCTTCCCCTGGATCGACAGCAGCTTGTCGGCAAGTTCGCCGAGAAACTTGCCGACCGTGGGAATCGCGATCCGCGCCGGCTGCGCGCAGTGCGAGCAATAAAGATCGGACAGCGTGGTCCCGCAGTTCAGGCAAACGGACTCACCCGCCGTCGCGGGCAGCAGCGGATGGGCATCAGTGAATTCGCTAGTCATGCTCTTCAGGTGCGTCCCAGACTCTCACCGAGCATAAAACACGAAGGGCGCCCGAAGGCGCCCTGTGCTCACCACAAAATGAGGCTCAACGTCCGGGATTCTTCAACTTCTTGACGAACTCGAGACGCGCCGCAGCTTCCACCAGTTCGCCCTGGGCCTTCGCGAGGTCCATTTCGGTCTTGGCGCCGGCCAGCTTGGCCTCGGCATCCTGCTTGGCAGCCGCCGCGGCGGCTTCGTCCGCGTCTTCGCCCCGCATGGCCGTGTCGGCCAGCACGGTGACCAAGTGCGGCTGCACTTCGAGGATGCCGCCGCCCACGAAGAACGGCAGCTCGGACCCGTCGGCCTTCTGCACGCGCACCGTGCCGGGCTTGAGCGTGGTCAGCAGCGGCGCATGACGCGGCGCGATGCCGACTTCGCCCATCGACGCCGGCGCGAACAGCATCGTGGCGTCGCCGGAGAAGATGTGGCCTTCGGCTGCAACGATGTCGACGTGGAGAGTAGCCATAAGTTCTGTCCTGGTTCCCGCGAGTTAAGCCGCGCGAAGCATCGGCTTCAACTCGCGGATTTAGTACGGCGCGAAGCGTCCGGACTAAAGCTTCTTGGCCTTCTCGACGGCCTCGTCGATGGTGCCGACCATGTAGAACGCCTGTTCGGGCAGGTGGTCGTAGGCGCCGTCGACGATGCCGCGGAAACCGCGGATGGTCTCCTTGAGCGACACGTACTTGCCGGGCGAGCCGGTGAAGATTTCGGCCACGTGGAACGGCTGGCTCAGGAAGCGCTGGATCTTGCGCGCGCGGGCCACGGCCTTCTTGTCGTCTTCCGACAGTTCGTCCATGCCCAGGATCGCGATGATGTCCTTCAATTCCTTGTAGCGCTGCAGCACGCCCTGCACGTCGCGGGCGGTGTTGTAGTGCTCGTTGCCGATGACGTTCGGGTCGAGCTGGCGCGATGTTGAATCCAGCGGATCCACGGCCGGGTAGATACCCAGCGACGCGATGTCGCGCGAGAGCACGACCGTCGAGTCCAAGTGGGCGAACGTGGTCGCCGGCGACGGATCGGTGAGATCGTCCGCGGGCACGTACACGGCCTGGATCGAGGTGATCGAGCCGACCTTGGTGGAGGTGATGCGCTCCTGCAGCACGCCCATTTCCTCGGCGAGCGTGGGCTGGTAGCCCACCGCCGACGGCATGCGGCCGAGCAGCGCGGACACTTCGGTGCCGGCCAGCGTGTAGCGGTAGATGTTGTCGACGAAGAACAGGATGTCGCGGCCTTCGTCACGGAAGTACTCGGCCATCGTCAGGCCCGTGAGCGCCACGCGCAGACGGTTGCCGGGCGGCTCGTTCATCTGACCGTAGACCATTGCCACTTTCGACTCTTTCAGGTTGTCGAGCTTGATGACGCCCGCTTCCGCCATCTCGTGGTAGAAATCGTTGCCTTCGCGGGTACGCTCACCGACGCCGGCGAATACCGACAGGCCGGAGTGGGCGCGGGCGATGTTGTTGATCAACTCGAGCATGTTGACGGTCTTGCCGACACCGGCGCCGCCGAACAGGCCGACTTTGCCGCCCTTGGCGAACGGGCACATCAGGTCGATCACCTTGATGCCGGTTTCGAGCAGTTCGTTGGCCGAGCTCTGGTCTTCATAGGAAGGCGCCGGGCGATGGATTTCCCAGTGGTCCTTGGTATTGATCGGACCGGCCTCGTCGATCGGGCGACCGAGCACGTCCATGATGCGGCCCAGGGTCTCGACGCCGACCGGCACGGCGATGCCCTTCCCGGTGTTGTCGGCAATCAGGTTGCGCTTCAATCCGTCGGTGGTGCCCAGCGCGATGCAACGGACGACACCGTCGCCAAGCTGCTGCTGCACTTCCAGCGTGATCTCGGTGCCGGCGACCTTCAACGCGTCATACACGCGCGGCACTGCATCGCGTGCGAATTCCACGTCGACGACCGCGCCGATGATCTGCACAATCTTGCCCTGGCTCATTTTTGTATCCTCTGAATAAATTCGTGCATAACTTGATTCGTCAAACCGCCGCGGCGCCGCCGACGATCTCGGAGATTTCCTGGGTAATCGCGGCCTGCCGCGCCTTGTTGTAGATGAGCTGCAGGGTTTCAATCAGCTTGTTGGCATTGTCGGAAGCGGACTTCATAGCCACCATGCGTGCCGCGTGTTCCGACGCAATGTTCTCAAGCAGTGCCTGGTAGATCAGCGACTCGACGTAGCGAGTCATCACGTGGTCGAGCACGACTTCCGGGCTCGGCTCGTAGATGTAGTCCCAGTCAAAGCGCGTCTGCAGTGATTCCGATGGCGGCAGCGGCAACAGCTGGTCGAGGCGCGGCTTCTGCGTCATCGTATTGATGAAATTGTTGTAGCAAAGGAAGACGCGGTCGAGGGTGCCGACGCTGTAGCTGTCGAGCATCACCTTGCTGACGCCGATAAGCTGGTCAAGCCGCGGCTTCTCGCCCAGGTGCGTGACCGAACCAATCATCGACACGTTGAGGCGACGGAAAAAGGTCGCAGCCTTCTGGCCGATGCAGACCAGGTCGATCTCGCAACCCTTTTCCTGCCACTCGCGCATGTCCAGCAGGATCTTGCGGAACATTTGCGAATTAAGGCCGCCGGCCAAGCCGCGGTCGCTGGAAACGATGATGTAGCCGACCCGCTTGATTGCCGCGTGTTCGGCCATGAACGGATGCGTGTAC
>JBKJPX010000041.1:0-3696 GCA_046594215.1 Panacagrimonas sp.
TGAATGGCGACAAACAGCATGCACACGAATTCCCGATCTGATGACCCACTCGAAAAAAGCGTATCGCTGTCCACTCCTGCTGCTGACCACACTGTGCGCGGGCATCGCCAACGCCGCTGGAATCCCCGATGCGGGCCTCAACTGCAAGGTCGACAAGCCGCCGGGCGAAGCCGGCGAATTCCTGACGCAGGGCATCGAGGGCCGCGTGTTTCCGAAGCTCGGTTCACTACCGAAGTCCTACACGGGCTGCCAGACCGCCTGGAGCGAAAACCCGGGCGGGTGGCAGATCGTCGCGCGCGTCTATTTCGAGAAGGGCCTGCCGTCCGTGCTGTCGACGCCGGACGCCGCGACCTATCGCGGCATGGTCTGTCACTACGCCCGCGGCGCACTGGTCTCGGGCTCACCCGAGGACTGCTTTCCGTACGAGCGCCTGAAGATGAAGTCTTTCCCCAAGCACTGCGCGGCCCTGTTCAGGAAGTCGGGCAAGGCGCCGCCGGAATGCGTGGAGGACGGCGGTCCATGATGCGAGCCAGGACACCTTTCAGCGCCGTTCGTTAAAGCGTGATCCGGCTCTCGCGAACCGCACGGATCGCCTCGAGCCGGCTCTTCACACCGAGCTTCGCGTAGATGTTCTTGAGGTGGTATTTCACGGTGTCGCGCGTGACGAACATCGCAGCGGCGATCTGGTCGTTCGACAGGTAGTTCACGATCATCGCGAGGATCTTCTTCTCGCGCTCGGTGAACGCTTCCCCGGCGGCGCCACTCGCGGCGCCGTGTCCTCCTCCCGAAGGGCGGATATCCGGGCGGCTGTGCGACTCGGGCGTGCTGGTTCCGATCAGGCTCGCGAGGAAGCGGTCGCTCTCGCTCTCCACCGCGGCTGGCGCGGCATTCACGCGCGGGCGCATGTGCGCGAGCAGCAATTGCGCCACCTCCTCGCCTTCCTCGAGCAGCGCGCGCACGTAACGGCCCGGCGCGGCGAGGGCGAGCGCCTGGTCAAGGCTGCGGTGCGCCTGTGCGTCGTTGCCGCTCTTCTTGTGCGCGAGCGCGGACAACACATGCAGCTTGATCTGGCGGTGCACGCGCGTGCGCAGCCCTGCCTGGCGCAGGCAGGGCTGGATCAGACGCAGCGCGTCGCGGTGCTCGCCGGCATGAACGTGCAGGCGGATGCGCCCGATGATCGTGTCCTCGGAATCTTCGGAGATGCGCACCCAGTTGGTGTCGGCGCGCTCTCCCCCGTCGTCGATGCGGCCGGAGATGATGCGCGCGCGGTCGAGCCGTCCCGCCAGCAGCTCGCGGCGGACGCGCTCCCAGGAGATCAGGCGCACCGCGCGCGGCCACTGGCCGCTGAACGCGAGCTGCTCGGCCTCCTCGAGCATCGCGAGCGCCTCGGCCGGCTCGTTGCGCTGGTCGTGGATGCGCGCAATCGCGCGGTAGGCGATCACGAGGTAGTCGTGGATGCCGGCGCTGGCGATGATCTCGCGGTACTGGCGGAACTGCGCCATCGCAAGGTCCAACTCGTCCGCCTCGTACAACGCCGCGATCCATCCGCAGGCCAGGCAGGCCGTCGACTGCGATTCCTCGACGAACATGCGCGGGTCGGACAGCGCGTTGCGGAACAGCGTGAGCGCTTCCTGCAACTGGCCCTGCGAGACCAGCGTGAGCGCGCTCTTGCCGATCGAGTACGCCCAGGTGAAGGTCGCGTCGGCGCCGTCGCTGAGGGCGCGTCCGCGCGCCAGGAAGCGCAGCGCCTCGTCGTACTGGCCCGCCGCCATCGCGTGATAGCCGCGCGCGTTGGAGACCGCGCTGAGTTCGAAATTGCGGAAGCGCGAGGTGCTGGCCACGGTCGTGTCGATCATCGCGATCGGGTCCGGCGTGTGGGCCAGGTCGTCCTTGATGATGGCGACCATGCTCAGCGCAACGCGCGGGTCGCCTGTGGTCGAGGTGTCCGTCGGGATGGAACGCAGCAGGCGCAGCAAGGGATCGAGCTTGCGGTGACGGCTCAGGAACGACAGCGCCCACACGATCTTCACAAGCAGGCCGGGTCGGCGTTCGAGCTCCTCCATCGGCACGCTGTCGGACCAGCGGTCCACCGTGACCATGTGGCCGTCCGGCACGAGGCGCTCGGCCCACATCTCGAACACATCGGCCGCGTCGGCGTGATCGCCGGCGCTGGAGAAGTGGTGCAGCGCCTCTTCGAAGTGGCCCTCCTCGCGATGCCACTGCGCGGCGCGTCGATGCAGCCCGTTGATGCTGTCGGGATATGCGGCGCGCAGGTGATCGCGAAGAAAGCGCGAGAAGATCGCGTGGTAGGTGAAGGACTGCTGATCGGAATCGTTGCGGCGCACGAACAGTCCGGTGCGCTCGAGGAAACCCAGGATGTCCTGCGCGTCGCGCGATTCGAGCACCGCGTTGCACAGCGGCACCGACATGCGGTCGAGCATCGAGGTCTTGAGCAGGAATTCCTGCACGCGGGCGTCCTGTCGCGCGAGCACGTTGTCGGCGAGATAGTCGGCCAGCTCGCGCACCTGGTGCGCCCGGCCTTCGCGCAGCGACTGGCGCACCGCGGGACTGTCGAGCGCGAGGCGATACAGCTGCACCGCGGCCGGCCAGCCTTCGGTGCCCTCGTGGATCGCGCGCACTTCGGCCTGGGTCACCTTGACGTCGGCGGCGTGCTCGAAGAAGCGCTGCACTTCCAGTTCGGAGAAGCGCAGTTCCTCCGCGCGGATCAGCATCGCCTGGTCGCCGACAACCAGGCGCGGCAGGCCCAGCTCCGGCACGACGCGACTGGCCAGGAACCAGCGGATCTGCGGCGGGCTGCTGGCCAGCAGTTCGCGCAGGAAGCCCAGCATCATGCGGCTGCTCACGAAGTGCAGGTCGTCGAGAAACACCGCGATCGGCCGGCCGAGTTCGAGCAGCCGGGTGACCAGCCAATCCGTACGCGAAGTCACGTCAGGCGTGCGCGCAGGATCGGGAGAGGCCTTGCCCAGGCGCGATTCGGCGCGCAGCCCCGACACCATCTCCTGCACATGGCCGAGGAAGCGCGTCACGTCGTTGTCGGTCTCGTCCAGCGAGATCCACCCCGTGAGCATGCCGCGCGCGCGACACGCGCTCTGGGCCTGCAGCATCAGCGAGGTCTTGCCGTGCCCCGCAGGGCCCTGAAACACGACGAGCCGCGCCGCGCCCTCTCCGAAGACGCGGCGCAGCAGTTGCTCGCGCTCAACCGCGTGCCGATGCGCCTCCGGCGCGGAGATCTTGTGATTGACCACCGGAACAGCGGGCTGCTCGGTGAGCGCCTTGTGTCTCACGGATACGTCCGTCCCTCGTTGGTACGAGAAGGATGCGGCATGCGCGGGGGCCAAGATTACCCTCAAGGGTAGTGTGCCGCTTACCCCCCAACCCTAGGTTTGCAGGGCTGGGCCAGAAGTCCATAAACAGAGCCCGGTAGTGCGGTCATTGCGTCTGGCGAGCAGGTAAGAACACAGCCCCGTAGAGGGTTGAGGCTCACTTTGCTCACGACTAGGAGAACCAGATGCACATCCGCAAGTACGATTTCGATTACAGCCGCCGCAGTTTTCTCGGCAAGACGGCAGCCGGGCTCGGTGGCCTTGGTGTGCTGCAACCGATGTGGGCCGCGGCCGCGACCAACGGCGACATCAGCAAGGCCTATCCCGACGAGCTCATGTCCATCGACATGTA
>JBKJPX010000075.1:0-11859 GCA_046594215.1 Panacagrimonas sp.
CTCAGCTTGGTAGAGCGCTTGCTTCGGGAGCAAGAGGTCGCAGGTTCGAATCCTGTCGCCCCGACCAAATTCTTTCAGCAGTTTGCATTTTCGACTCCGCACCGCGGACCCGTAGACAAGACCGTCCTCGTCGCCCTCAGCCGCTACCGCCGTCGCAGGGTCTGGACGGTGTGGATATTTCCCGGCCGCGCGCAAAAAGATCGGCCCAGGTTCCGCATGCAGCGATTTTGGACGCGGATCGTCAGGAACGCCCAGCTTCCAGCGGACATCCGATTACACGACCTGCGACACAGGTTTGCGTCGGTTGCTCAGATGGAAGGTGAGACCATCCAATCAACCGGGCAACTACTCGGCCATCGCGACTATCGATCAATCACTCGCTAGGCGCACCCGCGTTCGGAAGTCTTGCAGAGCGCTGCTGAATCAGTTGGCAACGCGATCGCGCGAAGCTGAAGCCGAACCAATTGGATGCAACGTGTGCTCTTACTGACAGGGTGCCGGCGGACGCCGTCGCGCACAAACCACGAGTCTCGCCGACGTCCCTGCGTACTCTTGAGGTCCTCGAACGAAAGCTCGCACTCGGACGGGAGCAGGTAGCTGCGGACGATCTCGTGGAGGCGGTAGTGGTAGCTGGGTGCCCGCGCGCTCACAAGTGCCCCGCACTTCAATCGCTGTTCACAAGACTGTTTTCTCGCACTTGCATACTCATTCGACAACAACCGAAGAAGAGAATTTCAACGGCGCCTCATCGCCCGTTCTCTCCGGCCAGCACGACGATCGGCATCGCCGTCGAAGGCTGACAATCCTCGGGGGCCCCGCAGGCCTCGGCAATGGCGCGACTGCCGTGGCGTCGAGTGGAAAGGACAACTACGACTACACCGGTCCCACCCGTGGCACCCGCGCCGAATTGCTGGCCGGCATCGCCAATAAGGCGAACTGGACCGGCCGCGACGGCAACAAGCCGACGTGGCCAAGCGCTTTCGCGGTCGGCACTGGCGGTGGCGGCGGGAACGGTGAAGCGGAGAGCCGCGTTCGAAGATAGCCAGCTGATAGGGATGTGCTGGTGCGGCGAAGCGCATCGCCATTCATGACAAGACCGCCACGATCCTTCCGATCGACCAGAACGCCGCGACGCCACCGATAGCGTAGAGCGTCGGCCGTCGCGCCTTCGCCGCCTGCGGCCACGGTGCGAGCGCTCGCACCAGCACGAACGCCATCGCGATCACGAGCAACTGGCCGATCTCGACCCCGACATTGAAGGTGAACAGCGCCACCGCCAGGTGCTGCTCCGGCAGCCCGATCTCCTTCAGCGCGCCGGCGAAGCCCAGGCCGTGCACCAGCCCAAAGACGAACGCGACCAGCGCGGGCCAGCGGCGCGTCAAGGTGCGTTCCCCGTGAAGCGCCTCACTCGCGACGAGCATGATCGACAGCGCGATCGAGGCTTCGACCGGCGGCGAACGCAAGGTCAACAGCCCCAGCGCGCTCAGCGCCAGGGTCAGGCTATGCGCCAGGGTGAAGGCGGTGATCGTCAGCAGCAGCCTGCGGTTGAACCCGACCAGGAACAGCAGGGACAGCACGAACGCCAGGTGATCGAAGCCACCGAGGATGTGCTCCACGCCGAGCACCACGTAGGCGCTGGCGATCTCGCCCATGCCGCGCTGGTCCTCGGCCGAACCGTACAGGTGCACCTGCTTCTGCGCGGAGGTAAAGGTGTACACGCGGCTCTGGCCGTCGAGCCAGTCGACCTTCACCATCGCCGCGGAATAGCTGCCGCCGACACCCTCGATTGCGAGCGTCCCTTTCAGACCCTCGGGGCCGCAATGCAGCAAGCTCTCCTCGGCACGACAGGATACCGGCCACACCGGCTTCAACTCGTCGCCGGGCGGCCGTTTCTCGCCGGGACCCCATTGCCAGAGGAATTCGCCGGGACCAGTCTCGCGCAGCGACATTTCGGCCATCGTCATCTCGTGCGCCGTCACCGCCTGCGCGCACAGACCAAGCAGCATCAGCACCAGCAGTCGCACGAAGATGGAATTCATGGCGCGACGCGCGCGACTTTCACCGTGTACTTCCGCGCCAGCGCGCGCACGGCGGCGGTGCGCTTCTCGGCCATCGTCGCGTCGGTGGAGTCCTGCAAAAGGACGCCGCGCAGGCTCTCGAAATCGGCTGGCTTTGACGGGGTGATCGCCTTCAGACGGACCACATGCCAGCCATCCTTGCTCGACAGGGCGCGCCACTCGCCCAGCGGTGATTCGGTCAGCGCCTTGGAAAACGCGGGGCCATAGCTCTGCTCGAGATTGGGCAACGGCCGGCCGCTGAAGACTCGCAGACCGGCCTGTGCGTCGCCGGGCTGCCCGGCCTCGAGCGCCTGCGCGAACCGGATGGCCGCGGCCTCGGAGCGGTCCCCGGCGAGCACTGCCTCCTCGAAATCACAGCGCGTGGGCTCGTCGTACTGATCGCGGTGGCTTTCGAACCACTCCTCCAGCATCTCCTCGGTGACCGGCGGCATCTGCACGCTCGCGTCGATCACGCTCAACGCCTTGAAGATCACGCGATCGCGGATCGCGGGATCGCCCTTGTCCACCTGCAGGGCCAGGCCCTCGCGGTACAGCACCTCGTTGTCGAGCCAGACCTGGCGCAACGCGTATAGCTCGTCATCGTTCGGCGGGCGGCCACGCGCCGATTCGAAGACGCGGCGCGCCTCGCCGTCGACATTGCCGTCGACGAGGATCACGTTCTCGTCGTCGCCACCGCCGGCGATGAAGTGATCGGCGACGAACAGTACGCCGCCGAGCACGACGAAATGCAGCAGCGGCTCGCGCAGCCAGTTCGGCAGGCGGGCGGCGGCGGCGGAACTAACGGAAGCAGAGGCAGCCTGCGACGGAGTGCTCATGAAGGATGAATAATTTGGGGATCGACGAAAACGAGAAAGGCGCCGCGCGTTGCCGCGCGACGCCGTGTTGCCTTGCCCGCTACTTCAAGTCACTTATTTCGCCGTGGCGACGAGCGCCGGCGCCGGCGTGGCGACCTCGAGGTAGATCGGATTGCTGTAGAACCACAGGTCCGACCACGCGGCGACGTCGTAGCTCACGTACTTCTGGCCACCCACCGTCCCCAGGTGCGACGGACAGCCGTCGAACTCGGTCGTGCCGACCGCAGTGCAGGGGATCTTCAGGTTGGCGCCTGCCGGCTTGCCGTCCAATCCACCGGAGACGCTAGGATTGACCGCTGCCGCGTTGGTGCTCAGGTCCGCCAGCGGGTTGCCGTTGGCATCCGTTTCGAACGGCACCGACGCGGGCAGATTGGATCCGCGCAGGCGGACGTACTGCGACGCGGCGACCGCCGAAATCCGGAAGGTCATGACCTTGTACTCGGAATCGCTGGGGACCGTCGGCCCACCCGCCATGGCAAATGTCTTGATCACCGCGGCCGATGTGTTCTTCGCGGCCTCCGGGACGTTGTCCATGTTCGGGTTGGAGATCCAGTTGGCCGGCCAAGCGCCGGCGTAATCAGCGGTGCCCGGCGTCCGCAGGCCGGTGACCAGGCCGTTGACGACGTCGACATGATCGAGCACCGGCTGGTTCAGCGCCTGGTGAATGCCGACCTGGAGCAGTGACGGATTCTCGAACGTGTAGGGCGAGAAGCTCGTGCCGCCGGGATCGCGGGCCACGACCGCCACGATGACGTCGCGACCGGGTGGAACCTGCAGGCGCTCACCCATCGTTGCGCAATCATTGCGATCCACGGACGCGTTCTTCTTCGCGATGTTGATGGCGAGCTGCGTCACCGAAGCCTCCTTGCCGCCGCCCGGGCTGCTGAGGCAGGCGACGAACGCGAGGCGGTCGATCAACTGGCCAGAAGACGCGAACGCGTTGCCGGAGCGCAGACCGTCGACGACCGACTGCGGACCGAGCTTGTCTTTCTTGCCGTTGCGGACCATGACGTAGGTGCGCTGGTACTCGCCCGGATAGAAGTCCTGGGTGGAGCGGCGGTCATCTGGTCCGAACATGCCGCGGTTGTGCCAGTCGGAGCTGGCGAAGAACCAGAAGTTGCGGCCCTCGCCCAGCAGCGCGTCCCACACGCCGCCGACCTGTGCACCGTAGACACCGGTGCCGCCATAAGTGGTGCCGCCCACCGAGTCGACGTTGACGCCGCCGATGTTGTTGCGGTGGACCGTGTACTCGCCGCGCGCATCCGAGGCGCCATGACCCGGCTGCGTTTCCATTCCGAACGCCACTGACGGCGCGGCGTTGTTGAAGTTGCGCAGGTTCTCGACGTTGAAGCCGTTGTTGCCGTCTGGATTGAACGGCCCGGCGCGCTCGAGGTGAGCGGGCACGTAGTAGCTGGAGTCGGGATGGTTCAGCGCCATCCACTTGACCGATTCCACGGACTTGGCGTCGCCGCGAATTCCGGAACCGGCTCCGCTGGCCGGGATCAGTTTCTGCGCCGTCGCGTTCCAGCTCGGATCGGCGGCGTTCGCGCTGCCCGGCACCGAGCAGTCCCAGTTGTTGCCGACGCCGCTGTTGACGGCCGTGTTGCCGCGGCTGGTATCGGTGTCGTTGCGATCGAAACAGTACTCCCACTTCGCAAGCGCAGTCGCATTACCGAGCGCGTTGTAACCGGGCGTGGTCGGCAGCGTCTGCTCGTCGATCGTCTTCGGCACCTGGCCGGTGATCACCGACATGGAGGTGTGCTCATGACCGGGCACCACGGTCTCGACGCCGACGAACAGCGGTTTGTTCAGGTAGGCGTTGAAGTACTCGATCAGCGGGTACTGGAACTCCTGGATCGACTGCCAGCGCCACATGACCTGGTTCGGGGAAGACCCGGAGACCAGGCCCTTGGGTGTGACCGCCGGATTGGTGTTCTGCCAAGTGGTGCCCGGGCCCTGCACGGTGACGCCGTCGGCGGCGGTGACGACCGGGTAGGCGGGCGTCGCCAGGCTCGCGTCTTCGACCAGCGTGCAGTTGCGGTTGCCGCTGCCGCCGTGACCGGCCTGTACGAACCAGTCGAGGCCCCATGGTGTCTCGGTGCGATCCGTCACCTTCTTCACCAGCTTCTGCATCGAGATCGAGCCGTCGGAGCAGGTGGTGTGGTTGTGGAAATCGCCGGCGACGTACGTGCCTTCGAGGTTGCCCGCGGCGGCGGTAACGGGTGCGCCCACCATCGCGGTCGTGCCGAAAGTGGCGGCGACGGCGATGGCGAGATGGGTCTTGTCGAATCTACGGCTCATGTACAGGCTCCCAGATCTTGACGGTGGTGGGGGTTTTCGAAGCTCGAGGACGTCAGGGACCGCACTGGTGCAGCGGCGATTGGTCGCGAAGTTAAAGGGCGCGTGTGACTGGTCGGTGACGCGCCGATGAATTCGAGAGGCAGGACGGCGCCACGAAAATGTCATCACGGGATTCCTAGAATCGGGATCGTCTCTGCGGTCCTACCTACGCCTTTCATGTCGATGCCAGCGAAGGAAGTCATCGGTCTTTTCCCCACGCCGTTCATGCACGCGCCGCGTGCGCTCGGACGCGAACTCGTGACGGATCTCGCAGTGCAATTCAGCGCGACGGCGACGCGCGCCAATAATTCTTCGGCGAACCTCGCGCACACCGCCATGCTTCGTCCCGGCGACAGCCCGCTGTTCGTCCGGGCGGCGACGGTAATCACGCCGCTGCTGGCCGACTTCGGGGCGGTGCTGTTCGGCGAGCGGCTCGGCTGGTCGCTTAAGGAGATGTGGGTGAACGTGCTCGAGACCGATGGTCGGCAGGCGATGCATAACCACGCCAACAGCTTCATCTCCGGCGTGGTCTATCTCACGCCGACCCACCCCGATGCGCGGACCGTGTTCATGAAGTCGCCCGGCGGTACCGACTTCGCGTTCCGCAACGACCACGCCGGCGTGACGACCGGGCCGTACAACGCGGACAAGTGGATCGGCCCGCAGCCCGAACCCGGCGACGTCGTGCTGTTTCCCAGCTACCTGCTGCACGCGGTGCCGCCGAATCCGGGCGAGCGCCGCATCACGCTGTCGTTCAATGCTATCCCGACCCGGCTGGATTCCTGGGGCTACCAGGTTTCCTTCAGCGGATAAGCCGGTGAAAACGCCGACCGCCGCGCGCGGCCGCGGCGCCGCCATCGCGCTGATGGTGGCGTCGGGGTTCGCCTCGCTCGGCTACCAGATCGTGTGGACACAGCAGGCCGCGCTATGGTTGGGGCACGAGGCCGCCGCCGTGCTCGCCGTGGTGGCGGCGTTCTTCGGCGGCCTCGCGCTGGGATCGCTGCTGCTCGGCGAGCGCGTCGCCCGCAGCATGCGCGCTGCGCGCTGGTACGCCGGCTGCGAGATCGCGATCGGCGCCTGGAGTCTCGCCCTCGCCTTCCTCCTCGAACCGGTCACGCACGCCTTGCTCGACGTGATCGGCCCGCAACCTTCGCCCTTGCGGCATTGGTCGGTCGCGTTCCTCGGCATCTTCGCCCTGCTGCTGCCCGCCACCGCGGCGATGGGCGCGACCTTGCCGGCGATGGACCGCGTGCTCTCGGCGCTGCGGCGGCAAGGCACCTCGATCGCCTTGCTGTACGCCGGCAATACGCTTGGCGCCGTTCTCGGCGTGCTCGCCGCGGCCTTCGTGCTGGTGCCGGAACTGGGACTGGTGCGGACGGCAGGCGTTTGCGCCGCGTTGAACCTCTGCTGCGCGGGCTCGGCGATGGTTCTCCTCGGTCGATCGTCGCCGAACCCGGAGACCCCTGCGCGAACGGCGAGCGCGCCAGGCCTCCCCTTGTGGGTGCTCGCTGTGACCGGTTTCCTCGGCATCGGCGTCGAAGTGCTGGTGGTCCGCGTGCTGTCGCAGGTCGCGCAGGACACGATCTATACCTTCGCGATCCTGCTCACCGTGTACCTGGTCGGCACCGCCTTGGGCGCGGCGGCGTATGCGCGATGGCTCTCTGGCGCCGCCGGCGCCGATCACCTCGGCGATCGCCTGCTGCGCGCCTTGGCCTGGACCTGCCTGTTGGGAATGGCCGCCCTGGCCGGCGCCGGGAGGCTGCAGGCCGCGACCCATCACATGGTCGGACCGAGCATGGTAGGCGCCTTGCTCGCAGAGGCCATGCTGGCAGCGACCGCGTTCCTGCCTGCTACTGTGATCATGGGCGCGCTATTCAGTCACCTGGCCACGCGCGCGAACGCGTCCGGCATCTCCCTCGGCCGCGTGCTCGGCGTCAACACGCTCGGCGCCGCCATGGCGCCGCCGCTGTTCGGCGTGTGGCTGATTCCAGCGATCGGCGCGAAATTCTCGCTCGCGCTGGTCGCCTTCGCCTATCTCCTGCCGTGCTCGCGGGCGGCGTGGAAGACGCCCGCGCAGTGGGGCACCGCCGCCGCGATCGTCGCCAGCGTGGTGGCGATCCCGACGCTCGCCATCGTCAACGTTCCCGAGGGCGGCCGGCTGCTCCACTACGCCGAAGGCGTAATGGGCGCGGTGAGCGTCGTGGAGAGCGCCGACGGTGTCGCCTCGTTGCACATCGACAACCACCAGCAGGAGGGCAGCAGCGTCACGCTCTTTGCCGACGCGCGGCAGGCGCTGCTGCCGATGTTGCTTCACCCCGCGCCGCGACGCGCATTGTTTCTCGGCCTCGGCACCGGGGTTACCGCCTCGGTCGCGGTGCAGGATCCGCGCCTCGACGTCGACGCCGTGGAATTGCTACCGGAAGTGATCGAGGCGTCGGCGCCGTTTCGCCGGCTTGTCGACGGCGGCGATCCTGCAAATCCAAGACTGCATCTGCTGACCGGTGATGCGCGCCGCTTCGTGCGCGCGAGCGGCGAGCGCTACGACCTGGTCGTGTCCGACAATTTCCACCCTGCGCGCAGTGGATCGGGCTCGCTCTACACCGTCGAACACTTCTCCGCGGTGCGCGAGCGCCTCACACCAGGCGGCCTGTTCTGCCAGTGGCTGCCGCTGCATCAACTCGACCTCGACACCCTGCGCAGCATCGTGCGTGCGTTCCTCGTAGCCTATCCGCAAGCGGCCGCGGTGCTGGCGACCAACAGCCTGTCCACCCCGACGGTCGGGCTCCTCGGACGCCGGGATGCCGCAGGCTGGGACATCGCGCAGGTTCGCGAGCGCCTGGCCAGCATCGCGCTGCCGCAGACACCCGCCGCGTACGGATTCGACGACGAATTCGCCCTGCTCGGCAGTTTCATCGCCGGACCGCGCGCCCTCGCACGCTTCGCCGGCGGTACGCCCTTGAACACGGACGATCGTCCGGTGGTGGCCTACCGTGCCCCGCGCATCACGTACGCACCCGAGTCCGCCCCGATCGATCGCCTGCTGGCGCTGCTGGGCGAGGTGACGGTAGCGCCCGACGACGTGCTGGCGCCATCGACGGATCCGGCGTTCGCGGCGCGCCTGGCCGGATATTGGAAAGCGCGGAACCTCTATCTTGCAGCGGGTCGGGACGTGCATCCGGCGTCCGACGTGCGGCGCATGCTGGCGCAGGTGCGCGAACCGCTGCTGGCGGTCCTGCGTGTCAGCCCCGAGTTCCGTCCGGCCTACGATCCTCTGCTGCAGATGGCGATGACGCTCATGCCGATCGACGCCGAGTCGGCGCGCGCGCTGTTGGTGGACCTGCAGTCAGTGCAGCCGCGGCGTCACGAGGCCGCTCAGGCGCTCGCTGCCTTGCCTTGATCCGACGGGGAATCTTGGAACACCACACACCCGGTCGTGATCAGTGTCGTCCGCTGACGGAGCAGATATCCGACTGCACGACCTGCGGCACACATTCGCGTCACACGCGGTGAAGAGCGGCGAGAGCCTCTATGTAACGGGTGGGCTCCTCGGACATCGGCATACCGCGAGCACAGCTCGATACGCCCATCTGATCGACCACTCTCTGTCGACGATTGCGGCAAGGATCGCCAATCAGATCTCGGCGTGGATGCAAACCGATTGAGTAACCGCCGGGTTGTCCTGAGGTGAACGGCTTCGTGCAGCCGCAAGCCGACCGTCAGCTCCCTCGCCATTGCATTCACGCAACGTGCAATTGCTTGTCTGCTGCATCGGCGGAGTTCGCGGAGGCGCATCATCGAGAACACTGGAAGGGTGCATTCAAGGGAGAAACTTCGGATGAGCACATTCGTTCTGGTTCACGGTGCGTGGCATGGCGCATGGTGCTGGTACAAGGTCATCGCAGGGCTGGAGCGCGCCGGACACCGCGTCGTGGCGCCGGACCTGCCGAGCCTCGGGAAGGACAAGTCCAGCACCAAGGACGTAACGCTCGATCTGTGGGCGAACAGCATCTGCAACGTACTCGATGCGAAGAGCGAGCCGGTCATCCTCGTCGGCCACAGCCGAGGCGGCATCCTGATCAGCGAGGCCGCCGAGCGGCGACCCGACAAGATCGGGAAGCTGGTCTATCTCTGCGCGTTTCTCCTTCAAGACGGTCAGGTACTCCTGAGCGTCGCTGGCGAGGACGGAACGTCGCACGTGCTCCCAAATCTCGTCGTTGCCGACAACCAGGTCACCTCGATGGTGCGCGCCGAAGCGTACCGAGACGTGTACTACAACACCTGCTCCGACGAGGACGTCGCGCTGGCGCGCACGCTGCTGTCGCCCGAGCCTCTGGCCCCGATGCACACGCCGATTCACGTGACACCCGCCAACTTTGGCCGGGTCCCGAGGGTGTACATCGAGTGCCTGCGCGACCACGCGATCCCGCCGCGGCTGCAGAAGAAGATGTACACCGAGTCGCCGTGCGAAGAGGTGCTGACCTTGGACACGGACCACTCGCCATTCTTCTGCGCGCCCGAAGATCTCGTGAAGCAGCTGTTGAGCCTCGCCTGATCCCGATCGGTCAGGCGGTCGCGCGGCCCGCCAAGAGGTCCGATTCGGCCTCTGCCACGGACGCAATCCACTCTGCGACGGCCCGGAACCTCCGGATCTTCGTCGCCTGACGGTGATTGAGCAGGAACAGGTCACGCTGGAACTCGGGCGTCTTCGACAGGCACACGAGCCGGGTGCCCTTGGCGGAAACGCAGGGGAGGACCGCCAGTCCGAGGCCCGCTTCACAGGCCCGCACCAGCGCGGTCATCGAGCTGCACCGGAATGCCGCTCGGGCGCCCGGAACGTTCTTGGCGAGCCACTTCATTTCCACGACATCGGCCAGATCATCGTGGAACAGCAACCAGGGCTGCTCGGCCCACCGGCTGCGCGCCACCTTCTTGAACGCCGTCGACCCGTAGACGGCCATCCCGATCGAGGCGATTCGCCGCATCAAGATCGCTGCGTCTTCGCGGGGGCGCGCAACGCGAATCGCCAGGTCCGCCTCACTTCGCGTGAACGACAGCACGTGGTTGTCCGGGATCGCCACAATTTCGAGATTCGGGTGCAGCGCGCGTAAGCCCGGAAGCCGCGGGATCAGCCAGTCGTTGAGTACCGCGTCCACCGACGTGATGCGCACGATTCCGGTCACACCCTCCGCCTCGGCCTCGGTGGTCGAGATCAGCGCGTGAACGGTCCCCTCGATGGATTCGGCCGAACCCATGAAGGCCCGTCCGGCGTCCGTTGGCTTGTAGCCTTCCGGCCTGCGGATGAACAAGCGCGTGTGCAAGCGCTTCTCCGCGGCGGCCAGCCGTCGACTGACGGTGGAGGTGTTGATCCCCAGCTGCCGGCCGGCGGTGCGCATGCTGCCGGTGCGCGCCAGCGCCAGCAGGATCGGGATGTCGTTCCAGTCGAACTGCGTCATCGGTGACCCCGTCGCAAATCTGCAACGGATGATTGCAGATCGGCGAGTCCCCGGCACGCCGGGCCGGGTGTAATGTTTTCGACACCCCCACCCGGACCGCGTCCCATGGACACCAGCCTTTCAAATCCCGCCTCGACTCTCGGCGTTTCTGCGACGCAGGGCGGCTGCGCACTGCATTCGCACGCATCGCTCGCGATGATGCGGGAGTCAGGCGAGTGCGACGCCAAGGATCATGGGCAGGCAGGTCATCAGTGCCACGCCAAGGGGCCGATCCGCGACATCGTCCACAAATATCCGTTGATCGACGAACTGCTGGACGCCCGTCGAAGCGTTTTCGGCGGGCCCGAGAGCGAGAAGGTGTTCGTCGGGTATCGCAATCACGCGTACCACATCCTCAATTTCGCGCGGCAGTGGGTCGAGCCGTCGCCCGAGACCGACGACAAGATCGCGATCGCCGCGGTCTTCCATGACATCGCGGCTTGGCCGAACGAAAACCTCGACTACCTGCGCCCCTCCGCCGACCAGGCCGCCGCCTACCTCGACGAGATCGGACGCAGTGCCTGGAAGCCGGAGATGCGGCTGATGGTGGAGATGCACCACAAAATCACCGCCTACAAGGGCGTTCACCGCGAGTGGGTCGAGCCGGTGCGCCGGGCGGACTGGTGCGATGTCTCCTTCGCCACGATGCGCTTCGGACTGCCGAAGTCGTTCGTGAACGAAATCCGAAAAGAGTTCCCACTGTCCCCGTTCTACCCGGGCCACGTCTACAAGGTCAGCCTCAAGTGGATGCTGCGGCATCCGCTGAACCCGGCGCCCATCTTCAAATGGTGATCGACCCCACGTCATCCGTACCGCACACCACACCAGGAGACCTGGCATGACCCCCGAACAGAACAAGGCGCTCGTGCGTCGCTTCTACGAAGCCATCGAGCGCAAGGACTTCGATGCGCTGATCCCGATGGTCCATTCCGATTTCGTCTTCTACAACCAGGTCGACACGCCCTACAAAGGACTGCAGGGCCTGATCGATTCGGAGAAGAAGAACTTCGAGGCCTTCGAGACATTCGTGTTCCCCATCGTGGACATGATCGCGGAGGGCGACAAGGTCGCGGTCTACATGATGTTCGAGGGCAA
>JBKJPX010000096.1:0-52575 GCA_046594215.1 Panacagrimonas sp.
GCTCCTCG
Organism: Panacagrimonas sp.; assembly: GCA_046594215.1. GTDB lineage: Bacteria > Pseudomonadota > Gammaproteobacteria > Nevskiales > Nevskiaceae > Panacagrimonas. The sequence goes on from JBKJPX010000096.1 coordinate 9, forward strand.
TGCAGCGGCAAGGGTCAGGTGCCCTCCGCGGAGGAGTGGGCCGTCCACGACTACGACGACCTGCCGGGCTCCTGGGGGGAGAACCCGGACCTGAAGGCCCTCATCGAATTCGCCACGCTCTACGAGGAGCACGGCGAAGCCTTCGCGGCCTTCGTCGCGGACTGTGACGGCGAGGTGGACGAGGACAAGTTCCGCGACGCCTACCAGGGCACGCACGACACCGAGGCGGCCTGGGCGGAGGAGTTCACGGACAGCACCGGCGGCCTCTCCGAGATGCCCGAGAACCTCCGTTACTACTTCGACTTCGAGAGCTACGCGAGGGACTGCCGCCTCGGCGGTGACGTGACCTTCGTTCGGGGCTCTAGCGGTCTCCACGTCTTCTGGAATCACTGAGGAACCCATCATGGCCTTCGATGCACCCGCTTCCCCGCAGCTTCCCTCCGTCGCCTGCACGCAGTTCCTCATCCCCTCGGGCTCCCTTGCGGCGGCCCTGCTGTTCGCCGCGAAGAAGGACGTGCGGTTCTACCTGAACGGCGTGTGCCTGGACGTGCGCCCCTCGCTCGGGCGGTACTTCCTGGTCACGACCGACGGGCACCGCATGCTTGTGCAGAAGTTCCATCTCGCCGAGAAGTCGGACGCGCCGGACTATCGCGTGATTCTGGAGCGGGCGGACATTGAGGGGTACCTCAAGGTCACGGGCAAGAAACCCGACAACCTCCTTGCGGTCACGGACGGCAAATGGTCGGGCAACTCCACGGCCGGGCAGATTCCTCTGCGAGTGGTCGACGGTCGCTTCCCCGATTGGGAGCGCGTGATGCCGGCCGGCGGCGCTGTCATCGGCATGCCTCCGATGGATCCCGAATATTTCGCGGACGTGGGCAAGGCCGCGACGCTGTTCGGTGCGAAGTTCCGCGGCCCGAATTGCTCCTGGTGTGGCAGTCAGGACCGCGCCGCGCTGTTCTCGTTCCCGTACGGACCGCACAACGGCGAAGCGTGGGCGGTGGTCATGCCGATGCGGGTGGATACCGCCGCCAGCTTCTCGGTGGCCGCATGACCACACGGTTCACCGCACTCGACTGGCGCGAACTCGAACACATCCGCGAGGCCCTGGTCTCGCACCGCGAGGCACAGATGCGGGCCTGCAACGCGGTCCTGGTTCCCCGAATGCGCCCCGAGGACTTCGGGGTTCCCCTGATCGATAACCTCATCACCGAGGTGGAGGCAGCACAGTGATAGACCTACGCAAACCCCATAAGCACGCCGAGGTCATCAAGGCGTGGGCAGACGGTGCGGTGATCGAGTGGTACTCCGAGATGCTGGACAAGTGGTGTCCCGCCCGTCCGGAAGTGGCACCGAGCTGGCGAGTCGACACCGAGTACCGCCTGAAGCCGCGAGCGGCCCGCGAGTTCTGGATCAATCTGTACCCCGGGCGCCGTGACTCGGCCGCACACCTCACGCCCAGCGAAGCGGACGCCGCGGCGCACTACGACCGCACCGAGTGCATCAAGGTCCGTGAGGTGATCGAGTGAACTACCAGCGCCGCAAGAACATCAAGGCGATCCTCGCCAAGTTCGACACCGCGCTGCTGCGCGACCTCGCGGACGACACCGGCACGATCCTCGACGAGGAGCAGGAGGCGTACGACAACCTCCCCGACGCGCTGAAGGATGCCGAGCGCGGCGAGGCGATGCAGGAGTCCATCGAGAAGCTCCAGCACGCCCTCGACTCCCTCAACAACGCCATCGAGACCGTCGAGGAGGCCGAAGGCGCCCTCCAGGAGGTCTCGTGAGTCGTGACGATGCCCAGCTACCCACTCGCGAAGCGGTGCTCGCGGTGCCTTGCGTGGAAACCACTCAAGGAGTTCAGGCCGCGATCCTCCGCGGAGCCTCACAAACCGAAGTCTCAATGCAAGGCGTGCGAGGGCGCCCGGAAGCGCATCTGGCTTCGCAAGAACGCGGCGCACGTTGCCGCACAGAAGTTAGCCTGGAAGCGAGCGAACCCGGAGCGCAACCGCGAGTATTTTCGACGCTGGACGTTGCGGTATCCGCGGCGCCGACAAGATTTATCGGCGGGTCAGGGGGTTCCCGAGTCCACCTGAAGTAACCCCTTCCGCCGCCCTCCAGGGCACTGTAAATTTACACAGTGCCCTAGCGGCACCCGCGATCCGGCAGGCAGTTCAGCCTCTCGCGTCCGCTGTAGGTCCGGAGACCCTACGGCCAGCTTCTGGACACTCCAAGCACATGCTTTTCTCCCTCGGCACGCTCGACGTGCTCATCTCCCGAAACCTCTGGAATTACCGTGTGGGCGTGGAGCGGCTCGACCCGCCGAACGACCTGCACGTGTTCCTCGGCCCGTGGATGGTCGTCCTCTCGAAGGCGCCCACCAGACACCGCAAATGAACTCGAACATCACCCTCGACACCTTCCTCTCCAACCTGGACGCCGGCCTCCCGCCGCTGTTCTCCCTACCGCCGCCGACCGACGAATGAGACCAGTCCAGACCAGCGGCCTCGGGCCGGTCCTCGCGTTCGGCGGAATCGTCGGCCTCATCACCCTGAAGGCCCCGCTCGTGGGGCTGTCCTTCTTCCTGATCTACGCCCTGATGGTGTGGATCGACTACCGCCTGGAGGTACTCCGTGCGCGTCGCTGAACCTGCCGTCTGGGTCTACGTGGCGCACCTCGGGGTGTGCCTGGCCGCCTACAGGTGGGGCTTCGGGGAACTCTACGTTTCCCTGAGCGTCGCCGCGCTCCTCTTGGCCGAAGTCGCCAGGACCTACCTGGCCCGCCGGGGCCGATAGTGGCCGTACAGACCGCCATCAGTCGCCATCTGGCGATTGTTAACGGTATGCAACAGTAACAATATAAGTTCAGACAGCCGCGATCAAGCGGCATATGAGGCGCTCGCCCGCCTAAGGAGTTCCTGTGTTCACGCCCAAGACCGCTGCCGCCACACTGGTGCGCGTCTCTCGCGCCATTCGTGAGATCGACCCCAACATCCCGCTGTCCCGCGTAGAGGTGTTCCTCTCGGTTGCGTCCTCCGAGGAGCCGGTCAGCCTGACCGACCTATCGCAGGAGCTGGGCATCAGCCTCTCGAAAATCTCGCGAGATGTGGCCGAGCTCGGCAAGGTCGGCCGCGTGCGCCAGGGTCCGAACGGCCCCGAACGGTCGGACGGCCTGGGCCTAGTCGAGGCACCTCAGGACCTCATGAATCGGCGGAAGTACACCGTGCGGCTAACTCCGCTCGGCATCGAACTTATGAAGACAATCAAGCAGGAGATGGAGCGCGGACATGGCAAGGCAGCGAGGTGATTCATGGCAGGGCGACGTTTCGGTTAAGGGCCACCCGCGCAAGCGACAGGACGGCTTCGCGACCGAGGACGAGGCCCTCATCTGGGAAGCGCAGACGCGCGGTGCTCTGAAGCACGGCAAGGCGCTCCCCTCAGCAGCCCCGGCGGCGCTCGGCCGGACCTCAAAGACGACGCTGAAGGACGCTGTGCTGAAGACCTGCGCCCGCTTCTGGGCGGGCAAGGCCGCAGAGGCGCATGCGATGCGCAACGCGCAGATGGCGATGGACTACTTCGGCTCGGCGCGACCGCTCGCCGAAATCACCCGCGCCGAGATCGAGGGATGGGTCGCCCACCTCCGGCAGACCACGAGCAACTCGGATGCCACGCTCAACCGCAAGCTGGCCGCGCTGTGCAAGGTGCTGAACCACGCCGCTGCGCTGGAGCTGATCGACGCGGCGCCGAGCTTCAAGGGCATCCGCTTCGCAGAGCTGGAGAACCGGCACCGCGAGGTCGCCATGGACGAGGAGAAACTCCTCCTCCAGACGTTCAAGCAATGGAGCCTCACCGACGTGGCGGACCTCACGGTGTTCCTGATGGACACTGGATGCCGCTTCGGGGAGGCGATGAAGCTCCTCGACGCCCGCGTGCGGATCACCGAGGGCCTGGTGGTGTTCACCGCGGACACCACGAAGAACAAGCGCACCCGCGGCGTTCCGATGAGCGCCCGCGTGCAGGACCTGATGAGGCGCCGGCTCGGCTCGGGCCGTCCCTTTGGGTCCATCACGCCGCGCATGTACCGGACAGCGTGGGAGCGTGCGAAGGCGCACCTCGGACTGACGGCGGACGACGGCTTCGTGCCGCACTGTCTCCGCCACACCTGCGCCTCGCGACTGGTGCAGTCCGGCGTGGACCTCTACACGGTGCAGCAATGGCTCGGGCACACGACGGCCAAGATGACCCAGCGGTACGCCTATCTGGCGCCGCGCCACCTGCTCATCGGGAAGGAGGCGCTCGACCGATTCAACCAGGGCGAGCAGGCAGTTCCGCGCCTTGTGGCAGTGAAGTAATCGGCGGTCCGGCGCGGGTTAACATCCCCTGCGTCGGCGCCGCTCTCGGAGACACGGAATTTGTGACGGAGCGTGTGACGGCGCGTCGCGATGTGACCGGCCCGAGTGGCGGAATTGGTAAACGCAACGGACTTAAAATCCGTCGCCTTCAATGGCTTGCCGGTTCGATCCCGGCCTTGGGCACCACATGAATGTGACGCAGATCGGACTTAAAATCCCCTGACTTTCGAGTCGTGCCGGTTCGAGTCCGGCTTTGGGCACCATTTGGCCACCCGAGGCGTTCGCAACGCGCCGGGGGGCTCGAACCGAAAACGGGCCGGTAGAATGCGCGCCCCGGCAGCCGCGCACCGCAGTTGCCCCATCGCGCAACCCCGAGCCTTGACCCCTTTTCTCTCGGCCAGCGACCTTTCCATCGGTCGTGGCGACCGCACCCTGCTGAGCGGGCTGAACCTGTCGATCTCGTCAGGCGACGTGCTGCACCTGCGGGGTCGCAACGGGGCGGGGAAGTCGTCGCTGATCGAAGTGCTGGTGGGGCTGCGGCCTGCGGCGGGCGGCAGGTTGCAACGTCCGACGGCGGACCGGTTCCACTGGATCGGGCATCGCAACGCGCTCAACGTGGATCTCGGCGTGCGCGAAAACCTCGAGTCCTGGTGCGCGCTTAATGACGTGGCGACCACAGGTATCGCCCCGGCGCTGGAACGGACGGGGCTGGCGCGCCTGCGCTATCGCCAGGTCCGCACGTTGTCGGCAGGCCAGAAGCGCCGCGCGGCGCTGACGCGGCTGCTGCTCGTGCGTCGACCTTTGTGGCTGCTCGACGAGCCGCTGAGCGGACTCGATACCGAGGGCCTTGTGCTGCTCGGCGAGCTCATGAACGAGCACGTGGCGGGCGAGGGCGGGATCGTCGTCACCAGCCACCAGTCGCTGCCGGGCCGCCTGCCGCGCGTGACCGTGATGGATCTTGGATGAGCGCGCTGCTCGTCACTCTGGCCCGCGAACTGCGGACCGCGGCCCGCCACAAGGCCTCGTTCCTGATGCCACCGTTGTTCTTCGCCATCGTCGTGACCCTGTTCGCGCTCGGCGCCAGGCCGGACGACCCGCAGCTGGCGGCGCTGGCCCCCTCGGTGCTGTGGGTTGGCGCGCTGTTGGCGGCGCTGCTGACGCTCGACAGACTGTTTCGCGGCGATCTCGAGGACGGCTGGCTCGAGCAGGTGTTCGTCTCGCCCTCGTCGGCGGTCGGGATGGTGCTGGGCAAGCTCATCGCCCACTGGCTTCTCACCGGCCTGCCGCTGCTGCTGCTGGCTGCGCCCCTCGCGCTGCAGCTCGGCTTTCCCTCTGGCGCGCCCCTGGGCTGGCTGCTGCTGGGCCTGCTGATGGGCACGCCGCTGCTGAGCCTCGTCGGCGGATTCGCCGCCGCGCTGACGGTTGCATTGCCGCGCGCCGGCCTGCTGCTGCCGGTACTCGTGTTGCCGCTGCTCGCGCCCGTGGTGATCTTCGGCAGCGGTGCGGCACGAGCTGCGCAGGCGGGGCTGGACCCGAGCGGTCCGATATACTTTTTGGCCTTCCTTCTGGTCCTGGCGTCGACCCTGCTGCCTTGGGCCGCAACGGCGGCGCTCAGGAACGCCTTCGACTGAACGAATCCGATGTGGACCTGGTTTCACCGCCTGGCGTCGCCGCCCAGCTTCTATCGCTTCGCCGACCGGCTCGCGCCCTGGCTGGCCGGTGCTGCGATGCTGCTGCTGGCCTACGGCCTGTTCGCCGGGCTGTGGCTGGCGCCCAAGGATTACCAGCAGGGCGACGCATTCCGGATCATCTACGTGCACGTGCCCGCAGCGGCGCTGTCGCTATCGCTCTACACGGGCATGGCGATCGCGGGCGTCGTCGCGCTGGTCTGGCGGATCAAGCTGGCGGAATGCGCCATCGTGGCGCTGGCACCGGTCGGCGCGAGCTTCACCGCGCTGGCTCTGGTCACCGGCATGCTGTGGGGCAAGCCAATGTGGGGTGCGTACTGGGTCTGGGATGCGCGCCTGACCTCGGAACTGGTGATGCTGTTCCTGTACCTGGGCGTGATCGGGCTGGACGGTGCCTTCCTGGACCGGCGCGCCGCGGCGCGGGCCTGCGCACTGCTGGCGATCGTCGGCGCGGTGAACGTGCCGATCGTGAAGTACTCGGTGGAATGGTGGAACAGCCTGCACCAGAGTTCGACCATCCTGAAGTTCGGCAAGCCCACGATCTCCACCGACATGGCGATCCCGCTGTACGCCTCGCTGCTCGGGGCCTACCTGCTGGCGGGCATGGCGACGCTGAGGCGGATGCAGAACGAAGTGTTGCTGCGCGAGCGTCGCGCGGGCTGGGTTCGAGAACTGACCGCGTGAATCGGGGTCATGCTGTGTGGGACGACGCCGCGGCCACGCCGGAGTGACACAAGAAGGATGAAAGCGATGTTCGACATGGGCGGATACGAGATCTACGTCTGGGGCAGCGTGCTGCTTGGCGTGGCCGTGTACGCGTGGAACATGGTCTCGCCCTCGCTTCAGCGCCGCGCGGTGCTCGCGCGCCTGGCCGAAAGCGACGACGAGAGCAGCAGGGACGCCTCTTCGTGACGCGTCGCCAGAACCGCATGTTCGCCGTCAGCGGCCTGATCGTGGGTCTTGCGCTGGCCTCGTGGCTGGGCTTCACCGCGATGCGCAAGAACCTCATGTACTTCTATACGCCCAGCGACGTGGTATCGGGCAAGGCGCCGGCGCACGCCAAGATGCGGCTCGGGGGCCTGGTCGAGCGTGGCAGCGTGGCGCGCGGCAAGGGCCTGGTGATCAGTTTCATCCTGGCCGACTGCGTGCAGAAGGTGGCGGTGTCCTACGAGGGCATCCTTCCGGACCTGTTCCGCGAGGGGCAGGGCATCGTGGCGACCGGGCATGTCGAGGGCGGCAGGTTCGTCGCGGAGGAGGTTCTGGCCAAGCATGACGAGAACTACATGCCGCCCGAACTCGCGAGCTCGCTGAAGACGGACGCGGGGCACTCCTGCATGCCGTTCAAGCCGGTCGAGAGGCCGGTGACGTCGGCGGCCGCCTCGTGATTCCCGAACTCGGACACTTCGCGCTGTGGCTCGCGCTGGCCGTCGGCCTTGCGCAGGCCGTGGTGCCAACGGTTGGCTACGCGCGTCGGAACCTGCGCTGGATGTCGATGGCCGGCGCCGCCTCGCAGGCGCAATTCATGCTCGTGGTCGTGGCCTACCTCTGCCTCAGCGAGTGCTTCAGAGAGAACGATTTCTCGGTGGCCTACGTCGCGGCCAACTCGCACAGCGCGCTGCCGCTGGTCTACCGGCTCTCCGCGGTCTGGGGCGCGCACGAGGGCTCGCTGCTGCTGTGGCTGCTGATGCTGTGCGGGTGGAGCTTCGCGGTATCGATCTTCAACCGTCGCCTGCCGGCCGATATTTCCAGCTTGGTGCTCGCGGCCCTCGGCGCGGTCAGCGTGGGATTCCTGCTGTTCATGCTCGTGACGTCGAATCCCTTCGAGCGCGCGTTCCCGGTGCCGCTGGAAGGGCACGATCTCAACCCGCTGCTGCAGGACCCTGGGCTGATCATCCATCCGCCGATGCTCTACATGGGATACGTCGGGTTCTCGGTGGCCTTTGCGTTCGCCATCGCGGCGCTCGTGACCGGGCGCATGGACGCGGCCTGGGCGCGCTGGGCGCGACCGTGGACGACGACGGCCTGGCTGTTTCTCACTCTGGGTATCACGCTCGGCTCGTGGTGGGCCTATAACGAGCTGGGTTGGGGCGGCTGGTGGTTCTGGGACCCGGTGGAGAACGCGTCGTTCATGCCCTGGCTGGTGGGAACGGCGCTGATCCATTCGCTGGCCGTGACGGAGAAGCGCGGCTTGCTGCAATCCTGGACGCTGCTGCTGTCGATCATCGCGTTCTCGCTGTCGCTGCTCGGCACCTTTCTCGTGCGTTCTGGCGTTCTTGTGTCCGTGCACGCGTTCGCGACCGACCCGGCACGCGGCGTCTTCATCCTGGCGTTCCTCGGCGTCGTCGTCGGCGGCGGGCTGCTGCTGTACGCGATCCGCGCGCCGCAGCTCGTGCGCCAGGGCGAGATGGAGTTCGCGTCGCGCGAAGGCCTGCTGCTGTTCAACAACGTGTTCCTCGTCGTCACCGCGGCCATGGTGCTGTTCGGCACCCTGTTCCCGCTGCTCATGGACGCCCTCGACCTGGGCAAGTACTCGGTCGGGCCGCCGTACTTCAACCGCATGTTCTTCCTGCTCATGGGTCCGATGGCGGTGCTCGTGGGCTTCGCCGGGGTGGTCTCGTGGAAGCGCGCGAACCTGCTCGAATCGTTCCGCCCGCTGCGCAAGCTCGCGCTGCTGGCGCTGGTCGCGGGCGTCGCGCTGCCTTTCCTGACGCAGGGGCGGGGATCGCTCGTGGCCTCGGCCGGTGCGGTGCTCGCGGTGTGGGTGCTGTGCACGTCGGTGCAGGAAGTCTGGCGCCGGGCGCGTTCCAAGCCCTCGCTGGTCGCCGGACTGCGCTCGGTCCCGCGAGGGGCCTGGGGCATGACGCTCGCGCACTTCGGCCTGGGCGTGTGGACGATGGGTGTTTCATTCGCGGCGACGTTCAACGTGGAGAACGACGTGCGCCTGGGCCCGGGCCAGACCGCGGACATCGGGCGCTACGAATTTCGCTTCGACGGCGTGACGCATGTCGAAGGACCCAACTTCAAGTCCGACACCGGACACGTCGTGGTGTCGTACCGCGGCGAAGAGATCGCCACGCTCAATCCGGAGAAGCGCCTGTATCCCTCGCAGGGCAGCGTGATGACGGAGGCCGCTGTGGATCACAACCCGCTGCGGGATCTGTACGTCGCGATGGGCGAACCCATCGACAAGCAGAACGCCAGCGGAGAGTGGGCGCTGCGCCTGTACTACAAGCCGATGATGCGGCTGGTGTGGTCGGGCGGCGTGCTGATGTTCCTCGGCGGCATCCTCGCCGCGACCGACCGGCGCTACCGGCTGGCGCGACGCGTGGCGACGACGACGGGCATTTCGGGCGCAGTGGCCTCGGCCTGATGCCTTACGCACGTTACGCGGCGCCCGTCGTCGTCCTGCTGCTGCTGATCGTGCTGTTCGCCGTGGGTCTGCGGCTGGATCCGCGCGAGGTGCCGAGCCCGCTGGTGGGCAAGGCCGCGCCAGCCTTTGATCTTCCCTTGCTCGAACCCGACGGTCAGCGCCTTGCGCCGGCGGCGCTCGCGGGTCGACCGGTGCTCGTGAACTTCTTCGCAAGCTGGTGCGCCGGCTGCCAGGTCGAGCATCCGTTCCTGCTGGCGCTGTCCAAGCAGGGCGTGGAGATCGTGGGCATGGATTACAAGGACGAGCCCGCCGACGTGCAGCGCTGGCTCGGACGCCTGGGCAACCCGTACCGGCAGGTCGCGATCGATCGCGCGGGGCAGGCCGGACTGGACTGGGGCGTCTACGGCGTTCCGGAAACCTACGTGCTCGGGGCCGACGGCAGGATCCTGTTCAAGCAGATCGGGCCGATGACGCCGGAAGCCTGGGAGCAGCATGTGCGTCCGCTGCTGACGGCAACGCGCTGACGTGATGCGTGCGCTGATTCTCGCCGCGTTGTTGTTCGTCTGCGCATCCGCCACCGCGCTGACGCCGCAGGACGAGACGCTCACGCCGGACCAGGAACTGCGCTACCGCTCGATGATCCACGAACTGCGATGCCTGGTCTGCCAGAACCAGACCATCGCCGATTCGAGCGCCGATCTCGCGGGCGACCTGCGACGCGAAGTGCGCGAACACATCGCGGCCGGCGCGTCGGATGACGACGTGCGGCGCTACGTCACCGATCGCTACGGCGATTTCGTGCTGTACAAGCCGCCGATGTCGGCGCGCACGGCTGTGCTCTGGGTCGGGCCCTTCCTGTTGGTCGCGTTCGGATTGCTGATCGTGGTCCGCATCCTTCGGCGCCCCCGCGCGGTGGCCACGCCCGCGCCGTCGGCTGACGCCACGCGCCTGCGCCACCTGCTCGACGAAGAGGAGCGCTGATGCGGTTCGCGCTGATGGGTCTGTTGTTCGTACTGGCCAGCGCATGGCTCACGCGCCCGCTGTGGAGCCGCGGCATCGGTGCGCGCCAGCGGCGTCGCGCGGCCAACGTCGCGGCCTACCGCCAGCGCCTGCTCGAGATCGAGGCCGACGTCGGTGCCGGGCTCGTGGATGCCGACACCGCGGGCGGACTGCGCGCGGAGCTCGATTCGCGTCTTCTGCTCGACGCCGAGGGCGGCGAGGAAGCGCCAACGTCGCCGAGCGCGCGCAGCCTGCCGCTGACCGTGGGGCTCGCGGTGCTCGTACTCGGCATCGCGGCCTTCGGTTACCTGCGCCAGGGCACCTGGAAACTCGACCGCGAGATCGCGAGCGCGCCGCTCGGCGCCGGCATGGACGGCCAGTCGGTCGACAAGATGGTGGCGACGCTGGCGCAGAAACTGGAACAGAACCCAGGCGACCCACAGGGCTGGGCGCTGCTCGGGCGCTCGTACTTCGTGATGCAGCGCTACGAGGGCGCCGCCAAGGCCTACGCGAAGGCGAACGCGCTGACGGAGAACCGCGAGCCCGAGTTGCTCGTGGGCGAGGGCGAGGCGCTGGGCCTGGCCTCGGGTCGCGACCTGCGCGGCAGGCCAAAGGAACTGTTCGATGCCGCGCTGGCGCTGGATCCCGACAACGGCAAGGCCTTGTGGTACGCAGGCATGGCCGCGGCGCAGGGCGGCGACGCCGATGCCGCGAAGGCGCACTGGCTGGAACTCTCCAAGCAGGACCTGCCGCCCGAGTTACGGGCGGTCCTCGCCGAGCGGCTAGCTCAGCTGGGTGTGGCGTCGCCCGCCTCGGTGCAGGCGGCGCCAGCGGCCGCCGCGCCCGCCTCTGCGGACCCGGGCGAAGCGCTGGTCGTGAGCGTGAGCATCGCCGCCGAACTGCGCGACCGCGTGTCCCCCGATTCCACCTTGTTCGTGTTCGCCAAGGCGCAGGAAGGGCCGCCGATGCCGCTCGCGGTGTTCCGCGGAAACGCCAGCGAGTTGCCGCGCGAGATCCGCCTCGACGACAGCATGGCGATGAGCCCGGCGGCGAAACTCTCTCAATTCGATCGATGGGTGGTGACCGCCCGCGTGAGCCGGGCGGGGCAGGCCAAGGCCGTCACCGGTGACCTGCAGGGCAGCCTGACCGCTGCGCGCGCGGACCTCGGCAAATCGGCGCTGGCGCTGACGATCGACGAGGTCGTACCGTGATCCGATCGTCTTCCCGATCATCGACACCATGACCGACACCCTGCTCCAGATGCCCGCCGCCGGCGGTCTGTACGCCAAGGCCCTGGGCACCGCGCGGCGCAAGCCCGGCAAGAACATCCGCATCCCGCGCATCGAGGTCCGCGTGCCTACGGTGCAGCCGACCCGATCCCGCCTGGCCGCGTACCGCGAAATCTGCGGATTTGAGCTGGCCACGGACGAACTGCCGATCACCTTCCCGCAGGTCCAGGCTGCACCGCTTCACATGTGGTTGATGCTGCGCCCTGAGTTTCCGGTGCCGCTGATGGGTCTCGTGCACATCCGCAACAGCTTCGAGGTGCTGGCGCCGATGGCGCCCGAGAGCGCGTACGAAGTGCGCTGCGCGCTCGCCGAGGGCCGCCGCACGCACCAGGGTTACGAGATCGACCTGCTCACGGAGTACGCCGATGGGACCGGTGCCGCGGTCTACCGTGCCCTGATGACCGTGCTCTACCGGATGAAGACCGAGGGGCCGCCGCTGCGTCCCAAGCCGGCAGCGCCCGCGCCCGCGCTGTCGGAGTACCGCAGCTTCGACGTGCCGTCGGACATCGGTCGTCGCTACGCGCCGATCGGGGGCGACTTCAATCCCATCCACCTCTACGCACTGACCGCCAAGGCCTTCGGGTTTCCACGAGCGATCGCTCACGGCATGTGGTCGCTGGCGCGCGCCGCGGCCCTGGTGGAAACCGCGCGCGGCACGCCGACGCGTTCGCTGAGCGTCCAGTTTCGCCAGCCCCTGTTGCTGCCCGGCAAGGTCGCGCTGAAGTTCAGCACCTCGCCGGCCGGCAGCGACTTCGCATTGCTGTCACGCACCTCCGACAAGATCCACTTCACGGGTCGGGTGGGCTGAAGCAAAAGTCGGGTGCTTCATTGGCGCGGGACGGCTGCAATCGGGTGCTTCAGCCCCTAGACTATGGCCCCACCTAACTGCCGCGCCGTGCGCCCCTGTCGCGAGGGTTCCCGGAGTGGTTGATCCGAGACTCTTTCAGGACGCCCCCGAATGCGCATCCGCAAAGCCGTTTTCCCTGTCGCCGGCATGGGCACGCGATTCCTGCCCGCCACCAAGGCGAGCGCCAAGGAAATGCTGCCGGTCGTCGACAAACCCCTGATCCAGTACGCGGTGCAGGAGGCGATCAGCGCCGGTGCCGAGGAGCTCATCTTCATCACCGGCCGCTCGAAGAATTCCATCATGGATCACTTCGACAAGGCCTATGAGCTTGAGGCCGAGCTCGCCCAGCGCGGCAAAGACAAGCTGTTGCAGCTGGTGCAGGAAATCCTGCCGCCGGGCATCACCTGCATCTTCATCCGTCAGGCGGAAGCCCTGGGCCTGGGCCACGCCGTGCTGTGCGCGTGGCCGGCAGTGGGTGACGAGGACTTCTCCGTGATCCTGGCCGACGACCTCATCGATGGCCGCCTGCGTCCCTGCCTTGCGCAGATGCAGCGCGTCTACCAGGAATACGGCACGAGCGTGATCGCCTGCGAGCGCGTGCCCAAGGAAGAGATTTCCGGCTACGGCTGCGTGGACGTACAGCCGGTCGGCCCGGGCCTGGGCGAGATCCGTGCGATCGTGGAAAAACCCAAGCCCGAGGAAGCGCCGAGCAACCTCGCGGTCGTCGGCCGCTACATCCTGACCCCGCGCATCTTCAAGCTGCTCGAGCGCACGCCGCGTGGAAAGGGCGGCGAGATCCAGCTCACCGACGCCATCCAGGCGATGATCCAGGAGCAGACCGTCCTGGCCTACGAGTTCGAAGGCACACGCTACGACTGCGGATCGAAACTGGGTTATCTGAAGGCCAACGTCGAATACGGTCTCAAGCACCCGGAGCTCGCGGAAGATTTCCGCAGCTACCTCGGTGGCCTGACGGCCGACTGGGCGCGCGAGCGGCCTGCCAAGACGGGAACCTGAAAAGCAGTGGCCAGTGTCAGTTGTCAGTGCTCGCGCCTGGCCACCCCCGATGCCACTGGCACTGACCGCTGACACTGATCACCGCTCCCATGACCAACAGCAAGTATCAGAGCTTCATCGCCTCCTCTTCGATCGGCGGGCAGAACGCCGCGTTCGTCGAGAACTACTACGAGCAGTTCCTCGAAGATCCTGAATCGGTCGAGCCGAGCTGGCGCGCCTACTTCCGCAACATCCAGGACCAGAACGCCGAGCGCGAGGTCGCCCACGGCGATGTCGTCGCCAAGTTCGAGGCGATCGCGCGCGACAAGCGTCCGGGGACGGTGGTGGTCGCCGACGGCGGCTTCGATGCGCGCGCCGCTGAGAAGCAGGCCGCGGTGCTGCGCCTGATCAACTATCACCGCGTGCGCGGTCACCAGGTGGCGCGCCTGGATCCGCTGGGACTGGCGCCGACCGACCTGATCCCCGATCTCGATCCGGCATTCCACGGCCTGGCGGGCGCGGACATGGACACGGTGTTCAACACCGGCACGCTGGCAACGGCCGACCGCCTGCCGCTACGTGACATCCTCAAGCTGTTGAAGGCGGTGTACACGGACACCGTCGGTGTCGAGTACATGTACATCACCGAGACCGTCGAGAAGCGCTGGATCCAGAAACGCCTCGAAGCTGTCGCGTTCAAGCCCAAGCTTTCGGTCGACCGCAAGAAGAGCACGTTGCTGCAGCTGGTCGCCGCCGAAGGTCTCGAGCGCTACCTGCACAACAAGTATGTCGGCCAGAAGCGCTTTTCGCTCGAAGGCGGCGATGCGCTTGTGCCGGCAATGGACGAGGTGCTGCGCGTCTGCGCCGAGCGCGACGTCGAGGAAGTGTTGATCGGCATGGCCCACCGCGGCCGCCTCAATATGCTCGTGAACGTGCTGGGCAAGTCGCCGAAGGACCTGTTCGCCGAGTTCGAGGGCAAGTACTCCGCCGAATCGCTGTCGCGTTCGGGCGATGTGAAGTATCACATGGGTTTCTCCGCCGACATCGAGGTCTCCGGCAAGCGCCTGCACATGGTGCTGGCGTTCAATCCCTCGCACCTCGAGATCGTGAACCCTGTCGTCGAAGGCAGCGTCAAGGCGCGCCAGACGCGCCGCAACGACAAGAAGGGCGAGCGCGTGGTGCCGGTGCTGATCCATGGCGACGCAGCATTCGCGGGCCAGGGCGTCGTGATGGAGACGATGCAGCTTTCCGAGGCCAAAGGCTACGGCACCGGCGGCACGGTGCACATCATCGTCAACAACCAGATCGGCTTCACGACTCCCAACCCCATCGAGGCAGTGCCGAATCACGAGGCACGCACGTCGCGCTACTGCACCGACATCGCCAAGATGCTCGAGTGCCCTGTGTTCCACGTCAACGGTGACGACCCTGAAGCCGTGGTCTTCGTCACGCGCCTGGCGATGGACTTCCGCAACGAATTTCACAAGGACGTCATCGTCGACATATGCTGCTACCGCCGCCTGGGGCACAACGAGGCCGACGAGCCCTCGGTCACCAGCCCGGTGATGTACGAGAAGATCAAGAAGCACCCGACCACCCTGACGCTGTACGCCAAGAAGCTCGAGGAAGAGGGTGCCATCGCCAAGGGCGAGGCTGAGGAACTGGTCAGGAAGTACCGCAACGGGCTAGACCAGGGCGAGAACATCGCCCGCACGACGCTGGGCCTGGTCGGCAACAAGCACACGGTCAACTGGAGCAACTACGGCAAGGGCGAGTGGGACACCGCCTGCGATACGTCGGCCAAGCTCGACCTGCTGCGCTCGCTGTACGAGCGCGTCTCCAAGCTGCCCGAAAACTTCACCTTGCACGCGCGCGTGCAGAAGCTCTACGACGACCGCAACAAGATGGCGGCCGGCGATCTGCCGATGGACTGGGGCTTTGCCGAGACGCTGGCCTACGCAACGCTCGTCAACGAAGGCTTCTCGGTGCGCCTGTCGGGACAGGATGTTCGTCGCGGCACGTTCTTCCACCGTCACGTGACGGTGCACGACGCGCTGAACGGCGACCGCCACACACCGCTGCGTCATCTCGATGCCGACCGCAACCGTTTCGTCGTCAACGACACCCTGCTGTCGGAGGAAGGGGTGCTGGGCTTCGAGTACGGCTACTCGACCACGGATCCCGACACGCTCGTGATCTGGGAGGCGCAGTTCGGCGACTTCGCCAACGGCGCCCAGGTGGTGTTCGACCAGTTCATCGCGAGCGGCTTTGCCAAGTGGGGCCGCCTGTGCGGCCTGACGATCTTCCTGCCGCACGGCTACGAAGGTCAGGGTCCGGAGCATTCGTCGGGTCGCCTCGAGCGCTGGCTGCAGCTCTGCGCCGGCAACAACCAGCAGGTCGTGGTCCCGTCCACCCCCGCGCAGATGTTCCACATGCTCCGCCGGCAGATGAAGCGTTCGCTGCGCATGCCCCTGATCGTGATGACGCCCAAGTCGCTGCTGCGTCACCCGCTGTCGGTCTCGTCGATGGACGACCTCGTCAAGGGTCGATTCCAGCCGCTGATCCACGATACCGAGCAGCTCGACAAGCAGAAGGTCCGCCGTCTGGTGTTCTGCTCGGGCAAGGTCTATTACGACCTCGCGCAGGCGCGGGCCAAGGAGAAGATGGCCGATGTGGCGTTGATCCGCATCGAACAGCTCTACCCGTTTCCGCGGGCGGACTACGAGGCGGCCCTGGCGATGTTCCCGAACGCCAAGGAAGTCTGCTGGTGCCAGGAAGAGCCGGAGAACCAGGGCGCCTGGTACCAGATCAAGCACCGCCTCCAGATCTACCTGCAGCCGCAGCACCAGATGTTCTATGCCACGCGGCCCGGCATGGCGACGACCGCGGGTGGCTACCTGAAGGTGCATAACAAGGAACAGGAAGAACTGGTCCGCGAAGCGCTCGCGGCCGGCAAACCCGTCAAGGGCGGTTGATCCATCAACCCCCGATCGAACAAGAACGCACGCAAGAGTGACGACGAGAACAAGAACATGAGTATCGAAATCAAGGTCCCGAACCTTCCTGAATCCGTTTCGTCCGCGACGGTCGCGAGCTGGCATCTCAAGGCTGGCGACGCTGTGAAGCGCGAGCAGAACCTCGTCGACCTCGAGACGGACAAGGTCATGCTCGAAGTGCCGGCGACGGTCGACGGCGTCCTTACGGAAATACGCATCGCCTCGGGCGCCACCGTGAAGGCCGGCGACATCATCGGCATCCTCGAGGAAGGCGCAGCCCCTGCGGCTGCAGCGCCCGCCAAGGGCGAGGTGCCCAAGACTGCTGCCGCCAGCGACGAAGGCCAGAGTCCCGCGGTGCGCAAGCTGCTGGCGGAACGCAACCTCTCGGCCGGCACGATCACCGGCAGCGGCAAGGGCGGACGCCTGACGGTGGAAGACGTGAAGGCGGCTGCCGAAAAGCAGAAGGCGGAACCAGCCGTCGCGGCGAAAGCCGCCGAACCCGCATCCTCGCCGGTGGCGCGCCGGGTGTCCGGGTCGCGCGAGGAACAGCGCGTGCCGATGACGCGCATCCGCGCCCGCATCGCCGAGCGTCTCGTCGAGGCGCAGGCCACCGCCGCGATGCTCACCACGTTCAACGAGGTGGACCTCAAGGCCGTCGGCGACCTGCGCAGCAAGTACAAGGAGAGCTTCGAGAAGGCGCACGGCGTGAAGCTGGGCTTCATGAGCTTCTTCGTGAAGGCTGCCATCGAGGCGCTGAAGAAATACCCGGCGGTCAACGCGTCGATCGACGGGACCGACGTTGTCTACCACAGCTATTACGACCTGGGCGTCGCGGTATCGACCGAGCGTGGCCTTGTGGTGCCGATCCTGCGTGACGCCGACGGCCTGTCTTTCGGCGATATCGAGAAGTCGATCTCGGATCTGGGTGTGAAGGCGCGCAACAACAAGCTGACGATGGACGACCTCACGGGCGGCACGTTCTCCATCACCAACGGCGGCGTGTTCGGCTCGATGATGTCGACGCCCATCCTGAACCCGCCGCAGGCCGCGATCCTGGGGATGCACGGCATCTTCGATCGCCCGATCGCGGTCAACGGCGAGGTCAAGATCCGCCCCATGATGTACCTGGCGCTGACCTACGATCACCGCCTGATCGACGGCCGCGAGGCCGTGCTGTTCCTGCGCATGATCAAGGACAGCCTCGAGGATCCGGCGCGCCTCTTGCTGAATCTCTGAGATTCGACGCGCGGCAGGAAGAACGCCCCGGAAACGGGGCGTCTTTCGTTGGCACCCCGTAGGCGGGCTTCGTCCGGCTTACGTGGGACGCAGCTTCAAGGGCAAGCCGTCGCGAGGCCTGACGATGGGTGCCAATTGGTAGGGCATCTTGTAGCCGGGCGCGACCGATAAATCCGCCCTCCGCAGCAGCGGCAATAACACGGCCTTCACCTGCATCTCCGCGAAGTGCAGCCCCAGGCACATGTGCGCGCCGCCACCGAAAGGCGCCCACGCAAACGGATGCCGTCGGTGCTCGGCGCGCGCCGGCGAGAACCGCTCGGGGTCGAAGGCGTCCGGATCGGTCCACCACCGCGCCAGGCGCTGTGTCGCGACCGGATACACGGTGACGGGCGTGCCCTGCGGGATCCTCACGCCCTGGAATTCACAGGCCTTGATCGCCGTGCGCTGGATGATCGTGAGCGGCGGATAAAGGCGCAGGGATTCGCGCAGCACCCAATCGACTTCCTCCAGCTTCGCAAGATCCTCGTGCACCAGCGCCGGAAGTCCGACGATGTTCGCGAGCGCGCGCAGGCGGTCCTGCCATTCGCGATGCTGCGTCAGCGCGTAGACGATCGTCGTGAGCGCGCTGGTGGTGGTGTCGTGCGCCGCCATCATCAGGAAGATCAGGTGGTCGACGATCTCGCCGTCGGAATAGCGCTGGCCGTTCTCATCTTCCGCGCGGCAGAGCTGGCTCAGCAGGTCGGTTCCTCCATCGCTGCGGCGGGCCGCGATGCGCTGCTCGATCACGCTCGCGAGGTAACGCCGGCCCGCGAGGCCACGTTCAAAAAGGCGCCCGATCACGGGAATCCGGTTGATCGCGTTGGAGGCCTCGACGAGGTCGAAGAAGGCCTTGCCCACCTTGTCGATCTCCGACTGCAGCTGGACGTCCAGGAAGATGTCGGCCGCGATCTCCAAGGTCAGGCGCTTCACTGCGGGATAGAACTTCAGTTCGCGCCGCTCGAGCCAGCCCGCGACGGCTGGTTCGATGAGGCGATTCATGCGGGCGAGATAGCCGGCCAGCGCTTCCTTGCGGAAGGCCGGCTGCATCAGGCGACGGTGATAGCGGTGGTCGTCGCCATCGCGCAGCATCAAGCCGCGGGGGAATAGCGGGCCCAGCACGGGCTCCCAGCCCAGGTACGCCGAGAAGTTGCCCGCGCGGTCGAGCAGCACAAACTCGTTGGCCTCGGCGGAGATCAGGCTCAGGCGGCGCTGGAACAGGAAGTTCGTGCGCGAGATCGGGCCGTGCTCGGCCAGCGTCCTGCGCGCGAATCCGAGCGGGTCAGCGAGGAAATCCAGCGAGTGCCCGATCAGGAAACGACCGTCGTTGCCGGGAACGTGGGCCAGTGCGCTGGCCGGCAGGTTGCGCTGGCGGGTGTAGTTGGAAAGCAGTCCTCGCATAACGCGTGCTCGAATTAACCGATCGGTTTAGTCTGGTTGGGCCACGCAGCTTTTTCAAGCGCTTGCCCGGCATACTTCCAGAATGCGCGCGGATTCCGGCGAAGAGCGGGTGCCCCTGATCACCTTGCCCAACTGGGTCAAGGCGGCGGCCGCTTGCGGCTTCAGCATCGGCGACGTGTTCGCCGACCTCGGCATCGAGGCCGATCTGCTGCACGTGGAGCGCGCCACCGTCTCGGCTTCCGACATGGGTCGCACGATGGCCGCCTGCGTGGCGCGCTCGAAGCGCAGACATTTTCCGTTCGCGCTGGGCGAGACCTTCGCCTTCGAATACCTGCCCGAGCTCGAGACCTTCCTGACCACGAGCCAGACGCTGCGCGAGTCCGCACGGATCTTCGAGTGGCTGCGCCTGCTGATCAATCCGCACCTGCAGATGCAGGTGCACGAGGGCGCCGACGTCGCGAGCCTGCGGCTTGATTGGCAGGGCCGCGAGGCGCCACAGATCTTCCAGTGGTTCGTCGAGGCGACCTTCGTGTCGGTGCTCAAGTTCGGTCGCGCGCTCATGTTGGGGCGCGGGGACTTTCTGCGCGCCACGTTCCAGGGTGCGCGTCCGGCCTACGCGCTTGAGGCGCGCGAACGGCTTCGCGTGCCGCTGGCCTACGGCCAGCCGCACAACGCGCTCGAAATGGATCGGCGGCTGCTTGACCTGAAGCTCGAGGGTGCCTTCGACTCCCTGCACCAGCAGGCCGAGCAACTGGTCGCGCGGCGGATCTCGGAGCGTCCGCCGCCGCCCGGGATTGCGGTCCAGCTCGAGCACGTCATGGAGCGAAAGCCCGCGCTGCTGGGGCAGGGGATCGAGCAGGCAGCCCGCGAGCTGGGCCTGCATCCGCGGACCTTGCAGCGGCGACTGGCCAGCGAGCAGTTGCGCTACGCGGATCTGCAGGCCGCGCTACGACTCAAGCTGGCGAAGGTCTGGTTGTCGGACCCGGCGCTGGATGTCGAGGCGATTTCCGAGCGGCTGGGGTTTGCGGACCGGCGCAGCTTCACGCGGGCTTTCCTGCGATGGACGGGCAGGACGCCAAGCGAGTTCCGTCGACGGTAACCTGTCGCGATTGGTTCCCTGGCGTCGCGCCCTGTCATATCCGGTTCCCTCCAGCGCGCCTAGAGTCTGTCCATACCAACGAGGAGAAGCACATGGATGGCTCGATGCCCCCGGTCCAGCAGATCATTCCGCGCAAGGGTCCGGATTTCGATCTGGGCGGCGACATTCCCCGTCACTGGTTTGGCGGCGACGCCTTCAAGACCCGCTTCTTCGACGCCATGTCGCTGCTCTTCCCCGAGGGCGAGAAGTTCTTCATCCAGTGCGTGCGGGACTACCGAGACGGCATCACGGACCCGCAGATGCAGGCGCAGGTGAAGGACTTCATCTACCAGGAAGGCCAGCACGGCATGGTCCACGACGCCTACAACCAGCGGGTTGCCAAGCAGGGCGTGGCGGTGGAGCAGATCGAGACGCGCATGAAGAAGATCCTGGCCTGGCAGCGGAGGAGCTTCCCGACCTCGCTGCGCATCGCGCAGACCGCGGCGGCCGAGCACATGACCGCGATCATGGCGCACAGCTTCATGGCCAACAAAGACATGTTCCGCGAGGCGGACCCGCGCATGCGCGCCCTGTACGTCTGGCACGCCGTCGAGGAGATCGAGCACAAGGCGGTGGCCTTCGATGTGATGCAGAAGATCGGCAAGGTCGGCTACTTCACACGCATCGCCGGAATGCTCTACCTCTCGTTCGTCTTTCCGCTGCACACCTTCCTGATCCTGAGCCACATGCTCAAGGTCGACGGCGTGAAGAACCGCTTCTCCACGTGGATGCGCGGCGTGGCGTGGTTGTACGGGCCGCGCGGGGTGATGCTGCGGCTGGTGCCTCATTACCTCGCGTACTTCAAGCCTGGTTTTCACCCCTGGGACGCGGGCCAGATGGAGACCTATGCGACCTGGCGTCGCGTGTTCGACATCAATGGCGATGCCATCGCCGCGGCCGACGCGCTCGCTGCGGCCTGATGGCTCCAGCAACGCGATTTGCAGATCGGCGCGCGTCGGCTGGCTGATGCACCGAACAGCCTGCCCTGATGGGCAGGCCCGCCCGGCATCGCGCCGGTGGCGGTTACAATGCCGGCCTTCGTCCACGCGACTCGAGGCCAGCATTCGCTCATGAGCGACACCTACGATCTCATCGTCATCGGCGGCGGTACCGGTGGCTATCCCGCGGCGATCCGCGCCGGCCAGCTCGGCATGAAGGCGGTCTGCATCAATGCCTGGTTGAACCGCGACAACAAGCCTGCATATGGCGGCACCTGTCTCAATGCGGGCTGCATTCCGTCGAAGGCGCTGCTCGAATCGTCGGAGATGTTCCATCGCGCGGGCCATGAACTGGCGGCGCACGGCGTCAAGGTCAACGCACCGACGCTCGACCTCGTCGCCATGCAGGCGCGCAAGGCCAAGATCACCTCGAGCCTCACGGGCGGCATCGGCGCGCTGTTCAAGGCCAACGGCGTGACCGGCCTGGAAGGCACGGCGCGGCTGATGGGCAAGGGCAAGGTCGAGTACACCTCGCACGGCGGCGAGAAGAAGGTGCTCGAAGCCAAGCACATCATCGTGGCCACTGGCTCCGAGCCGGTGGAACTGAAGATCGCACCGTTCGATCACAAGCAGATCTGCGATTCCTGGGACGCGCTCGACTTCACCGAAGTCCCCGCGCGCTTGGGCATCATCGGCTCGGGCGTGATCGGCGTGGAGCTGGGCAGCGTCTGGGCGCGTCTGGGATCCAAGGTCACGATCCTCGAGGCTCTGCCCACCTTCCTGCCAATGGTCGATCAGACCATCGCCAAGGAGGCGCAGCGGCAGTTCGCCAAGCAGGGACTCGATATCCGCCTCGGCGCGAAGGTGATCGGCGCCAAGAGCAAGGGCAAGGAAGCGATCGTCGAATACGAGTCCGAGGGCGCCAAGAAGACGGAGTCCTTCGACAAGCTCATCGTCGCCGTCGGCCGTCGGCCGTACACCAAGGGCCTCAACGCCGAGGGCGTGGGTCTCGAGCTCGATGCGCGTGGCTTCGTGAAGGTGGACAAGAACTACAAGACCAACCTTGCGGGCGTCTACGCCACGGGCGACGTCATCGGCGGCCTGATGCTCGCGCACAAGGCGATCGAGGAAGGCGTAGCCCTGGTCGAGCAGCTGCACGGAGAGAAGACTGAGGTCAACTACAACGCGGTGCCAAGCGTGATCTATACGACGCCCGAAGTGGCGTGGGTGGGCCTGTCCGAAGAGCAGGCCAAGGCCGCCGGGCACGAGGTCAAGGTCGGCACCAGCCCCTTCGCCGCCAACGGTCGAGCCAAGGCCCTGGAGGCCGCGACGGGCACCGTGAAGGTCATTTCGGATGCCAAGACCGATCGCATCCTGGGTGTCCACATGGTCGGCCCCTATGTGTCCGAGATCCTGCAGTCCGTGGTTGTCGCGCTGGAGTTCGGCGCCACAACCGCCGATCTGCAGCTGACCATGCACGGCCACCCGACGCTGGCCGAGGCCCTGCACGAGGCCTATCTCGCGGTTGATGGCCGCGCGATCCACGCGATCAACAAGAAGAAGGCTGCTTGAAGATCACGGGATGGGACGTGCGCTTCCTGGTAGGGCTCGGCCTGGTCTTCTTGCTCGCGGCGGCACCGTTGCGTGCGGAGGTGTTTGACGCTTCCGTCAGCCGGGACACGGTGCGGCTGGGGGTGAACGGACCCCTGTCGCGATTGTTCGCGGTGGACAAGGGCGAGTACGACGTGGGCGGCGTGTACGGCGACATCGACGACTTCGACAGCGAGAGTTTCCTGTCGCTGCACGCCGGCGCAACGCTGACCGGCGAAGCCGGGTCGACCGACGACGCCAAGTTCACCGGCGGCCTGGGAGCGCGCCTGCAGTACGTGAACGCCGACCACGAGAACGGTGGCGCACTTGCGCTGGGTGGCAACCTGCGCGTGAAGCTCCTGCAGGCCGATCGCCTGCGGTTCAACGCCAATCTCTGGTACGGCCCGGACCCGGCTTCGATCGGCGACATCGACGAGTTCCTCGAATACGGCGTGGCGGTCGGCTACGAGGTGCTGCGCGACGCCGAGCTCTATGTCGGGTACCGCAAGATAAAGATCGGCGTCGACGGAGGTCCCAACGTGGACCTCGAGGACGGCGCGCACATCGGTATCCGGCTGCAGTTCTGAAGACTCGCTACGCGACGAAGGATTAGTTCATGGGTCGTGGACCAAGCATCGAAGGCCGCAAGGGCGTCGCGGACGCGCAGAAGGCGAAGATCTTCACCAAGCTGATCCGCGAGATCTCGCTGGCGGCGAAGCAGGGCGGCACGGACGCGGCGGCGAACTCGCGCCTGCGCCTTGCCGTGGTCCACGCGCTCGACGCCAACATGACCCGCGATCGCATCGACGCGGCGATCCGGCGTGCGGGTGGCGAAGGTGCCGACGCCTCCATCGAGGTGCGCTACGAGGGTTACGCGCCGGGCGGCGTGGCCGTTCTCGTGGATTGCGTCACGGACAACCCGACGCGAACCGTGGCCGACGTGCGACACGCTTTTTCGAAGTCGGGCGGCAGCATGGGCACGAGCGGATCGGTCGCGTTCCAGTTCGCGCAGGTCGGACAGCTTTGGTTCGAGCTCAAAGACGCGGCCCAGGAAGACCGCATCCTCGAAGTCGCGCTCGAGACGGGCGCTGACGACGTGCAGGGAAGCGAGGGCTGGTGCGAGGTGCTCACAACGCCGGCTTCGTTCGAGCAGGTGCGCAAGGCGCTGGCCGATGCGGGCTTTGTGGCCAGCCAGGCGAAAGTCACGATGCGGCCCGCCAGCACCGTTCCCGTCGCGGCCGCGGCCGCGGCCGACATCCACAAGCTGCTCGAGAAGCTCGAGGAGCTCGACGACGTCCAGAACGTGTTCCACAACGCCGAGCTGCCTTGAGCCCGGTCCGAATCCTCGGCGTCGACCCGGGTTCTCGCTATACGGGCTACGGGCTGATCGAGAGCGAGGGCGGCAAGAGTCGGCTGATTGCCGCCGGCCGGCTGGATGTGCGCGAGGGCGCGATGGCCGATCGACTCCTGGGTGTGCTCAATGGCCTCTCCGGCGTGATCCGCGAATACCGGCCACAGGAATCCGCTGTGGAAGAGACCTTCGTCAACCGCGTGAACGCAGCCAGCGCGCTAGTGCTGGGCCAAGCGCGCGGCGCCGCGATCTGCGCCTGCGCGCAGGCGGGCCTGCCGGTATCGGAATACGCGGCCGCACAGGTCAAGCTCGCGATCACCGGCAGCGGGCGTGCCGACAAGGACCAGGTCGCCCACATGGTCCGGGTGCTGCTCAACACGCGCGAGACGTTCGCGGCCGATGCCGCGGATGCGCTGGCCGTTGCACTGACGCATGCGCACGTGCGCACCACGCGGCTGCGCACGGGCGATGCGCTCAAGCGGGCCTGGGGTTAGACAGAATCCGCTGACTTTCGATATTCGCTGGCTAGAGCTTCAGGGCCTTGGTAGCAACTCCGCTCAGGGCGGGGGGGCAATTCTGCAGCCGGTTCAGATGGGGCCAATCGCGCGCAGCAAAATCGAACAAATTGTTGTTCAGCACCCTGATGAGGTAGACGTTCGCTGAACTGAGACCCCTGCTTGGCGAGATTGCCCCGGTTCCACCCTTGAGAACGCTGACGTGATTGTCGGCGATGCCTCCCAATCTCTTTTGCAATGTTTGTATTGCCATTATCAGGGGATCGCCGACGGTGCCGGAAAACGCCGCACCAGGGTTTACTGCAGCGTAGATCGCGCGTTGATCTGGCGGCAGTGCGGAATTCTTGGCCATTGCAGAGAAGCCCAATTGTACTAAGTCAAGATCATCGCGCCTGTTGGGGCAGTTCAATCCCACATTGGCGTCGATATTCCATATCAAACGCTGCGGATCCAAACCTTCAAGAATGAAAAGTCGTGCCATGTAATGCCTCTTCGTCGTACCGCCGTGGGAGTTAGGAAAAAAAACTCAGCCGAGCCGATTCGAGCTTGGTCGAGAGTCAGTCTTGGTGTTGGCTGCTTCAAGGGAATAGTGTGACGATGCTCACAGTTTGAGAGCGGCGATCTCGAAGGGACGATCGAAAAACGTTCGTCTCGGAGATGGGAGTCGGCCAATTAACGGTTGCTAAAGCAGTCCGTCGCGATGCCGTCAGCCGATGTCTGGCCCGACACTACCTGTGAGTCCGTTGGGACCTGCACTCTAAGAAACGGAAGATGATCGGACGACTGACGGGACGACTGGTACTCAAGCAGCCTCCGCTGCTGGTTCTGGACGTGGGTGGCGTGGGCTACGAGTGCGAAGCGCCGATGTCCACGTTCTACAAGCTGCCCGCGACGGGCGAGATCGTGACCTTGCAGATGCACCTGACGGTGCGCGAGGACGCGCACCTGCTGTTCGCGTTCGCCAGCAGCCAGGAAAAGCAGCTGTTCCGAGAGCTGATCAAGGTCTCCGGCGTGGGACCGAAGATCGCGCTCGCGATCCTTTCCGGCGTGTCGGTCGAGGATTTCTGGATCACCGTGCGCGAGTCGCAGGTTGGTCGCCTGACCAAGGTCCCGGGCATCGGCAAGAAGACCGCCGAGCGCCTGGTCGTGGAGTTGCGTGACCGCGCCGGGGCAGGGGGCGAGGCGCTGCCCGGGTCGTCCGCCTCGAGCGTGCCGCTCAGCCCGGTCCAGGAAGCGCGCTCGGCGCTGGAGGCGCTGGGTTATCGCCCGGTCGATGCGCAGCGCATGGCCGACGCCGTGAAGGGCGAGGGTCTGAGTGCGGAGCAGATCATCCGCGAATCGCTGAAGCGTGCGGTACGCTGAAGAGATGAGCGAAGCCCGCCTCGTTTCGCCCCAGGGTGCCAGCGACGAAGAACGCGTCGAACGGGCGATCCGTCCGCAGCGGCTGGCTGAGTACGTGGGCCAGCCCGCGGTGCGCGAGCAGATGAGCATCGCCATCGAGGCTGCGCGCAGGCGCAAGGAGGCGCTCGACCACGTGCTGATCTTCGGCCCGCCAGGCTTGGGCAAGACCACGCTGGCGCATATCCTGGCCGCCGAAATGGGCGTGAACCTGCGCCAGACCTCGGGCCCGGTGCTGGAGAAGGCTGGCGACCTCGCGGCCCTGCTCACCAACCTGGAGCCGCGCGACATCCTCTTCGTCGACGAGATCCATCGCCTGTCGCCGGTCGTGGAGGAAGTCCTCTACCCGGCGATGGAGGATTACCAGCTCGACATCATGATCGGCGAGGGCCCCGCGGCCCGCGCTATCCGGCTCGACCTGCCGCCGTTCACGCTGGTCGGCGCCACTACGCGCGCCGGCGCCCTGACCAGTCCGCTGCGCGATCGCTTCGGCATCGTGCAGCGCTTGGAGTTCTACCCGGTGGAGGACCTCACCTGCATCGTGACGCGCTCGGCCGGCATCCTGAAGGCGCCTATCGACGCCGAGGGCGCAGGGGAGATCGCGCGCCGCGCGCGCGGCACGCCGCGCATCGCCAATCGACTGCTGCGCCGCGTGCGCGACTTCGCCGAGGTTCGCGGCGACGGAAAGATCAGTGCCTCGCTGGCTCAGGCCGCGCTGAAGATGCTCGACGTGGATTCCAATGGCTTCGACCTCATGGACCGCAAGCTCCTCATGGCCTTGATCGAGCGCTTCGACGGTGGCCCGGCCGGCATCGACAACCTCGCTGCGGCCATCGGCGAGGCGCGCGATACCATCGAGGATGTCATCGAGCCCTACCTGATCCAGCAGGGGTACCTCATGCGCACGCCGCGCGGCCGCATCGCCGGCAAGCTCGCGTACCAGCATTACGGCCTGAAGCCGCCGGAGCGGGCTGGCGCGTCGGACCTCTTCGAATGAGCGAGCCCACCGGTGGACTCTTCGCCTGGCCTGTACGCATCTACTGGGAAGACACCGACGCTTCCGGCGTGGTCTACCACGCCAACTATCTGCGGTATTTTGAGAGAGCGCGGTCGGAATGGCTGCGCGCCAACGGGCATGACCAGGAGTCCATGCGCGTGAAGCTCGGCATCGCGTTCACCCTGGCCAATCTCGAGGTCCGCTACATCCGGCCAGCCCGGCTGGACGATGCACTCGAGGCCACGGTCCAGATCTCCGAGCTGCGACGCGCCAGCCTGAGCTTTCGCCAGCAGCTGCGGCGTGCCGGCTCGGGAGAGATCCTTGCGGAAGCCAGCGTCCGTGCGGGCTGCGTGGATGTCGCTACATTCCGCCCTGTGCCGCTTCCCCCAATGGGGTTCAAGTGAAACCCATACGACGCAAAGCCTCGCGCTTCGCATAAAATCGCTTTTTGTGGCCGCGGGTGCCCTGCACCCTGCGACCGGTCAACCCCATCCGCAGCGGATCCACGTTTCCAGAAAACATGACTGCCGAACTCTCGATTCTGAATTTGATCGCGCAGGCCAGCGTGCCTGTGCAGGTCATCATGGCCATCCTCATCCTGGCCTCCGTGGTTTCCTGGGCGGTGATCTTTTCGAAGCGCCAGCTGCTGTCCCGTACGCGCCAGGCGTCCGAGAAGTTCGAGGAGCGCTTTTGGTCCGGAGGCAACCTCGCCGATCTCTACGAGTCCGTCGCGCGCAACAAGGAGGGCGAGGGGCTGATCCCGATCTTCTCGGCGGGCTTCGAGGAGTACAAGCGCCAGCAGGGCGCGGGTCCCACCATCGATAGTGACGACGCTATCGCGGCCGTTCAGCGCCAGATGCGCGTGACCCAGGTCCGCGAGATCGAGAAGCTGGAAGGTGGCCTGGCGCTGCTCGCGACGATCGGCTCGACCAGCCCCTACGTGGGCCTGTTCGGAACGGTGTGGGGCATCATGCATGCCTTCATCGGCATCGGCGCCATGAAGCAGGCGAGCCTCGCGGTTGTCGCTCCCGGCATCGCCGAGGCCCTGATCGCCACGGCGATCGGCCTGTTCGCCGCCATTCCCGCGGTCATCGCCTACAACTTCTTCACGCGTTCGGTCGAGAGCCTCGAGACGCAGTACCACACGTTCTCCGAAGAGATGATCGGCATCATCGAGCGCGGTCTGCGCACCGGGAAGAGCTAAGCGCTATGCGCAAGGATCCGCTGCACACGATTCACACCGGTCTGCGCATCGCCGCCCTGATCCCGCCGCCCGCTGGGCGGTCGGCTCGTCCCTCTACCGCTGCGTCGGCGACGAGCCGTCATCTCTCCGCGCGAGTGAATAGCTGATGGGTGCGTCCGTCGGCGGCGGCCGGAGCGGTAAGCGCAAGATGAATGCGGAGATCAACGTCGTGCCGTACATCGACGTGATGCTCGTACTGCTGATCATTTTCATGGTCACCGCGCCGCTGCTCACGCAGGGCGTCGACGTGGAGCTGCCGCAGACCGAGGCGGCGCCGCTGGTGATCAACGACGAGCCGCTGACCCTCTCCGTGAATCGCAACGGCGAGATGTTCCTTAACCGTGGCGAGAAGACGGACGCGGCGCTGACCGACGAGGAAGTGGTGCGCATCGCCGGCGCCATCAGCCGCAATTCGAAGGAAGAAAAGGGACAGATGGTGCTCGTCGAAGGCGACGGCCAGGCCGACTACAAGTTCGTGGCCAAGGCCATGACCCTGCTGCAAACCGCGGGCATCAAGAAGATCGGCTTCGTTACGGATCCGGTGGACATTCCCGCCAAGGGCAGCAAGTAGTTCCCGATGCCCTTTCGTTCCCGACACGTCCTGATTGCGACAGGCTTTCACCTGTTGCTGCTGGTGTTCATGGTCATCGGCGTGCAGTGCACACGCCTGCCCGAGCCACCGCCTGTTATCGAGGCGCTCGTCATCACCGGCCAGAACAAGGCAGGCGAGCTGACGACGAAGCCGCCTCCGCCTCCTGCGCCCGAGCCGCCGACGCCCGAACCGCCCACCCCGGAGCCCCCGCCGCCCCCGCCGCCGGAGCCCCCCAAGCCGCCTGAACCTCCGAAGCCCGATCCTGCGGTCGAGAAGAAGAAGGTCGAGCAGGAGAAGGTCAAGCGCGAGCAGGAGATCAAGCTCCAGGCGGATATCCAGCGCAAGAAGGAAGAGGACGAAAAGAAGAAGCAGGAAGAGCTCGACGCCAAGAAGCTCAAGGAAGAAGAGGAAAAGAAGAAGAAGGAAGAGGAGCGCAAGAAGCAGGAGGAGGAGAAGCGCAAACTCGAAGAGGAGCGCAAGCAGAGGGAAGACGAGCAGCGTCGCCTCAAGCAGATGATGGAAGAGTCGATGAGCAAGGAAGCCACGGATCGTGCAGAAGCCGCCCGCATCGGCGAGGTTAAGAAGACCTGGGCGCAGATGCTCGCCGACCACATCGCGGATCGCTGGCTGCGGCCCCCTGGTTTGCCGCCCAAGCTGCGCTGCAAGGTCCACATCGAAATCCTCCCGAACGGCGAGGTGATTTCGGTCAAGATCATCCAGGGTTCAGGGAACCCTGCGTTTGATGCGTCCGTGGAGAATGCTGTCTACAAGTCCAGTCCGTTGCCGCTGCCCGAGGACCCGAAGGCGTTTGACCGCGTGCTGGAACCCACCTTCACACCCGAGAATCTGACCAACTGACCGGTGGCGGCCGCGTGCCGCCCCGTCCTGCAGTGCCACCAACCCATCGAGCGCCATGCGAAATCTGATTCGAATCCTTTTCCTCTTCGCGAGCGTTGCCTGGTTGCAGGTGGCGCGTGCGGACCTGGAATTCGACGTTGACCGCGGCTCCACGGGCGCGCAGCCGATCGCAATCGTCCCGTTCGGGGCCAACGATGGCCTCATGGACGTCGCGCAGGTCATCGAGAGCGATCTCGTGCGCAGCGGCCTGTTCTTCGCGCTGCCGCGCACGGACATGCTCGAAAAGCCGACGGAGCCCAAGCAGATCGACCACCGCAACTGGAAGGCGGTGAACATGGACAACATCGTGATCGGCAGCGTGAAGCGCGATCCGGGGTCCGACCGCGTCGCGGTGCGCTTCTATCTGTTTGACGTGCTGCGCGGAGAGCAGCGCCTGGGCTTCGAGATGCCGGCGGCCGAGCCCTCGCAGCTGCGCTACACCGCGCACCAGATCGCCGATCTGATCTTCGAGAAGCTGGTCGGTTACCCCGGTGTGTTCAACACCAAGATCGCGTATGTGGCGTCCCAGGGTTACGGGCTGGACCGCAAGTACGCGCTGATGATCTCGGACTGGGACGGCGAGAATCCCCGCACCATCGCGACGTCGCGAGAGCCGCTGATGTCTCCGCAGTGGGCGCCGGACCGCAAGCGCCTGGCGTACGTGGGGTACGAGCGCGGCCGCTCCTCGATCTATGTTCACGAAGTGGCGACAGGCAAGGTGCGAAAGCTGGTTTCCGAGAAGGGCATCAATGGGTCGCCCGCTTGGTCGCCGGACGGCACCAAGCTCGCGATCACGCTCTCCTACGAAACCAATCCGGATATCTACGTCGTGGACGTGGGCAGCGGGGCAAAACGCAGGCTCACGCAGACCGAGGGCATCGATACCGAGGCGGCCTGGTCGCCGGACGGTCAGTACATCATTTTCACGTCGGAACGGGGCGGGCCGCCACAGATCTACCGTATGACGGCCGACGGTGGCAACGTGACCCGCATCAGTTTCCAGGGGCGCCAGAACCTCAGGGCGAGTTATTCGCCTGACGGCAAGAACATAGCGCTGGTCAACCTCGACGATAGTCGCTATCGTATTGCGCTACTCGATGTTGCTTCTGGCTCGATGCGTCTGCTCAGCGATGGGCGGTTCGACGAGGGTCCGAGCTTCGCGCCCAACGGCGCGACAGTGATTTACGCGACGCAAGGTTCCAAGGGAGCGGAACTTGCCACCGTGAGCATCGATGGACGTGTACGTCAACGGCTGCGACAAACGGGAGATGTCCGCGAGCCGGCGTGGTCGCCATTGCAGCGATAACCAAACGAAACGCAGTACTTTCAAACAAATCTCAAGGAGTTTTCGATGTTCAAGCAGTTTGTTCTCAGCGCGGTAGTGGCGTTTGGTCTGGTTGCAACTGGTTGTGCCAGCAAGGGCAACAAGAACGCCAGCACGGGTGATTCGAGTGGGGGTGGCAGCAGTCTCGGCACGGGTGGAGCGAGCGACCTTTCCGGCGGTGGTTCGTCGGTGGGTAGCGACGACACCTCGGGCCTTTCGCTGGCCGATCGCACCATCTATTTCGCATTTGACAGCAGCGATATCGACGGTCCGGGCCAGGCCATCGTGGCGCGTTTCGGCAAGTATTTGGCCGGTCATCCGACCGCCAAGCTGCGCCTCGAAGGCCATGCGGACGAGCGCGGTACGCGCGAGTACAACGTGGGCCTCGGCGAGCGTCGCGCCAACGCGGTCTCGGGGGCACTGATCAGCGCTGGTGCCTCGGCAACTCAGGTCAACATCGTGAGCTATGGCGAAGAGCGCGCGGCCGATCCTGGCCACGACGAGTCCGCCTGGACGAAGAACCGTCGCGTCGAGATCGTGCAGCTCTGATCGACCGGTTCTCCAGGAGGCTTCTGTCATGACGGTTCGCCGAATTTCCGAATTCACACTTGCACTCGGCTTTGCTTTTCTGGCAAGCGGATGTGCATCGGATTTCGGCGGGCCCATCAGCAGCTCCAGCGGCACTGCGCTATCACCGCAGGAACGCCGGCTGCAGGAAGTGGAGACCAAGACGGCGCAGCTCGTGCGTCGTCTGGATTCAATGAACCAGTCGCAGGCGGATCAGGACATGACCCGCATGCGGGACGAGATCCGCTTCCTGCGCGGGGACGTCGAAAAGTTGCGCTTCGACTTCGACAACCGGGATCGCGCCTCCAAGGATCTGTTCGCGAGCTTCGACCGGCGTCTGGCGCAGGTCGAAGCGGGTGGAGGCGGCGGTGGTGCGCCAGTCTCGGCTGCAGGCGGGTCCGGCACGATGGCGACAAATTCGCCGGGCACCCTGGCTCCTTCGTCCACGCCCAAGGCAACGGTGGCCACGCCCGAAGAAGAACGAGCCTATCTCGGCACGTTTGACCAGTTGAAAAACGGAAAGTACGACGAGGCCATTAAAGGCTTCCGCGGCATGCTCGACCAGTGGCCGCAGGGTCGCTACGCCGACAACGGCTGGTACTGGATGGGCGAAGCCCAGATGGTCAAGAAGGACTTCGCGGGCGCAGCCAACAGCTTCCAGTCGCTGGTCTCGGGGTTCCCCTCGAGCCCCAAGGTGGCCGACGGCCTGTACAAACTCGGCTTGGCGCAGGTCGAGCTCAAGAAGCCTGTGGACGCGAAGGCTGCGCTTCAGCGCGCTATCCGCGAATACCCCAACACCAACGCTGCCAACCTGGCCAAGCAGAAGCTCGACCAGCTCGGTAACTGACGCGGCGATGGACGACGCGGCGCCTGCACCAGCGGCGACGGGTCGCGAAGCAGGTCAGCAGTCCCCTCGGCTGCGGATCACCGAAATCTTCCTCTCCCTGCAGGGCGAGTCCACGCGAGTCGGCTTGCCATCTGTTTTCGTTCGCCTCACGGGCTGCCCGTTGCGCTGCGGCTACTGCGACACGGCCTACGCCTTCCATGGCGGCGCGTCGCGCGGTCTCGATGACGTCCTATCCGAAGTCGAAGGCTATGGCGTGCGCCACGTCTGCGTCACTGGCGGCGAACCGCTGGCCCAGCGCAGCTGCCTGGACCTGCTCCGCGAGCTCTGCGACAGAGGCTTATCCGTCTCGCTCGAAACCAGCGGCGCGCTCGATGTCTCCCGCGTGGATCCGCGTGTCTCGCGCATCGTCGACGTGAAGACGCCGGCCTCGGGCGAAGCCTCGCGAAATCTGTCTGGCAATCTTGACTTGCTCAATGCGAGGGATGAAATCAAGTTTGTCATCTGCGATCGCGCGGACTACGAGTGGGCGCGGAACTTGATCGCGCAGCGGGACCTGTCGCGCCGCTGCACGGTGTTGCTCTCGCCGAGTCACGGCCAGATCGATCCGGCGGCACTCGCGCAGTGGATCGTCGAGGACCGCCTGCCGGTTCGTTTCCAAATGCAGATGCACAAGGTGCTTTGGGGCAATGTCGCGGGACGCTGATCGTCGATGAACACGGAGTCTGCGGGCAAAGAAAGACCGCGCGCGGTCGTGCTGCTTTCCGGGGGGCTCGACTCAGCTACGGTGCTGGCTATCGCGCGCACGCGCGGCTTTGACGTGTACGCGCTTTCGGTGGCCTACGGTCAGCGGCACCTCGTCGAACTCGATGCCGCGGCGCGCGTGGCCGTGCAGCTGGGTGCTTCCGCGCACCAGGTCATGCACGTGGATCTCGATGTCGTTGGCGGCTCGGCGCTCACGGATCGCAGCGTCGCCGTCCCGGAATCGCCGTCCATCGGTATTCCGGTGACTTATGTGCCGGCGCGAAACACGCTGTTCCTATCGCTCGCACTCGGCTGGGCCGAGGTGCTCGGCGCGGCCGACCTGTTCATCGGCGTCAACGCGGTCGACTACTCCGGCTACCCGGATTGCCGCCCTGAATTCGTCGCGGCCTTCGAGCGGCTTGCGAACCTGGCGACGCGCGAAGGCGTGCAGGGCGAGGGCTTTCGCGTGCATGCGCCGCTGCAGCACTGGAGCAAGCGCGACATCGTGCTCAAGGGTACGGAGCTCGGCGTGGACTTTTCGCAAACGGTGTCCTGCTACTGCGCCGACGAGAGCGGCCGCGCCTGCGGCCGTTGCGACTCCTGCAGGCTGAGGGCGGAAGGCTTCTCCGCGGCCGGAATCGCGGACCCCACGCGCTACGCCTGAGGTCATTGCGGTCGGCTCAAGCGCTGCGCCGCGGAATCACCGACACGCGGCCGCGAGCCAGCCAGCGACTGCCGGCATCGACTTCGAATTCGTAGAGCCAGCCGTCGGGGCCGCCCACTTTCAAGCGCGCACTGACCGTCAGGAGCTCCTCGAGGTCGTCGATGCGTTCGACGCCAAGTTCCACCTGGCGTAATCCCGCCAGCATGCCCGGGGCCGCCCGCCCGGCGTGCTTGCGCCGGGCGAGCAGTCCGCCGTGCAGGGCCATCGCCTGCGCGCCGTACTCGCAAAGGTGAAGCGCGGCGAGCCGGCCGTGATTGCGCAGCGGGTTCAGAGGATCACGATGGCTCAGGGTCGTGCAGCGGATACCGTGTTCGTCCCAATGCTCCACCGCGTCGAGCAGGCACATGCGCAGCGCGTGGGGAATCAGCTCGCGCAGGTCACCAACGTTGCAGCGATTGGTCACGGCGGCGCCAGTTCCAACCGCAGGCTCTGATTTCCCGCACCATCGAGCAGCACGGTGGCGGGCTTGCCGCGCGCGAGCTCTCGGAGCAGGGGCAGGCTGCGCGCGGCCGGATTGCTCAAGCGCAGGGTTTCGAGCGCGACATCAGCCAGCGCGGTTTCCGTCCGGCGTGGAGCAGTCTCGATGCGCAACGCTGCGAGCGAACCCGCGCTGCGGCGCGACGACAGGATCAGCGCGAACGCAGCGGATTCTTCGACCAGGCAGCGCGCGAGCAGCGTCTGCGGTGGCCGCACGTCGAAGGCCACGAGCAAACAGTCATGCCCCTCGACCTGGACCATGGCCGTGGCCTCCAGCAATGCTGCGGCGAAGCTGGCGCTGCCCGCCGAGAGGCTTGTCGAAGGCAACTTCGCGTGGCCGGCGATGCTCCAGTAGCCGGCGGCCGCGTTGTGCACGGAGTTGTGGAAGTCCGTTGGGGAAACCACGCGCTGCGGCTCGGCCAGGGCCATGCACAGGCGATGCACGATGTGGGTATCGCCGTCCGAGGAAGCAAACACCGTGGCCAAGTCTTCTGGCACGCCGCCGCTGGCGCTCAGCGCGTCCTCGGCCACGCGAAACGCGAGTCGTACCGCAAGGGGCGCGCGACGGCGCTCGTTTGCTGGCAGCCTCGGCGGCGAATGCGCCGGCAGTTCTTCGCGCGCATAGGGGCGATCGCCGCGCAGCACCGGCTGCGCGTTGGCCCAGCCGTCGAGTCCCGGCGCGCAACAGCCCACAGCTTCGACATAGACCTTCATTCCGGTCGCTTTCATCCCTGCGCTCCGAATACCAGGCTGCAATTGCTGCCGCCGAAGCCGAAGGAGTTGGACATGGCGCAGTCCAGTCGCGTGTCGCGGTTTTCCATGAGGATCGCACCGTGCATCTGCGGATCGCGCTCGCGGGTGTTGAGGCTGCGCGGCAGCAGCGCGTGTTCGATTGCGAGCAGGCTGATGGCCGCTTCGATGATGCCCGCGGCGCCGAGCGTGTGCCCAGTCCAACCCTTGGTTGAGCTGCAGGGCGTGCGAATGCCGAGCAA
Source organism: Panacagrimonas sp. (assembly GCA_046594215.1). GTDB lineage: Bacteria > Pseudomonadota > Gammaproteobacteria > Nevskiales > Nevskiaceae > Panacagrimonas. The sequence continues at coordinate 35,551 of JBKJPX010000096.1, forward strand.
CGCGCAAACCGCCTTGTCCTCGGCCAGGTCGTTCGCCGGCGTTCCGGTTCCATGCAGGTTCACGTACCCGATATCGCGAGAGCCCAGGCCGGCGCGTTGCAGCGCGGCGCTCATCGCAGCGAGCGCGCCGTGCCCCTCGGGATCGGGCGTGGACATGTGGTGGGCGTCGCTGCTCTCGCCATAGCCCAGCAACGCAAGTCCCGGTTCGTCCGTGAACTCGACGATCGCGAAGCCCGCTGCTTCGCCGATCGAGATGCCCCGGCGCCGCACGTCAGCCGGCCGGCAGATATCCGGCGACAAGAGTTGCAGCGCGTTGAAGCCGTACAAAGTGGTCAGACACAGGCTGTCCACGCCACCCACCACGGCAGCGTCGCAGAGACCGCATTGGAGCGCACGGTAGGCCGAGGCGAAGGCCTTGGCGCTGGACGAACAGGCCGTCGAAGTGACATGCGTGACGCCGTCGAGACGTAGGCTGCGGCGCACGAAATCCGCGCAGGAAAAAATGTTCTGCGTCTTGCCGAAATCGAAATCGGCCGGAAGCGCATCGTCGGCCGAGCGATCGCGCCCGCGGTAAGCGAGCTCGGTCTGCTGGATGCCGGAGGTGCTGGTGCCAAGGAAAACGCCGACACGTCCGGCGCCATGGCGTTGCCGCAAGCGCTCCACCGCATCCAGGAATCCATCCTGGTGCAGCGCGAGTTGCGCCAGCCGGTTGTTGCGGCAATCCCACTCGGCGAGTTCTCCGGTGAGCGGCGCCGCCAGTCCTTCGACCTGCCCGGTCCAGGTCGGCAGCGTACTGGTTTCGAACGGCGCCTGGCTCAGTCCACTGCGCTGGGAGCGCAGCGCGGCCAGGTGCGTGGCCTTGCCGGCGCCGAGCGCCGAGCTAAGCGTGAAGCTACTGATCCGCAGGGGTTTCATCGGTCCAGAAATCGTAGAAGTTGAACCAGTTGTAAGGCGCGGCACGCACCTGCGCCTCGAGCCGCGCGGCGTAAGCCTGCACGTAGGCCCGCACGTCAGCACTGCGGTCCGCACGTGACAGCTTCACCCGCTCGGCCAGCTGTTCGAAGCGCATGCGGTAGCGATTGCCGCCCTCGTAAACACCGAAGGCCAGGATCAGCGGTACCTGCAACACGCTGGCGAGGATCCAGGGATGTTCCGGGAACTGTGCTGGACGGTTCATGAACTGGACCGTCACCACGCGCTGACCGCTGTGTGCCCGGTCCGCCATCATTCCGACGAGGTCGCCCTGGTCGAGCGCCTGTTTGAGCGTCAGCGCCAGCGCGGGACCGCGCTCCGTGGCATCGATGACGCCGGCCGCGAGTTCCGGGTCCAGCGTTTCTAGCATGGCGGTGAACATCGCACCCTGATGGCGATCCATCACGATGCGGACGGGCAACTGCCTCTTGCGCCGGCCCACCACGCGCATGACCTCGAAGCTGCCGAAATGGGAAACCAGGACCAGCGCGCCGCCGGCCTGCCGCACGGTATCGAGCACGGCGGCTTCGTGCTCGATCTGGACCGCGAAACCGTCGCTGCGGCGGTCGAGCAGGAAGATGCGGTCGAGCAATACCGCCGCGTAGGTGTACCAGTGACGGAGGCGATCGATCGCGCTCGGTTCACGCCCGAGCACGTGACGCAGGAAACGTCGCGAGGCACGGCCAGGCTCGCCACCGGTGAGCAGGAAGTACACCACGATGGGATACAGCAGCAGGCGTGTGAATCGGCGTCCGAGATGCAGGGCGATCCAAACCACCAGCCGCATCGTGCGCGGCGAGCTGCGTTCTTGCTGCGCCTCCCAGACCTGGCTCAAGGACCTGCCGCCAACTCCCAGCCGCCCTGAGCAAGCAGCCGGTCCTCGCGTTCGCAGCGAAAATCCAGCCGCGTGCCGACGAGCTTCAGCGCGATGTCGAAGGGCTCGCCCGGCAGCAGAGGGAGCAGGAATTTCACCGAATGCATCCGGTCGAGCCGCCACCGCGGACCCTGCCAGTCGAGAACAGCGTCGAGCACCAGGTCCAACATCACGACCGCGGGCACGACCGGCTGACCGGGAAAGTGCCCGGGCAGGCAGGGGTGCGTGGGCGGAACTTCGGCGCGGGCCCGGTACTCAGCCACGGGCCCGTTCCAGCTCGACCAGCAGCGCCGCGTGGGGCAGCTTACCCACGGCGTTGCGCGGCAGGCGGGGCACGCGGATCAGCGGACGTGGCAGGAAGACTGGGTCGAGCATCTCGCCCAGCGCGCCAAGGATCTGCCGCTCGTTCAGGTTCTCGGCCACCACCAGGGCCGCCGGCCGCGCTTCGTCGCCAGCGCGCGGTTCCGGCACGAAGACGACCGCGTCGGATACGCCGGGAATCTGCAGCAGCCGGCGCGTCAGCTCGTTCAGCGAAGAGCGCTTCCCGCCGACCTTGATCATGTCGCTGCTGCGACCGCAGAGACGGAATCGCCCATCGCCCAGCGCTTCCAGCACGTCAGGAAGTGCCACCGGCGCGTTCAGGTGCCGGCCGTGCACGTAGTCCAAGTCATCGCGCCGCGTCAGGCGCATCCCTGGGTAGAACTGCCAGACCTCCGTGCTGACCGTGCGGCGCGAGGCCATGCTGCCGGCTTCGGTGCAGCCGTAGATTTCGTGGACCGGCGCGGCGAGCACTGCCTCGACGGCGGCAGCGAGTTCCGCGTCCAGCGGCGCGGTCGCGGAGATCACGAGCTGCAGCGGCGGAAACGGCCGCGTCGTCGCCACGCAGGCACGCAGGTGAACCGGCGTGGTGACGAGCAGGCGCGGGCCTGGCACCTGCGCGAGCGCCTCGCGCAAGTCCCCTGGATAGAACGTGCGACCGGCATGGACCGCGCAGGAACCCGCCAGCGCCATCATCACCGTGGTCTCCAGACCGTACATGTGCTGAGCCGGTACCGTGGCCACGATGTTGGGACCCGGCCGGCCCGCCTCCAGAAAGCGCTCCGCGGCCAGCTGCGCTGTCTGCACCAGGGTGCGCCAGGTCTTCGCGTGAGCCTGTGGCGTGCCGGTGCTGCCCGAAGTGAACACAAGCGCCGCGAGGTGCTCCTCCGCGATCGTCGGGACCATCTGCTCCGCAGTCACCGCACCGACCGCCTCGTCACCCACCGCGATCCATGGCAGCGAGAGCGCTGGCGAAGGACCGTCTCCGAGTGCATAACAGCCGGGATAGACACCGGCGATTTCACTGATCACGCCCGCGGCCTGGCTCGGCGGCAGCAGGTTGGTCTGCCCCCGGAGGCACACCGCGGCGAACGCGGTCATGAACTGGTAGCGGTCCTCACACAGGTTAAGCGCATGGGACGCCTGCGGAAGGCGGTCGGCGAGTGCGCGCACGTCGCTGAGGAACTGCTGCTGCGTCACGCCCTGCGAACCGCGCCACGCAACCACACGCTGTGCGCAGTCGGGATCGATGAGCGGCAGCCGACGGGCCAGCGGTGCGAATCCGGTCGACGCGGGAGGCGGCCCACTCGCCGGCGACGGTCGGAGCGCAGCGGTCTGACGCGAAGAAGGAATTGCCGCCATTTTCAGGCCGCCCTGTATTTGGTGCGCGCGACCATGCGGAGGTAATCCAGGAACCCGGGATGATCGTCTTCCGGAAACCGGTGTCGCCGGTACAGGTACTCAAGCAGGAACACGAGGCCGACCAGCACATAATTGACGCCGTTGCTGAACAGCGACCAAACACTCAGCGGCGCGAAGAGCGCGAGTCCAGCCTCGGCAGCTGTGAGCGCAATCAACACAAGGACCCACATCTGCGTAACCCGCAGTGTGTAGTGCAGCACTTTGGGTCCGAGCGGCCCACTCATCGCCCGCGCCAGGCGCGTTACCAGCGGCACCTGGCCCGCGCGCAAGGAAGCCGCGAATACCGCCAGCACGCTCGCGGTCGCCAGCACCGGCGGCAGGAACAGCGCGTACATGCCGCCGCCGATGCGGACCAAGCCGTACAGTACGGTGCCGATAAACAGCAGCAGCAGCCAGTTACCGGGACGTCGCGCGCATAGGGCCGGGACCTGGGGTATTGCGCAGAGCACGAGCAGCGCCAGCCACTCCAGTCTCGGCTCGTGGTACACCACCGACAGTTGCACGAGCATCGGGTAGGCAATCAACAAGGCCAGTCTCAGAGCCGGCTGTCTCATGCGGGCTTCCATGCCGCGAGATAAAGCCTCGTGCGTGACTCCTCCGATCTCGGGCGGGCAGCGGTCACGTCCCGATTAGGCCCTGCACGTGCGCACTGAGCGCGCGCAGGGAACGGAAGACCTGCCGGGTGTTCTCGTCAGCGGCCCGCAGTTCCACGCCATACTTCTGCTGGATCGCGAGCACGATTTCGAGGGCGTCGATCGAATCCAGGCCCAGGCTGCCGGCCTCGCTGCCAAAAAGGGGGGCTTCCGGATCGATGCCATCGGGATCGACACTTTCGAGGTTGAGCGCGTTGACCACCAATTGCGCCATTTCGCGTTCTGCGTCGGCGACTACGGACATGCAGGAGGCTCCGGGAAGTTTGCCGCTCATCTTAAGCTTTGCTGGCCGCCTGTCGGTATGTTGTCGCACGAAGCGAGCGTGCAGTCCGTATAACGGGACGGTTCATACGCGAGGCGTTCGCAATCGCCCGACGGAGTATGTTGGCGGGCGAACGGACGCGTGTCATTGGCAGCGTTCAGGGTCCGTGAACGACAATCGGCCTGTTCGATCCTTCAACTAACATCCTCCAGGCCTGCGGCGACGTTGGCCGAACCCATTCATGGCACCCAATCCCCATACATTTCGCTGCTCTTATCAGGTGAGCTACGAAGCGGACTCGGGCGCAGCCCCGGCGGCCGACGTGCTGGCGCATATCCGTTTTGGCGATGCGCTCGACGGGTTTCCCGATTCCCGCCGGATCGATGTCGCCTTGCCGCAACTCGCGCCGGAGTGCTTGGCGGAAGTCTGGCGCAGCCGTCTGCCGGTCGTGCAGGGCGGGGGCCGGGAACTGGGCTACGCAAGCAACGGCGAAGTCCTGCTGGGTCACCTGCGCCTGGGCGGTCGCGAGATCGCCGACCTGGATCGCGCGACCACGCGCGCTTATCAGCGCATCGATGCACTCTTGCAGGAGACGGGTTATCCCTATCCGCTGCGCATGTGGAATTTCCTGCCCCGCATCAACCACGGGCAAGGAGACGCCGAACGCTACCGCCAGTTCAGCCAGGGCCGCTTCAATTCGCTGGCGCTGAAGCCCGGCTTCGAGACGGCGCTGCCGGCCGCCACCGCGATCGGCACGCGCGGCGATGACATGACCGTGTATTTCCTGGCCGCGCGAGAACCGGGTCAGCAGGTGGAGAACCCGCGGCAGGTCAGCGCGTTTCGCTACCCGTCCGCGTACGGGCCGACCAGCCCGAGCTTTTCGCGTGCGAATCTCAAGCACTGGTCCGACGGCATCCACCTGTTCGTGTCCGGTACCGCGAGTGTGGTGGGGCACCGATCCCAGCATCCAGGCGATCCGCTGGCGCAACTCGACGAGACGCATCGCAACATCGTCGCCCTTCTCGAAAGAGCGGCGGAGTTAAAGCCTACAGCCGGGGCGTTTCGCACGGCGGCGCTGAAATTCTTCGTCCGCCACGCCGAGGACTGGCCGTTGCTGGTGCCGCGCGTACGGACCCTGTTCGGAAACGACACCCCCCTCTTGGCCCTGGCTGGCGATATCTGCCGTCGCGACCTGCTGCTGGAGATCGAGGGCCTGTATACCGCGTCGCCGCGGCAGGCGGACGCGTGATCGATTGGCATCAGAAGCTGGACTATGCCTCCCGGGTGGTGGGCAGCGCTCTCTGCTTCGGCACTTTCTGCCTGTCCTGCGTGCTGGTGAGCGTGGCGGTCTTCCCCCTGATCCGCCTCACTTCGCCCAACAAGCACGCGACTCGGCGGCGAGTGCGCCGCGTTCTGCTCTTCTTCTACCGGTTGCTCATTGGCATGGGCCGCGGGCTGGGCATGATCAGCGTGGAGATGCGCGGCTTCCAGCGGCTGGAGGCGCCGGGCCAGTTGGTGGTGGCCAACCATCCGAGCCTCATTGACATGCTCCTGATCGGCTGCTGGACGCCGCAGATGGACTGCATCGTCAAGGATGCGCTGCTGCGCCAGCCCTTTTTGCGCACGGTCGTGCGCTGGGCGGATTTCATTCCCAACGCCGCGCCGCGGCACCTGATCGAGAATTGCGTGGCAACGCTGCGCGCGGGAAATTCCCTGCTGGTCTTTCCCGAAGGCACGCGTAGCGTTCCGGGCCAGGCGCTCAGGATGAAACGCGGCGCGGCGCACATCGCGCTCGCCGCCAACTGCGACCTGCTACCCGTCACCATCGTGTGCCACCCCAGCTCGCTGACCAAGACCGACGTCTGGTACCGGGTGCCGCAGCGTCGGCCGCACTGGTGCCTGAGCGTGGGCGAGCCGATCCACCTGGCCTCACTGGTGGTGCCGGGCGAACCCGAATCGCGTTCCGCCCGCCGCATCACGGCCCACTTGGCCGAGTATTTCGGCGGACTCGCCGGAGCAGCGCGGACTGCGCCGCTCGGGGTCCTATCCGGCGACGATGCCGCCGAGTCGGCGATTTCCGCGACGAACTCGTGATGGGTGAGGCACATGACCCCGTCGCTCCCGCCTTGTCCGCAACCGGCGGCAAGGTCACGTCCTACAGGCCGTGCATCATCATCCCGTTCTATCGCCACGAAGCTGCCATCGCCGGCGTGGTGGAGCGTCTCAGGCCGTTTGGGCTGCCCTGCCGGATCGTCGATGACGGCAGCGGAGAACAAAGCCGCGAAGCCTTGCGCGACATCGAGCAGCGCGAAGGAAGCTGGGTGCAGGTCTGGGGTTATGCGCAGAATCGGGGCAAGGGCGAGGCCGTGATGACCGGCTGCGCGCAGGCGCTGGCAACCGGCTTCACGCACGCGGTGCAGATCGACGCCGACGGCCAGCACGACGCTTCCGACCTGCCGCGTCTGCTGGAACAATCGCGCGCGCACCCGCTCGCCCTCGTCACCGGCGTCCCGATCTTCGACGCTTCGGTACCGCGCGTACGGTACTACGGCCGTTACTTGACCCATTTCTGGGTGTGGGTAGAGACGCTGTCCCTGCAGATCCGCGACTCGATGTGCGGATTCCGCGTCTATCCCCTGGCCAGTGCGCTTGCGCTCTGGAACGAGGGCAGCGTGGGTCGGCGCATGGATTTCGACACCGGGATCATGGTGCGCCTGTTCTGGCGCGGCGTGCCGGTGCTGAGCGTGCCGACGCGGGTGACCTATCCCGCCGACGGGGTGTCGCACTTCCGCATGCTGCGCGACAACGTGCGGATGACCTGGATGCATCTGCGGCTGCTGGCGGGCATGTGCCTGCGGCTACCGTGGCTGCTGTATCGGCGCCTGGGCCGGTGAGCAGGCTTTTTTGCGCGCTGATCGCCGTGCTTTGGACGGTGCCGGCACTGGCCGGCGACCTGTTCGAGCATCCGCAGACATCGGCGCAAGCGCAGGCCGTCATGAGCGCCGCGATTCCCGGACTTGCGCAGGTGCAGGTACTGCGCGGCCGCTATACCCAGCGCAAGTTCTTGCGCGAGATTCCGCGCCCGCTGACGTCAAGCGGCGAGTTTTTGCTGGTGCGGGGGCAGGGCATCTGGTGGCATACGCAGGTGCCGATGGATTCCGAGCTGCTCCTGAGCCGGCGGAGCGGGCAACCGCCCGGCCTGCAGATGGCCGCCTCCACGTTCTTCGCGATGTTCGCGCTGGACCTCGACACGCTCGCGCAAAGCTTCGAACTGTTCGCAATGCAATCCGGCACCCGCTGGCTGCTCGGGCTTCGCCCGCGCGACGCCGCGCTCGCCGCCTGGTTCCAGCAGATCACGCTGAGCGGTGCCGAGCAGTTGCAGCAGGTGATGCTGACCGAGACCACGGGAGATCGCACCGAGATCGAGCTCGAGGCCGCCTCGCAACCACTGCCCAGCCTCACGCCGGCCGAGAAAAAACGCTTTGAGTCCTGAGTCGGATTCTGTCCGCCTGCGGTTCTGGCTGTGGAACGCCGCGATGCTCGCGTTGCTGCTGTACGCAGTGCACGCGGCGCCGACACTGCGCATCGAAACCGACCTCTTCGCGCTGCTGCCCACGCAGGAAGTCGAACCCGAGGCTGCCGCGGCGCAAAGCCAGTACGCCGATGTGCTGTCGCGAAAGCTGCTGTTCCTGGTCGGTGCCGGGAATGCCGACCAAGCGCGCGCGATCGCGGCCCGCTTCACCGCCAGCCTGCGCGCGGCGAAGGTGTTCGAGTCGGTGATGCTGGAAGCGGACGCGGCCGCGCTCGACTCCAAGCTGTACCGCGCGCATCGCTTTGGCCTGCTGGCCGACGCGCAGCGCGAGGCGCTGCGCGGGCAACGAAGCGCACAGCTTCGTGACCAGGCCTTGCGCGAGGTCTACAGCCCGGGTATGGCGCCGCACGCGCTGTCGACGGCGGAAGATCCCTTCAATTTTCTCGGCCACTTCCTCGCCCAGCAGGCGAGTGGGATCGCAGCGTTGGGGGCGGTGCAGCTGGATCACGGCTTGCTGATGCTCGCCGATGGCGACCGGAAATACGTGTTGATCGCGGCACAAATCGCGCAGGAGCCGTTCTCCGGCGAAACCCAGGACCGTGTCATCCCGGTGATCGCGGCCGCCGCGGCGGAAGCGCGCAAGGCAGGCGCGGAAGTGATCGCCTCAGGCTTGATCCTGCACGCGGCCGAGGCCGCGCGCAGCGCCCGCAAGGAAATCAACCGGGTCGGCTCGCTATCGATGATTGGCGTCGCCCTGATGATCCTGCTCACGTTCCGCTCGCTCAGGCCGCTTCTGCTCAGCGTACTGATCCTCGGCAGCGGTGCTATCGCCGCGTTGAGCCTGTGCCAGTTGGTTTTCGGCAAGGTCACGTTGATTGCGCTGGTGTTCGGCAGTGGTCTCATCGGCGTCGCGGTGGATTACTCCACGCATTTCCTGGCCGACCAGTTCCGCAACCCCGTGAGCTGGACGCCGCGCGAAGCCCTGGACCATGTCGGCCCCGGTATCGCGATGGGAATGGGCTGCGCGGTGCTCGGGTATCTGAGCCTGGGTCTCACGCCGCTGCCGGGGCTGCGCCAAATGGCGGTATTTTCGGCGGCCGGCCTGGTGGTGGCCTGCGTCGGCGTCCTGTGCTGGTACCCGCTGCTGGCGCCCGCAGCGCGGCGCGGCGAACCGCTGCCGCTCCGCTGGGCGCTGAAACTCGATGAGGTGCTCGGCCGTGGCGGTGGCCGTAGCCGAACTATTGTCACGGTGGCCCTCATCGTACTGGGCCTGCTGGGCCTGGCGCGGGTCCGGTTCTCCGACGACATCCACCTTCTCAATACGCCGGCTCCTGCTCTTTTGGCCGACGAGATCCGCGTGCACGACCTGCTCAGGGCTACGCCCGACAGCCAGTTCTTCCTCGTGAAGGGAAGCTCGTCGGACGAAGTGCTGCAACGCGAGGAGGTCTTGCGTGCCGCGCTCGACGCCCAGGTTTCCGCGCACGCGCTCGATGGCTTTCGTGCGATCAGCCGTGCGCTGCCCTCGGCGCGGCGCCAGGCAGAAAATCGGTCCTTGCTGGCGGTGCAGGTTTACGGCGGCGGGGGCGTCGGACCGCCCTTGATGGACGCGCTGGGCTTTCCCCCTGAACTGATAGCGCAACGCCTGGCGGAATTCGCCGCGGCCGAAGGACCGCTCAAGATCGAGTCCTGGCTCGCGGACGATGCATCCCTGCCGTACCGGGACCTGTGGCTGGGATCACTCGAAAAGGGCTACGCCTCAATCGTGAGTCTCAGCGGCATCCACGATTTCGCGGCGCTGCGTGAATTGCCGGCGCAGATGCAGGGCGTTCAGTTCGTCGACCGCGTGGCTTCGTTGTCGGAACTGCTCGGTCGCTACCGCAGGCTGGCGCTGAAGCTGCTGGCCGCCGCTTATGGCCTGATCGGCGTCGCGATGGCGCTGCGGTACGGTCCGAAGGATGCCGCGGGACTCCTGTCCGCGCCGCTGTCCGCAGCGCTGCTTACGCTCGCGCTGCTCGGCGCGCTGGATGGTCCACTGAACCTATTTCACGTACTGGGCCTGTTCGTGGTGCTGGGCCTGGGGGTGGACTACGCGGTGTTCCTGCGCGAAGGCGAGGCGTCGCGGACCGCGACGGTGCTGGCGATCAGCCTCTCGACGCTGGGCGCGGTGCTTTCCTATGGGCTGCTCGCGTTCAGCGCCACACCCTTCATTCGCGCAATCGGCCTTACCCTGTTGATCGGCGTCGGCTGCACTTGGTTGCTGGCGCTGCTGATCCAGCGCCCCGCCGTCACCGCCCTCGTCCCACTTGAGCCTTCGCAAACCCCGTGAACCCCTTCGCGACAGAAACCCGCAGTGCCCTTCAGGCGCGCGAGCACGCGCAGTGGATCGCGTTCGGACCCACGGTGTTCCAGTCCGCGCGGGTGTTGTGCACGAGCGGGATCCTCGCCGAGGTCGAACGTTGCGGACCTGCCGGCACGACGCCGGAAGACGTTGCCGAAAAGGTCGCGCTGCCGTTGTATGGTGTGCGCGTGCTCATGGAATCGGGCCTGGGCACCGGTCTGCTCAAGGAACACGAAGCGCGCTACACCTGCACCAAGACCGCCTGGTTTCTGCTGCACGATGCGCTGACACGCGCCAACATGAATTTCACGCAGGACGTGACCTACAACGGCATGTTCGAGCTGGAGTCCGCCGTCCGCAGTGGCCGGCCGGAAGGCCTGAAGCACTTCGGCGCGTGGCCTACGATCTACGCGGCTCTCGCCGAACTCCCCGAGCCGGTCCGCCAGTCCTGGCTCGCCTACGATCACTATTACTCGGACGAGAGCTTTCCCGCTGCGCTTCCATGGGTGTTCCGGCACGCGCCGCGACGTCTGCTCGATATCGGCGGTAACACCGGCAAGTGGGCACAGGCCTGCGTGAAGCACGACGCCGCCGTGGAGGTCACCGTGCTCGATCTGCCTGGCCAGCTCCAGATGGCCAAGGCGAAGCTCCAGGGCATCCCGCGCGTGTTCTTCGCGGAAGGGGACCTGCTCGACCCTGGCCAGCCGCTGCCCGGCGAGCAGGACGCTATCTGGATGAGCCAGTTCCTCGATTGCTTCTCGGAGGCGCAGATCGTCTCGATTCTGCAACGCTGCCAGCCGGCGCTCGCCGCCGATGGACGCGTGTTCATTCTCGAGCCGTTCTGGGATCGCCAGCGCTTCGCCGCGGCCGCGTTCTGCCTGCAGCAGACCTCGCTGTATTTTGCGGCACTGGCCAATGGCAACAGCCAGATGTACCGCTCGACCCTTTTCCTGGCCTTGGTGGACGCAGCGGGGTTCGAGGTGGAGGAGCAGCATGACGGGCTGGGCGTACACACGTTGCTGGTGTGCAGGCGCAAGCCCGGAGCGCAGGGGTGATCCGTTCCCCCCGGTCCAGTCTTGTGGCGCTGGCGGCGCTGCTGCTGTCGGCCTGCGGCGTCCTTCCCGTGCACGAGAGGCCTCCGTCGCCGCCGCTGCTCACGCCTTCCAGCCTGGGCCGCAGCGTTGGCGCACTGCAGATCGTGCACGGCGCTTACGGCGAGCAGGATCTGGCTTTCCAATGCGTGGTTGAAGTAACTCTGCAGCAACTCACGATGGTCGGACTGAGCGCGCAGGGCCAGCGCGTGTTCAGCCTGCGCTACGACGGCAACAAGGTCGACGCCGAATCGACCGCACTGGCGCCGGACGGCCTGGACCCACAGCGCGTGCTGGTCGATCTGCAACTCGCGCTATGGCCGCTGGCGGCCCTGCAGCAATCCTTCGCCGGCACGCCCTGGGAACTCACCGAGCCCGCACCCGCGACCCGGCGCCTGCGACGCGAGGGCCGCCTCGTCGCGGAAGTCCACTACGGCGGCGCCGATCCCTGGCAGGGCCAGCTTTGGTTGAGCAATTTCGAATCGGGGTACACGCTCGGCATCGAGTCGCGGCCGCTGCAATGACACGTCTCCTGCAATGAATAGCGATCGCAACTGGGTTTTGATCACCGGGGCCAGTCGCGGCATCGGCCGCGCGATTGCACTACGGCTCGCCACCGACGGCTACGGCGTGGTGCTGCATGGACGCACGCTGTCACCGGCGCTGGAAGAGACGGCGCGCTTGTGCGGCGCGTCGACCCGCCTGCTGCATTTCGACATCGCGGATCGGGTCGCTGCTGCCGCAGAATTGGACGCGGACATCGCGGCACACGGCGCGCCATACGGGGTGGTCTGCAACGCGGGCATGATTCGTGACGGTATTTTTCCCGCGCTGACGGCAGGAGACTGGGACAGCGTGTTGCGCACGAATCTCGACGGGTTCTACAACGTGCTGCGCCCGCTGGTGCTGCCCATGATCCGGCGCCGCATGCCGGGTCGCATCGTGACCCTGTCATCGATTGCGGGCCTGGCTGGCAACCGCGGCCAGGTCAATTACAGCGCGGCCAAGGGCGGCATCATCGGCGCGAGCAAGGCGCTGGCACTGGAACTGGCGAGCCGCGCCATTACGGTCAATTGCGTGGCGCCCGGGCTGATCCGCACCGACATGGTCACGGCGGCCCCCGTCGAGGAACTTCTCCGCGACATCCCCGTGCGCCGCGTCGGAGAGCCGGAGGAGGTCGCGAGCCTCGTGGCCTACCTGATGTCAAAGGGCGCGGCCTACATCACGCGGCAGGTGATCGCCGTCAACGGCGGAATGAGCACATGAGCTTGCCGTCCCCCGCGCGCGCCGACTGGCTGGCCCTGGCTTTCGCCGGGGTCGCCGCCGCTGCGGTGGGCATGTTTGGATTCTCGCTCCTCAGCGTTGGAATTCCGTTCGCGCTGCTGCTCGCGATCCTCGCCGACGGCATCGCGCGGCCGGGATCCAGCGTGCTTTATCCCACGCTCAGTCATGGGTCGCGGGACGGCCGACGCGTTGCGCTGAGCTTCGACGACGGACCGGACCCGCAGGTCACCCCGGCGGTGCTCGATGCGCTGGCCCGACACGGCGCGCGGGCCACCTTCTTCACGATTGGCCGAGCCCTTCAGGCGAACCCGGCGTTGGCACGACGGATCGCGCACGAGCGGCACGAGCTCGGGAACCACTCATGGGCGCATTCACGGTGGCAGAATTTCTTCGGTACGCCGCAGCAGCAGCGCGAGATCGAGCTCGGCGCACAGGCGATCACTTCGCTCAGCGGCAGTCCTTCGCAGCCGCTGTACCGGCCACCGATCGGGCTCAAGAGCCCGCCGCTTGCGCGCGCCGCGCGCAGCCTGAAACTGACCGTGATCGCCTGGTCGCTGCACAGCCGGGATACGCGCAGCGAGGACCCGCAGCGCATCGCGCAGCGCGTGCTCAGGAAGATCCGCCCTGGCGACATCGTGCTGATGCACGACGGGCACGACCTTCCAGGCCGGCATCGTCCGGTCTGCGCGCAGGCCCTGCCGCTGATCCTCGAAGGGCTGGCTGGGAAAGGTCTGCAGTGCGTCACCGTCTCCGAACTCATCAATGCCCAGCGCGCTGACGTCACGACGCATTGGGCGCAAAAACTTTGGGAGGGACTCAAGGCGCATGTCGGCCTCAAGATGCTGGCAGGCTGGTTGATCGCCGGTGTTTTCTTCGCAGGCTACTTCCTGCTGCTCAAGTTCCCGGTGTTTCCTGTGACGCTGATGCCGGCCATCGCCGTTGATCAATGGATCGCGTTCTGGCCCGGCGCGCTGTGGCTGTACGTCTCCCTGTGGGTGTACGTCGCGCTCGCGCCGGGCCTGCTCACCGAGCGCAGCGAACTGCTGGACTACTACCTGGCGATGGTCGCGCTGAGTCTCGCCGGCATGGCGGTGTTCCTGCTGTGGCCGACCGCGAGCCCGCATCCCTACATCGACTGGGCGCGATATTCGATCCTGGGTTCCGTGATCGCCGCGGATGACACGGGCAACGCGCTGCCCTCGCTGCATGCTGCCTTCGCCGTCTTTACCGCAATCTGGATGGACCGGCTGTTGCGCCGCGCCGACGCGCCGGTCTGGCTTCGCGTTGCCAGTGCGGCCTGGGGATGCGGAATCCTGTATTCGACCCTGGCGACCCGCCAGCACGTCGCCGTGGACGTGATCGCCGGTTCCACCCTGGGCGGGATCGCGGCGGCGCTGCATGTCCGCTGGCTGCATGCAAGGCGCGGCACGCCACGCACCACGCTGAAAGCAGAGACCTCCGCCTGATGGCAACGCCCCAGCCGCGCAGCGACACCGAACTCCTCGACGCGAACCGTGCGTTCTACGACCCCTTGTGGCGCGACGCGCAACTCGTGACGCCGGATCGCTTCAACACCTGGCCACTGGTGTGCGCGCTGGTCGCACAATCGAACCGGCGCCTGGAAGTCGCGCCGGGGCTGAGGCCGCGACTGCCGATCGCGGGCACGCAGTTCGTCGACATCAGCGAACCGGCCCTGGCGCGGCTGGGCGAGCAAGGCGGCCACACGGTGCTCGCCCCCATCGGCGCGCTGCCGTTTCCAGACGGAAGTTTCGATCTCGTCTGCGCGCTCGATATCGTCGAGCACGTCGATGACGACGACGGCGCCTTGTCGGAACTTGCGCGTGTCTCCGCTCCAGGCGCAACGCTGCTGATGTCGGTGCCGCTGCACCCTGAGCAGTGGACCGCGTTCGACGATTTCGTCGGCCACCGTCGCCGCTATGAGCCGCAGCACCTGCGATCCAAGCTCGCCGAACATGGGTTTACTGTCGAACAGAGCGCGATCTACGGCATGCAGCCCAAGTCTTCGCGCCTGCTGGACCTGGGCATGTGGTTCCTGGTGCACCGCCGCGAGCGCGCGATGTGGTGGTACAACAAGGTGTTCATGCCCTTGGGTCTGCGCTTCCAGAAGAAGCTCGCGCTGGTCCCCGGACTCATCGACGACGCGGAGGTGGCCGAGATCATTCTCGTATGCCGCAAGCCATGCGCGGTCTGATCGCGGGCGGGGTTGGTGCGGCGGCCGCGATGGCCATCGCCTGCTCGACCGCCCTTCGTGCCGAGGAGCCGAAGCAGGACGAAAACCAGGAGCCGACCCGGCTGGAACTGGGCGTGGGCGTGGGTGGGCTTTTTAATCCTGATTACCGCGGCTCGAAGCGGACCAGCACCACGATTCTGCCGGTGCCCTACGTCTCGTTTCACGACAGGCGTGTCGAGCTGTCCCGCGACGGCTTGGCGGCCAAGCTGTTTCACGCTGAGAGTTTTCGCCTGGGTCTGAGCGCGTCCGCATCGCTTCCGAATGACGACAGCCATCATTCTGCGCGCCGCGGCATGCCGGACCTGCTGCCCACCTGGGAGATCGGTCCGTCGCTGGACTGGCGAGTCAGCGAGCGCGGCGGCAACTGGGACCTGCGACTCCCTATACGCGCGGTGGCAGCGGCGGACTTGAACGAGTTCGAGGGGATCGGCTTGCTGAGCAACCCGAACCTGCGGTTCAGTCGCGATCACGTCCATCTGGGTGCGTGGGAACTAGAGACGTCCGTCGCGGCAGGTCCCCTATGGGCAACACGCAAATACCATCGCTACTTCTATCGGGTCGAGCCGCGCTACGCGACGCTGGACCGCCCTGCCTATGATCCCTCTGGTGGCTACAGCGGCGCCCGCGCATCGGCCTACCTCGGGCTTCGCCGCGGTGCATGGCGCATGGGCCTGGGCATTACCCACGATCTGCTCGCCGGTGCGGTGATGCGCGACAGCCCGCTGGTCGAGACCGAGCACAGCACGGTGGTTGCGCTGGGCATTTTCTATTCCTTCTGGACCTGGGAGAAGACCGAGTCTGTGCCGGACCATCCTGCAGACGCGCTCCCGGAGGCGCCGAAGGATCCGGCCCCATGAAACAGGAGACGCAAAGGAATTGATGGTTGGCGGGGACAGTCTCCAGCCTGCCGCGCTTGCCCGCAGGTTCGCTGCGAGCAAGGTCCTTAACAGGAAGCCTCCTTAGCCTCTAGCAACGCTTCTTGCAGAACTTCTCTGAAGCACTAAACGGCGGTCCGATGTTTACCGGTGAAGCCTTGCTGTCGCAACTGCAGAACCAGGAGCAGTTATCACTTTTGTCGCGGCGCGCGCCGACTTGCATAGCCGGACTGCGCGTGACCTCGCTGATCGACGCCAGGCCGTTGAAAGCTCGGACGCGCCACCTACCGATCCCAATGTTGCGACCGAGAACGACTAAGTCGCGAATCGGACCGGTCATACACGAATTTATGGATCAATTCGGCCAGTACCAAGCGCCTGCAGCTCCGGAAAAAATCGACGGGCCGAGAACGAGCGGGGGAAAGGTATAGGTCGCTCCCGGGGGAGGCGTGAGCAGGGATAAGTCGAGTGAATTGACATACACGCCCCTCGCACCGCCGTATCTGATTGAGGAGATCAGCGTAGGCGGGGTCGTATGGGTGTTTATTTGATTGATTGTCGGCCGCGCGCTGGCCACCAACCATTCAAAATGATACTCATCGTGCGTACTGTCCTTTACCTCCTGCACATACACCCCGGTATTTGGCGCGGACGGCGGCTCCTCACCTTCCTGCGGGACATCAAACAAGGCCGCAACCCTCGGCAAGGTTCCGACCGGCGCCATCAACGTGGCAATCGGGGTAAATGGCGGTTCTTGGGATAGTGGGTAGAGTTTTCCGGGCAGCGGATGACCGCCGTATGAGGGATCGTATCCCGAGATAGGACCCAGGTCCTTGGAATACTGAATCTTCACCGTCAGCCCCATGGCTTGGTTACAAGCGTCATTGTTCAGTGAGCCGTCCGAATTCGTAGACTGGGGATATCCGCCGGCGCACCAGGCATCGGCGAAATTCGGTGGCCCAGTACATACATTCTCTGTTACCGAGACCAATGGCCAAGCAGAACAAAAATGTATTTGATCCCATAGGGTGTGTTGATAAAGGTAGGTCGGCTCGGAAATGTCGCGGGTTTCGACAACGACAGCTTCGCGCTCCTCGCCTAAAGGACCGCGATAGATCACCTGAAGAAATATGTCGGTCGCGCTGATTGGAAT
>JBKJPX010000038.1:0-16246 GCA_046594215.1 Panacagrimonas sp.
TAGTGTTCCGCGGAGTACTTCAGGTTCGCGATTTCCCGCGGTTTCAGCTCACGCATCGGCCGGGCCGGCTGGCCGCCATAGAGCCAGCCGCTCTTGAACACCTTGCCGGGGGTGACCAGGCTGCCGGCGGCGATGAAAACGTCGTCTTCGATCACGGCCTGGTCCAGCACCTTGCTGCCCATGCCGATCAGAACGCGGTTGCCGATCTGGCAGGCGTGCAGGATCACGCCGTGCCCGATGGTCACGTCTTCGCCGATGATCAGCGGCACGCCGCCGGGCGAGTAGGGTCCGTCGTGCGTCACGTGCAGCACCGAGTTGTCCTGCACGTTGCTGCGCGCACCAATGCGGATGTGGTTGACGTCGCCGCGCACGACCGCGAACGGCCACACGGAGACGTCGTCGCCCAGATGCACGTCGCCGATCACGCAGGCCTGCTCGTCGACGTACGCGCCTCGGCCGAGCGTCGGCAGGATCTTCTCGAACGGGCGGATCATGTGCGTCCTCGGCGCGAAGCGCTGCGCGCGATCATTCAATCGGCAACGGAATGCCCTGCACGCCGTCCGGCGAGGAAGGACGGTCGGCCGCGCGAGGCGCGTTGGACCAGCGGTTCACAAAGTCCGCGATCTGCGCGAGCACGTCGTTCTGGCCGCGCAGCGGCTTCGAAAGCGACGCGATCATCAGGCGGTGGCTCATCTTGGGATAAATCACGGTCTCGATCGGGCCGCCGGCCTTCTTCACCGCGGCGGCGAGGCTGCGCGTGTTCTTCACCCACACGGTCTCGTCGTCCTCGCCGTGCATCAACAGCATCGGAGGGTTGTCGCCTTCGGCGTACAGCACCGGCTGCGACTGCTCGAACTTCTCGGGCGGCGAGAAGATGTCGCGTAGCGTCGGGTCGGTGATCGGCATGAAGTCGTAGGGACCGGCCAGGCCGATCATGCCGCGCAACCAGGCGCGCGAGCCACCGGCCCGCACCATGAACTCGTCCTTGATCGCGAGCATCGCGGCCAGGTGCGCGCCCGAGGAGTGGCCCATCACGAAAATCTTGTCGGGGCTGCCGCCGTACGTGGGGATGTTCTTGTGCGTCCAGGCCACGGCGCGCGCGGCGTCGTCGACGAACTCGGGGAAGCGCACCTGCGGGTACAGGCGGTAGTCGGCGATCACGCCGACGAAGCCGCGCGAGGCCAGGGCCTCGCCGACGAACTTGTAATCGTCCTTGGTTCCTTCGCTCCAGCGCCCCCCGAAGAAGAACACGACGACCGGCGCGTTCTGGATCTGCCGGGGCGTGTAGATGTCCAGGCGCAGGTTGCGGCTCTGGTCGTAGATCACGTTCGCGGCCGCGTCGTAGCCGCTGGTGGGCGTGAGCGAATTGAGCACGCCCGAGCCGGAGCAGCCGGCGAGAAGCATCAGGGCCGTCAGGCCGGTGAGAAGAAGCCGCACAGGTGTAAATCCTCTGGTGGAGACGGGTCGGGCACTTGGACCGCACTGCAACACGAATGTTACCGCAGGGCGCGGTCCTTCCAGCAGCGGTTCGGATGGATCAAGAGCGCGTGCGCAGATCGGCAGCAGGTCGGGCTGAAGCCCGGCCTGCACGATGGTCAGGGCTCTGGGCGCCAGCGGGCCCCGCTCCGTACGGGGGGCGACGGGGCGGGCTCACGGCCGGCTGAAGCCGGCGCGGGACGCTAGACTCGCGACGCCACCGGAGCCCGCATGATTTCCTACGTCGTTCTTGCCCTTGTCGCCGTGCTGCTGATCTACGCGGCCATCATCTACAACGGCCTGGTCGTCCTGAAGCATGGCGTGGCCAAGGCCTGGAGCAACATCGACGTCCTGCTCAAGCAGCGACACGACGAGCTGCCCAAGCTCGTCGAGGTCTGCCGCCAGCACATGCAGTTCGAGGCCGGCGCGCTGGAGCGCATCGTCGCGGCGCGGGCCGGCGCCCGTGCGGCGCTCGACAAGGGCGACGTCAAGGCCGTCGGAGCGGCGGAGAGCCAGTTGCGTGCAGGCATGGGCAGCGTGATCGCCACCGTCGAGGCCTACCCCGAACTGCGCGCCAACCAGTCGCTACAGGGCTTGATCGGCCGAATCACCGCGCTGGAGAACGCCATCGCCGACCGCCGCGAGTTCTACAACGAGAGCGTGAATGTCAACAACGTGCGCATCGAGCAACTGCCCGACGTGCTCGTGGCGCGCCCGGCCGGGTTCAGGCCGGCAGAGCTGCTCGAGTTCGATATCGGCGAGACCCGCGACATCGACGTCCGCGGGCTGTTCAAGGAGTTTTCCGCCAGTCGGCTCGAGCGTTTCTCATGACCATCACGCGCGAGTTTGCCGACGAGTTCGCCAGGGAATGGATCAGCGCCTGGAACAGCCACGACCTGGATCGCATCCTGACTCACTACGCGGACGACTTCGAGATGTCCTCGCCCTACATCGCGCAGATCGCGGGCGAGCCCAGCGGCACGCTGCAGGGCAAGGCCGCGGTCGGTGCGTACTGGAAGCTCGCGCTGACGCGCATGCCGGACCTTCATTTCCAGCTCGTGGGCTGCCTGGTGGGAGCCCGCAGCATCACGCTGTACTACCGCGGCGCACGCGGTATGGCCGCCGAGGTGCTCTTCTTCGCAGCCGACGGTCACAAGATCGAGAAGGCCGCGGCGCACTACGCCTGAGGAGTTCGGGCGGCGAGCTACGCTTCTGGGAGGAGGGGATCATGGTCGTGATGGGACTGCAGGTGGCGCTCACCGCGCTGCTGTCGGCGCTGCTGACCTGGGGCATGGCGTATGCCTTCTACCGGCGCAGGCTGGGCAACGAGATGCAGCAGATGCTCGGCGAGATCCAGTCCGAGTTCGAGGCGCGCGTGAAATCCGGCGTGCTCGCCGCGGGTCAGGAACTGCTGCCCGCGTTGCGCGAGCAGGTGAAGCTGGGCTTCCAGGACGCGCTGCGCGAAACCCAGACGGGCGCGATGGTCGAGCAGTACGCCAGCGCGGTGAACCGCAGCACCGATGCGCTGGCCAACCGCATCGGCGGCCTGTTCGGCCTCAAGCCGCGCAAGTAGGGGCGCGTCGCGGCGCGTGTTTGCGATCGACCTTCTCAACGCGCTGGCACAGGACGAGCCGGGACCGTTCTGGATGCACGTGGGGGTGTCGAGCCTGCTGGGCGTCGGCGCGTGCGGCTTCGGTTTCGTGCAGCTTCGTCGCGCCCGCATGCTCGAGGACATCCCCACCTCGCGCATCCGGTCGGCCGCGCAGGGCTATGTCGAGTTTCGCGGCCACGCCCGGCTGCTGCCGGGGCCGGAGATCCGCTCGCCGTTGTCCAACGAGCGCTGCTGCTGGTGGGACATCGTGGTGCAGCAGTACCGAAGGGCGAGCGAGAGCGGTCGCCGTCAGTCCGAGTGGGTGACGATCGAGAAGCTCACTTCGGACGAACTGTTCATCGTGGACGACGGCACCGGGCAGTGCGTCATCGATCCGGTCGGCGCGACCGTGGTGCCCAGCCTCAGGCGCAGCTGGCGCGGGGTGCTCCCGCGACCCGGCGCCTATTGGAGGAACAGGTCCTGGCTGGGGCTCGGCGACTACCGCTACACCGAGCGGCTGATCCGCTACGGCGACCCGCTGTACGCACTCGGGCTGCTGCAGACCCAGACCGCCTCGCGCGACGACGACGAGGTTCGCGACGTCGGCGATCGTCTGGCCGAGTGGAAACGTGATCAGCGGCGCCTGCTCCAACGCTTCGACGCGGATCGCGACGGCCGGATCGACCCGATGGAGTGGGAGCTCGCGCGGCGCGCAGCGATCGAGGAAGTGCGCGCGGAGCAGCTGGAACGCAGCATCCAACCCGATCTGCACGTGCTGGGACAGCCACTGGACCGCCGGCCCTTCATCCTGTCCACCAAGAGCGAGCACGAGCTCACGCGCGGCATGCGCTGGGGCGGGCTGGCTTTTGTCGTCGTGGGCTTGGTGTTGGGTGCAGCCGTGGCCTACACCTTGCTGGCGCGCGGCCTTCCTTGAACCCCGCGCGACGGCCACCATAATTGGGACGTTCCTCTACGAAAGCCGACCGCTCCTCATGACCAATCCGCTGCTGGCCGCGCGCCCGCTCAACACGCTGCCGACCTTCGCCGAATTCAAGCCCGAACAAGCCGAGCCCGCGCTCGACAAGGTCATCGCGGACAACACCGCGCAGCTCGACGCGCTGCTCAAGGCCCTGGGTGAACCGACCTGGCAGACGCTGGTGGAGCCGCTGGAGGACCTGGGCGAGCGCATTTCGCGCGCCTGGGGTCCGGTGTCGCACCTGTTCAGCGTGACTTCCACGCCCGAGTGGCGCGCCGCGTTCAACGCCGGCCTGCCCAAGATCACCGAGTACGGTCTGGAGATGTCGCAGTCCGAGGCGCTGTACCAGGCCTACAAGTCGCTGTCGGAGTCCGCCGGCTTCGGCGGCCTCAACGAGATCCAGCAGAAGGTCGTGCGCGACGCGCTGCGTGACTTCCGGCTCTCCGGTATCGGCCTGCCGGCCGACCGGAAGGAGCGGTTCAAGCAGATTTCGATGCGCCTCTCCGAACTGCAGAGC
This sequence comes from Panacagrimonas sp., assembly GCA_046594215.1. Classification (GTDB taxonomy): domain Bacteria; phylum Pseudomonadota; class Gammaproteobacteria; order Nevskiales; family Nevskiaceae; genus Panacagrimonas. The sequence goes on from JBKJPX010000038.1 coordinate 4,561, forward strand.
AAGTTCGAGGAGAACGTCATGGACGCGATCCAGGCCTGGTCGAAGCCCGTCACGGACGTCGCGACCCTGAAGGGCATGTCGGAGGCGGCGCTGGAACAGGCTGCCGCGAAGGCCAAGGCGAAGAACCTCGAGGGTTGGCTGCTGACCCTGGACTACCCGAGCTACGACGCGGTGATCTCCTACGTCGACGACCGCGAGCTGCGCCGCGAGCTGTACACGGCGTATGCGACACGCGCCTCCGACCGGGGACCACAGGCGGGGGTGTTCGACAACTCGCCGCTGATGGACGAGATCCTCGCCCTGCGCCACGAAGAGGCGCAGCTGCTCGGCTACCGGAACTTCGCCGAGCTGTCGCTGGCCACGAAGATGGCCGAGTCCCCCGATGCCGTGGAGACCTTCCTGCTGGATCTCGCGCAACGATCCAAGGCGCGCGCCGCGGCCGAGGTCGACGAACTGCGCGCCTTTGCGAAGGGCCTCGGCGGTCCCGACAAGCTCGAGCCCTGGGATCTGGCGTACTACGCCGAAAAGTTGAAGGAACAGAAGCTCGATCTCAACGACGAAGTGCTGCGCCCGTATTTCCCGCTGCCCGCCGTCCTCGAAGGCCTGTTCGGCCTGATCCATCGCCTGTACGGGGCGCGCGTCGTCGCCGAGCCCGGCGTGTCGGTCTGGCATCCGCAGGTCACGGCCTACGCGCTGCAGGATGAGCGCGGCAAGACTTTCGGGCGCTTCTACCTCGATCCCTACGCACGCGAACAGAAGCGCGGCGGCGCCTGGATGGACGAGTGCGTGAGCCGTCGGCGTTCCGTCGAAGGCCTCCAGCTCCCGGTGGCCTACCTCGTGTGCAACTTCCGCCCGCCGCTCGGCGAGCAGCCGGGCCTGCTGACGCACGACGAACTCGTCACGCTCTACCACGAGTTCGGCCACGGCCTGCACCTGCTGATGACCCAGGTCGAGGAGAGTGCGCTGGCGGGCATCCACGGCGTCGAGTGGGACGCGGTGGAACTGCCGAGCCAGTTCATGGAGAACTGGTGCTACGAGCCCGCGCTGCTCAAGGCCTACGCGCGCCACTGGCAGACCGGCGAGCCGCTGCCGGACGAACAGATCGACAAGCTGCGCGAGTCACGCGTGTTCCAGACGGGCCTGGCCACCGTGCGCCAGGTCGAGTTCGCGCTGTTCGACCTGCGCCTGCACCGCGATTTCGAGGCGGGCAAGGGAGCGCGCGTGCTGGAGACCATCGAGGCCGTGCGCGACCAGGTCTCGGTGCTGCGCCCGCCCCCGTTCAACCGCATGCCGTGGAGCTTCAGCCACATTTTCGCGGGCGGATACGCTGCCGGCTACTACAGCTACAAGTGGGCCGAGGTGCTGTCGGCCGATGCCTTCGCCGCGTTCGAGGAAGCGGGCCTTGCGCCCGAGAAACTGCGCGAGACCGGCCGCAGGTTCCTGGAGCAGATCCTGTCGCGCGGCGGTTCGCGCGAGGCGGCCACGCTGTTCCGCGAATTCCGTGGCCGCGAGCCGAGCATCGAGCCGCTGCTGCGGCACAATGGACTGGTCGCCGAACCGGCATGAGCACCCTGTAGCGGATGACCAAGGCTTTTCCTCTCAAGCGGAATGTTTCGGGACTGTCCGCGGAATTCGACCTGCTCGTCATCGGCGGCGGCATCTACGGGGCCTGGACGGCGTATGACGCCGCGCAACGCGGCCTGAAGGTCGCGCTCGTCGAGAAGAACGACTGGGCCAGCGGCACGTCGTCGGCGTCGAGCAAGCTGATCCACGGCGGCCTGCGCTACCTCGAGCACTACGAGTTCGCGCTCGTGCGCCACGCGCTGCGCGAGCGCAAGGTGCTCTCGAAGATCGCGGCCCACCTCGTGCGGCCGCTGGATTTCATCCTGCCGGTCTGGAAGGGGCCGCGCGCGAGCCCGCTGAAGCTTTCCGCGGGCCTCACGCTCTACGACGCGCTCGCTTTCGGCAGCGGACCCGTGAAGCCGCACAAGCATTTCCGCCCGCGCAGCCTGCTCAAGCACTACCCCTACGTCGATCCGGACAATCTGCTGGGCGGTTTTCGCTACGGCGACTGCCAGGAAGACGACGCGCGCATGACGATGACCGTCGTCGCGGCGGCGCAGTCCGCGGGTGCGGTCTGTGCCAACCGCGTGCAGGCCGAGAAGATCCTGCGCGACAAGAGCGGCGTTACGGGCGCCAAGCTCAAGGACGTCGAGGCCGGCGCGACGTTCGACGTGCGGGCGCGCTGCATCGTGAATTCGGCGGGACCCTGGGCGCGCACGCTGCTGGGTCCGCAGGCGCCCAAGGTCAAGCTCATCAAGGGCACGCACCTGCTGCTGCCGACCATTCCCGGCTGCACCGAGGCCTTCCTGCTCACGGCGAAGGATGGCCGCGTGTTCTTCGTCATCCCCTGGTACGGCAAGACCATCGTCGGCACCACGGAGTCGACGGTCGACAGTCCCGACCAGCAGCCCACCGACGAGGAAACCAGTTATCTCGTCGACGGCGTGCGTCGCGGCCTGCCGGGCCTGGGCTGGACCGAGGCCGACGTCATCGCGCGCTATTCGGGCGTGCGCACGCTGCAGGCGGACAACGCCGCAAGCCTGTCGGCCGTGACGCGCGAATTCGAGATCACCGAACCCGAGCCGCGCCTCGTGCTGCCGATCGGCGGCAAGTACACGACCTCGCGCTGCGACGCGGTGGAGATCGTGGACCGCGTGCAGAAGGCGCTCGGGCAGAAGAAGGTGCGCTCGCAGACGCACCTGAAGTACCTGCCTGGTGCGCCACGCGACGACTTCGACATCTGGCTCCCGGCCTCGGTGAAGCGCCTGACGGCGGCCGGGTTCGACGGCCTGGCCGCGTCGTACGCCGCGCATCGTCACGGCACGACGATCGACGAGCTGATCAAGCTCGTGAAGAAGGATCCGTCGCTGGCGCAGCGCGTACACCCGGATGCGCCGTTCGTGCGCGCCGAGGTCAAGCTCGCGTTCCGCGACGAGATGGCCCTGTCGGCGGACGACGCGTTGCGTCGACGCATGCCGCTGGCGCTGCTGGTCCCTGACCTGACCGCTGCGCGCAAGGACGCGGAGACGCTAAGCGCATGAGGCTGCGACCCGAGCAGCTGTCGGCACATGTCGCCAAGCCGCTGCTGCCCGTCTACGTGGTCGCCGGCGAGGAGCCGCTGCTGATCGAAGAATCGCTCGACGCAATCCGCGCCGCCGCGCGCCGCGAGGGGTACAGCGAGCGCGAGATCTTCGACGTGGATCGCTATTTCGACTGGAGCCGTGTGATTGACGCCTGCAGCAGCATGTCGCTCTTCGCCACGCGCAAGATCGTCGAGCTGCGCATGCCCAAGGGCCCCAAGCCGGGCGCCTCGAAGAGCGCAGACAACGACGACGGCGACGACGAAGGCGAGGAGGGCGCAGGCAAGTCCGCGTCCGCCTCGATCGACGGCGCCAAGCTGATCTTGGAACTCGCCGCCCGCCCGCCGCAGGACACGCTGCTGCTCGTCAGCGCCGGCAAGCTCGATTACAAGCAGCAGCAGGCCGCGTGGTATGTGGCGCTCGAGACCGCCGGCGCCTCGGTCTACGCCGCCGAGATCACGGCCGAGCAATGGCCGGGCTGGGTCGAGTCGCGCATGCGCGCAGGGGGTCTGAACCCGGACAAGGACGCGGTGATGGAACTTGCCGGCCGCACCGAGGGCAACGCGCTGGCGGCCAAGCAGGACATCGACAAGCTCGCGCTGCTGCATCCGGACGGCGTCCTGACGGCCGACGCGGTACGCGGGGCGGTGGCTGACAGCTCGCGTTTCGATGCATTCGACCTGGGTGATCGCATGCTGGGCGGCGACGCTGCCGGCGCCTCGCACACGCTGTCCCGCCTGCGGGAGGAAGGGGTCGACGTGCTCGGCATCCTCGGCCCCCTGGCTTGGATGCTGCGCCAGTGGTCGCAGGCGCAGGCCGCTTTCGCGCGCTCCGGCGACGCCGCATCGGCCTGCGCCGAGGCGCGTGTGTTCCCGCGATCGCGCATTCCCCTGTTCGCCAAGGCGCTGGCGCGCACGCGCCCGACGCAGCTGCTGGGCTGGATCCGGCAGGCCGCCGTGATCGACCAGCTGGCCAAATCGACGGGCGGGAAGGATCAGGCCTGGGAGGAGTTGTTAACATTGGTGCTAGCGGCCGCCGGGCGCCGCGTGGTGAGGCCCCTCGGGCTATGAAGTGCTCATGAACGCGCAAGCCGTCACACCGCCCCGCACGGGCAAGGACGAGGTCGCCGTCTACATGCGCGAGAAGGGCGAGCGTGCGCGCGCCGCCAGCCGCGAGATGGCGCGTGCGGATACCGGCCTGAAGAACGCGTGCCTGTTCGCGCTGGCGCAGACGCTGCTCGACGAGTCGTCGGACATCCTGGTCGCCAACGAGCGCGACATGCGCGCCGGCCGCGCCGCCAGGCTCGACGCCGCGCTGCTCGATCGCCTCGAACTCAACGCAGACCGCGTCGCCGCGATGGCCGACGGCGTGCGCGAGGTGGCGAACCTGCCGGACCCGGTCGGCGAACTCACCGACATGCGGCTGCGTCCCTCGGGCATCCAGGTGGGCCGCATGCGCGTGCCGCTGGGCGTGGTGGGGATCATCTTCGAGTCGCGCCCGAACGTGACCGCGGACGCTGCCAGCCTCTGCCTGAAGTCCGGCAACGCCTGCATCCTGCGCGGCGGCTCCGAAGCAATGAATTCCAATCAGGCCATCGCGCGTTGCATCCAGCGCGCGCTGCGCCAGGCGGGCCTTCCGGAAGACGCTGTGCAGGTCCTCGACATCACCGACCGCCGCACCGTCGGCGAGATGGTGTCGATGCCCGAGTACATCGACGTGGTGATCCCGCGGGGCGGCAAGGGCCTGGTGGCGGCGGTGTCGAACAACGCGCGCGTGCCGGTGATCAAGCATCTCGACGGCAACTGCCATGTCTTCGTCGACCGCGACGCGGACGTCGACAAGGCGGTGGCGGTGGCGGTCAACGCCAAGACCCAGCGCTACGGCACCTGCAACACGATGGAGACCTTGCTCGTCGACTTGCCGATCGCGCAGAAGGTGCTGCCGGAACTGGGCCGCATCTACAGCGAGGCCGGCGTGGAACTGCGCGCCTGCGAGCGCACGCGCGCGATCCTGCCGTTTGCGCGGCCGGCGGCCGAGTCCGACTGGGGCGAGGAGTACCTCGCGCCGATTCTCGCGATCAAGATCGTGGAAGGCATCGACGAGGCCATCGACCACATCGCGCGTTACGGCTCGGCGCACACCGACGCCATCGTCACCGAGAACTACACGCGCGCACGCCGCTTCCTGCGCGAGGTGGATTCGTCGTCGGTGATGGTCAATGCGTCGACGCGCTTCGCCGACGGTTACGAGTACGGGCTGGGTGCCGAGATCGGCATCAGCACCGACAAGTTCCACGCGCGCGGGCCGGTGGGACTCGAGGGCCTGACCTCGCAGAAGTGGATCGTTCTCGGAGACGGGAATGTCCGGTAGCGCGCCTGCATGACGGCCATCGGCCTCTTCGGCGGCACCTTCTCACCGATACACCACGGACACCTGCGGCTGGCACTGGAAGTGCGCGAACGGCTCGCGCTGGACCGCGTGCACCTGATCCCGACGGGCCAGCCGCCGCATCGGCAGAACCCCGGCATCTCCGCGCAGCGCAGGCTCGAGTGGGTGCGCCTGGCCTGCGGCGACGAGAAGGGCCTGCTCGTCGACGATCGCGAAGTGCGGCGCGAGGGCCGCAGCTACACCTACGACACGCTCGCGGGCCTGCGTGCCGAGATGCCGGATGCCTCGCTCGTGCTGCTGCTGGGTGACGACGCGGCCAACGGATTCCACACCTGGCATCGCTGGCAGGAAATTCCGGACCTCGCGCATCTCGTATTCGTGGAGCGGCCCTACGAACACGCGGCGCCTGCGGCCGCACTACAGGCGCTGATGCGCGGCAAGCGCGTGAGCGATGCGGCGGCGTTGCGCTCGCGCCCGGCCGGGCTGTTCATGAGCGCGACGCTGCCGCCGCTGGCGATTTCATCCACACGCGTGCGTGGCCTGTTGAAGGCACGGCGCTCGGTCCGCGGCCTCGTGCCGCAGGCCGTGATCGATTCATTCACCGACGAGGATGTCGACTTCCTGACCCATGACGAAGAACCCGCCCAAGACTGACCAGCCGTCCAAGCCCGCCACCCGGACCAAGGCACCCGCGAAGAAAGCCGGAGCCGTTGCCAAACCCAAGGCCGCCGCCAAGCCGAAACCTGCTGCCAAGCCCAAGGCCGCCGCCAAGCCCGCGGAGCTTCCGCATCCGGTCATCGCGCTCTCGCTGGCCGCGCTCGACGACCTGAAAGCCAAGGACATCACGGTTCTCAACGTGCAGGGCCTGACGACCATCACCGACACGATGATCATCTGCACCGGCACCTCGAACCGGCACGTGAAGTCCATCGCGCAGGCCGTGGCCGAGAGGTGCAAGGAGGCCGGTCACCGCCCGCTCGGCATGGAAGGCCTGGACGAGTCCGAATGGGTGCTCGTCGACCTGGGTTACGCGGTCGTGCATGTCATGCAGGTGCAGGCGCGCGCGTTCTACCAGCTGGAGAAGCTGTGGGACATGCGCGAAGTGGACACGCATACGGCCGCGGTCGGGTGAGATTGCGGCTGGTCGCCGTCGGCACGCGCATGCCGGCCTGGGTCACGGCGGGCTTCGAGGATTACGCCGGGCGCCTGCCGCGCGAGCTGAAACTCGAACTGGTCGAGTTGCCGCTGGCGCAGCGCGGCAAGAACGCCGACCTCGAGCGCGCGAAGATTTCCGAAGGCGAGAAGTTACTGGAGCGTTCCCGCGACTCGCACCGCGTGATGCTCGACGAGCAGGGAATCGCGTGGACCAGCACCGACCTTGCGACGCGGCTCAAGGCATGGATGCAGGGCGGTCGCGACGTGTCGCTGCTGGTCGGCGGACCGGATGGGCACTCGGCCCAGGTTCGGAAATCCGCCGACGAGAAATGGTCGCTATCGAAGCTGACCTTGCCGCATGCGCTGGTGCGCGTGCTCGTGGCGGAGCAGATCTATCGGGCGTGGAGCCTGACGGCCAACCATCCCTATCACCGGGCCTGAGCGGCGCCCGACAAGGATAGACGTCGGTCGAGTTCGGCCGGCAGGCTCAATGGATCGCGTGCACGAGCGCCCGGCTGTCGCGCTGCACCCCCTCGAACGTCTCGGCGAAGTTCCGCTCGGTGACGGCCTTTCCGAAATGGAAGCCCTGCACGCTGAACCTTTCCTTCGGCACAGGGCGGCCGAGCAGAAAGCCCTGTGCCGTATCGCACTGTCGCTCGCGCAGGAACGCGAGCTGCGCCGTGTTTTCGACTCCCTCTGCAACCACCTTGAATCCCAAGCTCATCGATAGCGCGATGATCGCCTGCGCGACGGCCGCGTCGCCATGATGGTCCGGCAGGCGGCTGATAAAACTCTTGTCGATCTTCAGCGTGTCAATGGGGAAGCGTGTGATGTAGGCCAGGCTCGAATAGCCGGTGCCGAAATCGTCGACCGCGATGGCGACCCCCAGGCCGCGAATGGCGCTCAGCCGTCGGATCGCTTCATCGGCATCTTCCATCAGGACACCTTCGGTGATTTCGACCTCCAGGTGACGCGGATCGAGCCCGCTCTCCTTCAGCGCATCGCTGATGACCGTGATGAGCGCGTTCGAGCGGAACTGGCGGGGTGACAGGTTGACCGCGAGGCGGAGCGGCGTGCCGGTTTGGATCTGGAGTTCGCGGGCGCCCTTGCAGGCTGTCCTAAATACCCTTTCTCCGATTTCGACGATCAGTCCAGATTCCTCGGCAATGGGGATGAATACCGCAGGCGAGATCGGTCCGCGCTCCGGATGTGTCCAGCGCAGCAGCGCTTCCATTCCGATCACGTCGCCCGTTTCGAGGTCCACCTGGGGTTGGTAGTGGATCTGGAGTTGGTCGTCTAGCAATGCGCGGCGAAGGTCGGTCTCCAGTCGAATGCGTTCGTCGGCTTCGCTTTGCAGTTGACGGCTGAATACCCGGAAGCAGGATCTGCCAGCCTGCTTGGCCGCGTACATGGCGGCATCCGCGTGCCGAAGCAATGTTCCCGAGTCGGCTGCGTGGGCGGGATAAAGCGCGATGCCGACGCTTAGGGTCACGTGCAGAACGTGGCCGGCGACATGAATGGGCGCCGAAACACATTGCACGACTTGCGCTGCCACGCGCTCGGCGATGGAAATTGAATTGACGTCGGGCAGCACGATGACGAACTCGTCTCCGCCCATTCGAGCCACGGTATCGCAGGCTCGAATGCTGGTCTTCAGGCGGGTAGCTACTTCTTTCAGCAACTCGTCGCCGACGTGATGTCCGAGCGAATCATTGACTCGTTTGAATCGGTCGAGATCGATCATCAGCAGGCCGACTTCGCTGCCGGCGCGGTGAGCCTGCTGCAGCGCGACGTGCACGCGATCTTCGAGCAGGCGCCGCGTTGGCAGACCGGTCAGCGCGTCGTGATGGGCAATGTGCTGGGTATAGTCCTCACGCCGTTTGCGCTCGGTGATGTCGTAGGCGATCCCCATGAATCCGACGATGGCGCGGTCCGGGTCGTGCAACGGCGTGATGGCCAACTGCATTGGGAATCGTGTGCCGTCCTTGCGGATGCAGGTCCACTCGCGTTCGTCCGTCAAGCCGAGTCGGGCCTTGTACACGAAGGACTCGAGCCCCGGCGTGATCGTCCGCCCCGTTTCCTCCGAGAGTTCGTGTGCACGCGTGATGATCTGCGCAGGGTCGTGATACACCGCGGGCGTCAGCTTTCCAACCAATTCGGCGCGGGTATACCCCACCATTTTTTCGCCGGCCGGGTTGATGTTCAGGATCACGCCCTGGAGATCGGTGGCCACGATGCCGAACGGCGACGAGTCGATCATGGCCTGGACCCGGCGATTCGATTCGGCCACGAGCAAGTCTGCGCGATATCGTTCGCTCAGGTCGCGGGTGACTTTTGTAAAACCCAGCAGATGTCCTTCCTTGTTTCGCAGCGCGGTCAGGACGACAACGCCCCAGAAGCGGCTGCCATCCTTGCGCAGGCGCCAGCCCTCGTACTCGCCATGACCGTCGAAGGCGGCGGCCCTCAGTTCCTCTTCTGGTTTTCCCGCCTCGCGGTCTTCCTGGGTGAAGAAGCACGAGAAATGCGTGCCGATGATCTCTGTGGCGGTATACCCCTTGATCCGCTGGGCGCCGTGATTCCAGGTCGCGACCTTGCCATCGGCGTCGAGCATCAGGATGGCGTAGTCCACCACCTGGTCGATCATCAGCCGGAAGCGCGCCTCCGATTCCTGCAGGCGTTGCTGTGCGCTGATGCGGCTCGTGACTTCGGCGAAGGTCACAACCGCGGCCGGTTCTCCGCTCTCCGACAATGCCGTGGTGCTTACCTCGAGCCAGCGCAACCGGCCATCCGGATCGAGCAGCCCGAACAGCTCGTCGCTGCGCCCTCTACCTTCTCTCAGCGCTCTGGGTGCCGGGTAATCCGACACGGGGCACACGCTGCCGTCCTCGCGCAGCAGCTTCCATCGTGGATCACCCGCTGCCACGCTGACGAGTTCGGCCTGGGTTAGTCCGAGAACACGTTCGGCGGCCGGATTTGAGGCGAGTACGGCTGAGTGGCGATCTTGCAGCAACACGCCTTCCTGCAGGCAGTTGAGGACTGCACGATGCCGGCGCTCGGTGTGCACGAGGCGCTGGGTTAGCGGGCGGATCGAAGCTCGCAGGATCAACAGTCCGATCGCGGTCACCACCGCGACGAGCAGGAACCCCATGGACAGGCGCTCGCGTAGCGGGGCGAAGAACTGTTGCTTGTCCGGTGACGTCAAGGCGACGAGTCCGGTGAGGCCGACCGGCGCGAATGCCAGCGTCTTCAGGTTGCCCCGCGTATCCCGGAAGCTGTCCACGCCCGTTCGGCCGGATCGCGCGAATTCAATGCCCACGGCATCCGGCGTTCCCGCCTGCGGTGCGTCGTAAGGGTTCGGATGACGGCGGTCGGAAAAGCAGATGGGGCCGTGCGCCGATTCGCCGCAGAGCTGGGTGATGCTGCGATCGTCCTGAGAGGGATCGGCCAGCAGGCGATCAAGCGTCGGCAAAGGTTGCTCGGTGACGATGGATCCGACGGTTTGCCCGCCATCGTGTACTTCGGTCGCCTGCTTGAGAAAGAACCCCTGCCGCCAGGCCAGCATGGTCGTTCCCTGCAGCGCGTTGCGAATGCTCACCGCCGCGGCGACCGTGTCATGGGCCCGGCCGCTGCTCGCTAATACCCGTCCGTCTGGCGAGACCACCTGCACACTGTTGAAGCCGTACGAGAGCAACGAGCCCAACGTCCGGTCCGCTTCGACCGCGGAATCGGGGTCAGTGGCGCCCGCCTCGGAGAGAAGCAGCCTCCGAAGGCTGGATTCCGCCGCCACCAGCGCTCCACGTGTCGCGCGCAGGTCGAGCGTGGTGTCCACGACGTCGATGCGCGCCGCGTGCGTCAGGCGAATCGCCTCGGCCAATTGCCGATCGGTTTCCTGCTTGAGGATCATCAGCCCACTCAGACCGGAGAGGACCGCGATCAGGGTGACGGTCGCTGTCCCGAGCGTGACGATCCTCTCTTCGTCGGACGCCACTCCTCGGCCATCAATCTCGTTCTGTCGTGCCCAGAGGGCCGTCGAGAGCAACATCATGCTGACGGCCGTATGTAGTGCCATCCGACTGAAGGCATACCAGCTGTACAGGGCCTCCAGTCTGAGCAGGTAGCCTACGATCGCAACGCTGGCAATGCAGAACACGATTACGCAGGCCGCCCGACCGACGAACCGACCCTGCGGCGAGCGGACCCAGTCCGAATGAATCGCGATGAAGCCAAGCGCGCTCAGCACGAAGGCGACGGACGTTGGCGTCGACATCTGGCCCGGGATCGGGTTTCCATCGTGCATCCACGCATGGAACGGAGCGAGATTGATCCCAAGGGAAATGCCGCTACCGATCTGGACGAGGTTCAACACCGACAGGAGCAGGACTATCGCCGCCAGCAGGCGTCCCTGCGCTTTGGCCGGCGTGGGCGCAGCCGTACACATCAGCGCCTGGCCAAGAAGAGCAAAGCTGAGCGCAGTGTTGAGCACCATGCTCGTGAAGCCGGGGACGATCCGCGTGAGGGCCGGCAGGTGGAGGGTCCAGCCCAGCATGACCACCACACCGATCATGGCCACCGCGCCGGCCAGCGCAGTAGCCAGCCGAATTTCCCTCAGGAAGCGCCATAAGTCCGTCGCGTACGGCGGCGTAGCTTTGTCGTGCAACCCGTCGATGTTCGTGGGATCCGCGGCCGAGGACGACGAAAAAAAAGCGCCCCCGGACCGAACCTTACGCGCGATTTCGCGCAGGTCGTTGGGATCGCCTTGCATTTCCGGACTCCGTCCATCGGACGGGCTCGCGCCCGCAGAGCTCCCCAAGTGCAAGGTCTATTCCAGAGCGCGATCCGTCCGGCGAATGGCATCGGATCGCGACGATCAGGCCCCCGGATGGACCACCGTCGCCAGCTCAGTCCGACTGCTCACCCCCAGCTTCCGGTAGACGCGGTACAGGTGATTCGCGACGGTGGAAGGCGCCACGCCGATCTTGCGCGCCGCCTGCTTGAACGAC
>JBKJPX010000103.1:0-74802 GCA_046594215.1 Panacagrimonas sp.
GGCGCAGCGCCATGCGGCGCTGGTCGCGATCGTGCGATCAATCGGCCAGGTGTTGCGCGCGCCAATCGTTGCAACGCAGATCGAAAACGCGGTCATGGAAGCGCGCGCGCTGGCTGCGGGCGTCGAATACCTGCAGGGTCGCCACATCGGAGTGGAGCTCACGCCGCAAGAGGTCGAGCACTGGCTCGGCACCAGGAGCCGCGTGGTGCAGGCCGCGAGCGGCGACCGGCCCGCGGGGTGAGCGGGTCGACCTCAATGTGGGGGGGCGCACAGACAGAGCTGCCCGCAAGGGCCAGCTTGCATCGGTCCGCCCGGGCTACGCGGCCGATCAATGCCAGTGTCTACGCAGCCCCCGCCAGGACACCTTCGTGCCACCCCAGCCCGCCGTGCCGTTGCCATCCTCCGCCGACGACCTGTCGCCTGCGGGGGAGCGACGCACCCAGGGCCCGAGTGGTCGGTTGGAAAGCCGCTTTCGCGGCGTGCTGGAGGCCGCCCCCGACGCGATGGTCGTGGTCGACCAGCACGGCAACATCGTGCTGGTGAACCTGCAGGCCGAGCGAGCGTTCGGGTACCCGCACGATGAGCTCATCGGCCAGGCGATCACTCATATCGTTCCGAAGGGGTTCGCCGAGCGTCTGATCGAGGACGGCACGCGCAGCGCGGCCGCGGCGCTGGCCCAGCGGATCGGCACCGGCAGCGAGCTATCCGGGCTGCGCAAGGACGGCAGCGCGTTCCCGATCGAGATGATGCTGAGTCCGCTGGCGAATGGAGAAAGCATCCTGGTGGCCGCGGCGATCCGCGACATCAGCGTGCGCAAGGCAGCGGAACGTCAGCTGGCACAAAGTGAGGAGCAGTACCGCCTGCTGCTCGACGGCGTGCAGGACCACGCCATCCTGATGCTCGACCCGCAGGGCACCGTGCTCACCTGGAATTCCGGCGCCCAGCGCATCAAGGGCTACAGCGCCGCGCAGATCATCGGCCACAACTTTGCCTGCTTCTTTCTCCCCGAGGACATCGCCCGAGGTCGCCCGCAGGAAGTGCTGCGCCTGGCGTCGGCGGCCGGGCGACACGAGGAAGAGGTCATGCGCGTGCGCGGCGACGGGTCGCAGTTTCTCGCGCGGGTGACCTTCACCGCGCTGCGCGACGCTGCCGGGACACTGCGTGGGTTCACCGAGTTCAGCCACGACCTGAGCGCGCGGCAGGCCGGCGAGGCGCGCTATCGCGGGCTGCTGGAAGCGGCCCCGGACGCGATGGTGGTGGTGGACCCAGCCGGCGAGATCGTCCTGCTCAACCGCCGCGCGGAGAAGCAGTTCGGCTACCGTGCCTGCGAACTCCTCGGACAGCCCGTCACCAACCTACTCCCCGAAGGCTTCGCCGAACGCCTGGTGTCCGACGGCAAGCGCAGCGCCTCTGAAGCTCTGGCGCAGCAGATCGGCACCGGCATCGAGCTCTCGGGCAGGCGCCGGGACGGCAGCCGCTTCCCGGTGGAGATCATGCTCAGCCCCCTGCACAGCGCCGAGGGCATCCTGGTAACGGCGGCCATCCGCGACATCAGCGTGCGCAAGAGCGCCGCCGCCGACCTGCTGCGCAAGGTGGAGGAGCTGGACCACTCCAACCGGGAACTCGCCCGGTTCGCCAGCATGGCCCACACCGCCAACCAGGAACTCGAGGCGTTCGCGTACTCGGTGTCCCACGACCTGCGCGCGCCTTTGAGAACGCTCGACGGCTTCAGCCTGGTACTGCTGGAAGACTACGGCGACCGGCTGGACGCAGAAGGCAGGGACTCCCTGGTGCGCATCCGCAAGGCCAGCCAACGCATGGGCCTGCTGATCGACGACATGCTGGCGCTGTCGCAGGTGAGCCGGCACGAGCTCAGGCTGAGCCGCGTCGATCTGAGCGCGATGGCGTTGTCGATCGTCGAAGAGCTTCAACTCCGCGAGCCGCAGCGCAGCGTGAGTTTCAGCTGCGCACCGGACCTGTTCGCCCTGACCGACTCGCACCTGATACGCATCGCACTCATCAACCTGCTGGCGAACGCCTGGAAGTTCACGGGCAAGCGGTCGCACGCACACATCGAATTCGGGACGGTCGATCATCAGGGCAAGCCAGCCTATGTCGTCCGCGATGACGGCGCGGGCTTCGACATGGCCTATGCCGGCAAGCTGTTCGGCGCCTTCCAGCGCATGCACGGCGCCAAGGAGTTCGAGGGCACGGGAATCGGCTTGGCCACGGTGCGGCGCGTCATTCTGCGGCTCGGCGGCAAGGTGTGGGCCGAAGCGGCCGTGGAGAAGGGCGCCGCGTTCTTCTTCGTGCTCGGCGGCAACGGCTGAGGTTCTCGTGCAAAACATCAATGAACGCGTGATCCTGCTGGTCGAGGACAACGAGGACGACGAAAAGCTGGCTCTGCGAGCCCTGAAGAAGGCGAAGGTGCTCAACCCGGTGGTGGTGGCGCGCGACGGCCTGGAGGCGCTCGACTACCTGTTCGGCACTGGTACGTACGCCGGCCGCGACGTTGCACGGCTGCCATCGGTGGTCATGCTCGATTTGAAGCTGCCCAAGTTCGACGGTCTGCAGGTGCTGCGCCGGGTGCGCGGCGACAGCCGCACGAAGCACGTGCCGGTCGTGGTGCTGACCTCGTCCAAGGAAGAGCAGGACCTGGTGACCAGCTACGACCTGGGCGCCAATAGCTATATCCGCAAGCCGGTGGACTTCGAGAAGTTCGTCGAGGTGGTCGGGACGCTGGGGTTGTATTGGTTGTTGTGGAATGAACCCGCGCCCGCCCCCCGCTCATAATCAATCGGAGAGCACGCACGCGGCTACCGCAGCCGGCATCGCACTGCGCGTGCTGGTGGTGGAGGATTCCGAGGACGACACGCTGCAGATCCTGCGCCTGCTGCAGCGAGGGCGATATACCGTTGTCCACGAGCGTGTGGAGACGCTGACGGGTTTGCAGACGGCGTTGGCGCGAGGAGCATGGGATCTGGTGCTCTGCGATTTCACGGGCCCGGGGTTCAATGGCCTGGCGGCGCTGGCCGTGGTTCGCGCGGCCGATGCGGACGTCCCCGTCATCATCGTGTCCGGCACCATCGGCGAGGAGACGGCGGTGGCGTTGATGAAGGCAGGGGCCTCGGACTACGTCATGAAAGGCAATCTCGCGCGGCTGGTGCCAGCGGTCCGCCGCGAAGTGCGCGAAGCGGAGAGCCGCCACCAGCGCCGGCGTGCTGAGGAGGCTTTGCGCACCAGCGAGGCGGAATTCCATACGCTGGCCGAGGCGGTACCGCAGATCGTGTGGATCACGCGCCCTAACGGGCGGCCGACATACTTGAACCACCACTGGATGGATTACACCGGCCTGTCGCTCGAGAAAAGCCTGGGAATTGCCTGGATAAGGCGCCTCCACCCGGATGAGCAGCAGCTGGCACGCGCTGCATGGAAGCAAGCCGTGGCGACCGCCAGTACCTACGTCGTGGAAGGCCGCTTGCGCCGTGCGGATGGGATCTACCGCTGGTGGCTGATCCGCGGCGTCCCTCGCATCGACGCCGCCGGCAATATTCTCAAGTGGTTCGGCACCTGCACCGACATTCATGACCTGAAGCTGGCAGCCCTGGAGATCGCAAATGCCAACAGTGCGCTGACCGAGAGTCAGCGGCGCTTCACCGACATGCTGGACAACGTCGACCTGGTTGCGGTGATGCTGAGCCAGGATGATCGGATCACCTATTGCAATGACTTCCTTCTGCGGGCGACGGGGTGGAGTCGCGAAGATGTACTCGGCGGCAACTGGTCCGATCTGTTCCTGCCGGCCGAGCGGTCCGACGTGCGCGAGTCCGCGGCGGCGCTGCACGCCGGGGCCCACGCAGCGCGGCACGATGAGCGTGCCATCGTGACGCGATCCGGTCAGCAGCGGATGATCCTGTGGAACAACTCGCTGCTGCGTTCACCATCCGGCGCGGTGATCGGCTCTGCGCACATCGGCGAGGACGTCACCCAGCGTCGGGATGCCGAGGCCCGGGTGGCTTACCTCAACCGTGTCTACGCACTGCTCAGCGGCATCAACACGCTGATCGTCCGCGCCGCCAACCCCGACGATCTGTACCGCGACGCCTGCCGGGTGGCGGTTGAGAAGGGCGGCTTCCACATGGCCCTCATCTGCATCGCCGACCCGGTGGCTTCTACTCTGGTTCCGGTGGCGTCCGCAGGCAAGGACGCGGAGTTGCTGGCGGCGATCACCCGCGTCCTGGTCTCGAAGCAGGATGCGCGGGACAGCATGCTCGTGCGCGCATTCCGCGAGAACAAGACCGTGGTAGCCAATGACTCGCAGCGTGATCCGCAGCTGCTGCTAGGCCGGCGCTATACCGAGTCCGGTGTGCGCTCGGTCGCCGTCCTGCCGCTGGCCGTTGCGGGCACGCCAATTGGCGTGTTCGCGCTCTACGCGGACGAACTGTCCTTCTTTCACGACGAGGAATTGCGACTGCTCGTGGAGCTGGCCGACGACGTCAGCTTTGCCGTCGACCACATCGGCAAGCGCCAGCGCCTGGACTATCTCGCCAACCACGACGACGTTACCGGGCTCGCCAACCGCCCGCTGTTCCTGGATCGGCTTGCGCAGGCTCTGACCATGAGCGCGCAGGTCGATGGCAGGGCGGCCGTCATCGTGACGGACCTGCGTAACTTCCGGTCGGCCAATGATTCCCTGGGCTGGAGCGGAGGGAATGAATTGCTGAAGCAAGTTGCCGACCGGCTGGTGAACGCGGCGGGAGGGGCGACCCGCGTCGCGCGGATCACCGCGGACCATTTCGCGATCATGGCCACCCACACCGGAGACGCCCAGCAGGTCGGCCGCTTCCTCGAGCAGCTGCTGCATGACGTGTTCGTGTTGCCGTACTGGATCGGGGGGACGGAGCTCAAGGTGGCGACACGCTGCGGTGTCGCTCTGTTTCCGGCCGATGGCGCCGATGCCGAGACGCTGCTGCGCAACGCCAAGCTAGCGTTGCAGCGGGCCAAGAAATCAGGCGAGCTGTACACGTTCTATGCGCGGGAGATGACGGACCGGGTCGCCGGCAACCTTGCCTTGGAGAGCCGTCTGCGTCACGCACTGGAGCGCGGTGAGTTTGTCCTCTACTACCAGCCCAAGGTCGACGTCGGCAAGCGCGGCATCGTCGGCGTTGAGGCGCTGATCCGCTGGCTGAGCCCGGAGCGGGGGTTGGTGCCACCTCTTGAGTTCATCCCGCTGATGGAAGAGAGCGGCCTGATCCTGGAGGTCGGCGCCTGGGCCCTGGCCCAGGCCGCTGGCGACCATCGCAAATGGACCGAACTGGGCCTTCGAGCGCCGCGGGTGGCGGTGAACGTCTCGCAGGCGCAGGTGCGCCAGCGAGACTTCGTCGACGTGGTGAACAGCGCCATCGCGGGCGGCGTGACCCCGACCGGGATCGATCTCGAGATCACCGAGAGCCTGCTGATGGACGACATCAACGGCACCATCGACAAGCTCAAGGCCCTGCGCACCCTGGGTATTCGGATCGCCATCGACGACTTTGGTACCGGCTATTCGTCACTGGCTGTTGTTAGCCGACTGCCGCTGGAGACGCTGAAGATCGACCGCAGCTTCATCATCACCATGCTCGAGCATCCGGACCGCATGTCCCTGGTGCAGACCATCATCTCGCTGGCGCACTCGCTGCGACTGAACGTTGTGGCCGAGGGCGTCGACTCCGAGGATCAGGCGAAAATCCTGCGCCTGCTGCGCTGCGACGAAATGCAGGGGTTTCTCTTCGGCAAGGCTGTGCCCTTCAATGAGATGACCCTGCTTCTAGGAAATGACCAGGGCAAGCCCGTCGCGGCGGCGCCAATAGCCTGTTAGGCGAGCCGAATGCCGAGCGTCGATAGAGTCCCCTTTGATCGGAGAACCATGATCGGACGCCGGAATGGTCAGCAATCAAACTCGACCCGGTAGCGGCGGTCCACGGCAACTTTGATCTGGGGCGATCATGACGTTGTCGGCGCCGCGGCTCGCAGCAAGCGCGCACGCTAAAGAGCAAGGTCTGATCTAACGCCAATCAGGAATCCTGCGGCGACCGTTTTTATCCCCGAGCTCCGTCGGCATGCCTCCAGACGGGTGACTAACATCACCTGTTATGTTGAAATGACCGCATGAACTTCAGCGTGCATTTCGATGCGCAGACCATCGCCCGGCTCAGCGCAGCAGTGGAGCGGGTGGGACTGACGCGCAACCGCATCATCGTCAAGGCCGTTCAGGAGTGGCTGGTGAAGAACGAGGCCGAGGAATGGCCCGAGGACTTGCGCGATCACTGGCGCAACCCGGCGCCGGAACTGGGCGCTGGCCCGGTCGAGTTCGAACCCTGGCGTCCGGCGCAGGATCTAGGCTCGAGATGAAGTATCTGCTGGACGCCGGCACCCTGTCGGCCGCTCTGCGCGGGCGACTGCCTGTCGTGCTCAAGCTGGCCGAGTTGGGGCCGGGCGAGATCGCCATGTCCGTGCTCAGCCGCATGCAGGTGGAGATCGGCCTGCGTACGCAGCCGCGCGCGCAGGCCCGTTATGCCCGCCTGCTGCGCACGATGGCCGAGACGGTCCGTACCCTCGAGTTCGGCGAGGCCGAGGCCCAGCAGGCGGCAACTCTGGGGGCCTACCTCGAGTCCGGCGGCGAGCGGATAGGGCCCATGGAACTGATGCTGGCGGCGCAGGCGATGACCCACCGGTACACGCTGGTTGCGGAGGACCTGGCCCCCTACCGGATGGTCAACGGTCTCAACGTGGAGAACTGGATCGGCAAGACGCCCTGATCCAGATAGAAGTGACTTTAAATATATTTATAAGGATATTGATATGAAAAGAATTACTAATTTCAGCGCTGGCCCGGCGACCCTGCCCCTGACAGTGCTCCAGCAGGTCCAGGAAGAGCTGCTCGACTGGCGGGGCTGCGGCATGTCGGTGATGGAAATGTCCCATCGCGACAAGGAATTCACGAGCATTGCTGCGGAGGCCGAAAAGGACCTGCGCGAGATCGCTGGCATCCCCGGCAATTACAAGGTGCTGTTCATGCAGGGCGGCGCCACCGCGCAGTTCTCCCTGATTCCGCTGAACCTGCTGCGCGGCAAGGCCGGCGCGGACTACGTACTCACGGGCGACTGGGGCAAGAAGGCCGCCAAGGAATGCGGGAAGTACGGCAAGGCCAGTGTCGCGGCCTCGGCAGAAGCCGACAAGTTCACGAAGATCCCGGACCGGTCGACGTGGAAGCTCGACCCCGACGCGGCCTACGTGCACATCACAACGAACGAGACCATCCACGGCGTGCAGTTCCAGGACATGCCGGATACCGGTGGCGTGCCGCTGGTGGCCGACATGTCCTCGGACATCCTGTCGCGTCCGATCGATGTCTCGAAGTTCGGTCTCATCTATGGCGGCGCGCAGAAAAACATCGGCCCGGCGGGCGTGACGATCGTGATCGTGCGCGAGGACCTGATCGGGCAGGCTGCGGCGATCACGCCGGGCGTGTTCGACTACAAGTCGGTGGCCGACAACGAGTCGATGCTCAACACGCCGGCCTGCTTTTCCTGGTACGTGTCAGGCCTGGTCTTCAAGTGGATCAAGAACGAGGGTGGCCTGGCCGCGATCGGTGCGCGCAACCAGCGCAAGTCCTCGCTGCTCTACGACTACATCGACGGGCAGGACTTCTACAAGAACCCGGTGGCGAAGAAGGACCGTTCGTGGATGAACGTGCCTTTCACGCTGCCCAACCCGGACCTCGACGCCGACTTCCTCAAAGGCGCCAAGGCGGCGGCCCTGAACGGCCTGAAGGGACATCGCGCTGTCGGCGGCATGCGTGCCTCGCTCTACAACGCGATGACGGAATCGGGCACGGCCGCGCTCGTCGAGTACATGAAGGAATTCGTGCGCACACGCGGCTGAAGGCCGCGCGCGAAGATTTCCACGGTCCTTCCTCTCCAATTCCCGGCGTCCTCTTCCCATGTTCAAGATCCAGACCCTCAACAACATCTCGATCCTCGGCCTCGAGCGCCTGCCGCGCGAGCGTTACGAGGTTGCCAGCGAAATGACCTACCCCGACGCCGTGATGGTGCGCTCGGCCGATATGCACAAGGCCGAGGTCGGGCCTTCGGTGAAGGCCATCGGCCGCGCCGGCGCCGGCACCAACAACATCCCGGTCGCGGCGATGAGCAAGCGCGGCGTACCGGTGTTCAACGCGCCGGGCGCCAATGCCAACGCGGTCAAGGAACTGGTACTCGCCGGCATGCTGCTGGCGGCGCGCAACATCGGCTCGGCGCTCGACTTCGTGAAGAAGCTCGACGGCGACGACAAGGCGATGCACGAGGCGGTTGAGGCCGGCAAGAAGAAGTTCGTCGGCTTCGAACTGCCCGGCCGCAGCCTGGGCGTGATCGGCCTGGGCGCCATTGGCGTCAAGGTGGCGAACACGGCCATCGAGCTGGGCATGGAGGTCTGGGGCTTCGACCCGGCGATGACGGTCCAGAATGCATGGAAGCTCGACGCCCGCGTGCGCCAGGCGCTGTCGGTCGACGACCTGATGGCGCGCTCACAGTTCCTGTCGGTACACGTGCCGCTGCTCGACGCCACGCGCAATCTGGTCAACACCGACCGCCTCAAGCTGCTCAAGAAGCAGGGCGTGGTTCTGAACTTCGCGCGCGAGGCCATCGTCGACGAGAAGGCCGTGCTGGCCGCGCTCGACGCCGGCAGCCTGCACGCCTACGTCTGCGACTTCCCGTCGAACTCGCTCAAGGGCCACCCTCGCGTGATCGCCACGCCGCACCTGGGCGCGTCCACCAACGAGGCCGAGGACAACTGCGCGGTCATGGTGGCCGACCAGCTCCGCGAATTCCTCGAGCGCGGCAACATCACCAATTCGGTGAATTTCCCCGAAGCCGTGCTGCCCTTGCTCCCCGGCAAGACACGCCTGGCGATCTCCAACGCCAACGTGCCCAACATGGTCGGCCAGATTTCGACCACCCTGGCCAACCACAAGCTCAACATCGCCGACCTGCTCAACAAGTCGCGCGGGGACATTGCCTACACGCTCGTGGACGTGGACTCGGGAATCCCGCAGGCGGCCGTCGACGAGATCGCCGGTATCCAGGGCGTGCTCAACGTCCGGGTGATCGTGGGCTGATCGGGGCCGACGCGCGCCGCATCGGGCGCCGCTTTTGTTGGACAATGGCGCTTTCGCCGGGCCCTTTCGACCCATGCCGGAACTCTCGCTTCAGGATGCGCGCATCAAGATCGATGCGCTGGACCACCAGATCCAGCGCTTGATCTCGGCACGTGCGCGCGTCGCTCAGGAAGTCGCACGCATCAAGCAGCGCCAGGGCGATACCGGTGACCACTACCGGCCCTCGCGCGAGGCCGAGGTGCTGCGACGCGCCATCGAGCGCAACAGCGGAACCGAAGGCGGCCCGCTGACCGACGAGGTCATCGCGCGCCTGATGCGCGAGATCATGTCGGCCTGCCTCTCGCTGGAATCCCCGCTGACGGTGGCCTATCTCGGGCCCGAGGGCACGTACACCCAGGCCGCGGCGCTGAAGCACTTCGGTGATTCGGTGACGGCGCGACCGCTCGGCGCGGTCGACGAGATCTTCCGCGACGTGGAATCCGGCGCCGCCGACTACGGCGTCGTGCCGGTGGAGAATTCCATCGGCGGCGTGGTGACCCACACGCTCGACGCGCTCGTGCACACCAAGCTGCGCATCTGCGGCGAGGTGATGCTGCCGGTCCATCATCATCTGCTGTCGCGCGAGACTTCGCTGGCTGCGGTGAGCACGGTGTTTGCGCACCCGCAATCCTTCGCGCAGACGCGCAAGTGGCTCGATGTGCGCATGGCCGGGGCCCAACGCGAGGTCGTGTCGAGCAATGGCGAGGCCGCGCGGATCGCGGCGGAAAAGGGTGGGGCCGCGATCGCCGGCTTGCCGGCGGCGCGCCTCTACGGCCTGAACATCCTGGCCTCGAACATCGAAGACGATCCGGGCAACACGACGCGTTTCCTCATCATCGGCAAGCAGGACCCGAGCGCCACGGGCTCGGACATCACCTCGCTGGTGGCCACCGCGCATCGCAACCAGCCGGGTGCACTGTTCACCCTGCTCAAGCCGCTGGCCGACGCACAGATCGACATGACGCGCATCGAGTCGCGCCCGGTGCGCGGCTCTCCGGTGCCGGACTACTACTTCTTCATCGACTTCGGCGGTCATGCCCACGATGAGAAGTTGCGCACGGTGATTGAACAGGTCCGTGCGAACGCCGCCTTCTTCAAGGTCCTGGGGTCGTATCCCAAGGCCGTGATCTGAGCGCCCATCGCAGCTCGCCCAAGACGTCTCCCATGCAGAACCAAGACAACAGCGCCCTGACCCGCAACGCCCTGCCGGGAATCCTCGGGCTCGAGGCGTACACGCCCGGCATGCCCATCGACGAGCTGCAGCGTCGGCTGGGCTTGGCCGACGTGATCAAGCTGGCGTCCAACGAGAATCCGCTCGGCATGAGCCCGAAGGCGCGCGAAGCGCTGGCCGCCACCGTGGCCAGCGACAACCTCGCGCTGTATCCCGATGGCAGTGGCTTCCGCCTGAAGAAGAAGATCGGCGCCTATCACGGCATCGGGCCGGAGCACATCACGCTCGGCAACGGATCCAACGACATCCTCGAATTCATTGCGCGCATCTACGCCGGCCCCGGTCGCGCGGTGATGTTCTCGGACTACGCCTTCGCGGTGTACCCCATTGCGACGCAAGCGCAGAACGCCGAGGCCGTGAAGGTGCCCGCCTATCCGGCGGACCACGCGACGATGCCTTTCGGCCACGACATGAAGGCTTTCGCGCGCTGCCTGCGCGAGCGCCCCGACGTGAGCCTCGTGTTCCTGGCCAACCCGAACAACCCCACGGGAACGTGGAACACGCCGGACGAAGTCCTGGGGTTCCTCGAGCAGGTGCCGTCGCACGTCATCGTCGTGCTCGACGAGGCCTACTGGGACTACCAGGACGCCGCACTGCGTTCCGACGCGCGGCCCTGGCTGGACCGTTTCCCGAATCTCGTGGTGACGCGCACGTTCTCGAAGATCTACGGCATCGCGGGTCTGCGCGCGGGGTACGCGTTGTCGCACGCGACCGTGGCGGACCTGCTCAATCGCGTGCGCCAGCCGTTCAACAACAACAGCCTCGCTCTGCTCGCGGCGGAGCTGGCGCTGGACGACCAGGACTTCGTGCGCCAGTCGGTCGAACTCAACACCGCGCAACGCGCGCGCCTCGTGCGCGAGCTGGGCGCGATGAAGCTGCGCGTACTGCCTTCGCAGGCCAACTTCGTCACGATCGGTTTCGGTCGCGACGCCAAGCCCATCCACCAGGGACTGCTCGAGCGCGGCATCATCGTGCGGCCGATGGGTTCCTACGGGCTCCCGGAATACCTGCGCGTCACCGTGGGCACGGAGCGCGAGAACACGCGTTTCCTGGATGCGATGAAGGACATGCTGAAGGCGTCGTGAAACGGATCGCCGTCATCGGGCTGGGCCTGATCGGCGGCTCGCTTGCGCGCGCGGTGCGCGAGGCGCGGCAGGTCGAGCACATCACGGGATTCGACCCCGACCCAATCCAGTGCCGGCGCGCGGTGGAGCTCGGCGTCATCGACATCGCGGCCTCGAGCGCGGCCGAAGCGGCGGTCGGCGCCGATCTCGTCGTGCTCGCGGTGCCTGTGCTGCACACCGCCGAAGCGCTGCGCTCGGTTCAGTCGGCGCTGAGCGCCCAGACCATCGTCACCGACGTCGGCAGCACCAAGTCCTCGGTGCTCGTGGATGCGGCGAAGGTCTTTGGCGAAGTACCGCCGCGTTTCGTCGCAGGCCACCCGATCGCGGGAACCGAGAAGAGCGGCGTCGCCGCGTCGAAGGCCGAACTGTTCCGCGGCCGTCGCGTCGTGCTCACGCCCCACGCGCGCCAGGACGCTGCGGCGCTGCAGGCCGTGCGCGGGATGTGGGAGGCGGTGGGCAGCCGGGTGGTGGAAATGGACGCGTCGCGCCACGACGCGATCTTCGCGGCCACCTCGCACCTGCCGCACGTGCTGGCCTACGCCTTCGTCGACATGCTCACGCGCCTCGACGGCGCGGACGAGATATTTCCGAATGCGGGCGGCGGCTTTCGGGACTTCACGCGCATCGCCAGTTCCAGCACCGAGATGTGGCACGACATCGTGCGCGCCAACCACGTCGAGGTGACCGGCCTGCTCGAAAAGCAGATTGGCGAGCTGCAGGAACTGCTGGCGCTCATGAAGGCCTCGGACTGGGATGCGCTCAAGCACCGCTTCGAGCGCGCACGCGCGGCGCGAGAACGCCATCTCGGCCAGATCGAGTGACTCCACCCGTTCCGAGCTGCGCGCGCGGGCGTCGATTTACCACCCACTTCGGAATCCCATGAGCGATCCCGCGTCGACACAGAACTGGACCGTGCAGCCAGGCGGCAAGCCCGCCGGCTCGGTGCGCGTACCCGGCGACAAGTCCATCTCGCATCGATCGGTGATGCTCGGCTCGCTCGCGAGGGGCCGCACCGACGTGACCGGCTTTCTCGACGGCGAAGACTGCCTGTGCACGATGAAGGCCTTCCAGGCCATGGGCGTGGGCATCGAGCGCCTGAGCGATACCAGCCTGCGCGTCGGCGGCGTGGGACTGCATGGCCTCAAGGCGCCGCTGCATGCGCTCGACCTCGGTAATTCCGGCACCTCGATGCGCCTGATGTCGGGCTTGCTCGCGGCTCAGCGGTTCCCGACGATCCTGACCGGCGATTCGTCGCTGTCGCGACGCCCGATGCGACGCGTGATCGATCCGCTGTCGCGCATGGGCGCGCGCATCGACTCGGACGACGGCAAGGCGCCGCTGCTCATCCACCCGGTCCCGAGCCTGCGGGGCATCGCGCACGCATCGAAGGTCGCTAGCGCGCAGGTGAAGTCCTGCATCCTGCTGGCAGGCCTGTATGCGCAAGGAGAGACCTCGGTCACCGAGCCCGAGGCGTCGCGTGATCACACCGAGCGCATGCTGCAGGCCTTCGGCGTGAAGCTCGAAGCGAGCCACGGACGTGCCTCGATCCGGGGCGGACAGGAACTCGTGGGAACCGCGATCCCGGTTCCCGCGGACATCTCCTCGGCCGCGTTCTTCATGCTCGCCGCTGCGATTGTGCCGGGATCGGAACTGGTGCTGCGGGATGTCGGCGTCAACCCCACGCGTACCGGCGTCATCGACATTCTTCGCGCGATGGGCGCCGAGATCGACCTGCTGGATTCGCGCACCTTCGGCGGCGAGCCGGTGAGCGACATCCGCGTGCGCGGGCGCGGCCTGCGCGGCATCGCCGTCGATTCCGCGCTCGTGGCGTCCGCAATCGACGAGTTCCCGGCGATCTTCGTGGCCGCGGCCTGCGCCGAGGGCGAAACGCTCGTGACCGGCGCCGAAGAACTGCGCGTCAAGGAGTCCGATCGCATCCAGACCATGGTCGACGGCCTGACCTCGCTGGGCATCGACGCGGTGGCCACGCCCGACGGCGCGCGCATCCGCGGCGGACAGCTGCGGGGCGGACAGATCGATTCCCACGGCGATCACCGCGTGGCGATGTCCTTCGCGATGGGCGCGCTGCGCGCCAGCGCCCCGATCCGCATTCTCGATTGCGCCAACGTCAACACCTCGTTCCCGCGCTTCGCCGAGACCGCTCAGGCGATGGGCCTGACGATCTCGCGCTGATGATCAGGGCGTGGTGACCGGCGCCCGTGGCGTGCCCGCCAGCTGCGTCTTCCGAGAGGGTCGGTAGGGCTCACCGTCGGCCGTGTGCCGCTCGCGCGGCTGGAAGGTATCCGCGGTGAGCACGTCGCCCGGCTGGTCACGGCGCGTCTTCACCTTGAGCAGGTCCAGTACCGTCCAGTCGAGCACGTCGGTCTGGTAGGGACGTTCCTCGAGCTCAGCCTTGCGTGCCGGGTCAACGGGTGCAGGCGTCCACACCAGCAAGGGAATCACCTGGCCGGCTTCGTCGGGCGAGTGGCCGGTGAAATCTCGCGTATGACCCACTTCCTCGGCGTGGTCCGAGGTGTAGAGCCACGCGGCGCTCTGCGTGCCGACGGCGTTCTTGAAGTCGCCGAGCAAGCGGCTGATGACCTGGTCCTGGTAGAGCATCGCGTCGTCGTACTGGTCGCGCTTGAGGCGCACCCATTCGGGCCGGCCCTCGGCTTCGAGATCGCGGTCCACGGCGTCGACGGTCTCCTCGAAGTGGCGCAGGTGATCGGGGACGCGCAGATCGTAGTGGGCGTGCGCGCCCATCAGGTGCGCGATGATCAGCTTGCGCGGTGCGGGATCGGCAAGCGCGGCCTTCCACTCGGGAAGCAGGCGCTCGTCCAGACTGCGCTCGGCGATGGTGCCGGTGTTGAGCATGCGCTGTACGTCGGCCTCCTCGGCGAAGCGCGTGCTGATGTAACGGTCGTGCTGGTTGCTGATCCAGAACACCTTGTAGCCGGCCGCGCGCGCCAGCATCAGCACGCTGGGCAGCGCTTCTTCGTTCGGATTGTCGTGCAGCGTGCGTGGCGTCAGCATCTGGCGAAACGACGACACGGTGCCGGAGGCGGCCGAGATCACGTCGCGGAAGACGAGCAGGTCGTCCGACTGTTTGAGCAGTTCCGGCGTTGTGGGTCGCGAGTAGCCGTAGAGCTGCCAGTCCCAGCGGTTGGTGCTCTCGCCGATGACCAGGCCCACGGTGTGCTTCTCGGGCCCCACATAGGTCGGCTGCCATTCGCCGAGGCGCGTGCGCGCGGCCTCGCGCTTGCTGCGCAGGGTGTCGATGTTGGCGCGGAACTCTTCGACCGTCGCGGCCTGAACCGGCCAGAACACCAGCGGGTTGGCGTGGCGTACGCCGGGGTGCAGGTGCAGCAATGCGAACACCACCGTGAACGCCACGAGGTTTCGTCGCCGGGAGCCGCTGTGTCCCGACGCGGGTCGCGTGGCCATGAAGAGCAGCACCAGCAGCACCGACAGCTGCAAGGTGTAGGTGCCGAGCAGGCGCCAGTAGTTCATCAGGAACTCGGCAGACTCGTCGCTGTTGGTGTTCGATATCGCCTCGATCACAAGCGCGGCATCGGGACGGCTCTTGTAGACCGCGATCAGGAAGGCCTTCACGCCGAGGTCGGCCACGAACGCAAGGTTCCAGGCCAGGGGCATCCAGTGTCCACGCGGGCTGCTGCGCCCGAGCACGTAGAGAAGGTGTGCGCCGACGCAGTAGACGACGGCGGCTTCGACAGTGTCGCGCCAGCCCAGCTTCATGAGGCCGTAACCGCAGGCCACCAGCACGGTGCCGGTCAGGGCGGGATGGCGACGAACCACCGCGACGAAAGCGCGCATCAGGGCGCGTCCACGGGATTCGCCCGGCGTCGTCTTATCGACGTCCCGGGCGTTCGTGTCGTCGTTTTGGCTCATGGGGCCCGGTCCGTCTTTCTTCCTGTCGAATGGACGAGCCAAGGAGCCCGCGCGTCCGCGAGTGAATAACGTCGCGGTGGTGAACGTCGAATGAATCAGCAACGCGCATGCCGGGGCGAGCGAGCAGGCGATGCGTGCATCGATCGCAGGCGCTAGCGGGGGCCGCAGACCTTCAAGCGATGGCGCAAGCGATGGCGCCAACGAATCAATGAATGCTCCCAATGCAGCAGGCGGGTAGCGCGCAGAGCGGCCCGCAGCACGCGTCGCAGGGCGCTCGGTCCTTCCACCCGGTCAGGCCCCAGCGCGCCGGACACGGGCCCGAAATAGGGCAGTTCCTCGTCGGGTCCGTCAAACGCCATCATCGCGTCGACGAAGTTGCGTTTGCGCAACTCGAGCGACGGCCTGAACGCGGGCTGCACGTCGTCCGGGGGCTGCACGAAGGGGTTGGTGTTGATCTCGAACACCTGCAGCCGGCCCTTGGAGAATCCGTAGTCCATGCGCCCATATTCGATGCGTGCCATTTCGAACAGGGGCATCAGCACCGCGGCGTGAGGGTTCTGGTTCTGCAGATCAAGATCCTTACCCAGCCATTCGTCTGCGCTGAACTCGCTCTCCTCACCCTTGCAGACCCAGTGCGTGTTCACCGACAGGTCGTTGGCGAACAGGCGATCGCCCACACGCAGCGCGCTGTACTTTTCGTGCAGCCCCTGCGTGTTGCGCACGTCGACGTACTCGACGACCAGGTAGTCCGCAGGATCGATGCCCGGCGTCGCCATCAGAACGCGCAGTGCCTCGTCGAGCGCGGCCTGAGATTCGATCAGCGCGGTCTGCGGGCCGGTATGGTCGACGGAGTGCCTGATGAACACCGGAAAGCGCCAGTTCTGCAGCCGTTCGCCGACTGCCGCGGCGCGAAAGTCGTTCACGCCGGCTCGATGCAGCAATTGCAGTAGCGCCGCCCGGCCCTGGCTGTGCAAGGGATGGTTGAGAACGCGCAGCTCGGGCCGTGTCGTGACCAGGGCATCGAGCCGACGCGCGACGGCCTCGCGCGCGTCGCGGCGCAGCCGGTCGACGTCAGCCAGGATGTAGTGCCCCGACGGCAACTCGCGCCACGCCAGGAATTCGCCGTAGGTCATCGTGATGACACGGCGCGTCAGGGCCGTGGCCCGGCCCTCGAGGAACACCTTGAGGGTGTAGTCGTGACGCGCCGTAGTCAGGAAGACGAGCATCGTGCGGGTGTCGCGGCAGGGGTCGCGCAGCAACGCGCGAGGGTGGGGCGCAGGCAAGTCTATCCGTCGCCGGGCGGCGGTCGCCTGGGAGGCGAGTCCGCGGCCGCGTCGGCACAATGTCCTGAGGCGATGTCGTCGCCCTCCCGCGGGAATCCTCCTTGATGCGAGCGGCCACGCCGTTGCTGCAAATGCTGACCTCGTCCGGCTTCGACGCGCTGGGCCGCGTGCTGCTGCAGGTAATGGCGACCGTGATGTTTGCGCGCCTGCTGGAGCCGGGAACCTTCGGGCTGGCGGCGCTCGCGGCCGTCTACGTGGGCGTTCCTTCGATGGTCGTGACCGCGTTGTTCGAGGAAGCGCTGGCGCAGCGACGACGCGTGCGCAGCGCCTACTTCGCATCGGCCCTGGGCGCGGTCCTGTTGCTGGGGGTGGCGCTGGTCGCCGTGATCGGCGCCTTGTCGGCCTTCCTGCCGCTGGAGGACGGCCCGACAGACGCCGCGCTCTCGCTCGCCAGCGTCTACGCCGTGATCCTGTTCGCCGATGGGCCGCTGTCGATTTACACGGCGATCGCGCGTCGCCACCGCCGTTTCCGGGACATTGCTCTGGGAAACCTGCTGGGCCTGCTCATCGGGACGCTGGTCGGCCTGGGCTTGGCCTGGAACGGTGCCGGGGCCTGGAGCCTGCTCTCGGTACAGCCGGTCGCGCGCTACGTGAACCTGCTGTGCCTGGTGACGCGCAGCCCGGTGTCGATCCGTCCCACGTTCCACCTGCAGCCCCTCCGCGCACTCTGGCAGTTCGGCGGCTGGCACCTCGCGGGGCGCGTCGTGGAGAGCATGAGTGAGCTCACGGTGCAGACCCTGGTGACCCGTCACTTCGGGCTGCAGGGCAACGGGCTCCTGAACATGGCGATGCGCATCGTCGAGCCTATCCGCGGGATCACGGGCTCGGTCGGACACAACATCGCGACCGCTTACTACACGCGGCTTCAGGCCGACCCCACGCGCCTAGCCTCTGCGGTGAGACAGACCATCGCCGACACCGCGCTGCTACTGCAGCCGGTGTTCGTGGGCCTCGCGCTGACCGCACCGCTGATCATCCTGGTGCTGGCCGGCCCCGCATGGTCGCCGGCGGCGCCGATCGCAATCCTGCTCGCGCTGGCGGCCGCAGTCGCGAGCGCCAGTAATTTTCTGCACAGTGGGCTTTCGGCCAGCGGCCGGGCGGATCTCGGCTTCGGCTTCGGCCTGCTCGAATGGGGCGCGAGCGCCGGGTTCATCGTCCTGTTCGCATCTCTGGGCCCGGTCGCAGCCGGCCTGGCGCGCCTGCTGGCCTGGCTGATCGATGCGATCGCGGCGCTGGTCGCGGCGCGCCGGGTGTTCGCGCTTTCAGCCGTGCCGGTCCTGAAGGCCCTGGGCGTGGCGATGGCCCTGACCGCGGGCATGGCAGTCGCGGTTGTGGCGGCGCGGTTCTGGGGCGAGTCGATGGCGCCAGCGCTGCAGCTGGCGTCTGCCGTCCTTGCCGGCGTGGCCTCCTACGCGGCGCTGCTGCTGGCGTTTCGCAGGAACCAGGTCCGGGTCATCGGCGCACGCCTGCGGGGCCGAGGCGCTGGCTAGGGAATGGCTGAGCCGGCTCGAGACGTCACAGGATCGGGCGAATGGTCGCGGACCTCACGCCTTGCGCAGGTAGGAATGATCGAGGGATGACTGCGGCCCACGCCCATGGAACCCGCCGAACTGATTCGTGCCGTCGCGATGCTGCTGGCGACAACGTGTCAAGCACCGCGAAGGCTGTGCTTTAGCGCCGCCGAAGATTGCGGGGTCCTAGCTGTGCTGCAGCCACGTCTGCGACGATTGCTCCGTGGGTTCGTCCCAGGTCCCTTTCGGCCGAGCTAGTCCGACGACAACCGGCGCAGCCGCAAGGCTTCGAGCGCGAGCCGCCAGCGCCGCTGGATCTGCCTCGCGCCGCGCCATCCCAGGAGACGGACGCCGAGTTTGAACAGCGGTCCGCGGAATGGCTGGCTGCCGTCGCTTCCTCCGACCTCCTCGAGACGCGACCGCGCTGCCTCGTGGATGTCCGGGAATTGCGGATACGTCATGTACATGAGTTCCTCGAACGCATTACCGCAGGCGCCGCGGGTGCGCGCGCCATCGTCCACGGCCAGCAGGCGCTCGGCGATCAGGCAGGTGGAGCGCAGGCGCGACGATCGCGCCGCGTGATCGGTGCGCCGGCTGATCGATTTCTTTCGGGTGACGCGGTAATAGCTGCGGGCTTGATCGCAGAAGCGCGCGCCCGAGGATGCGAGAAGCACGCGGGAGAAGTATTCGCCGTCCTGGTTCTGCAGCAGCGTGTCGTCCCAGCGATCCGCGGCCCGCGCAATCCCAGCGGGCGTGAGCCAGGAATGCGGCGCCATCATGCCGCCGTCCGACCACGCGGAGACCAGCCAGGCGTGGCCGTCCATGTCTTTCCAGTTCGCGCGGGGCTCGAAACGTGCCTGCGCCAGGTCATCGTCGAACTGGGCGAACGGACCGAAATAGACCACCGAATCGCCTTCCTCCGACCAGCGTGCGACTTGCCGCTCGATCTTGTCGGGGGCCAGGACGTCGTCGGCGTCGAGGATCTGGATCAGGGCGCCGCGCGCTTCGCTCAGGCCCGCGTTGCGGGCGACGCAGGC
The DNA here is from genome assembly GCA_046594215.1 of Panacagrimonas sp. GTDB lineage: Bacteria > Pseudomonadota > Gammaproteobacteria > Nevskiales > Nevskiaceae > Panacagrimonas. Next base: position 19,352 of record JBKJPX010000103.1, read on the forward strand.
GCCGGACGCGGTCAGCCGGATCAGCTTGATGCGCGGGTCTTGCATGGACTCGACGATCGCCGCGGTCTCGTCCGTCGAGCCGTCGTCCACCACCAGCAGTTCGAGCTCGCGGTGTGTCTGGCCTAGCGCGCTGGCCAGCGACTCGCGAACCCATCGGCTCTCGTCGCGGCACGCCATGATGATCGAAACCAGAGGTGGTGCTGCACTCACGCTGCGTTCCCTGACGTTGCCACCGCCCGTTTGCACGACCCGGTTCGCCGGGTGTTTCGCCCCAGGCGCAAGGCGATGCTCCAAGCACATGCTAAGGATCGATAGGGCGCGGTGCCAGTCGGGGCCGTCGATTCCCCCCGATCACCGGTCACGCGCTTGGCTCGGCCACCGCCCGCGGCTTCATCAGGCCAGGAGGGCCCTCGATCCACAGGATGATCGCCCGCTGCGCCGCGTTCATCAGCCCGGTCAGCATGTGGGCCGACAGGACGGCCAGCACGACACCGATCGCCGCGTTGCCCCAGTGCCCGAAGGGCAGGACGCGCGTGTTGATGTAGAGCAGCACGTCAAGAATCGGGTAGTGCACCAGGTACAGCGCGTAGCTGATTCGTCCGAGGTAGCTCGGCACGCGACTGCGGAAGAACGACGAGGCGCGCGAGCCGGTACTAAGCAACAGGGCGCCGATAAGGGCCGCTGCGCCAAAGCAGCTCATGATGCTCATCGGTGTCCACTGGAAATAATCGATCGGCACGTCCTGGACGATCCAGCGGTAGTACACCTCCGGGATCCCGCTGCCTTGCAGGAAGATCGACATCGCGAGCACGAAGGCGACCAGCGACAGCTGCGCCCAGGACCGGACCTGCTCCGGGCGCACGCCAGGACGCGAGATCACGTAATGGAAGAACAGCGCGATGCCGATGCCGTAGCCGAACGCGTCGAGGCGATAGGGGAGCAGCGGCGACACCACGAGGCCCGACGCGCGCGAGCCAATTCCGATCGCGCAGAAGAGCAGGGCCACGGCGACTTTCATCCAGGGCTTCTTGGCAACGAAGAACAGCACGCCCCAGATCACGTAGAACTGTTCTTCCAGCGCCAGCGACCACGTGTGGTAGAGGAAGCGCAGGGACGAATTCCAGATCGTCAGCTCGTTTGTCGAGCCGTACAGGTCCGTGAACTGCACATAGAACACGTAGGGGATGAGTTCGGTCAGCGAGTAGCGGTGCAACGTAACGTGCGAGCTGGCGAGGTCGATGGCGATCAGCAGCATCGCGATCGCGAGCAGCAGCGCGTAGTAGCCGGGGAAGATGCGGGCGACGCGTCGCACGTAGAAGTGCTTCATGCGTGAGCCCACGGTCGGCCCCTGCCATTCCAGCAGTCCGAGCGTGATCAGGAAAGCCGAGAGCGCGAAGAAGCAGTCCATCATCGAGATCAGCCAGAACCCCGGGCGAACGTCGGCGTGTACGAACACGACACCGAGCGCCAGGATGCCGCGGATACCGAGCAGTTCGGGAAATCGCGGCGTGGCCTGGACGCCCGGCGCGCTGGGAACGGAACCGATCTGATTCACCACAATGCGCGTGTCTGGAGCCGTTCCGCCGTGAAACCGCGAGCCGGGCGCTGCCCGGAGAGATTCGAGTCGCGCCCAACGTCCTCGGGCGGTGTTCCATGGTTCGATGTCGCATACAGGCCGTCAAGCCCGCGCAATGACGTAATGCACGTTGCCGGCGCGGCCGGTGGCAGAATGGCCCCGCCGCCCAGTCGCGGCTCTGACCGCCGTCGCCAGACATGACCGCCACGATCGATCGCGAAGCCCCCGTCCTCGTCACCGGCGCCAGCGGCTACATCGCCAGCTGGATCGTCAAATACCTGCTCGAAGACGGCCGCACCGTTCATGCCACGGTGCGCGATCCCTCGAAGAAGTCGAGCGTCGGGCATCTCGAGACGATCGCGGCCAAGTCCGGCGGAAAGCTGAAATTCTTCAAGGCCGAGCTGCTCGAGCAGGGCAGTTACGACGCTGCGGCCCAGGATTGCGAGCTAGTGATGCACACGGCCTCGCCGTTCATCATCGGCGGCTTCGCCGATGCCAACGAAGCGCTCGTGCGACCGGCGGTGGAGGGCACGCGCAACGTGCTCGAGACCTGCAATCGCACCGCGAGCGTCAAGCGGGTGGTCCTCACCACGAGCATCGCGGCCGTGTTCGGCGACAACCAGGACCTCAGGAAGATCAAGGGCGGCGTGTTCAACGAAGAGCACTGGAACACCTCGAGCTCCGTCGCCCACCAGCCCTATTCCTACTCCAAGGTCGCCGCCGAACGGGAGGCCTGGAAGATCGCCAAGGCGCAGCAGCGATGGGACCTGGTCTGCATCAACCCGGCGTTCGTGCTCGGCCCATCGCTGACCAAGGTCAGCGCCTCGACGAGCATCGAGACGATCCAGAACCTGGGCAGCGGCAAGCTGCGCGCTGGCGTGCCGCGACTGCTGTTCAGCCTGGTCGACGTGCGCGACGTCGCCAAGGCCCACATCCTGGCCGGCGACACGCCGGGCGCGAACGGTCGCCACATCATCGCGGCCCGCGAGGCCTCGCTGCTCGACATGGCGAAGATCCTGGCGCGGAAGTTTCCGAAGTACCCCTTTCCGAAGATGGAAGTGCCGAAGCTCGCGGCCTGGCTGTTCGGGCCGATCTCGTCGGGCATCTCGCGCAAGTTCGTCAGCACGAACGTCGGCTGGCCGCTAAAGCTCGACAACTCGCGCAGCAAGCGCGAACTGGGGCTCAAGTACCGTCCTATCGAGACAACGCTCGCCGAGCACTTCCAGCAGCTGATCGACGACGGGCTGCTCAAGGCCCGTTGAGCAATGCCCGCAGTCCCCGGCCGGGGACTGCGGGACTGTTGCGGTCCTCAGGCCGCCAGGGACAGGGGCTCGTCCACAGCCGTTGAGGCCGCGCCGAACTGCAGCACCCCGTCGTCGATGGGGTCTTGCAGCAGCATCGGGCGGTCCGACTCAAGGTTGTGCGTAACCGTCCATGGCGCCTTGCTGCCTTGGCGCATGATCTTTTGCTTGCCGCGCTTCACGTAGCCCGATCGCAGCGAGCCGAAGATCGACTCTTCGCTCGTGCAGTTGTCGAGGTCGACGGGCGTGGCGACCTCGAGACCCTTCTGGTCGAGGTAGTTGATGAGCCGGCAGACGTAGGCCGAGGACAGGTCCGCCTTCATCGTCCAGCTCAGGTTCGTGTAGCCCACGATCGCCGCCATGTTCGGCAGGTCCTCGAGCATCACGGCCTTGTACATCTTCTTCTCCTCGACGTGATGCACCTGGCCGTCGACGCGTACTTCCATGCCGCCAAAGGTCTGCATCTGCAGGCCCGTGGCCGTCACGACGATATCGGCCTTGAGTTCCTCCCCCGAGACCAGGCGGATGCCGTTGGGGGTGAACGTGTCGATGTGATCGGTGACGACCGAGGCCTGGCCGCTGCGCAGCACCCTGAACAGGTCGCCGTCGGGCACCGCGCACAGGCGCTCGTCCCAGGGGTTGTAGTTCGGGGTGAAATGCTTCATGTCGAAGTCGGGGCCGAGCTGCTTGGCGACCTCGCCCTGCAGCAGCTTGCGCATGGCCTTGGGCCAGCGCTGCGCCGCCTTGTAGCTCCAGCGGTAGAACTTGATGTTGCGCAGCCGCGTGAGGCGATGCGTCCACTTCTCGGGCAGGAACCTCTGCAGCACCTCGGTGATCTTGTCGTGGTTGGGCAGGCTGAATACGTAGGAAGGCGAACGCTGCAGCATGGTGACGTGCGCGGCCTTTTCCGCCATCGACGGCACCAGCGTCACGGCGGTTGCGCCGCTGCCGATCACGACGACGCGCTTTCCGGCGTAGTCGAGGTGCTCGGGCCAGAACTGCGGGTGGATGCGCGTGCCCTTGAACTGCTCGATGCCAGGGAATTCGGGCAGGTAGCCGCCGTCGTAGTTGTAGTACCCCGTGCCCATCACGACGAAGCGCGCCGTGACCTCGCGGGTCTGGCCGCTGGATTCGTGGAGGGCGGTGAGGGTCCAACGACGACGCGCGCTCGACCAGTCGGCGCGCTGCACCTTGAGGCCGTACTGGATCTTCTGGTCCACGCCGAACTCGCGCGCGGTGTCGCCGATGTACTGTCGGATGGATGGGCCGTCGGCGAGCACCTTGAGACTGCGCCAGGGACGGAAGCCGAAGCCGAACGTGAACATGTCGGAGTCCGAGCGGATGCCGGGGTAGCGGAACAGGTCCCAGGTGCCGCCCAGCGATTCGCGCCGCTCGAGGATCGTGATCCGCTTCCCGGGGCACTCGCGGCTGAGCTGGCAGGCCATGCCGACGCCGGAAAGGCCGGCACCGATGATCAGCACGTCGTAATGGGGCAAATCCATGGTCCGTTTCTCCTCGGAGTGTCGCTGTTGGGTCGGGAGCGGCGGTCGCGCTGCTCGATGACGCCATCGTGCGCCTGTAGTCGCGATAAAACTTGATCGATCGCGCGGAATACTTGACCCTGCGCGCGGAATCCCGGAGACGGTCATGGCCGGCTACTACGTCCGCAGCGCCATTCTGGTCGGTTCCATTCCCTTGCTCGCGGAACGGGGTGCGGACGCCCTGGATCTGGCGCACTCGATAGGCATCGATGCCGCGGCGCTGACCGACCCGGACATCCCGGTGCCCGCGGTGCAGATCCTGGAGTTCTACGAGCGCGCTGCGCGGATGGCGGACTGTCCGACCTTCGGTCTGCGCATGGCCACGCGCACCGGCATGGCCGTCGTCGGGCCGCTGTGGATCCTGCTGCGGCAGGCGCAGACGCTGCAGCAGATGGTGGAAGACCTCGCGGCGCACTTCGATCTCTATACGCGCGCCGCGATCGTGAGGCTGCGCCGCGTCGGCAAGGATGTGCTGCTGACCTGGGGCATGGCAGGAGACGCCGACCGCACCGAGGTGCAGATGGCCGAGTTCTCGCTGGCCGTTTTGTGTGCCGAGCTACGGCGGCACGCGCCGGCGGGTTGGGAGCCGGCCTCGGTGCGTTTCCGCCACACCGCGCCGCGCGATCGCGCGCCGCTGCGCCGGGTGTTCGGCGCGAACCTGAGCTTCGACCAGGCCGAAAACGGCATCTTCATCGAGCGGCGCGTGCTCGACCAGCCGCTGCGCGCATCGGGGTCGCGCACGCGCACCCTGCTGAGTCACGTGCTTCGTCAGGGCGAGGCCGCCAGCGATCCCGGCCTGTTGTCGCGCGCCGGTGCGGTGGTGCGCGCGATGCTGCCGTATAGCCGCTGCACCCTGCAGGACTTGAGCCGAGCGCTCGGCATGGCGCCGCGAACCCTGCAGGAGCATCTGCAGGCGCAGGGCAGCAGCTTCCAGCAGATCCGCGACGCGGCGCGCGCGGACCTCGCGGGGCGTTACCTGCGCGAATCGCGGATGAGCCTTTCGCAGGTCGCGGATGTGCTGGGATACGCAGAGCTCAGCGTGTTCAGCCGCTGCTTTCGGCGCTGGCACGGCGTTTCGGCGCGCCGGTGGCGTACCGAGGCCCGCGCCCGCGACGGTGCCGTGCCCGAGCGTGAGATGCCCCAGTCGCGGTGACCGCCATCAACGCCGACGACCCGCAGGCCTACGCCACGGCATTCGATGCGGCTCAGGGGTCGGCCTGCCAGGCTCCGCAGTGTGAGGCGATGCCTTGAAAGCAGGCGCCGCCGGCAGCCCCCACTCGGTCGCCGCTGCCAGCAAGACCCGCCGGCGCGTATGCTGCGCGCCGCTTTCCGACAGGTTTTTGCAGCGGCACAGATGGGAAATCGCGCGCAGGTGATCGCGGTCGACGGTCCTTCCGGGGTCGGAAAGGGCATGGTCGTGCGCGGCCTGGCGAAGCGATTGGGCTGGCATCGCCTCGACAGCGGCGCTCTGTACCGGATCCTGGCCCTGTCGGCACAGCATGCCTCGATCGATCTCGCCGATACCGACCGCGTCGCGTCGCTGGCTGCCCGGCTCGACATCCATTTCGGCGGGAGCACCGAGGAGGACGAGAGCATCGTCGTGAATGGTGTCGATCTTGTGCACCAACTCCGATCCGAGACCACCGGCGGGCTCGCCTCGAAGATCGCGACCGCACCCGCGGTTCGCGCGGCCCTGCTGCAGCGTCAGCGTGACTTTCGCGTCGAGCCTGGCCTGATCGCCGACGGTCGCGACATGGGCACCGTGGTCTTTCCGGATGCCGAGCTAAAGCTGTTCCTGACCGCGAGTGCGGAAGAACGCGCCAGACGGCGTGCAAATCAGTTGAGCGCACGCGGTCAGGTGGTTAGACTCGCCGACCTTTCAGCGGAGATTCGAGCGCGTGACGAGCGCGATCGAACCCGGGCAGTGGCACCCCTGGTGCCGGCACCCGACGCCGTCGAGATCGACACCAGTTTTTTGAATCCAGCTCAAGTATTTGAACGGATTGACGAACTTCTGAAGACCCGAGGCTTGTTCCGCTGACGCCGACCCGCAAGGGAAGGCGTCAGTTTCGTTTTGGCGGTCGAGAAAAGTTTCGAAAGTGGTACGGGGGCTGCACCGGAGCAGCCTCATACATCTACCCGTTCTGCCCGATCCGGTGCGCGGCAGTCAGTTCAGTGAGTCCTTAATGATCGAAAGTTTTGCGGAGCTTTTTGAAGCAAGCGTGAAGGCAGGCCAGTCGATGCAGCCTGGCACCATCGTCAACGCTATCGTGCTGGCAGTTAAACCCGACGTGGTCATCGTCGATGCCGGCCTCAAGTCCGAAGGCGTGATTCCCCTGGCGGAATTCATGGTCGACGGCGAGATCAGGGTCGCGGTAGGCGATCAGGTCGAAGTAGCGCTTGAAACCGTCGAAGACGGCTTCGGCGAAACCAAATTCAGCAAGGAAAAGGCCGAGCGGATCAAGACCTGGGAACGCCTGAACAAGGCTTTCGAGGGCAAGGAAACCGTCATCGGCATCATGACCGGCAAGGTCAAGGGCGGCTTCACGGTCGACATCGGGACCGTCCGCGCCTTCCTCCCCGGTTCGCTGGTCGATGTCCGCCCCGTGCGCGACACGTCCTACCTCGAAGGCAAGCCGCTCGAGTTCAAGGTCATCAAGCTCGACCGCCTCCGCAACAACGTCGTCGTGTCGCGTCGCGAAGTACTGGAAGCCGAGTACAGCGCCGAGCGTGACTCGCTGCTCCAGAACCTCCAGGAAGGCGTGGTGCTCAAGGGCGTGGTCAAAAATCTCGTCGAGTACGGTGCGTTCGTGGACCTCGGCGGCATCGACGGTCTGCTCCACATCACCGACATGACCTGGAAGCGCATCAAGGATCCGTCCGAAGTCGTGCAGGTGGGTGCGGAAATCGAAGTGAAGGTCCTCAAGTACGACCGCGAGCGTCGCCGCGTGTCGCTGGGTCTCAAGCAGCTCGGCGCCGACCCCTGGGTCGACATCGCCCGCCGTTACCCCGAGAAGACCCGCATGTTCGGCAAGGTCACGAACATCACCGACTACGGTGCGTTCGTCGAGATCGAGCCGGGCGTTGAAGGCCTGGTCCACGTGTCGGAAATGGACTGGACCAACAAGAACATCAACCCAGGCAAGGCTGTGACCATCGGCCAGGAAGTCGAGGTGATGATCCTCGACATCGACGAGGAGCGTCGCCGCATCTCGCTGGGCATGAAGCAGTGCGTGCCCAACCCTTGGGAAGAGTTCGCGCAGAACTTCCAGAAGGGCGACAAGGTGCACGGCCAGATCAAGTCGATCACCGATTTCGGCATCTTCATCGGCCTCAACGGCGGCATCGACGGCCTCGTGCATCTTTCAGACCTGGACTGGAACGACGACGGCGCCAACGCCGTGCGCCGCTACTCGAAGGGCATGGAACTGGACGCGGTGGTGCTGGCGATCGACGCGGCCCGCGAGCGCATCTCGCTGGGCGTCAAGCAGGTTGCGCAGGATCCGCTCACGCAGTTCATGGCGGAAAACCAGAAGGGCGTCATCGTGAAGGGTACGGTCAAGACCGTCGAGCAGCGTGGAGCGGTCATCGACCTGGGCAACGGTGTCGAGGGCTACATCAAGGCCAACGACCTGTCGCGCGAGAAGCTGGAAGACGCCCGCACGGTGCTCAAGGACGGCGACACGCTGGAAGCGCGCTTCATCGGCGTGGATCGCAAGAACCGCATCGTGAGCCTCTCGGTTCGCGAGAAGGAGATCCAGGAAGAAGCCGAGGTGGTGGCCGAGTACAGCCGCAACGCCTCGACCGGCCGTACCAGCCTGGGCGACATCCTCAAGCAGCAGATCGGCGGTGGAAACGAAAATCCGTAAAATCGTTTACGATCAAGGTGTTATCCAGTTATCTGGCTAGCGCCTTTGTCTACAAGTTCTACAAATCAGTACTAGTAGTCGAGAAGCTCCGAGGGGTCATCCTTCGGAGCTTTTTTTCTTATTTTCTTTAAGGTATGAGGGCGGTGTAAGCGTGCTCACGGCAATAAAAAATCGAATGCTGAAGTGGTATTACGGGACCTACGTTCCGCTCCCCGAAAATGACCCCAACAGCGCAGTGGTTTTCATTGGACCCGGCTTCAACGTCCAGCCACCTTTAGCCCGGCTCCTACGAACTCTAGGATTGTTTTACCTCCGCCATTGGCAATGGTTGTGGGGTACCGCCATTGCCTCGGCTAGCTTGGTCATAGCGTTGCGTGCATTGAAATAGCTTTCGCTCGATTCCCATTCCGAAAAACACGCCGCTTAGCCAGGCCAGTCCGTACGCGATGAAAAACATTGTGACGTTCGTCAAATGACCACCTTCCTCACGAAGTGGAGATGGAAAAGGAAATTACCCAACGGATACTTTGGAGTCTTCGGAGTAGTTCTATTCGCGCTTTTCATATTTGGATATTTCTGGTGGAACACCGCTGACAAAACGGCCGTCCGTTTTGTGCGGGCTAATTTGCTTGATTCTGATTCGGCGAAATTTTCGGACGTAGAAATTTGCAGAAATCGCTCCGGTACCGTTTCGCATGTTTCCGGTCTCGTCAACGCAAAAAACAGTTTCGGGGGTTACACAGGAAATCAGCAGTTTTTGGTTTCCTTCGGATCTGGCGAGCCCACGTTTGCCTATTTCGATAGCGACAACTCCGGCCGACTCCTACTCCTGTACACGCAGCAGGAGGTATTGAGTGACAATTTTCTCGGACGACATCGGAATTGCGCCGACATAAAAGAAGCGGCAACTGTTAAGTGGTCCGAGGCGATGGAAAAAAGACACAACCTATCGACGACCACATATTGATACGCTTTAGCTTTGGACAAGGCGCGACCGGTCCAGCGGTGGTCGTGGCCGGCGGCGCCCTTGGTTGAGTTGAGTGCAGCGTCATAAAGGAGCTCTCCGTACCAAATTCGAAGTGTCTACACTGGTTTGCAACGAATTGATTAAAAACCGAAAAAAACCAGAAGAATCGCGAAGTTTGTAGACAGAGATTTAGTCCAAGCTATTGAATCGGTAGGGGTATTGAGATTATCCGTCCTGCTCAAGCAGCAGATTGGCGGCGGCGACTCGAACTAAGTCGCGTATCGGTTAGCTGTAGCTGTCTAGATTTCTGGCGTATCCGCCAGAAATCAAAGAGAAAAAACGAAGGGCTGCGCTTGCGCGGCCCTTTTTTTTGGCCTATCGTCCCAGCCATCCCCGGGTGGCGAGGCGTCATGACGAAGTCCGAACTCATCGAGCGCCTGGCCGCGCGCCAGACCCATCTCATGCAGAAAGACGTCGAGCTGGCGGTCAAGCAGATCCTCGACCGCATCAGCCTGGCGCTGGCCAAGCAGGATCGCGTCGAGATCCGCGGCTTCGGCAGCTTCGCGTTACACCATCGTCCCAGCCGCGTGGGCCGCAATCCGAAGACCGGCGAGCCGGTGACCATCCCTGCCAAGCACGTCCCGCATTTCAAGCCTGGCAAGGAGATGCGCGAGCGCGTCAACGCCGGTGCTGCGACCAATCCCATCGTGGTGTCGACCTCGGTCGATTCCGACAGCGATGACGATTGAGGCCGTCATGCCCTCAGCCAGAAGAGAGAAATTGGCTTGATACGCGGCATGACGCCCCTCACCCCACCGTCGACTCCGTCGACGGTCCCCCCCTCTCCCGCTTCGCGGGCGAGGGGGGTATGCCCAGGCTCCTTCGGAGCCTCGACTTCGCGACCGGCGAGCTAAGGTGCTGCGCATCCTCGTCATTGCCGCCCTGATCCTGTTCCTCGTCCTGGGCGCTTCGATCGGCTACTTCAACGCGCAGGAAGTCGAGTTCGACTACCTCGCTGGCACTGTCAAGCTTCCCCTCATCGCGCTGGTCATCGGCGAATTCGTGCTTGCCGTGTTGCTCACGCTGCTGATCTGCCTGGGCCGCATGCTCAGTCTCAAGACCGAGATCCGGCGCCTGCGCAAGCAGGTCCGGGGTTCGGAGTCCGAACTCAAGTCCCTGCGCGACCTGCCCATCCGCGAGGCGCCTCCCCGCGACATCGTCGCCGTCAAAGACGCCTGATGCTGGACAGCACCCTGGGATGGCTGCTGTTTCCGCTGGGAACTGCTCTAGGCTGGTACCTGGCCCGTCGCACGCCGGGGTCGCACGCCGCCTCCCGGCCGAGGCATAGCCCGATCGCGGGCATCAGCACGCTGGTCCACGACGATCCAGACCAGGCGGTCGCCGCATTGCTGAGCGCCGAGACCCTCACCGAGGAGGCCGTCGAACTGCACCTGACGCTCGGCGGCCTGTTCCGCCGTCGCGGCCAGGTCGACCGCGCGCTGCGCGTGCACGAGGCCTTGCTGTCCCGCAGCACGCTGACGCCGGCGCAGCGCAACCGCACGGAGTACGAGCTGGCCGAGGACTATCTGAAGGCCGGCGTGTTCGACCGCGCCGAGCAAATCTATTCGTCGCTGGCCGACCGCGGCTTCAAGCTGCTGGCCTGCCTGGAGGCGGTGATTTCAATCCACGAGAGCTCGCACGACTGGCCGCGTGCGATCGAGGCCAGCCGCCGGCTCGAAGCCGCGAGCGGCGTGTCGCGTCGCGCCATCACCGCGCAGTACCAGTGCGAGATGTCCGATGACGCGCGGCGCGCCAAGAACGTCGATGAAGCGCAAGCACAGGCCAAGCGCGCCCTGAGCACGGACAACACCTCTGCCCGCGCCAACCTCGGAATCGGTCGCCTGGCCCAGGCGCGCAGCGACTGGTCCGACGCGACCACCGCCTACGCCAAGGTCGCAGAGCTCGAACCCAAGCTGATGCCCGAGATCGTTCGCCCGCTGTGGGAATGTTGCCGCGATTGGGGCCGCCCCGAGTACTTCGTGCACTGGATGGAAGACCTGCCCGAGGACCAGCGCATCGGCATCATCGACGTGGTGCGCGCCGAACTGCTGCACGAGACCGGCATGGATCCCGCGGGGTTTCTGCTCGAGGCCTTCGAATCACGCCCGAGCTGGAGCGTCCTCGAGCAGGTGACGAAGCTCGAGGCGCCGCAGGACCCCGAGTTGCTGGCCCGCCTCTCGGGCGCGATGCGCGGCGCGCTCAAGACACTGAGCGCGGAACGCCAGAAGTACCAGTGCCAGAGCTGCGGCATGAAGCCCGCGCAGCTGTTCTGGCATTGCCCCAGCTGCAAGCAGTGGGGCACGGTGTTTCCGCTCGAAGACCGGTTGCAGGTTCGAAGCAGCCCCTTGCCCTGAGATACCGAACATGGAACCGGCCGAAAAGGAACTCATCTACGTCGCCGACCCCATGTGCTCCTGGTGCTGGGGTTTTTCGCCGGTCATCGAGCGCATCGCACCGATGCTGCGCGAGCGCGCCGCGATCCGCGTCCTGCCCGGAGGTCTGCGCACCGATATCCGCGAGCCGCTCTCGGAGCACGAGGTCAGCTACATCATGGGCGAGTGGCGCGAGATCGCCGCGCAGACGGGCCAGCCTTTCGACTTCGAGCAGCCGCTGACCACCGATTACGTCTACGACACGGGCCCGAGTTGCCGTGCGCTATCGGTGATGATCCGCGAGCGTCCGAATTGCGGGCTGGATTACCTGAAGAGCCTGCAGCAGGCGTTCTATGTCGGCCGGCGCGACCTCAAGGATCCGGAGGTGCTCGCTGACTATGCGCAGACCTACGGCATCTCGCGCGCGACGTTCCTGGCGAAGCTGGAGGCGCCTGCCGCGGTCGAGGCGCTGGACGAAGACGTGCACTTCGTGCGCCGCTGCGGGATCGAGGGATTCCCGTCGGTCCTGCTGCGCGCAGGACCGCGCATCCAGCGTCTGGCCATCGGCTACCAGCCCTTCGAGGTCCTGCAGCCGCACCTCCAGCGCTGGCTCGAAGAGGTCTGACGCGCGGTCGTTCGGACCGCCTCGGCTCGGCTCAACCCCGAAACGGGTTGACGCACGCGGCGCGGCTCGCCACCGTTCACCAACGCTGGCCTGCACACAAATGCCGCCAAAGTTTCTCGGGAACTGGATTTCCTGTGCCCGCTGACGGTTGAACATGTCGGCGGCGATCAAAAGGGGACACATGCAGACGAACACCGCTTGGCGCGTCGACTCGCGCTCGACTCCGACCGCGCTGCGCATCGCTTTGCTGTTGCTGCTTTCGCTATGCGCAACGCTCGCCGACGCCGCCACGGTGAGCAGCTTCTCGCCGCAGGGCGCGGCGCGCGATGTGCGCCAGGTGACGGCGCGATTCTCCGAGGCCGTCGTGAAGTTCGGGGATCCACGCCTGCCCGATCCGTTCACGGTCGAATGCGCGGCCAAGGGCAAAGGTCGCTGGGCCGACGGTCGCAACTGGGTGTACGACTTCGAGGCCGACCTTGCCGCCGGCGAGGCGTGCACGTTCACTCTCGTCGAGGGCCTGAAGACGCTGACCGGCGAAAGCCTCTCGGGCAAGGACGAGTTTTCGTTCGCCACCGGCGGCCCCGCCATCCGCGCATCGATGCCCTACGAGGGCGCGACCATCGACGAGAACCAGGTCTTCGCGCTGGGCCTGGATGCGCCCGTGACCGACGCCTCCGTCGCGAAGAACGCTTTCTGCGCGATCGACGGGGTCGAGGAACGTATCCCGCTCACGGTGCTTACGGGCAAGGATCGCGAGGAGCTGCTGTCGAAGCGCCGCGTGCTCGGCTACGCCTACTACTCGGTGCTCTGGAAGGACGGCGACAGCGGCGACGTACAGGTGACGCACGATGCGCTGAAGAAGGCCGAGAAGAACGTCGTCGTCGCGCGGTGCTCGCGACCGCTCCCGAACGCCACGACCGTGAAGCTGGTCTGGGGCAAGGGCGTGGCGACGCCCAGCGGTCTCGAGACGGTTGAAGACCAGGTCAAGGGGTTTCGCGTGCGCGATGCCTTCACTGCGCGCTTCAGCTGCGATCGCGTGAACGCCGACGCACCCTGCGTGCCGGTGCTGGCAATGAACTTGACCTTCTCTGCGCCGGTGTCGCGCGAACAGGCCGAGAAGATCCGGCTGGTGGGAAAGGAAACGCGCAAGCCGAACCTTGGCAGCGGCGAGGACAGGTTCGTGGAGAGCGTGAGCTTCGATCCGCCGTTCCCGACCGTGGCGCAGTTCCAGGTGCAGTTGCCGGCGGACGTGCGCGACGACGCGGGCCGCGCCATCGAGAACCGGGGCAGCTACCCGCTGGCGGTGGCCACCGACGAGGCGCCGCCGCTGGCCAAGTTCAACGGCGAGTTCGGCATCCTCGAGCGATCCGAGGGCGGCGTGCTGCCCATCACGATCCGTGATCTCGAGGACAAACCCAGCGGGCTGAAGATCGGTGGCCAATCGAAGCGCATCGACACCGAGGCCGGGATCCTCGACTGGATGAAGCGCGTGCGCGTGGCGATGAACTCGCGCTGGGAGGACAGCAAATTCATCCAACCGGGCATCGACTCGGTGTTCGCGGGCGAAGAGGGGACGCCCTTCGACCTGCCCAAGCGCGAGGGCGGCAAGGCCTTCGAGGTCATCGGCATCCCGCTCGGCGAGCCGGGGTTCCATGTCGTCGAGATCGCGAGCCCGCGCCTGGGCGCCGCGCTGCTGGGCGACGATCGCCCGCGCTACGTGGCGACGACCGCACTGGTGACCAACCTCGCGGTGCATTTCAAGTGGGGCAAGGAAGGCTCGCTGGTCTTCGTCTCCACGCTCGATGGCGCCAAGCCCGTCGTAGACGCCGTGATCCATGTCGTCGACGGCTGCGACGGCAAGCCGATCTGGGAAGGGCGCACGGGCACGGATGGCGCGGTGCGTATCGACAGCGGCCTGCCCACCCCCAAGGCCTGGTCGAGCTGCTCGAACGAGGACTCGCACCCGGTGATGGTCAGCGCGCGCAAGGACGACGACCTGTCGTTCACGATCAGCGACTGGAACCAGGGCATCACGCCCAGCGACTTCAATCTCGAGAGTGGACTGTGGGAGTCGTCGCAGGTCGCGCACACCGTCCTCGATCGTTCGCTGTTCCGTGCCGGCGAGACGGTGTCGATGAAGCACTTCTGGCGCGAACACACGGCCAAGGGCCTCGCGGTGCCCGAGGCGCGACCGACCGCACTGGTGATCGAGCACGAGGGCAGCGGCTCGAGCGTGACCCTGCCGCTCAACTTTGACGCCAACGGTGTGGCGGAATCGCAATGGGCGATTCCGAAGGAGGCCCGTCTGGGCGAATACCAGCTGCGCTTCACGGGCAAGGATATCGCGCAGACGTCCGGCAGCTTCCGCGTGGAGCAGTACCGCATCCCGCAGATGCGCGCGGTGATCACGCCGCCGGCCGAACCCGCGGTGGCGGTCAAGGCGCTGCCGCTGGATCTCTACGTCGGTTACTTCTCCGGTGGCGCCGCCGCGAAGCTACCGGTGAAGCTGCGCACGCAGGTACGTCCGCGCGCGGTCACGTTCCAGAGTTACGACAGCTTCAGCTTCGGTGGCACGCCCTTGAAGGCAGGCATCGTCGAGGGCGGGGAGGGCGGCTATTTCCCCGACGACGAATCCGGAGCCGACGATGCCGCGCGGCCGCTGCCGGCGCAGACGCTGCCGCTGACGCTCGACGCGAATGGATCCGCACGCACCACGATCGCCGACCTTCCCGCGTCGGCCGAAGCGCAGGAAGTTTTCTCCGAACTCGAATACCCGGACGCCAACGGCGAACTCACGAGCGTGCGCGCAACCACGCCCCTGTGGCCGGCCAAGCTCGTCGTCGGCCTGTCGGGCGACGACTGGTCCGGCAAGAGCGACGAGCTCAAATTCCAGGCCGTCGTGCTGGATCTCAAGGGCAGGCCGCTTGCTTCGCAGCGTGTCACGGTGCAGCTGTGGTCGAAGATCACGCATTCGTATCGCAAGCGACTCGTCGGCGGCTTCTACGCCTACTCGCACAGCGAAGAAACGATCAAGCTCGACGCCGCCTGCCGCGAGAAGACCGACGCGCAGGGCCTGATCCGCTGCAAGGTGGCCCCGCGCGCCAGCGGCCAGGTCCTGCTCGAGGCCTTGGCGCAGGACGCCGACGGCCACACTTCGCGGGCCGTTGCCTCGCGCTACGTCGCCGGCAAGGACGACTGGTGGTTCGCGCAGGCCGACAACGATCGCATGGACCTCATCCCGGAACAGCGCGAGGTCGAGCCGGGCGCCACCGCGCGCCTGCAGGTGCGCATGCCGTTCCGCAAGGCCACCGCGCTGGTCACGGTGGAACGCGAGGGCGTGCTGCGCTCCTACGTCACCGAGATCTCCGGCAAGGAGCCCGTGATCGAGGTGCCGATCGATGGCGCCGACTCGCCCAACGTCTACGTCTCGGTGCTCGCGGTGCGAGGCCGCGTCAGCGATTTCCGGTCGCGCTTTTACGATTTCCTGCGCTGGCTGCACCTGGATCGCTGGTTCAGGCTCGACGGCGGCATGCCGACTGCGATGGTGGATCTCTCCAAGCCGGCGTACCGCCTGGGCATGGCGCGGATCGACGTGGGCTGGAGTGCGCACCGGCTCAAGGTGGAGGTCAAGCCCGGGGAAGCGTCATACAAGACGCGCGGCAAGGCCGTGGTGCAGGTGCAGGTCACGCCGGCGGCCGGTGGCGCGATGCCCGCCGACGCGGAGATC
The DNA here is from genome assembly GCA_046594215.1 of Panacagrimonas sp. Lineage (GTDB taxonomy): Bacteria > Pseudomonadota > Gammaproteobacteria > Nevskiales > Nevskiaceae > Panacagrimonas. The sequence goes on from JBKJPX010000103.1 coordinate 35,390, forward strand.
GCATTCAGCGCGGTCGACGAGGCCCTGCTCGACCTGCACGCGAACAACTCCGTTTACGTGCTCGAGCAGATGATGCAGCGGCGCGGCGTCTCGGTGCTCACCTCGACCGCGCAGATGCAGGTCGTCGGCAAGCGGCACTACGGGCGCAAGTCATTGCCGCCGGGAGGGGGTGGCGGACGCGGCGCGGTACGTGAACTGCTCGACAGCCTCCTGCTGTGGAAGGCGCGCGTGCCGCTCGACGCGCAGGGCCACGCCACGGTCGAGGTCCCGCTCAACGACGCGTTGAGCTCCTTCAAGCTGACCGCGGTCGCCAGCGTCGGCGCCGACCGCTTCGGCACGGGCAGCGCGAGCATCCGCACCACGCAGGACTTCCAGCTCATCTCGGGCGTGCCGCCGCTGGTGCGCGAGAACGATCGCTACGAGGCGATCTTCACGGTGCGCAACACCACCCGGGAAGCGCGCGAGATCGAGGTCGAGGCCGAGGCCATCGCGACGGGTCTCAAGGAGCCGCTCGTGCACGCCTCGCAGAAGCTCAACGTGCCTGCCGGCGAGGCGCTGCCGGCGCGCTTCGAGCTGACCGCACCCTTCGACGTGTCCCAGGTGAGCTGGACCGTGCGCGTCCAGGACAAAGCCGGCGAGCCGCTCGACGCCCTGAAGATCGTGCAGGAAGTCGTGCCGGCGTACCCGGTGCGCGTCTACCAGGCCACGCTCTCGCAGCTCGAAGGCTCCACCGAGATGCCGGTCGAACGGCCAGCGGATGCCATCGTGGGACGCGGCGGCGTGCGCGTGAACCTGCAGGCGTCGCTGACGGCCTCGCTGGATCCGGTGCGCGACTGGGCGCGGCTGTATCCGTACACCTGCTACGAGCAGGGCGCATCGAGAGCCGTCGTGCTCGAGGATCGCGCGATGTGGGACCAGCAGATGGCGCGGCTGTCTTCGTATCTCGATTCTGATGGCCTGGTGCGCTACTTCCCGTCGACGATGCTCGAAGGCAGCGATACGCTCACGGCCTACCTGCTCGCGATCGCGCAGGAAGCGGGCTGGCCCATCCCCGAGTCGGACCGCAATCTGATGATCGAAGGCCTCGCGGGCTTCCTCGAAGGACGCGTGGACCGCGGCTCGCAGATCCGGATCGCCGACCAGACCGAGCGAAAGCTCGCGGCCATCGAGGCGCTGTCGCGCTACAAGCTCGCCAAGGCCGCGTGGGTCACGTCGCTCACGATCGATCCGAACCTCTGGCACACCTCGGCCGTGATCGACTGGATCGGCATCCTGCAGCGCGTGAGCACGATCCCGGAGCGCGACCGCCTGCTCGAAGAGGCCAAGACCATCCTGCGATCGCGTCTGAACTTCCAGGGCACGACGATGGGCTTCTCGGCCGAGCAGGACGACGCGCTGTGGTGGCTCATGATCTCGGCCGACGTCAACGCGAACCGCGCGATCCTCGCGCTGCTCGGCGACAGTGCCTGGCGCGAGGACCTGCCGCGCATGATGCGCGGCGCCATCGGTCGGCAGCACAAAGGCCACTGGAACATCACCACGGCCAACGCCTGGGGCGTGCTCGCGACGCGCAAGTTTGCCTCGGCCTTCGAGCGCGAGTCGGTGGGCGGCGTCACCACCGCGTCGCTCGGCGCCGCGCAGCAGCGCAAGGACTGGAAGGATCCGGCGAACGCGACGCTGGACCTCGCCTGGCCTGATGGCCCGGGCGTCCTCAAGCTCGCGCACGAGGGCACGGGCAAACCCTGGATCATCGTGCAGAGCCGCGCCGCGTTGCCGCTCAAGGAGCCGTTTTCCTCGGGCTATCGCATCAAGCGCACGGTGACGCCGGTCGAGCAGGCGGTGAAGGGCAAGTGGACGCGCGGTGACACCGCGCGCATCAAGCTCGAGATCGACGCGCAGTCGGACATGACCTGGGTCGTCGTCGAGGACCCGGTGCCCGGAGGCTCGACCATCCTTGGCGGTGGCCTGGGTCGCGACTCGCAACTGCTGGCCCAAGGCGAGGAACGAGAAGGCGAAGCCTGGCCCGCGTTCGAGGAACGGCGCTTCGATTTCTACCGCGCCTACTACGCGCTCGTACCCAAGGGCGGCTTCAGCCTCGAGTACACGGTGCGCTACAACAACGCGGGTCGCTTCGTGATGCCGTCGACGCGCGTGGAGGCGATGTACTCGCCCGAGATGCTCGGTGAATCGCCCAACGCGCCGATGCAGGTGGACGTGCCCTGATGCCCAACCGCCGGGCCATCGGAGTCGGTGCCGCGGCGACGTTGCTGCTCGTCGTCGTCGTGGCCGCTGCGTGGCTCGTGCAGTCAACGAAGGCGCCGGCGATGCCCGCGCTCGAAGATGTGAAGGCCCGCTACTTGAGTTCGGAATCGGTGCTGCTGGACCGCGAGGGCAGGGAGGTACAGCGTCTGCGCGTGGACTTCCAGTCGCGCCGGCTCGACTGGACGCCGCTGGCGCAGGTCTCGCCTGCGCTTCCGGCGGCCGTGATCGCGGCCGAAGACCGGCGTTTCCGACAGCACCAGGGCGTGGACCTGCTGGCCGCACTTGGCGCCGCGCGCGATCGCATGCAGGGCACCGCGCGGCGCGGCGCGAGCACGCTGGAGATGCAGCTCGTTTCGCTGATCGATCCGACCCTGCGTGCGAAGTCGGGCCGGCGCAGCCTGCGCGAGAAGATCCGGCAGATGCGCGCGGCCCACGCGCTCGCGAGAGCCTGGTCCAAGGAGGAGACGCTCGAGGCCTACCTGAACCTCGCGGGTTTTCGCGGCGAGAGCGAGGGGGTCGCCGCGGCCTCGCAGGCCTTGTTCGGCAAGACGCCTTCGGGCCTGACGGCGGACGAGTCGCGCGTCCTCGCGGCGCTGCTGCCGGCGCCGCGCGCCGCATCGGAGCAGGTGGCGCGACGGGCCTGCGCCGCGGCGGCCCTGCAGAGCGCGCCCTGCGATGCGCTGCGCGTCGTCGCGTTCGCCGCGTTGGACAACAAGCGGCCGGCGCACGCCGGCGCGGGACTTGCCCCGCAGCTCGCGCGCCGCCTGTTGCGCGCGCCCGGCGAGCGCGTGCGCAGCACGCTCGACCTGCGCGTGCAGACCCTCGCGCTGCGTGCGCTCGAGTCGCAGCTTCGGCGCCTCGACGCGCTGCAGGTTCGCGACGGCGCGGTCGTGGTCGTCGACAACCGCAGCGGCGACGTCCTCGCCTACGTGGGCTCGGCGGGGCCCGCGAGCCGCGCCGCGCAGGTCGACGGTGCGCGCGCCCAGCGCCAGGCCGGCTCCACGCTCAAGCCCTTCCTGTACGCGCTGGCGATCGAACGGGGATGGCTCACGGCGGCCTCGCTACTCGACGACGCGCCGGTCGCGCTCGAGGCCGGTCCCGGCCTGTACCTGCCGCAGAACTACGAGCACGACTTCAAGGGCCTGGTCAGCGTGCGCACCGCGCTGGCGGGCTCCTTGAACATCCCCGCGGTCCGCACGCTGATCATCGCGGGCGTCGAGCCCTTTCGCGAACGCCTGAACCAGCTCGGCTACGTCGGCGGGCTCACGGAGTCGGGCGAGTACTACGGTTATTCGCTGGCGCTGGGTTCGGCGGAGGTCAGCCTGCTCGAGCAGGCCAACGCCTACCGCACGCTCGCCAACGGGGGACGCTACTCGCCGCTTCACCTGGTGCCCGACGAGCCGGTGGCGGTGGACCGTCGCGTGATCGCCGCCGGCGCGGCGTGGATCGTCTCCGACATCCTGTCGGACCGCGCCGCGCGCGCCGTGACCTTCGACTTCGACGGCCCGCTGTCGACGCCGTACTGGTCCGCGGTCAAGACCGGCACCAGCAAGGACCTGCGCGACAACTGGTGCATCGGCTACACGGCGCGCTACACGGTGGCGGTCTGGGTCGGCAATTTCGAGGGCGACCCGATGCACACGGTTTCGGGCATCACCGGCGCGGCGCCCGCCTGGCGGGAGATCCTGGACGCGCTGGAGCGGGGCGCCGCGCCGGCCCCTCGGACCCCGCCGGGCGACGTGACCCGGTCCCGCGTGCGCTTCACGGCGAAGACCGAAGGTGACCGCGACGAGTGGTTCCTGGCCGGTACGCAGGTCGCCGAGATCACGCCGGCCGTGCGTTCGGCCCCGCGCGCAAGACTGGCCTCGCCTGCGAACGGCAGCCTGATCGCGCTGGACCCCGATATCCCCCTGGACCGCCAGCACGTGCTGGTGCGGGCGGAGCCGGCCTCGGGCCGGCTGCACCTGCGCCTCAACCACCAGGACCTGGGATCGGCCGCGCAGCCCCGTTTCTGGACGCCGCTGCCGGGCGATCACCTGCTGGAATTGATCGACGCCGATGGGCATGCGCTGGACAGCGTCAGCTTCACCGTCCGGCCACCGGCCTGAGCCGCAGACCTAGCGTTCGCACTCACTTGAGTTTGCAACCAACCCGGTGGACGCAGGTCCCAGCTTCAGCCCACTCCAGCGAGTAGGTTGCGCAGACCCGCAAACAGTGTTTTTCTGGTGTCTGAGGCACTGCCGCATGCATGCGGCGGGCTGCGTTTCGATAAACGCCGACCGCGTCGGCACACGAGGAGATCAACAAGATGGACGGAGATCGTGGTCTGACGGCATTGCTGCCGTCTGTGAAGGAATTCATCGGCACGCCGCGCAAGGTGCTCATCAACGGCAAGTGGGTGCCGGCGAAGAGCGGCAAGACCTTCGAGGTGTTCAACCCGGCAACGGGCCAGGTGATCGGTCACGCCGCCGCCTGCGAGAAGGCCGACGTGGACGAGGCCGTGAAGGCCGCACGCGCTGCCTTCGATACGGGCCCGTGGACCAAGATGACGCCGTCCGAGCGCGGCCGGATCATCTGGAAGGTGGGCGACCTGATCCTCAAGTACACCGAGGAGCTCGCGCAGCTCGAGGCCATCGACAACGGCAAGCCGATCTCGATCGCGCGCGCCGCCGACGTCGTTCTCGCCGCCGACATCTTCCATTACATGGCCGGCTGGGCGACCAAGATCGAAGGCAACAGCCTGTCGCTCTCGGTCCCTTATACCCCGGGCGTCGAGTACCAGGCCTTCACGCGCAAGGAACCGGTCGGCGTCGTCGCGCAGATCATCCCCTGGAACTTCCCGCTGCTGATGGCCGCGTGGAAGCTCGCGCCGGTGCTGGCCTCGGGTTGCGTCGTCGTGATGAAGCTCGCCGAAGAGACCCCGATGTCCGGCCTGAAGCTCGCCGAGATCATGCAGGAGGCGGGTGTTCCCGACGGCGTGGTGAACATGCTCACGGGCTTCGGTGAAACCTGTGGCGCGCCGCTGGCGGCTCACCCGCACGTCGACAAGGTGGCGTTCACGGGCTCGACGGAAGTCGGCAAGCTGATCGTGAAGGCTGCTTCGAACGATCTGAAGAAGGTCACGCTGGAGCTGGGCGGCAAGTCGCCGAACATCATCCTCGACGACGCGGATCTCGACATCGCCATCCCGGGCGCCGCGATGGGCATCTTCTTCAACCACGGCCAGGCCTGCTGTGCGGGTTCGCGCCTGTTCGTGCAGGAAAAGATCTTCGACAAGGTCGTGGCCGGCATCGCCGAGATCGGCAAGAAGATCAAGCTTGGACCGGGCCTTGACCCGACCACCGAGATGGGTCCGATGGTGTCGCAGACGCAGTACGAGCGCGTGTCGGGCTTCCTGACCTCGGGCAACGAGCAGGGCGCCAAGGCGTTGTGCGGCGGCAAGCCGGTGTCGGGCAAGGGCTACTTCATCGAGCCGACGGTTCTCGTGAACACGAACGACCAGATGAAGGTCGTTCAGGAGGAGATCTTCGGACCCGTCCTGACGGCGATGCCGTTCAAGAACGTCGATGAGGAACTCATCCGTCGTGCGAACGACAGCCTGTACGGCCTGGCCGGCGGCGTGTTCAGCACCAACATCGGCAAGGCGCACAAGATTGCCAACCGTCTGAAGGCCGGCACGGTCTGGGTCAACTGCTACAACATCTTCGACGCTTCGATGCCCTTCGGTGGCTACAAGCAGTCGGGCTGGGGTCGCGAGATGGGTGCCGAGGTGTTGAAGAACTACCTCGAGACCAAGTCGGTCTGCGTGGCGCTTGGCGGCGCGATCGGGAAGTAAGCAGCAACACACTGCGATGCGTTGCACGAGAAGGCCGCTCCGAAAGGGGCGGCCTTTTTCGTGGGCGCAGCGCAACCGTGGTCTGGACGCAGCCCGGGCTACGCGGCCGTGTGACCCGGGGTTCCTCCGAAGCAGGTAGGCGCAACGACTCGCTGGGCCCCACACTCGCGCCCTGGAAATTCACACGCACCGGGGCAGCTTGAGCATTCATCAAAAACAGATCGCGATCAGCCTGCGCTCGCGCATCTTCACCACGCTGTTCCGCTGGTTCCTGAAGCCGATGCTGCGCCGGATGATCCACGGCAGCTTCGAGAGCATCGCGCGCCAGCAGCTTCGGCTCGCCGGCATGCCCTGCCGCGACACCGCGGGACTCGAACAGGGCTATCGCATCATTAATCGCGTGCCCGGCCAGACCGTCGGCAACTTCGAGGACCGCAGCAAGCCGGTGTTGCTGTGGTTGCACGGCGGCGCCTTCATCCTCCCCGCGGTACCCATGGTGCACCTGCGCCTGCTGGCGCTGCTGTGCAAGGAACTCGACGCGATCGGCTTCCTGCCGGATTACCGCCTCGCGCCATTCAACAAGTTTCCCGCCGCGCTCGATGACTGCGAGCGCGCCTACGCGGGCCTGATCGACCTGGGATTCGATCCGGCGCGCATCGCCATCGGTGGCGACTCGGCGGGCGGAAATCTATTGCTCGGCGTGCTGCAGCGCGCGCGACGCAAGGGCATCCCGATGCCGGCCTGCGTGCTGCCGGTATCGCCGGCCACGGAACTGGGCCGCATCCAGGGTCCGCCATCGCGCTACCTGCAGCGCAAGCGTGACGCGATCCTGCCGATCACCGCCCTGCAGCGCGTCGACGATCTCTACGCGGGCAACTGGGATGCTTCCGATCCCGAGCTCTCTCCGCTGTACGCCGACTACCGCGGCTTCCCGCCGATGTACTTTCTTGTGGGCGCCGAGGAAGTGTTGTCCGACGATTCGGTGATGGCGGCGCAGCAGGCGGAAGCCGCAGGGGTCGAGGTGCGCTGCGACGTCTGGCCGGTGTTGCCGCACGCCTTCCCCCTGTTCGAAAAAGTGTTCGCGGAAACGGCGGTCGCACGCGCCGACATGGTCGAGTTTCTCGCGCGCCATCTGCGTCGCGGGGCCTGATGGCGGCGGGATTCGTCGTCTGCCCGCTGTGCGCGAGCGTGTTCGAACACGGCGCGCAGACCTGGACCTGTGCGCAGGGACACGGCTTCGACGTGGCCCGCGAAGGCTACGTGAACCTGCTGCCAGCGCAGCACAAGCACAGCCGCGAGCCGGGCGATCGGCCCGAGTCGCTGCAGGCGCGTCGCGCCTTCCTGGGCGCCGGCCACTACGCGCCGCTACGCGACGCCATGGTCGAGATGCTCGCGCCCATGCAGCCCGCGACGCTGCTCGATATCGGCTGCGGCGAGGGCTACTACACCGGCGCGATGGCGACGCGAGCGGTGCAGACCGTGGGCCTGGACATCGCCAAGCCCGCGATTCGGCTCGCTGCCAAGCGCTTTCGCGACGTGACCTGGATCGTCGGCAGCGGCGCGCGACTGCCGATCGCGAGCGAATCCATCGACGTGATCTGCACGCTGTTCACGCCGCTGCACGAAGCCGAGATGGCGCGCGTGCTGCGGCCGGGTGGACGGGTACTGCTGGTGACGCCGGATGCGGCGCACCTGCACGCACTGCGCGCCGCGCTGTTCGACGTGGTCGAGCCGCACGAGCCGGACAAGTTCCTGGCGGGCTTCGAGCCCCTGTTCGGACTGTCGGCGAAGCGCGCGCTGCGCTACGCGCTGGACCTGTCGCCGCAGGACTTGAAGCTGCTGCTGACGATGACGCCCTATGCCTGGAAAGCGCGTCCGGAGCGACGGGTCGAACTCGAGGCCCGCAGCGGGCTCGCCACCGAGGCCGCGTTCTCGATCCTGCAGTTCACGAAGCGGCCGTCAGCGTCGTCGACAGCGCCTTCGCGATGAACTGGCGCGGCACCTTGGAGCGCGGCACGCGTTGCTCGAACCAGCTGCGCACATCCTGGTCCAGCCCGAGGCCGTGCATGTAGTTGTACAGCGCCTTGTTGAGCGCCACGCCCAGAGGGGCATGGTCCACACCGCTCGGATCCACGAACTCGATGTCGTTCTTTGCGAACCGACCCGTGGGCGAAGGCATCAAGGTGATGCCGTATTCCTGCGGCTGCTTGCCCACCGGCGAATGCACGGTGCAGGCGAAGCGATGGAAGAAGCCCGACTGGATGCAGCCGGCCTCGAACAGCTGCCGCACGTATTCCAGCGAATCGACGGTGTCCTGCACGGTCTGTGTCGGGAAGCCGTACATCAGGTAGGCATGCACGAGGATCCCGGCGTCCGCGAAGGCACGCGTGACCCGCGCAACCTGGTCCACCGACACGCCCTTCTTCATGAGCTTGAGCAGGCGATCCGACGCCACTTCGAGCCCGCCCGAGATCGCGATGCATCCGCTGTCGGCGAGTTCGCGACACAGCGCTGGCGTGAAGGATTTCTCGAAGCGGATGTTGCCCCACCAGGAGATGGAGACCTCGCGCTTGATCAGCTCTGCCGCCAGCGACTTGAGGCCTTTTGGAGGCGCCGCCTCGTCGACGAAATGGAATCCGGTCTGCCCGGTTTCCTTGACGACCGCCTCGATGCGATCCACGAGCGTCGTCGCGCTCGCCAGGTCGTAGCGCGAGATGTAGTCGAGGCTGACGTCGCAGAAGCTGCACTTCTTCCAGTAGCAGCCGTGCGCGACCGTGAGCTTGTTCCAGCGGCCGTCCGACCACAGGCGGTGCATGGGGTTGAGCATGTCGAGCAGGGACAGGTAACGATCCAGCGGCAGCCCGTCCCAGGTCGGCGTGCCGACCTCGTTGAAGGGCACATCGGGCTCGCCGCAATCCACGTAGCGCACCACGCCCGCGTCGTCGCGCAGGAAGGTTCGCGACAGCCGCTCGCGTGGCCGCTCGCCGCGCAGGTGTTCGAGCAGCGCGATCGCCGGCCGCTCGCCGGCATCGAGCGTCACGTAGTCGAAGTGGTCGAACACGCGCGGCTCCGAGAGTTCGCGCAGCTCGGTGTTGACGTAACCGCCGCCGAGGAGCGTGACGATCTTCGGATTCCGCGCCTTGATCGTCTGTGCGATCCGGAACGCGGCGTAGACCGCGCCCGGGAAAGGGGCCGAGATCAGCACGACGTCGGGCGTATGGCGCTGGATGGCCTCGAGCGTCAACGCGTGCAGCGTCGCGTCGACGAGCGTTGGCGGCGCAGCCAGGGCAGTCGCCATCGGCTCGAAGTGCGGCTGGCTTTGCGCCAGCGACTCGGCGTAGCGCACGAACTCGAAGCGCGAGTCGACCGCGTCCCGCAGCACGTCGGCCAGGTCGTTCAGATACAGCGTGGCGAGGTGCCGCGCCCGGTCCTGCGCCCCCAGCGCGCCGAAGGCCCAGGCCAGCGGGTCGCCGCCGTCCTCGTCCACGTAGATGTCCAGCGAGGCGAAGCGCGGCCCCTCGGGCAGGAAGCCGCGCGTGCAGATGCGGTGCGAGATCGTCGGATCGCGCGTCTGCAGAAACGCCAGGGTCACGGGCAGGGTGGCGCGGTAGCGCTCGTAGGCAGCCAGGAAATGCTTCACGCAGACGCTGCGTTTGCGCTCGGACAAGCCCAGGGCCGCAGAGCGGAGCTGTTCCAGGCCTTCCCGCGACAACAGCTTCAGGACCAGCGCCAGGGCCAGGTCCACCTGGTACGCATCGACGCCGCGCGAACGCAGGAAGCCCGTGAGGTAGGCGGTGGACGGGTAGGGCGTGTTGAGCTGCGTCATCGGGGGGATGACGGACAGGACACGGAGCGACGCGACGGGCATGGCGCGCATCCTGCCCTGCTCGCGGGCCCGCTGCGAATCGGCATCCCTCCTGCTTGTGAACGAGGGAAAGATGCTCCGCGCCGTTAGACTGGGCGTCTTGCCCGCACGACCGAGGCCGCTTCAACCATGACCGAGTCCGCAACTGCCCCCGAGAGCGTCGTCATCGTCGGTGCCGGCCAGGCCGGGGGCGAAACCGCTGCCGAGCTTCGCCGCCAGGGTTACACGGGGCCCATCACCATCGTCGGCGAAGAGCCGCACGTGCCGTACAAGCGCCCGCCGCTGTCGAAGACCTATCTCGCGGGCGCGGCCACCAAGGAATCGCTGTACGTGCTGTCCGCCGCCGCGATGGAGAAGGCCAACATCGAGTTCATCGGCGGCGTGCGCGCCACCGCGATCGACCGCAAGGGCAAGACCCTGGCGCTGTCCGACGGCCGCACACTGCCCTACGGCAAGCTGATGCTGGCCACGGGCGGTCGGCCGCGCCTGCTCACGATCCCGGGTTCGGACCTGCCGGGCATCCACGTCGTTCGCGGCATCGCCGACGTGGACGCGATCCGCGAGAAGCTTGGCCCCGGCAAGCGCCTCGTGATCGTAGGCGGCGGTTACATCGGCCTCGAAGTGGCGTCCGTGGCCACAAAGGCCGGGCTGCAGGTGACCGTGCTGGAAAGCGCGCCGCGCGTGCTGCAGCGCGTGACCGCGCCCGAGATGTCGGCGTTCTACGAGAAGGTGCACCGCGAGGCGGGTGTCGACGTGCGCACCGGCGTCCAGATCGCGGGTTTCGAGCAACAGGGCGACGCCATCCACGTGAAACTGGTGGGCGGCGATGTCGAGGGCGACCTCGTGATTGTGGGCATCGGCCTGGTCGCGAACACCGAGCTGGCCTCCGAAGCCGGGCTCGAGGTCGACAACGGCATCGTCGTCGACGAGTTCACGCGCACCTCCGATCCGGACATCCATTCCGCGGGCGACTGCACCTCGCACCCGAGCGAGTTTCTCGGCCGTCGCGTGCGTCTCGAATCGGTGCAGAACGCGATGGAGCAGGGTCGCGCGGGCGCGCTGAACATGCTCGGCAAGGCCACGAAGTACGCCAACGTGCCCTGGTTCTGGTCGGACCAGTACGACCTCAAGCTGCAGATGGTCGGCATGTCGGGCGGCTACGACCAGGTCGTGCTGCGCGGCGATCCGGCAAAGCGCAGTTTCGGCGCGTTCTATTTCAAGGATGGGCACCTGATCGCGGTGGACACCGTGAGCCGGCCGCAGGAATTCATGCTGGCCAAAAAGATGGTCGCGCTCAAGGCGAAGGTCGATCCGGCGAAGCTGGCGGACGAAACCATTGCGATGAAGGATCTCGTTCCTGCGGCGTGAGGCCCCGGATCTCGTCGGCGCCACGCCGCGCTTGGTTCGTTCGAACGGTGCCCGCTGACGCGTGACAAACGACCTGCAGCCGAGCGCACCCGCTCCTGTCCCGTTCGCCGAAGCCCTGCGCTGGTGGCTCAAGCTCGGCTGCATCAGCTTCGGCGGCCCCGCGGGCCAGATTGCGATCATGCATCGCGAACTCGTGGAGACCCGTCGCTGGATCTCCGAGAAGCGCTTCCTGCACGCGCTGAACTACTGCATGTTGCTGCCCGGTCCGGAGGCGCAGCAGCTCGCGACCTATATCGGCTGGCTCATGCACGGCGTACGCGGCGGCATCGCGGCGGGCGCCCTGTTCGTACTGCCCTCGCTGGTGCTGCTGATCGGCCTGTCCTGGGCGTACGTGAGCCTTGGCGCGATCCTGGCGGCCGACGTGCTGTACGGCATCCGGCCCGCGGTCGTCGCCATCGTCGCTTTCGCGGCCTGGCGCATCGGCACGCGCGTGCTGCGCCGGAAGCTGCTGTGGATCGTGACGATCACGGCTTTCGTCGCACTGTACTTCGGGGTCGCGTTCCCGTGGGTGATCGCGGCCGCGGCGCTGTATGGCTGGCTGTTGCGTGCGCGCCTGCAGGCGACCGCGACGCACGCAGCGGCCACGAGACCTGCCGGACCCGCGCTGATCGACGACGACACGCCGACGCCGCTGCACGCGCAGTTCGCGTGGTCGCGGCTGATCCTCACCTTGCTCCTGTGCCTGCTGATCGGCGGCACCGTGTACGCGAGCATCGCGTGGTGGGTCGGCTTCGACTCGATGTTCACGGCCATGTCCTGTTTCTTCACCAAGGCGGCGCTCGTGACCTTCGGCGGGGCGTATGCGGTGATGCCCTACGTGGTGCAGGGTGCGGTCGTGACACACGGCTGGCTCGCCGCGCCGCAGATGCTCGACGGCCTGGCGCTGGGCGAGACCACGCCGGGCCCGTTGATCATGGTGGTGGCCTTCGTGGGTTTTCTCGGCGGCTGGAACGGCGGGTACTCAGACCCGCTGCACGCCGCCGTAGCCGGCGCCTGCGTCGCGACCTTCTTCACCTTCCTTCCGTCGTTCGCGTTCATCCTGGCCGGGGCGCCCTATGTCGAACGCACCCGACAGGACTTCCGCCTGGCGGGCCCGATGAGCGCGATCACGGCGGCCGTGGTCGGCGCGATCCTGTCGCTCGCCCTGTTCTTTGCCGCGCACGTTTTCTGGCCGCGGGGGCAGGGGGCGGCGCCGGACTTCGTCGCGATGGCGCTTGCCGCATTCGGGTTCGTCGCGCTCTGGCGTGTCTGGCTGGGCATGGTGCCGCTGATCCTCGCCCTGGGTGTCGCGGGTGCGTTGTTCCGGAGCCTTCTCTGAGGGGTCTCACCCATTTGCAGCATGTAGCCCCGACCGCGGCTGCCTAGTCTGCGATGTGTCCCGACGTTCGCCCCCGCGAAGGCGCGTAACGCACCACGAAGAGGAGACGCAAGCTGCCACTACTTCGGACCGGACTGCCTGTACGGGTCCACCGACTTCCCGCATCCCGCGACCTGCTGGCCGAACTCGCGTCAGCAGGTCGTCGGCCCGTTCGCAGAGGCGGGCATCCCGCAGGTCGATCGCGTGAAGATCACCTCGGGCAACGCGCTGCGGACCTTCGGCCTGGGCTGATCCTTCGCGGTAGAACAAGACGAATACGAAACGAGACGACGACATGGCGGGCGTACTGCAGAACCTGAAGGTCCTGGACCTCACCTCCGGCATCGCCGGGCCGATGACCGCGATGCTGCTCGGCGACAACGGCGCCGACGTCATCAAGATCGAACCGCCGGGCGGCGATCCCGCACGCAGGACCGAAGGCCCGCATCGACTCGGCTACACGGTCTGGCAGCGCGGAAAGCGCAGCGCATTCCTGGATCTCGCGAATCCCGAGGACCTGGAATTGTTCCTCGCGCTCGCGAGCACCGCGGACATCCTCGTCGAGTCCCACACGCCGGGCGAAACCACGAAGCTCGGCATCGACTACGGCACGCTGAGTGCGGCCAACCCGCGCCTGCTCTACTGCTCGATCACGGCGTATGGACGCGACAACGCGCACAGCCAGCGGCCCGCGGTCGACGCGCTGGTGCAGGCGCGCACCGGCCTGATGTTCGAACAGCGCGGCTGGGCCGAGGGCGCACTCAATCACATGAACGGCGAGCCCGATCCGTTCCCGGACCTCGAGATCCCGCAGGATCAGGTGCAGGGCGCGCCGCGACCGGGTCCGCTGTTCGTAGCCTCCCAGTGGCCCAGCCTGGGTGCGTTCTTCACCGCGAGCCTCGGCATCGCGGCCGCCCTGCGTGCGCGCGAAATCACGGGGCGCGGTCAGTGGGTCGAGACTTCGCTCATGCAGGGCGCGTTCGCAGGCGCGGCGGGCGTCTGGCAGCGCGCGGAAAAGATCGACTCGCCGGGGTTCGACACCTGGATCCTCAATTCGAAGTCGTCCAAGGGCCATTTCCGGGCGAAAGACGGCAAGTGGCTGCACAACTGGGTGCCCAACCCGCGCTTCATTCTGCAGGCCGCGGAGGGCGACAGGCTCAACGCCTCGCCGGACCTCACGGTGCAGAACGATCCGGACCGTTTCGGCACCGGCCCCGAGGAAATTCTCGTGATGTCGCACTACCAGCCGATCCTTGCCGAGGCCGTCGCGAAGTTCCCGGTGAAGGACTGGATCGAGGCCGCGGCGATCGCCGAGATGACGATGCAGCCAGTGCGCAGCATCGAGGAATCGCTGGCCGATCCGGCCTTCCTACAGGACGGTTGCGTGCGCGAGGTCGAGGATCCCGAGCTCGGCACGATCCGCACGGTCGGTAATGCGTTCAACATGAGTCTCACGCAGGGCGAGCCCGGCGCGGCCGCGGTCAGGCCCGGCGCGAACACAGCCGAGATCAAGGCGGAGGCGGCCAAGATCATTGCGGAAGCCAAGGCTGCGAAGACCGCCTCCGGTGTCAGGAAAATCAAGGCGCCGCTCGAGGGCATCGTCGTGCTCGACCTGGGCCTGGCGATCGCCGGGCCCTTCAGCACGCAGCTGCTCAGCGATCTGGGCGCCACGGTGATCAAGGTCAACGGCCTGTTCGACCTGTTCTGGCACCGCGTGCACATCGCCTACATGGCCAATCGCGGCAAGAAGTCGATCACGCTCAACCTCAAGGACCCTCGCGCGATGAAGGTTCTGCTGGAGCTCGTGGCCAAGGCCGACGTGGTCCAGCACAACATGCGCTACGACGCGGCCGAGCGCCTGAAGATCGATTACGAGTCGCTGCGGAAGCTCAACCCGAAACTGATCTACGCCCACTCGCGCGGCTTCGAGCGCGGCGTGCGCGCGGGCCTGCCCGGCAACGACCAGACGGGCGCCTGCCTGTCCGGCGTCCAGTTCGAGGATGGCGGCATGGGGCGGGGCGAAGGCGGTCGCCCGATGTGGAGTTTCACGAGCTTCGGCGACACGGGTAACGGTTTTCTCTCCGCGACCGCGATCTGCAACGCGATCTACCACCGCGACCGCACCGGTGAAGGCCAGTTCGTCGATACCTCGATCATCAACGCGGCGCTGCTGAACACCAGCTACGCGGTCGCGCGGCCCGACGGCTCGGGCTTCACGCGTCCACGCATCGACGGCATGCAGCTCGGCTTCTCCGCGGGGCATCGCCTGTACGAGACGAGCGACGGCTGGATCTGCATCGCGCTGTCGTCGACGGCGCATTGGGCCGCGCTGGTCGCCGCGCTCGGCCTGTCCGCCGACCTGCGGACCTGGGACGACGACGCGCAGGCCCGGCTCATCGGGGATGCGATCGTGTCGCTGAGCGCGCAGGTCGCGTTCGAGAAGCTCGACGCGGCGAGGGTGCCGGTCGAGATCGTGGACCCCGAGTTCTCGCGCCGTCTGCACGACGACGCCGAGTTCGCGCGTCGTCGCTGGACCGTGTCCTACGCGCACCCGGTGGTCGGCAAGCTCGACCAGATCGGCCTGCTGTTCGACCTGTCCGATACGCCGGGCGTGATCCAGGGGCGGCCGTTGCTGGTCGGCGAGCACACCCAGGAAATCATGAGCGGCCTCGGCTACGACGAGGAGCAGATCAAGACGATGGAAGAGCAGCTCGCGGTCGGCTTCGCGGGCATGCCGCGCATGCCGCCGCGGCCTGCTGTCGCACAGGCCGGCGCGCCGAAGCCGGGCATGGCGAGCCTGCTGGAGAAGGAAGCCAAAAAGTAGCCGGGACGAAGACGGGGATTTTTCCCCTTTCGCTGCGAGAGACCCTGGACCTACTAGGCTGCGTTGGCCGTATCCTGCGGCGTTTCCCACACCGCGCGCCCCATGGCTCTCACCGCAACCCTGCACACCTTCACGATCCAGCTCGCCAACATGGATCGGGGCACCTATGCGGACTTCGAGCTGCGCGTGGCGCAGCAGCCCTCGGAAACCCCCGAGTTCATGCTGGTGCGCGTACTGGCCTACTGTCTCGAATACGAGGAAGGCATCGCGCTCACCGAGGGCGTGGCGGCGGTCGACGAACCCGCCGTGCTCGTGCGTGACCTCACGGGCCGCATCACGGCCTGGATCGAGGTCGGCGCGCCGGACGCCGATCGCCTGCACCGCGGCAGCAAGCACGCCGGCCGCGCCGCGCTGTACACGCACCGCCCGATCGAGCTGCTGCTGTCGCAGTACGCCGGCAGCCGTATCCACCGCGCCGAGGAGCTGCCGATCCACGCCTTCCCGCGCGACTTCGTCGGCGACGCCGCCAAGCGCCTGCAGCGTCGCTCCAAGCTGTCTGTTTCGTTCACCGAAGGCGAGCTCTACCTCGACATCGACGGGCACTCGATGACCGCCGCCGTCGACACGCGCCGGCTCGCCTGAGCCGCCGCCCGTTGGGATGGTTGCCGCCGAGGGTAGCGGCCTTCTAGGGACGATCCCGGCGTCCTGTACTTCACGTCGGGCACCACCTCCAAGCCCAAGATGGTGCTGCACACGCAGCGCAGCTACCCCGTGGGGCACCTGAGCACGATGTACTGGCTGGGCCTGCGCGAGGAAGACGTGCACCTCAACATCAGTTCGCCGGGCTGGGCCAAGCACGCCTGGAGCTGCTTCTTCGCGCCCTGGACCGTGGGCGCCACGATCTTCATCTACAACCAGGGCCGCTTCGACGCCGACAGAACGCTGAGCACGCTCGCACGCTGCGGCGTGACCACGATCTGCGCGCCGCCCACCGCCTGGCGCGCGCTGATCCTCGAGGATCTGACGAAGTACCCACTCAAGCTGCGCGAGCTGGTCAGCGCCGGCGAGCCGCTGAATCCCGAAGTCATCGAGCGCGTGAAGGCGGCCTGGGGCATGGTGATCCGCGAGGGCTATGGCCAGACAGAATCGACCGCGATGCTCGGCAATCCGCCCGGCCAGCCGGTGCGCTACGGCTCGATGGGTCGCCCGCTGCCCGGGTACCGGCTGGACCTGCTGGACGTGGACGGCAACCCGGTCGACGAGGGCGAGGTGTCCGTCGCGCTCGATCCGCGACCGGCCGGCGTGATGGCAGGGTACGCGGGCGACCTTTCGAAAACGGAGAAGGCGCTCGGCGGCAGCCACTACGGAACCGGCGACGTCGCCTCGCGCGACGCCGACGGCTTCTTCTGGTTCGTCGGCCGCACCGACGACGTGTTCAAGAGTTCCGACTACCGCATCTCGCCGTTCGAACTCGAGAGCGCGCTGATCGAGCACCCGGCGGTGGCCGAGGCCGCGGTCGTCGAAAGCCCGGACCCGAAGCGCCTCTGCGTGCCCAAGGCCTGCGTGATCCTCAGGCCCGGCTTCGCGCCCGACCGTGAAACGGCGAAGTCGATCCTGACATTCGCGCGCACGCGCCTGGCGCCGTACCAGAAGATTCGCATCCTCGAGTTCTGCGACCTGCCCAAGACGGTGTCGGGAAAGATCCGCCGAACCGATCTGCGCAAGAGCGAGGCCGAACGACGCCAGGCCGGCCGGCGCGGCGATCAGGAATTCTTCGAGACCGACTTCCCGGAATTGATGGAGTCGACGCGGGGCTGAATGACCGCTACGTGCCGCCAATCAAGGCGGCGTATACCGGGTCCTCGCGATCACGCCGACCCGTCACCGTGAACGCGCCGGGCACGCCTTCCGTGACGCGGTTTTCCGGTCGCGACGTTCCCCACTCGTTGGTGATGCGACGTCGCCCGATGCGCCAGCGCCCGTCGCGACGTTCCAGCTCGTCGAGGTAGCGGCCGCAGCAGACGTACTCGTGCTGCAAGGTCGCGGTCCCGGCTGCACGCTGCGCTCCGAGGTAGGCCGCGCCGAACCAGGCCTCGATGGCCGAGTCCTTCGCCGCGATCGTGTGCGTGGCCAGGTAATAGGATTCCGACGAGGCGCGATCGCCGTCGATCTCGATCACCGAGTGCGTCACGGTGTGGATGGTATGGACGCACATCGCGCCGAGCATCTCGATGATCTTGCCGGCGAACTCGTGGGCGTTGAGCTTCATGGCCCCGTGGTCGTCGACCGCGTCCGGGTGATAGACCGAGCGCAGCAGGTGCACGTCGAGCCGGTCGATGGCGCGGCAATACAGGCCCAGCAGATTCTCGATCTCGCCGCGGTCGGCGGCCTTCTGCAGGGTTGCAAGCGTCGCTGCGTCCATGTCGGGTCTCGGTGAAGAGTCAGTGAAAAGGCCTGCGCCCATCGGGCGTCGGCACCGCCCGATTCTCGTCCCCGCAATGCGCCGACAGCCATGACCGGCGACGACAACCTCGATGCCGTGCGCGGCACGGGCGCATGGGGCTGCCGCGACCTTGTTGCCGGCCCTGACTGTCGCGTATGGTCCTGACCACTAGCGACAGAACACCCCGCGTGCCGGCATCCCCGGTTCCGCGAGGGCGTCATGCGGCGACGAGGAGGAAGGGCGATGAGCAAGGAGCCGGAAGTTCGGCATGGCCCGCTGGACGGCGTGGTCCGGGTCGAGGCCCTGCGCCTCTATTCCGAGGTCGCGCGCGAACTCGGGGGGGATCCGGCGCGACTGCTGGCCAGGGCGCAGATCGATCCGGCCGCACTCAAACGTCCCGAGGCGGTGATCTCCTACCGCTCGATGATCCACCTGCTCGAGCGCTCGGCGGTGGAGCTCGACTGCCCCGACTTCGGCTTGCGCCTCGCCACCCGCCAGGGCGGCATCTCGGTGCTCGGGCCGCTCGAGGTGGCGATGCGCAATTCGTCGACGGTGGGAGAGGCCTATCGTTATTGCGCGGGACATCTGCAGGTCTACAGCCCGGTCGTGCGCATCGAGATGGAAGAGGATCGCGCGGCGGGCCGGCACTGCATGCACTTCGAGATCCTGCTCAATCGAGTGCCGCACCAGCGCCAGGCCGTCGAGAACGCGCTCGCACTGACGCACCACGCGGTGCGGACCTTGTCGAGCGGCAACTTCGGGGCGCGCGAGGTGTGGTTCCGGCACGAACGCCTGCTGCCACCGTCGGCCTACCAGCGCTACTTCGGCGGCCCGGTGCGTTTCGGCAAGCCGTACAACGGCGTGTTCTTCAACAGCCGCGACTTTGCGCAGCCGATCGCCAACCAGAATCCGCAGCTCTACGAGATGGCGTCGCGTTACATCGACACGCAGTACCCGGCGGCATCGGTGCACCTGGGCGCCCGCGTGCACGGACTGGCCGACCGCCTGCTCGCGCAGGGCGCATGCACGCATACCGAGGTGGCGGCACGCCTGAACCTGCATCCGCGCACGCTGCAGCGGCGTCTGCGCGAGGAAGGCACGAGTTTCGAGGCGATCAAGGACGAGGTCAGGCGCGACGCTGCGGCGCGTTACCTGAGCCAGTCCGACATCCCGCTCACGCGCGTAGCCGCACTGCTGGGCTACAGCGAGCCCTCGGTGCTGACGCGCCGGTGCAAGGTGTGGTTCTCGAGTTCGCCGAGGCAGATTCGCGAGCACCGCGGCGAAAAGCGCGAGCTGGCCTAGTCGTGCTCCCTCTCCCCGCGCCAGCGGGGAGAGGGCGGGGTGAGGGGCAGGACGTGAGCAACTGCGGCTGGATGTGCTACGCCCAAAAGCCGCCCCTCACCCCGACCCATGCGATGAAGCCGCATGGGGAGAGGGGGCTGGTCGGCGCCGCTCGCGTCCCCGCTGTTCATCCCGAGTGGCCGTGCGAGCGAAGCGAACACGGCGTATCGAGGGACGAAGGGACGGATGTCGCGTGACGCCCGCAATGTGTCGCGTGAAATCAAGACCGGTCCGGACGCTCGTGCAAGTCTGGTTCGCGATCCTTGCCCATCCATCCAGGAGGTCAGCCGATGCCCGTCGTCGAGCAGCGCCGTGACGTCGGCGGCTGGGCGGTGCGGTGGAACGCCGCGCTCGCCGCGCAGGCACGGGCGAACGGCGACTGGCCCGATCGGACCGTCGCCGACTTCGCGCGCGAACGCGCCGCGCAGCATCCCGAACAGGTGCAGATCGTCGACGGCGACCGCTCGCTGAGCTGCGCCGAGCTGTTCGAAAGGGCGCGCCGTCTCGCGGGCTGGTTCCTGGCCATTGGGCTGAAGCCGGGCGAGGTGGTCTCGTTCCAGTTGCCGAACTGGTGGGAGGCCTGCGTGATCGATCTCGCCGCGTCGATGACGGGCGTGGTCACCAACCCGATCGTGCCGATCAACCGCGACGCGGAAGTGCGGTACATGCTGCAGGAGTCGCGCACGCGCGTGATGTTCGTGCCGAGCACGTTCCGCAAGTTCGACCACGCGGCGATGATGCAGCGCATCGCGGCGGACCTGCCGGACCGACCGCGCGTCGTGCTCGTGCGAGGACAGGGCATGCACGGCGAGGCGGACTTCGACACGCTGCTCGCCGCCTCGTCGCCCGTGTCGCGCTTCGTCGCGGTGGACCCGGACGCGGTGAAGCTGCTGATGTACACCTCTGGCACCACCGGGCGGCCCAAGGGCGTTCTGCATTCGCACAACAGCTTCCACGCCGACTCGGTGAAGCTCAAGCCGACGGTCGGCCTGGGCAAGGGCGACGTGACCTTCTGTCCGTCACCCGTGACGCACGTCAGCGGGTACCTGTGGGTGCTGAACATGCCCTGGTGCGGCGACATCCCGGCGGTGATGGTAGACACCTGGGAACCGGAGCGCGCATTCGAACTCATGCGACGCCATGCCTGCTCGTTCATGGTCGGCGCCACGCCCTTTCTGCAGGATCTCGTGGCCGAGGCACGCCGGCGCGGCGAGACGCTGCCCGCGTTGCGTTCCTATCTCTGCGGGGGTGCCGCCGTGCCGCCGAGCCTGATCTACGAGGCGGCCGAACTGTTTCCGAACTGCCTCCCCTGGCGAACCTTCGGCGCCACCGAGGCGCCGACGATGACGGGTCCGCCGCCGTCGCGCGCCGGCCTTCGACTCGCGGCGGAAACGGACGGGCGCCTCAACCGCGCCGAGGTGCGCATCGTCGACATCGTCAGCGGCGCGCTGCTGGCTCCCGGAGAGGAGGGGGAGATCCTCGTGCGCGAACCGAGCATGGCGCTGGGCTACGCGCGTGCCGAGGACAACGAGGCCGCCTACGACGAAGACGGCTTCTTCCGCATGGGCGATCTCGGCCGGCTCGTGGAGACCGGTCACCTCATCTGCACCGGTCGCAAGAAGGACCTGATCATCCGCGCCGGCGAGAACATCAGCGCCAAGGAGATCGAAGATGTTCTCCATCGCTGCCCCAAGGTCGCGGAGTGCGCGGTGGTGTCGATGCCCAGCACACGCACGGGTGAGGCGATCTGCGCCTTCGTCGTGCCGGTGCCGGGCGCAACGCTCGACCTGCCGGAGATCGCGAAGCTGGTGCAGGACGCGCGCATGGCCACGCAGAAGACGCCGGAGCGGGTCGTGCTTGTCGCCGAGCTGCCGAAGAATCCCGCGGGCAAGGTGCGCAAGGACCTGCTGCGCCAGACCGCAAAGACTTTCGCGCAGGATTAGCGATGGACTTACAGCTCCATCCCGACGACGAAGTCTTCCGCGTGCAGGTTCGCGAATTCCTGCGCCGCGAACTGCCGCTGGAACTCGCACGCCGCGAGGCGCGCGGATTTCATCTGCCACGCGCGGACACCGCGGCCTGGCATCGACGTCTATACACCCAGGGGTGGGCCGCGCCGAACTGGCCTGTCGAGCAGGGCGGCACGGGCTGGTCGCCGATCCGCAGATATCTCTACGAACTCGAATACGGCCTGGCGAACGCGCCGGAGCTGAGCCTGATCGCGCTGTCGATGGTGGGGCCCGTCCTGTGCCGCTTCGGCTCGCCGGAACTGCAGCAGCGTTTCCTGCAACCGATCCTGCGCGGCGATCTCTGGTTCTGCCAGGGTTTCTCCGAACCTGAGGCGGGCTCGGATCTGGCGAACCTGCGCACGCGAGCCGTGCTCGACGGCGACGCCTACGTGATCACCGGCCAGAAAACCTGGACCACCTCCGGGCACGAGGCGGACTTCATGATCTGCCTGTGCCGCACGAACGCCGACGTGAAACCGCAGGCCGGGCTGTCGATGATCCTGCTGCCGATGGACGCGCCGGGCGTGCGCATCCGTCCCATCCACACGATCGACGACGACCACACGATCAACGAAGTCTTTCTGGACGACGTGCGCGTGCCGCGCGCCAACCTCGTGGGCGAGCCCGACAGCGGCTGGACCCAGGCCAAGTTCCTGCTCGGGTTCGAGCGCACGCACAACGCTTATATCGGCATGCTGCGGCGCTACCTCGCCCGAATCCCGCGCCTGATCGAGGCCGAGTGCGCGAACGGGCTGTCCACGGCTGCGGCCACGCAGCTTCGGCGCAAGCGGGCGCTGCTCGAGATCGACGTCGATTCGCTCGACTGGTCGGTGCTGCGCGTGCTCGCCGGAGAACCGGGCCCGATCCTCGACGCGGCGACTTCGGGCCTCAAGGTGCGCGGGTCCGAGTACCTCATGCGGGCAGCCCACCTGGAGATGGAAATCCTCGGGCCGCAGGTCGCGCCACGTTTCCAGGCGCATTCGGCGGGCGCACTGCCGGCAGGTGCCTCGGACGCCGCGCCCGGCCGGGCCACGCAGTACTTCTACTGGCGCTCTGCGACGATCTTCGGCGGCACCAACGACATCCAGCGCGGCATCATCTGGAACGCGCTCGCGCGCGGCGCATCGTGAGCCGCGCCATCCATATCCATTCTTCGCGCCGGCGCCGGAGGTCCTCGTGGATTTCCGGCTGAGCGACGAGCAGCAGATGCTGCGAGACAGCGCGCGTCGTTGCCTGAGCGAACTCGCGAAAACGATGCCGTCGCCGAAGCGCTGGCGCCACTTTGCGGACCTGGGCTGGACCGCGATGGCGGTGCCCGAAGCCGCCGGGGGCCTGGGCTCCTCGATTGCCGATCTCGCCGTGCTCGCCGAGGAATTCGGGCGCGCGCTGGAGCCGGAATCCCTCGTGGCGGGCGCGATGTTGCCGGCCGCGGTCCTCGGGATGGCCGGCGCGGGTGCGGGGTCGCTGCTTTCGGAGATCGCAACGGGGGAGACCCGGGCGGCGCTGGCGGTCTATGAGCCTCAGCGGCGTTATTCCTTGCAGCCGGCCCTGCGCGCGACGCAGCAGTCCGAATCCTCCTTCTGCCTGGAGGGACGAAAGCTGCTCGTCGTCTCGGGCGCGCAGGCGGACCGCCTCGTCGTGTCGGCTAGCCTCGCGCGCGCGGGCGCCGCGCAGGAACCGGCCCTGTTCGTGGTCGACGCGACGGCGCGCGGACTGGGCCGTACGGCCTACGAAACCCTGGACGGCCGCGCCTGCGCGGACTTCGAGTTCGACGGGGTCGTCGCGACCGACCTGCTGCTCTGCGGCGCCAGTGTGCCGGCCCTGGTCGAGGACGCGCTCGACCGTGCCGTGATCAGTCAGTGCGCCGAACTCGTCGGCGGCATGGACCGCTGTATCGAGCTGACGGTCGAACACCTCAAGACGCGCCGCCAGTTTGGTCGCCCCCTTGCCGATTTACAGGCGCTTCAGCACGCGGTCGCGGAGCTGTTCATGGATGCCTACGCGGCCCGCTCGATCCTCTACCGCGCGATCGGCAGCGCCGACGCGTCGCGCGCAGAGCGCCAGCAGGCGGTGTCCGGCTGCAAGATCAAGGTCGTGGAATGCGCGACGCGCGTGGCGGGTGCGGCGGTCCACCTGCACGGCGGGATCGGCGTGAGCACCGAGTACGCGGTGGGGCACTACCTGCGTCGCGCGATCGTGGCCGAGCGCCTGTACGGCGACCTCGAGCATCACCTGAAGCGCCGGCTCGAACCCGGGGGCGTGGCCTGAGGAAGGCGTCGCTTGGGGTTGCGCTTCTGTCGTCTCCGATCAAGACGGTCCGCGACCCGAGGCCTAGGCTGCCGGGAAGGGTCGACACATACGACACCGCGAGGAGAGGGGCATGACCGGTTCAAGGCCGTCATTTGCACCAGACGAAGTCCGCGACGACTTCGTCCCCAAGGAGGTCTACTTCAGCCCGGAGTTCGCGGCGCTGGAGGCCGAGCACCTGTGGCCCCACGTCTGGCAGCTCGCCTGCCGGCTCGAGGAGATCCCCGAGGTCGGCGACTACGTCACCTACGACATCCTCGACGACTCGATCATCGTCGTCCGCAACAGCGATACCACGGTCAAGGCCTACCACAACGCCTGCCCGCATCGCGGACGCCGCCTCACCGACGGCTGTGGGCACGTGCAGAAGAACTTCGTCTGCCGCTTCCACGGCTGGCAATACG
Source organism: Panacagrimonas sp. (assembly GCA_046594215.1). Classification (GTDB taxonomy): domain Bacteria; phylum Pseudomonadota; class Gammaproteobacteria; order Nevskiales; family Nevskiaceae; genus Panacagrimonas. The sequence goes on from JBKJPX010000103.1 coordinate 59,465, forward strand.
ATGTGAACGGCGCGAACACCAAGGTCGTCGATCGCGACGACTGGGGTGGCGGCCTCAAGGACGAGGACATCCGGCTGCGCGAGGTGAAGAGCGGAACCTGGGGCGGTTTCGTGTTCATCAACATGGACGCGGCCTGTGAACCGCTCGAGAAGTTCCTCGAACCGCTCGACGAGTACTGCGGCAGGTTCGAGTTCGAGAAGCTGCGCTTCCGCTGGTACAAGACCACGATCCTTCCCTGCAACTGGAAGGTGATGCTGGAGTTCTTCAACGAGTTCTACCACGTGCAGCAGGCGCACCAGCAGCTGCTGCCTTTCAGCAACGACTACTCGAACAGCGGCGGCTTCGGGCGCCACGGTGCGATGTGGTACCCCCCCAGCGGAGCGTTCCCCCTGAGCCGCTCGCCGCGCCTCCCCCCCAAGGACGAGCCGGACTACCGCAACTTCGTGCTCGACTTCGTGGAGATCTTCAACCGCGACCTCAAGGCGATGGTTACCGAGCGCAACTACCTGGCGGCGCAGCGCCTGCGCACGGAAGTGGCGGCCGATGCGCCGCCGCTGGAAGTGATCACGAAGTGGGTGCAGTTCCAGATCGAGGCGGCGCACGCGGATGGATCGGGCTGGCCCGAGGGCCTGACGCCGGAATACATCGACCGCTCGAAGCTCGACTGGCACGTCTTTCCCAACACGATCTTCCTGCACGGCTTCGTCGACGGCGTGCTCTGGTACCGCGCGAGGCCCAACGGCGAGGATCCCGAGAGTTGCATCTTCGACGTGTGGTCGCTGCAGCGCTATGGCCCCGGCAAGGCGCCGCCGCTCAAGCGGGAGTTCTACGAGAACTGGGAGGATGGCGACTTCCCGCTGATCTTCACGCAGGATTTCGCCAACACGGCGGGCGTGCAGAAGGGTTTGAAGTCGCGTGGCTTCCACGGTTCGCGAACCAACCCGGTGCAGGAGCGCGCGCTCGTCAATTTCCATCGCCGGCTGCGCGAGTTCCTGCGCGATCCCGGTGAAGGCTCGAAAGGACGCCTGCCATGAAAGCCTCCGAGATCAGCTTCATGGATCCGCAGATCCAGAAGTGCCCGTTCGAGGCCTACAAGGTCGTGCGCGAGGCCGGGCCGGTCTTCGTGGACCCGGCGACGGGCTGGTTCGTGATCAGCGACTACGAGCTCGTGCGCAAGCTCACGGCCGACGCGGAGAACCTGTCGAGCTTCACCGGCATCCTGATGTGCAAGCAGAAGTCCGCGGTGCAGGACAAGATCGACCACATCTACGAGGAAGAGGGCTATCCGCCGATCCCGCTGCTGGTCGTGGGCGATCCGCCGGATCACCGCTTCCACCGCTCGCTCGTCGACAAGGCGTTTACGCCTGCGCGCGTCAGGATGATGGAGGCCTATCTCGAGGGCGTGGTCGACGAGGTCATCGACCAGCTCATCGACAAGCCCGAGGTGGAGTTCCGCGCCGACTTCGCGACGATCATCCCGCAGGCCGTGATCGCCGACCAGCTCGGCATGCCCCGCTCGGATCTTCCGCGTCTGAAGCGCTGGACGGATGCCGTCGTGTCCAACCAGGACCAGTCGAACAGCCCGGAGCGCCAGTTCGAGCTCGCCCACATCATCTGCGAGCTGCATCGCTACGCGGTGGCGAAGATCGAGGAATATCGCAAGTCGCCGCGCGAGTGCCTGCTCAGCGACTTCGCCAACGCCAGTGTCGACGGCCGCATGCTGACGATGCAGGAAGCCGCCGCGTTGTGCGAGCAGGTCATGGCGGGCGGCAACGATTCCAGCGCCAACGCCATCCTCAACGCACTCGTGCGACTGATCGAGCAACCCGAACTGCAGGACCGGCTGCGCGACGATCCGACGCTGATCAACACGTTCGTCGAGGAGGTGCTGCGGCTCGACGCGCCCGTCCAGGGCCTGTTTCGCGAGCCCAAGCAGGACATGGAAATCGGTGGCGTGAAGATTCCCAAGGGTTCGGTCGTGGTGCTCAAGTGGGGCTCGGCCAACCGTGACCCCGCCCAGTTCGCAGAGCCGGATCGCATCGACCTGAAGCGCGCCAATGCGAGTCGGCACATGACGTTCGGCTTCGGCCCGCATGTCTGTGTCGGCAACCAGCTCGCGCGGGGCGAAATGCGCATCTCGATCTCCAAGCTGCTCGCCCGAACGCGCAGGCTTCGTTTCACGCGCGGCGCCGAGGACAGCGTCGTGCGGGATCCCCATTTCTTCGTGTACGGGCCGCGTGCCGTGTACGCGAGCTTCGACAAGGCTTAAGCCCATGGCCCGCCTCTTCGACGGCAAGGTCGTGATCGTCACCGGCGCCGGTGGCGCCATCGGCCGCGCGGCGGCGCTGGGCTTTGCGGCCGAGGGCGCAAAGGTCGGCGTGTCCGACATCAACGGCGACAGCGGCGCCGAGACCGTGAAGCTCATCGAGCGCGCGGGCGAGGAGGCGTTGCTGATCGTGGGCGACGTGTCGCTCGATGCCGACGTGAAGGCGCTCGTGGACCGCACCGTCGCACGCTTCGGCGGTCTGGACTGCGCTTTCAACAACGCCGGCATCACGAGCCCGGACGACGGCAAGTGGGACGAGGCCGTGTTCCGCCGCATCCTGGACGTGAACCTCACCAGCCAGATGCTGTGCATGAAGCATCAGATCCCGCACATGATCGAGCGCGGCAAGGGCTCGATCGTGAACATGTCCTCGATCATGGGCGTGATCAGTTCGCGCGAGCCGATCCAGCTGGGCTACACCGCGAGCAAGCACGCCGTGATCGGCCTGACGAAAGCCGCCGCGTTGCAGAACGCGCGGCACAACATCCGCGTCAACGCGCTGTGCCCGGGGGTCACGCGCAGCGCAATGGTGGAGGCCGCGATGGCGATGAGCGACGCCATCCGCGAGCACCTGTCGAACTATGCGCCGCTCAGGGGCGTGGCCGAGCCCTCGGAGATCGCGGAGTGCGCGATCTGGCTGTGCTCGGACAAGTCGAGTTTCGTGACCGGGCACGCGCTGGTCGCGGACGGGGCCTACACGGTGCAGTGATCGAGGGCGTTGCTTTTGGGGTTCGCAGCCGGGTCGAAGAACCAGGGCGCGTATCGAATATCAGGAGGAGGAGAACGATGAACAAGCACTTCGCGGCGCTGAAGGGACTTGCGCTGCTGGCCGTGCCCCTGGCGCTGGCCGCACAGGAGCCGGCGGCGGAACCCAATCCGGAGGGGACGGCGCCGACCGCGGAGATCGCCGCGCCTGCGGCGGATGCGAGCCCCACGCCCGAGCTGGTGCCAACGATCCCGGTTGCCGATACGCGGGTCCCGCAGGAAAAGCCGAAGGTCGAAGAACCGGCGGCGCCCGGCGAGGGAATCCAGGAAATCATCGTCACCGCGCAGAAGCGCTCGCAGCGCATCGACGAGGTGCCCATTGCGATCAGCGCGTTCAACGGCGATCAGCTCAACGACCTGGGCGTGACCGATACACGCGACCTGAGCCGACTCGTCCCGGGCTTCAACGCCAACGAAAGCGGGCGCGGCAGCACGCTGTTCACGCTGCGCGGTGTGGGCTTCACCGACACGACGTATACCGCGACGAACACGGTCGGCACCTACATCGACGAGGTCAACCTGCCGTTCTCGGTAATGACGCGCGGCGCCAATCTCGACATCGAGCGCGTCGAGGTGCTCAAGGGCCCGCAGGGCACGCTCTACGGCCGCAACACCACCGGCGGCCTGATCAATTACATCGCCAAGGCGCCCACCGACAGCTTCGAGGCCGGCACGATCACGAGCTTCAGTCGCTTCGAGACGCTGGAGTCCGAGAACTTCATCAGCGGTCCCTTGTTCGACAGCCTCAAGGGCCGTCTCGCGTTCAAGATCGTGGACTCCTCGAAGGGCTGGCAGAAGAGCAACACACGGCCCGGTGACACCCTCGGCGAGCAGAAGAAGCTGTCCGGGCGCGGATCGCTGGACTGGGAACCGACCGACGACCTGACGGTGAAATTCCGCATCGAGGGCTGGACCGACAAGAGCGATCCAACAGCCCCGCAGGTTGTCGGCATCATCCCTGGCAATCCCTTCATCGGTTCGGCAGGCCTCAATCCCGCCGTCGCCAATTACCCCTACGTGTCGAGAAACCACGCCAACCCGCGCGTCGCGGACTGGCCGACGATGGGTGCGACGGGCGACTTCCCCGGCAAGCTCGACGACAGCTTCCTCATGGAGTCCGCAAAAGCCATCTGGAAGCTCAACGACACGATGGCCTGGACCACGATCGTGTCCAACCTCAAGAGCGAGTCCCACGACAGCCCGCAGCTGCAGGGCTTCAACGTGACCGAGACCGACCTGCTGACGACCGCGCAGATCAAGTCGCACGCGCTCGAGACGCGCCTGTCCGACCTGTGGTTCGACGGTCGCTTCAGCTGGAGCCTGGGCGTCAATCTCAGCCGCGACAAGGCCTTCGAAGAGGAGCTGGCGGACACCACCAACGCCGGTGCGCTGTTCGCGGTCGGCAATCTCTCCGGACAGACTGCTGTCATCGCCGCGCAGCTGCCGGGCTCGCTGGCCGCCTTCCAGGCGCTGTTGCTGCAGCTGGGCGCGCTGGGACCGTCGCCGGTCTCGAACATGGTGAACATCAACGGCAAGCCGACGATCAAACAGGCGGCGATATTCCTCAACACCGATACCGAACTCTCCGAGACGTTCTCGCTGAACCTCGGCGTGCGCTACACCGAGAACAAGCAGGATTTCACGGCCTGCACCTTCGAGCCCGTGGAAGCGACGGGCGCCGTCGGGCTGAGCAACGTCTTCACCGGCCTGAGCACCGCGGCCGCAGCGCAGTACATGGCCACCCACCCCGGCGAGCTGGGCCGTCCGACCGTCGTGCAGAAGGGGGACTGCTTCCCGCTCGGTGAAGACGGCAACAACGATCCCTTCGTCGGCAAGCTCGACGAGGACAACGTGTCGGGCCGCGTCGCGTTGTCGTGGAAACCGGACAGCGACTCGCACTACTTCGCTGCCATCAGCCGCGGGTTCAAGGCGGGCGGGTTCCCGGTGCTCAACCCGGCGCGCAAGGCGCAGCTGGTTCCGGTCACGCAGGAAGAACTGCTGTCCTACGAGCTGGGCAGCAAGCTGTCATTCTTCGATCGCAAGCTGCACACCAACCTGACGGGCTTCTACTACGACTACACCGACAAGCAGCTGCTGACCAAGACGCTGGACCAGGTCTTCGGGCCCCTGCCGATCCTGCAGAACGCGCCGGAATCCCACGTCTACGGCGTCGAGCTGGAGACGCAGATCGCGCCGTTCCGCGGATTCTTCGTCGCGTTCGCGGGTTCGTACATCAAGACCGAGATCGACAAGTTCGTCGGCCGCAACAGCCAGGGCCTCGAGCAGGACTTCGCCGGCCTTCCGTTCAACTTCGCGCCCGAGTGGCAGCTCAGCACCACGGCGGACTACACCTGGGGGCTGACGGACCGGCTCGACGTGGGCGTGGGCGTGGACGCGTACTACACGAGCGACACCAACGGCGCGATCGACCAGAACCCGCTGCTCGACATGAACGAGTACTACCTGCTGGGCGCGCGGCTGCATGTCGGACGAAACGACGGCAACTGGACCGCGACGCTGTTCGGACGAAACCTCACCAACGAGCTGGTGAACCTGGGATCCAACAGCTTTTCGGAAGCCGTGACGCGCTCGGTCGGGCGGCCGCGGACCTTCGGCGTGACCCTGACCTACCTGTGGCAGTAAGGCCGACCTCGTCGTCGCGCGTCGCGATCGTCACGGGCGGCGCCGCCGGGATCGGGCGCGCCGCAGCGCTGTGCCTGGCGCGGGACGGGGTAGATGTCGTCATCGCGGATCTCGATGCCGACGGCGGGAAGGAAACGGTGTCGCAGGTCGAGGCCCTGGGGCGCGCCGCGATCTTCGTGCGCACCGACGTGGTCTGCGATGACGATTGCGCGCGCATGGTGGCGCGCACGCTGGAGCGCTTCGGACGGCTGGATATCGGGTTCAACAACGCCGGCGTCACCGGCCCGTCCGCACGCACGGCGGACTACGGCCTCGAGAACTGGAAACGCGTTCTCGACGTCAACCTCACCGGCGTTTTCAACTGCATGACGCACCAGCTGCGCGTGATGTGCAGCAACGGCGGCGGCGCGATCGTCAACACGGCGTCGGTCATGGGATTGAACGGCACGATCGGCGGCTCCGCGTATTGCGCTTCGAAGCACGGCGTCATCGGCCTGACCAAGACCGCGGCGCTGGAATACGGCCGCCACGCCGTCCGGGTCAACGCAATCTGCCCCGGCTTCATCGCCACCGCCATGACCACCGGTGCGCAGGCGCCGTTCGGTGAGAAGGGCCTGAAGGCGGGCCTGCAGCGCGCGGCGATCCGTCGGCTGGCGACCCCGCAGGAGGTGGGCGAGGTGGTGGCCTGGCTGTGTTCGGAGCGCGCGTCGTACGTGACCGGCGCGGTGCACACCGTAGACGGCGGCTACAGCGCTTCATGAACGGAAACCCCCGGAGACGGCGATGATCCCGCGAACGATCTTCAACGAGGAGCTCGAGCAGTTCCGCGACTCGATCCGCCGCTTCATCGGGAGAGAAATCCTGCCGCACCACGCGCGCTGGGAAGAGCAGGGCGTCGTGGATCGCGAGATCTGGGCCAAGGCCGGCGCGGCAGGGTTGCTCTGCCCAAGCCTGCCCGAGGAATACGGCGGCGGCGGCGCGGACTATCGGTTCAACGTGGTGATCATCGAGGAGCTGGCGCTCGCGGGCGCTACGGGGCCGGGCTTCTCGGTGCACTCGGACATGGTCGCGACCTACATCCACACCTTCGGCAGCGAGGCGCAGAAGCGCCGCTGGTTACCGGCGATGGCGGCGGGCACCGCGATCGGTGCACTGGGCATGACCGAGCCCTCCGCCGGCAGCGACCTCAAGAACATCCGAACGCGCGCTGTCCGCGATGGCGACGAGTACGTGATCAACGGCCAGAAGGTCTACATCTCCAACGGCCAGCTCTGCGACGTGATCGTGCTTGCCTGCAAGACCGACCCGGCTGCCGGCGCCAAGGGCATGAGCTTCATCCTGGTCGAAGGCGATCGCCCCGGATTTCGGCGGGGGCGCAACCTTGAAAAGATCGGCCTGCGCGCGCAGGACACCTCGGAGCTGTTCTTCGACGACGTGCGCGTGCCGGTCACGAACCTGCTCGGCAGCGAGGGCGCGGCCTTCGGCATGGCGATGAGCAAGCTTGCCGAGGAGCGGCTGTCGATCTCGGTGTCGTCGGTGGTCAGCGTCGAGCGCGCCATCGCCCTCGCGGTGGAGTACACGCGCGAGCGCAAGGCCTTCGGCAAGACCATCGCGGAGTTCCAGAACACGCGGTTCAAGCTGGCCGAGCTCCACGCCGAGGCGCTGGCCGCCCGCGCGCTGGTGGATCGCTGCATCGCGCTGCACCTGGACAGGCAGCTTTCGGCCGCGGATGCGGCGGCGGCCAAGATGCTGACGACCGAACTGCAGTGCCGCGCCGTCGACCAGTGCCTGCAGTTCTTCGGCGGCTACGGCTACATGCTCGAGTATCCGATCGCGCGCATGTACGTGGACGCGCGTTACCGCCGCATCGCTGGCGGCAGCTCCGAGATCATGCGTGACATCGTCGCGCGCGCGATGTTCGAGCCCCGATGAATCCTGGCTTCGATCCCGATCGGCGCCGTTTCACGACCTTCCGCAGGAGCGTCTTCCCATGAAATCACAACCCGACAGCGCGACCCTGGTCTCGATCTACCGGAAGATGACGGCGATCAAGTTCCACGACGATCGCTTCATCGCGCAGATGAAGGCCGGCAAGCTCTCGATGCCGTACTACTCGGCCCGTGGCCAGGAGTGCATCCCCGCGGCGATCAGCGTGCAGCTCGCCGACGAGGACTATCTGGTCACGATCTATCGTGGCATCCACGACATGATCGCCAAGGGCGTGCCGCCCAAGCTGATCTGGGCCGAGCTCGCGGGGCGCAGCACCGGTGCGTGCAAGGGCAAGGGCGGTCCGATGCACATCACGCATCCCGCCACGGGCTGCATGGTGACCACGGGGGTGGTCGGCGCGGGCATGCCGATCGCCTGTGGCCTGGCGCTGGCCGCGCAGCTGCGCGGCGAGAAGCGGGTGACGGTGAGCAACTTCGGCGACGGCGCCGCCAACATCGGCGCCTTCCACGAATCCCTGAACCTGGCCAGCGTCTGGAAGCTGCCGGTGATCTTCGTCTGCCAGAACAATCGGTACGCCGAGCACACCGCGTTCGCCAAGGGCACCTCGGTGGAGCGCATCGCGGATCGCGCGAGCGCTTACGGCATGCCTGGCGTGCGGGTGGACGGCAACGACCCGCTGGCGGTCTACGATGCGGCGCGCGAGGCCATCGAGCGTGCGCGCGGCGGCGGCGGGCCCACCTTGATCGAGGCCATGACCTTCCGCTTGAACGGCCACCTGATCGGCGATACCGGGCACTACATGCCGAAGGAGGAATACGCGGCGGCGGTCGCGGCTGATCCCTATCCGAGGTATCGCGCGTGGATCATCGAAAAGGCTCACGCCACCGCGGCAGACCTCGACCGGATCGACGCGACCGTGACGGCTGAAGTCGACGACGCCGTGACCTTCGGTTTCGCCAGCCCCCTGACCGATGTCGCGGAACTGTCGCGCGACGTCTACGCCGCCGCCTGAGGAGCCATCACCATGAGCGAACAGATCAACACTCTGCAGGCGATCAACTGGGCCCTGGACGATGCGATGGCGGCCGACCGCAACGTCATCGTCTTCGGCGAGGAAGTGGCCGACGGTGAGGGCGGCGGCATCATGGGCGCCACCAAGGGCCTGTCGCAGAAATACGGCTCGCGCGTCCGTTCCACACCGATCTCGGAGATGGGCTTCGTCGGCGCCGCGGTGGGCGCCGCGATCGTCGGCATGCGGCCGGTGGTCGAGATCATGCTGATGAACTTCGTCGCGGTATGCATGGACCAGATCACCAATCACGCGGCCAAGCTGCGCTTCATGTCCGGCGGCCAGACGCACGTGCCGATGGTGATCCGCACCATGACCGGCTCGGGCTTCCAGACCGGCGGCCAGCACGCGGATTTCCTCGAGGCCTGGTTCTGCCACACCGCTGGCATCAAGGTCGTGGCGCCATCGAACCCGGCCGACGCCTACGGGCTGATGCTCGGTGCGATCCGGGACGAGGATCCCGTGATGTTCATTGAACACTTCCCGGGCTACTGGAACCCGGGCCCGGCGCCAGAGCGCGGCAAGGCGATTCCGATAGGCGAGGCCAAGGTGGTCAAGGCCGGCAAGGACGTGACCCTGATCGGCTACAGCCGATCAATGCTCGACATCCCCGTGGTCGCGGCCACCCTGGCCAAGGACGGCATCGACGCCGAGATCATCGATCTGCGAACGGTGAGTCCCCTGGACATGGACACGATCCTGACTTCCGTGAGAAAGACGCGCCGCGCGGTCGTCGTGCACGAAGCCTGCCGCTCTTTCGGCGTGGGCGCGGAGGTGTCGGCGCGCATCCACGAGGCGCTGTTCCGCGAGCTCAAGGCTCCCGTGGAGCGCGTGGCCGCCAAGGATTGCCCGGTGCCCTTCGCCAAGCATCTGGAGACCGCCTTCCTCTACAGCCACGCCGACATCGAGGCCGCGGTGCGGCGCACGCTGGCCTGAGCTGGCAACGATGACGATGAAATGCACGACGGCGGAGCGCTGGCGATGAGTACCGAGGTCCTGCTGCCCAAGCTTGGTTTTTCGATGAACGACGGAGCGGTCACCGAGTGGCTCGTGGACGACGGGGGGCAGGTCACGCAGGGGCAGCTGCTGTACCTGCTCGAGAGCGAGAAGTCTGTGCAGGAGATCGAGGCGCCCGTCAGCGGCAAGCTGCGTATCAAGGCGCCGGTCGGAGAACTGCTGCTGGTGGGAACCGTGCTCGCGATCATTGAATAGTCGAGGCGCGGCCGGCTCGCGGCATCGCGCGAGTTTTCTCTACAGCCTCCGTTCAGGATCGAAGGGCGACGCTCGCGTGTACCGTCCACGGAGCGCCGCCATGTCCACTGTTGATTCCTTCGACCGCCCTGCGCGGCTTTCTTCTTCCTCGTCCGTCCTGGCCCTCGTCTTCGCCGCGGGAGTCGCGTGTCTGGGCTGCGGTGTTGCCGCGGCCGCCGACACCATCTCCGGCACGGCGACCGTGGTCGACGCCGGTACGCTCGACATCCAGGGCAAGAAGGTGCGCCTGCACGGCATCGAGGCGCCGGACGACGACACGCCCTGCCTGCGCGACGCCAAGCCCTGGAAATGCGGCGAAGCGGCCAAGGCCGCATTGCGCAATCACATCGAGGGCAAGACAGTGAACTGCACCGCCGTGGCCGCGTCTGACGGCTCCAACGCGGGCGCAGACTGCAAAGTGGGCGATGAGAATCTCAACGCGTTGCTGGTGCGCGAGGGCTGGGCGATGGATCGGCCGTCGGAGAGCAATGGCGCTTACAAGGACGCGCAGAAGGAAGCGAAGAAGGCGCGACGCGGCGTTTGGGCGACCGACAAGGACAATCCGGAAGAAGTCCGGCGTCAGCGCTCGGGGAAGGAATGATCCTTGGGTGCTGCGGGTTCGTGCATGCAGGTTTCGAGTTAACCGTCGGTTCATTGCGGCAGGCGAGGGTGTAGGCGCAAACACCTGCAAGTCGAATCGAGGAGCACGCACATGAACAAGCGAACCATCAGCAGCCTCGCCGTCGCCGCCACGGTACTGGCCGCGACGTCGTTCGGCACCCTGGCCGATACCTATACCAACGACAGGGGCGAACGCATCGAGTGCCATCAGGAGACCGTTCAGGCGAATGGCAACCATCCCATCGCGGGCCCCGTGATCGGCGCCGTGGTGGGCGGTGTGATCGGCCACCAGATCGGCGGTGGCAAGGGCAAGGACATTGCGACCGGCGTGGGCGCAGCGGGCGGCGCGGTGGCCGGCAGCAAGATCAACGAGAACCGCGTCGAGAGCGGGACGACCACTCAGAACGTCTGCCGCAAGGTGGGTTGACCGGTTCGATACGGGATGCGGCGGAGTCTCCGGCGATCCGCCGCGTCCTGTTCTCGGAAGCACAGGATCGCGGGGATCTCTGCGAATGCGCGGCGCTCGCCCACTCACCCGGTGACGAAAGACCCTCGAACGATATACAGCTTCCCGTCCGTGGTCAGAATCGCAAGTCCATCGGATCCGAAGCGGATCAGCTTGCTCGGTTCTGCATCGCCGAAATTGGGGAGTTCACGGCCACGTAGATGAGTGAGCGTGGCGATGTCGAACGCGTGGATTCGATAGGTGCCCTGGGGTGTGCCGTCGACCGACGAGGCGTATGCGGAAGTGATCGCGAAGAGCAGCCCGCGTCCGACGTCCGGAATCGTGAGGGCGTTGCCGCGCGACGAGTTGCCGTTCGGATCGCGAACCTGCCCAGCGAGATTCACGGCGGTGGTGTCGATCGTCTGGCCACCCGGCGCATAGAAGCGTCCTGCTGCATAGGAGGGGCCTGGATTGACCAGGAAGCCGGAATCACAGCAGGCGAGTATCGCGCTGTCGAAGATCGCAGTGCCGCCGCTGTTGACGATGAGCCGGGAGAACTCCCCGTTCTCTCCCAGGCCATACAGCAGCGAGTCGTCATCACCCCAGACCACCGCTTCCACCGAGGATCCGTAGGCGCGAGAGCCGGCGCTGAAGAATCTCCGCTGAGCTCCGTCGTAGATCACCACGTCCTCAGCCGCAAATAAGTTGGGCGAGTAGCTGCGCACCACGGCCAGCACATCGGGATGGTCCGGAGCGACGGCAAGGTAGCTGGCGAACGCGGGGCCCCCGGCCGAATTCAGTCCGACCGGGATCGACAGCGGATTCTGCATCGAAGGAAGGTCGAGCCGGGTAATGAGGCTCGCGCCCCAGAGCCCGACATAAAGTCTCGAGCCATCGCCGGATATCGCCATCGTGGTCGGATTGCTGCCGACGAAGGTGGCTGCGCCGAGGGTCCCCGTCGCAGGATCGAAGGGCAGCACCGAGTTCGCGTTCGACGCGGCGGCGGCGGGAATCGCGGCGTAGATCCGCGAGGACGTCGCATCCCATGCGATGTCACTCGCGCCCAGATCGAAGACCGGGGCTGCCAGCGCCGCGTATTGGGCGACGCGGTAATTCACCAGCAGACGTTTCGAGTCCGTTCTCGGAAACGTGCACGCCTCGTCGTAGCAGACCTGGACCCAGACCTCGCTGCTGAAATAGCCGGGGCCGACGGTGGACGGATTCGCGAGTTGGAAATCGACGCGGCGCTGCGTATCGCCCAGGCTGGCCACGGTCACCGCGGTGACCGCCGTGCCGCCCAGGACCTCGGCCTTGACGAAGGCGCCGGTGGGTCGGACCCCTTCGAGGGTCAGGACGGCGGACAGGGATGGTGCGGCCGCATCCACGCTGCTCGAAACCTGCAGTGTTTCGCTCGGCACCGTGATGGTCGTGGTCGGCCCCGCGTCGGTAACCTGGGTCGTCACGGTGAGGACGAACGGACTGCCCGCGATCGGCTCGTCGCAATAGTCGTCGTAGCAGGCGGTCAGCGAGACATGGTCGACATAGATCCCTACGCCGAGGCTCTCGGGTGCCCGGAATCTCACTCGCACATCGGCCTCGCCGTTGCTGATGGGCACGAGTTCGGCGGCCTCGATCGCGTTGGTCGACCAGTCCAGTCCGGCGGCGAAACCGTCCGCCGGGGGATTGAAGGCGCGTGCCTTGGTCACGAACTGCGGAATCCCGGCTTCTTCGTCGGTGACGCTGATCGCCAGGGTGCTCAGGTCCAGGGCCAGGGTCGTGTTGCGAATCGGCGTATTGCCGCCGCCCGATCCGCCTCCGCCTCCGCCTCCGCCCCCGCCACAGGCCGACAGCAAGGCGAGGAAGGACAGCACCAGCGTGCGGCGGATCGAACTCACGGGAGACCTCGGTAAAGCCGTGGAAGGGCGTGCCTGGCAATGCCCGTGACGTTTTCGGCGCTACGACAGGCGTGCGAAGGGTAGGGCAGCAGGCCGGCTTGACGACCCCGTGCCGCGCGATCGGCGCGGCCGAAGCGACGACCGGTTCAGGCGCCGGGTCGGCCGCGCGACGCCGATGGATGGAGGGGGATTCGTCCGGATGTCTGGAGGGGCGATGCGCGTCCCCTGGCCCCTGCCCGGCCGGGGGCCCGCGCCGGTGGCATCGCCGTGGCGAGGCGAGGTAGTCGCTTTGGAGGATGCTCCCGACCGCCCCAGCGCGGACCATCCGGGCAACGCTACCCTTGGTCGACCCGTGCCCATGAACGCTCCCCTCGAAACGCCGCCGACCGTCGACGTGCCGGCCTGCTTCCAGCAGGTCGCCGCGCTCGCGCCGGCATTGGTCGACACCAATGCCGCCCAACGCGTCGCCAAGGTCCGGCGGTTGATGGACACGGTGCTCAAGTACCGCGCCGAGATCTACGAGACCGGCAAGCTGGAACGAGGGCTGTCGCCGCCGGACATGGACGGCGAGCTGGTGATGCTGAAATTCGAGGCCGATTACATCGCGAGTCACCTCGAGGATTGGATGACGCCCAGGCGCGCGCCCAACTCGCTGATGACCCTGGGCAAGAAGTGTTACGTGCGCTACGAGCCCAAGGGCATGGTGCTGGTGTTGCCGAGCTGGAACGCGCCCTACGTGATCGGCCTTCTGCCGACGCTGGGTGCGATCGCCGCCGGCAACGCGGTGATCCTCAAGCCCTCGGAACTCTCGCCGCACTCGTCGAGGCTGGTCGCGCGCATCGTGCGAGAGGCCTTCCCCGACGGCGAGGTCACAGTGATCGAAGGTGGCGCGGAGACCGCGCAGGCGCTGCTCGCGCAGCCGTTCCATCACATCTTCTACATCGGCAACAACCACGTCGGCCGAATCGTGATGAAGGCCGCGGCCGATCACTTCGCGTCCGTCACGCTCGAGATGGGCGGCAAGAATCCGTCCATCGTTGACAAGAGCGCGGACATCGAGGACGCGGCGCTGAAGACCTCGTGGGGTCGCATGTGCAATGCCGGCCAGGCCTGCATCGCGCCGGACTATGTGCTGGTGCACGAATCGGTGATCGATCGCTATGTCGCGGCGCTGGCGCGCGAGATCAAGGCCATGTACGACCCGAAGGGCGAGGGCTTCGATCGGAACCCGGAGTACCCGCGCATCATCAACGCGCGTCACTTCGAGCGCATCAAGGGCCTGGTCGAGGACGCGCGCGCCAAGGGGGCGACGATCGTCTGCGGCGGCGTGTACGGCGCCGACCAGCGCTTCATCGCGCCGACCGTGATCACGAACGTCACCGACGACATGAGGCTGATGCAGGAAGAGATCTTCGGGCCCGTGATCGCGGTGCTGCCGTTCAAGACGCGCGAGGACGTCATCCGCCAGATCAATTCACGTGCGAAGCCCCTGGCTGCGTACATTTTTGCGAAGGATCGCGCGGAGATCGACTGGTACATCGCGCACACGACATCCGGCAGCCTCGTGGTGAACCATAACGTGGTGCAGTCGGGTACCAACCCCTTGCTGCCCTTCGGCGGCGTGAACGCCAGCGGCATCGGCCGCATGGTCGGATTCGCGACGTTCAACGAATGCTCGAACGGCCGCGCGATCGTGGAGGAAGGCCCGCCCGTCATCGATCCGCGTTCGATGTTTCCGCCGCTCACGGACAAGTACAAGAAGCAGCTCGCCCAGCTCATCGACGGCAAGCCGGTGCCGCCGTGGATGGTCAAGCTGATCGATGGCGTCGTGCGTTTCGTAGGACTCTTCAAGCGCGGCTGAGGCACCGGCACAAGAGGGATGCGCAAGTTCGCGCGGCCGGACCTGAGCGTGCGCGCGCGGTTCCGCTCGCGCAGAGCGGCGCGGCGGTGGACCTGTGCAACCGATGCGTCGAGCTGCAGGCGCTAGGCGGTGTGGTGCAGGAGGGCGAGGAGATCCGCATGGCTTCGCTGCCTGTCGGCATGCGTTGCCATCACCGCGGCAGCCTGGAAGACCCGGAGTTCAACAACGTCCATCTCGAGATTCGCTGGGCCGGTAGTCAGACGACATAGCCCGCGCGAACTCCTTGGCCGAGGCGGTCGAGCGAATCCCTCCCATTCGTCCCCAGCGACCTGAGGTGGGCAGGTGTTGCCTGCCCATGCGCGGGAGAGAGTTACGGCGGCGGTGGCAGCAACGGCAGCCAGGCCTGTCCACTCATGCTCACCACGCCGATCACCGGACTCGCGACGTTGATGCCCCCCGTGACGACGTACTGCTCGTGCAGTCCGTACAACAGCAGCCCGGCCTGCTCACCG
>JBKJPX010000002.1:0-15576 GCA_046594215.1 Panacagrimonas sp.
GAGTGGATGACGCAGGCCCTGGCGGGCCGCGGCATCGACGCCAAGGTCCGCGGCCTGAGGATGGAGCAGGTCGGCACCGGGCAGCTGGGCGAGACGCGCCGTTTCCAGATCGAGTACGAGGGGGCGCCCGCACCGGGCGCCCCCAAATCCCTGGTCGGCAAGTTCCCCTCGGCCAATGCGACGGCCGCGGAGTCGGGCAAGACGATGGGCTTCTACCGCTCGGAGGTCATGTTCTACCGGGAGCTGGCGCACCGCGCCAAGATCCGCACGCCGTCTGTCTACGTGGCCGAGATCGACAAGGCCAACGACTTCACCCTGCTGTTCGAGGACATGGCGCCCGCCAGGCAGGGCGACCAGTTCAAGGGCTGCACGCTCGAGGACGCGCGCAAGGCGCTCAAGGAAGCGGCAATGCTGCACGCCGCGTTCTGGAACGACCGCGAACTGATGGCCGAACCCTGGCTCTACGTGCCCGAAGGCGCGCAGGGCTTCTACACCACCGAGCTCATCGAGCGTTCGTGGGACCACATCAACAAGCACTACACCGATTACCTCACGCCGGAGTTCAAGCTGGTCGGCGACAAGTACGTGAAGAACCACGGGTACTGGAATCGTCCGCGCGACTTCCCGAAAACGTTCTCGCACTGCGATTTTCGTCCCGACAACATGCTGTTCGGCGGCCCGAACGACCGCATCTGCGTCGTCGACTGGCAGACCAGCAACTTCCTCGGAAGCGGCATGGACGTGGCCTACTTCCTGAGCGGCATCTTCGATCGCGCCACCCGCAAGGCCCACGAGCGCGAACTGCTGAAGGGCTACCACGAGGACCTGCTCGCGCTCGGCGTGAAGGACTACAGCTTCGATCACCTGATGCGCGACTATGCGCACTACAGCTTCGCGGTGATCGCCGTTGCGATCGCCGCCACCTTGATCGTCAAGCGCACCGAACGCGGCGACAAGATGCTGATGCACATGGCGCTCGGCGGCGCGTTGCAGGCGCTGGACAACCATGCGCTCGACGCCCTGCCGGACTGACCCCCGATGAAACTCGCCAAGCCGCATCTCGACATCGGCCTGTTCACGCGCCAGATCGGCAAGCACCGCGAGTTCTGGGGCGGCACGGTCGGCCTGAGACTCGACCACGAGCTCGAACTCAGAAAGGGCTGGGTGCAGCATCGCTTCGATGCGCACGATTCGGTGGTGAAGGTGAATCACTGGTCCGACGACCTGCCGCAGCTACCCGCCACCGGCTACGTCGCGCTCACCATCGCGCGTGCGAACCACCCCGCCTGGGAAGGCCGCCACCCCGAAGGCGGAACCGTTCGCACCGTGCCGCCCGGAACCCAAGGCGTCACGCGCATCGGCATCACGGTGCGCACGCCGGATCCCGCGCGGATGATGGAGTTCTACACGCGCGCGATGGAGTTCGATCGCGTGGACGACACGACGGCGCGCTGCGGCGACACGATGCTGTTCGTGGAAAAGGGCGCCGGCGGCAGCGAGACCGACGACTTCATCGCACCGGGCTACCGCTATCTGACCGTGCAGATCTTTGACGCCGACGAGGCGATGGCCGACATCGTGACGCGGGGCGGACGCATTGCACGCGAAGCGGTGAGCTTCGGCAACGTGGCGCGCTACGGCTTCGTGAAGGACCCGGACGGAAACTGGATCGAGATCTCGGCGCGCACCTCGCTCACCGGTACGCCGCCGCCGAGGAAGTAACAGCGGCAGAACACAGGAGTTCGCATGGCCGATTACGTCGAAGTTGCCGACGCCATTCCGATGCAGGGCCTGCGCGTGGTGCTCACGCCGATGGTGCCCGGCCCTTTCAGCGAGGCGGCCAAGGGCATCCTGCACGTCAAGAAGCTGAAGTACGTGAAGGCGCGGCAGGACATCCTGGGCGCGAACCCCGAGCTGAAGAGCTGGACCGGCCAGACCACCGCACCGGTCGCCTGCTGGAATGACGAGCCGCCGCGCTCGACGTGGATCGAGCAGCTGTTCCTGTTCGACCGTTTGGCGCCGACGCCCCGGCTGATTCCCGCGGACTGGGACGATCGCCTGCTGATGTTCGGCCTCGCCAACGAACTGATGGGTGAGAACGGCTTCACCTGGAACCGGCGGCACATCATGGTGCGCGACTTCACGCGGCCGGATCGCGACGAGAAGACGCGCGCCGTCTACAGCGCGCTGGGAAAAAAATACTGGTACGGGCCGGAGGCCGCGGCCGCGGCGCCGCCTCGCTGCGCCGAGATTCTCGACCGTCTCACTCAGCGGCTCGAAAGCCAGCACGCGCGGGGCAGTCGCTACTTCATCGGCGACGCGCTCAGCGCGCTCGACATCTACTGGGCCTGCATCGCGGCCATGCTGGCGCCCTTGCCGAACGACCAGTGCCCGATGCCGGACATGTTTCGCGACGTGTACACGAATACCGACCCGCTGCTGGAGAAGGCCACGTCGAAGGTGCTGATGCAGCATCGCGATTTCATCTATCGCGAGTATCTCGAATTGCCCGTCGACCTGTAGCGTCACAGTAGAGGCAGGCCCTCGTCGGCCAGCCTTCCATGAAATTCAGCCGCCCATGGAACGGCCCGCAGCCGGGCCTTCGGAGCGACCGCAGGGGCCAGCTCAGCAGCGACAGGGTCATCCCGATCGCGTTGAGCGGAAGGTAAGCAGGCCCCGCGAACTGTCCCTGCAGGGTGTGCACGCGCTCATGGTCCGCGAGCCCGTACGCGTGGCGCCCGTAGAGGATCACGTTGCCCAGCGTGATCGCACCCCGGGGACTGAAGAGATCCATGAGCGGGCTGTCGCGAAACTCGACCGCGTTGTGACCGAAACCCACCCGGCCTCCGAATGCGAGGCCCGCATAGCCGAGCGCCAGACCGATGAACGTGTTGGGCAGGCTCCAGATCTTGCCCAGCCCGTCGAGCAACGCGACCGCTGCCGCGACGAGGGCGAAACCCCGCCCGTGCTTCGCGACTACAGGCCCAGGTTCAGCCATCGGACCGTGTGGCCCGCCGGGAGAGGCGTGGGACTCGCCGCGACCCAGGCCAGCGCATCCGCAACCGTCAGGTTGCTCAGCATGTGCGAGGCCTGGTGGGTCTGCGGCAGCACGCGCGTCATGCCCCGCGCGTCCACCTCGATACGTACGCGCACCCAGGATTCACGTTCCGCATCGGCCTTGATGCCAGTGACGAGCACGCCGGTCAGCAGCCGCGGTCCCGGCGTCTCCACCCCTTCGAGCCGGTCGAGCGCGCGACGCACGAAGGTGGCGAGGTTCACGAGAACCGATGCGGGATTTCCCGGCAGGCCCATGAGCAGCGCCTCCCCGTGGCGCGCCACGTACAGCGGTTTGCCGGGTTTCTGCGCCACCTTCCATAGCACGCGCACGGCGCCGAGCTTCTCCGCCTCGGGCGCGATCAGGTCCTTGTCGCCGACCGACACGCCGCCGGTCGTCAGCACCAGGTCCGACTTATCAAACGCCGATTGGAGCGCCGCACGCACGGCCTCTTCGCTGTCTGCGACCTGCTCGACTGCGACATCGGCATAACCGGCCTGCGAAAGCCACGCCAGGATCAGCGGCCCGTTGGCGTTGTAGACCTCCCCGGGCCGCAGGCTGCGCCCCGCATCGACGACCTCGTCGCCGCTGACGAGCACGCGGATGCGCGGCGCGCGGCGCACGCTGGCCTCGGCCACTCCCGCCATCGACAGCATCGCGATGTGACCGGCGTTGAGCCGGCGCCCGGCTTCGATCAGTCCGGCGCCGCGCCGCAGTTCTTCGCCCTGCCGGCGGATGTCCTGTCCCGGTGGCGTCGCCCGCTGGATGACGACCGCCTCGCCCTCGCGCACGGTCCATTCCTGGCGTACGACGGCGTCCGCGCCCTGCGGAATCAGGCCGCCGGTATAGATGCGGCAGGCATGCCCGGCCGGCAGCACCGGCAACGCGTCGTGCGGCCCGGCCGCGACGGTGGCCGACAACGGAAGGCGCACCGGCCACTGCACCGCGTCGGAGACGCGCAGCGCGTAGCCGTCCATCGCGCTCTGGTCGAACGGGGGCAGGTCGCACTGCGCGGCTAGCGCCTCGGCCGTGACGCGATTGAGCGCCCTGCCCAGCGGCATGCGCACGGTAGGCAGCGGCCGTATCGATTCGTCCAGCTTCGCGAACGCCGCCTCGACGCTGAGGTGGCTCATTCGTAACCGCCCTCGTGCGGCCTCTGGGTGCGGCAGATGTCGAGCAGGTGGATCAGGCCCGGCAGCACGGCCGCGAGCGTCTCCTCCGCCCCGCGTCGCGAACCCGGGAAGGTCGCGACGAAGGTGTTGCCGACGAGGCCCGCGACACCGCGAGAGAGCATCGCGTACGGCGTACGCGATTGGCCGAAGCTGCGCGCCGCCTCCATGAAGCCGGGCAGTGGCGTGGTGAGCAGTGGCTCGACCACATCGACCGTGAAATCCTTGGGGCCCAGGCCGGTGCCGCCGACCGTGATGACGCAGTCGCACTTCTGGGCGACGAAGTAGCGCAGGCGCGCCTCGATCTGCGCGCGATCGTCCGGCATCACCTCGAACGCGACGATCTCGAAGCCGGCGTCGGCGAGGCGGTCGCGCACCGAAGCGCCCGCTGTGTCCGGTTTCTTTCCGGCGGCCACGGTGTCGGACATCACCAGCACCGCGGCCTTCATGCCGCGCGCCTTGCGCGCGTATTGCGACTTGCCACCCTTCTTCTGCACCAAGCGGATGTTGCCGATCTTCATCTGCTCGGCGCTAGCATGCGCCTTGAGCATGTCGTACACCGTGAGAGCGGCGACCGACACAGCCGTCAGTGCCTCCATCTCCACGCCTGTGGCGGACACGGTCTCGACCTCCGCCTCGATCTCGATGCCATCGTCGACGACGGTGGCCTTCACCTCGGCACGCAGCACACCTATCGGATGGCAGTGCGGCAGCAGGTCGGGCGTACGCTTGACGGCCATGAGGCCTGCGATGCGCGCGGCCTCGCGCACGTCGCCCTTCTGCACGCTGCCCTCCACGACACGGGCCAGCGCCTCGGGCGGGAGCTTGACGAAGCCGGCGGCGCGCGCGGTGCGCAGGGTCGTCGGCTTGAGACTGATGTCGCGCATCTAATTCTTGGACTCCGCGTCCGGTGCGATGCAGCAGCCCTGCACGAACTCGCTCGAACCGTCGGGGTAGAACTCCTCCTTCCAGATCGGCGCGCGCGCCTTGGTCGCGTCGACCGCGTGGCGCAGCGCGGCGAAGGCCTCGGCCCGATGCGCGGAACGGACCACTGCGATGATCGCGGTATCGCCGATGCCCAGCCGGCCGATGCGGTGCTGGATGCGGCACACCGGCACGCCGAAGCGCTGGCGCGTCTCGGCCTCGATCTCCTCGATGATGCGTTCGGCCAACGGGACGTGCGAGGTGTATTCGAGTCCGGTCACCGCGCGGCCCTCGTGGTGGTCGCGCACGGTGCCGGCGAAGATCGCAAGCGCCCCGCAGTCGGCACGCTCGGTGTCGCCGAGCAACAGGTCCAGAGAGAGCGGGTTCGATTGAACCCGCGAAGCCTGGAGATCGGGTGCCTGTGTACCCATATCCTTAGTCCTGCCCTCAGCCGCCGCTCACGGGCGGCAGCACGGCAACCTCGTCGCCGTCGCTCAGCACATGACCACGGGGCACCAGCGTGGTGCCGATGGCGAAGGCACAGCGCTCGAGTTCGCCGGAAAGTCCCGGGCCACCGAGCGCCGACACCAGGGTTTCGATGCTGGCGCCCTCGCCCACTTCCAGCACGCGGCGATCCCCGCCCGCGAGGCGGCGCAGCACGCCCCAGAAACTCACTTCGATGCGCATGCCGTGGTCGTCCTTATCCGCCCAGCCGATGCATGGTGACGGTGCGCTCGACGTAGCCCTGCGGCCGCGCGGCATAGCCCGCTTCCTTGTGCCAGACGTGTTCCCGCACCTCGTGGACGAGGTCGGCGTCACTGGCGCTTCCTCGGAGCATGGACTTGAGATCCCGGCCCTTCTCGGAGAACAGGCAGGAATAGATCTCGCCGGTCGCGGAAAGGCGCACGCGGTCGCAGGTCGAGCAGAAGGGCCGCGAGATGGTGGGGATCACGCCGAGGCGGAACGCACCCGGGGTCCGGCTTTCCCTTGGCCCCAGCAGGAAATACTCCGCGGGCTCGGGCGTACGCGGCAGGCGCTGCACCGAGAACTCGGAAGCCAGCATCGCCAGGACGTCGTTCTCGGTGACCACCTTTTCGCGCGTCCAGAACCCGCGCCCGTCCAGCGGCATGAACTCGATGAAGCGCAGCGACAGCTTCTCTGCATAGGCCCAGCGCACGAGGGGCAGCACCTGGTCCTCGTTGTAGCCGCGGATCACGACGCTGTTGAGCTTCACGGCGATTCCGGCCTCCCGCGCCGCGGCGATGCCCTCGAGCACGGGCGCCACCTGCCCGCGCGTCATCGCGTGGAAGCGCTCGGGCGTGATGCCGTCGATGCTGATGTTGAGATCGTCGAGCCCGGCGTCCTTCAACGCGCGCGCCAGCGGCGCCAGGCGCAGGGCGTTGCTCGTCATCGCGATGCGCTCCAGTCCGAGCGCCCGCAGTTCATTGAGCTCGGAGACGATCTCGACGACGTCGCGGCGCAGCAGGGGCTCGCCGCCGGTGAGCCGGATCTCGCGGATGCCGAGCTCGGTGACGAACAGGCGCACCAGCCGCACGAGCTCCTCGCGACGCAGGATCTGCTCGCGCGGCAGCCACTTCGGGTGCTCCGGCATGCAGTACAGGCACTGCAGGTTGCAGCGGTCCGTCAGGGACACCCGGAGCTTGCGCTTGTGGCGTCCGCGCGCGTCGCGCAGCGTGCCGAATTCCGGAGGATGGACGAGAGGCTGATTCACAGCCGCAACTCTAACGCGCGCAGGGCCTCGGGAGTATTGATATTGACCGGCGTTGCGCCCTCGACGCGCTCGAGCCGGTGCCGGGAAAACCAGCGTTTCAGACCACGCTCGCCTTCCTCGAAGCAGCGCCGGGCGTCGGCCGCCAGCGAGGTGCGCACCAGGCAGAAGGTCGGATGCAGGCCGTCCGCGTCCGCGAGCACGGCGATGTCAGCCGCGGACGCCTCGATGGCGAGCGCGAACTGGCGCCCGAGGTCGGCGGGAATCCGTACCGCGTCGCAGGGCAGGCACAGCAGCCATTCGTGGCCCGCCGCCCCGAGGAGCCTGACGAGGCCCGCGAGCGGGCCGTCGTAGGAACCCCCGTCGCCCTCGGCCCGGCCTGCGTCGCCGAGTACGGTCACGCCGAGCGCCCGGTAGCGCTCGAGATTCCGATTGGCCGAAACCAGGACCTCGGTCGCCTGGGGCCGCACCGCCTCGATCGTCCATTCGATCAGCGGCCTGCCGCGCAGCTCGATCCAGCCCTTGTCCATGCCGCCGAAACGCGAGCCAGCCCCGCCGGCGAGGATGCCGGCCGAGGGGCGACGATCACCGGGTGCGGAAGAGGAAGCGTTCATCGTTCGCCCTTCGGGTGAAGTTCACTTACGCCGCCCGGCCCGGCTGCGCCCCCGGCGAGCGTCACGCGCACGTCCAGCCCTGCAACCGGGCTGCACGGAGGCACCGGAAAGGCTCGTCGATCAGCAGGATGTGACCGCTGTACGGATTCATGGTGTCCGCACCAGGGGTGGGAATCGGGTACGGCATCTGGGCTGACCCGACGCCGGGAATCTACCACCGGCCCGACCGACGCGACGGTGCGGACCTTGCCGAGATTCTTCAGCCCGGGACGAGCGCCTGGGCGATGATCGACTTGAGCTCGGGTACGCAGGACCCGCAGTTGGTGCCGCACTTGAGCCTGTCGCCCAGAGCCCTGGGCGTGTGGCAACCCGATCGGACGGCACGCTCGATGGTCTTGCGCCCGATGCCGAAGCAGGAACACACCGTGGCGCCGGTGTCCTCACCGCGTTCGAAGGGCTCGCCGACGAGCAGGCCCATGCGATCCACGTCGTCCAGGCGCTGCTTGGCGAACAGGCCCGACAGCCAGGCACGCGACGGCAGGTCGGGTCGCGGCGACACGAACAGGCAGGCGGCAATGCGATCGTCCACGACGAGTGCACCGCGGTACACGCCGGCGCTGCGATCCTCGTACTCGAGCCAGTCGGCTTCCGCATCGGTCACGCCCAGGACGGCGCGCGCGCGCTGCGCCCACTCGCCTTCCTGCTTTCGGCCCGCCATCTCGTAACGCGTGAAGCTTTCGCCCGTGATGCGCGTCCACCACGCGGCGTCCGTCATCGAAAGCTCGCTTCGGCTCAGCGCGAAGCCATGCCAGGACACCGTGAAGGGCTCGACGCGCACCGGCGTATGTTTGAATTCCGGCTCGCCCGACACCGGGTCCACGACCGGGTTGACCAGCGAACCGACGCGACCGTCCGACGAAAACTGCGCGTTCCAGTGAATCGGCACGAACACGCTCTTGCGCGGCATTTCGCCCGATAGGCGCACGCGCGCCACGCAGCTGCCCCATAGCGAGCTGACGCGTGCGAGCTGGTCCTCGCGGACGCCGCAAAGCAACGCGTCCTGCGGATGCAGATCCACGAAAGGCTCCGCCACGTGCGAGGCCAGGCGCTGGGACAAGCCGGTGCGTGTCATCGTGTGCCAGTGATCGCGCACGCGACCCGTGTTCAGAACCAGCGGGTAGTCCTGGTCGAGCAGGTTCGCCGGCATGTGCGGCGCCGTCGCAACGAAGCGGGCGCGCCGGTCGGGGGTGAAAAAGCGACCGTCGCTGAAAGGTCGGGACTCGGGATCCGGCGGCAGGGGCCCGGGGAGCGACGCACCTGGTTTTCTCAGCACGGGCCAGCGGACCGGGGTCAAGGCATCGAACTCCGAGGGACTGAGTCCGACGAGTCCGACGAGATTGAGATAACGAACGGCGTCGATGGCGTGTGGATCAAGGACCTCTCGCGCTGCGGGAGATTGGGTTCCGAGACCCGGGTCCCCGATGCCGAAAGAATTCCCCGCCGCCGTCAAACGGCAGTGCTCGTCGAACACCTCGTGCACCCCGGCGTAGCTGAAGTGCTCCGCGTAGCCCCATCGCTTTGCGACTTCCGCCAGCGCCCACCAGTCCGGCCGCGCCTCGCCCATCGGCGGCAGGAAGGCCCGCAGGCGAGATATGCAGCGCTCGGAGTTGGTGACGGTACCGCTCTTCTCGCCCCAGCCCTGTGCCGGCAGCAGCACGTGCGCGAAGGCCGTCGTGTCGGTCTGCGCCATCACGTCGGACACCACCACCAGCTCGCAACGCGACAGTGCGCGCTTGATCTTGTCGGCGTCCGGCATGCTGACCACGGGGTTTGTGGCCATGATCCAGACCGCCTTGATGCGTCCCTCGTCGATCGCGTCGAACAGGTCCACGGCCTTCAGGCCCGGCTTGTCGGCAATGGTCGGGCTGCACCAGAACCCGCGCACGAGGTCACGGTGCTCGGCGTTCTCGATGTCCAGGTGTGCGGCGAGCATGTTCGACAGGCCGCCAACCTCGCGACCACCCATCGCGTTGGGCTGCCCGGTGATGGAGAAGGGGCCGGCGCCCGGCTTTCCGATGCGACCGCTCAACAGGTGACAGTTGATGATCGCGTTGACCTTGTCGGTACCTGAACTCGACTGGTTCACGCCCATCGAGAAGGCGGTAACGACCCTGTCGGTGCGCGCGAACAGCCGGTAGAACTCGGCCAGCGCGCTTTCCTGGAGCTTGCACTGCGCGGCCACGGAACGAAGGTCGCCCGCGGTGTTGTCGGCAATGGCCATCGCGCGCGCCAGACCCGTCGTGTGGTTCTCGACGAAGGCGGTATCGACCACGCCGTGCTGGTGCAGGAAGGACAACAGGCCATTGAACAGCCAGACGTCCGTGCCGGGCCTGAGCGGCAGGTGCAGGTCCGCCATCTCGGTGGTCGCCGTGCGACGCGGATCGATGACGACCAGCTTCATCTCGGGGCGGCGTTCTTTTTCCTTCACGATGCGCTGGAAAAGGATCGGGTGACACCACGCGGTGTTCGAACCGACGAGAACAACCAGGTCGGCGAGTTCGAGGTCGTCGTACGACACCGGCACGATGTCCTCGCCGAACGCACGCTTGTGCCCGGCGACCGCGGACGACATGCAGAGCCGGGAGTTGGTGTCGATATTGGCGGTGCCCGCGAAGCCCTTTGCGAGCTTGTTGGCGACGTAGTAGTCCTCGGTCAGCAACTGGCCCGACACGTACCAGGCCACGGCATCGGGCCCGTGCTCGCGGATGATGTCGCCGAAACGGTCGGCCACATGTTCGAGCGCTGCATCCCAGGACACACGCCGCATCGCCTGCTTGGCACCGCTCCCGTCACGGATCGCCGGATACAGCAGCCGGCCCTGCGGTCCCACCGTCTCGCCCAGCGCCGATCCCTTCACGCACAGACGGCCTGCGTTGGTGGGGTGCGTCGCGTCGCCGATGACCTCGACGCTCCCGTCGCCGACACGCACGTCGACGCCGCACCCAGTGCCGCAATACGGGCAGATTGTCTTGACCCGGGCAGCGCCGGACGTCGTACCGTCCATCAGGCGCCGTCCAGCCGAAGCAACCGGCAACTTCCAGAGATGGTCACGCAGCCTGCTCCGCGTTCGCGGCCGGCTCGCAGTACGCGCGACCGAACAACAGGCGTGAGCGGAAGCGCGTGACGTCGACGCGCTTCTGCATCAGGTCGAAATACCAGGGCCCGTCCTTGACCTCGCCGTAGAGCACCGCGCCGATCACCCGCGAGTCCTTGAGCACGAGGCGCTTGTAGACACCGCGACGCGGGTCCCGGAACAGCAGGTCCTCGCTGTCCGCGTCGCCCACGAAGTCGCCGGCCGAGAACAGGTCGATGCCGGTGACCTTGAGCTTGGTCGAGGTGACCGAGCCCGGGTAGCGCTGGTGCCCTAGGCCCGCAAGGTGGGCCGCGCAGACCTTGGCCTGTTCCCACAGCGGCGCCACGAGGCCGTACACCGCCTTGCGGTGCTGGATGCATTCACCGACCGCATACACGCGCGGATCCGAAAAGCTCTGCAAGGTGTCGTCGACGACTATCGCGCGCTCGCAGTGCAGGCCGGCGCTCTTCGCAATCTCGAAGTTGGGCCGCACACCCACGGCCATCACGACCAGGTCGGTGTCTACCTGCGTTCCGTCCTTGAACCGGATGCCGGTCACGCGCGACTCGCCGAGGATGGACTCGGTATTGGACTGCAGCAGGAAACGCATGCCGCGCTGCTCGAGCGCGCTACGAAGCAGCCGGGCCGCCGGCTTGTCGAGCTGTCGCTCCATAAGCGTGTCCATCACGTGGACGACGGTGACCTCCATGCCCCGGCGCAGCAGGCCGTTGGCCGCCTCGAGGCCCAGCAGGCCGCCGCCGATCACGACCGCGCGCCGGTAGTCGCGCGCAGCGGCCAGCATGTTTTCCACGTCCTGGATGTCGCGGAACGAGATGACACCGGGCAGCTGATGACCCGGCACCGGGATCACGAAGGGCTTGGAGCCGGTGGCGAGCAGCAGGCGGTCGTATCCCACCTCGAGCCCGCTCCTCGACCTGACGACGCGGCGCGTGCGATCGATCGCCAGGACCGGATCGCCCGCGTGCAGCGTGATTCCGTTCTGCGCGTACCACTCGCGCGTGTTGAGCATGATGTCGGCGAGTTTCTTCTCGCCTGACAGTACCGGCGACAGCAGGATGCGGTTGTAGTTGCCGTGCGGTTCGGATCCGAACACCGTGATCTCGAAGCGCTGTGGATCGAGTTTCAACACCTCCTCGACCGTGCGCATCCCGGCCATGCCATTGCCGACGACGACCAGTCGCGGGCGGATTGCGCTCATGGCTCTCGAACGAGAATCAGCCCCTCCTCCGAGACGCGGACGTCGTAGGGACGCACCGACCAGCTTTCGTCTTCCAGGCAACGGCCGGACTTGAGGCTGAAGTGATTCTTGTAGACCGGAGACGCAACCACGATCTCGCCCGACACGTCGCCGACGATGCCGCGCGACAGCACGTTGGCGCCGGAGCGTGGCTCGAAGTTGTCGAGCGCGTACACACCCTCGTCTTCACCGGCAGGCGACACCAGGCGGAACACTGCGACCTGGTTCGCACCGACCTTGGCGCAGACACCGGCGTTCGGGACGATGTCCGTCACGCGGCAGACGTAGGTCCAGCGAGGCGCGATGGTCACGACACGATCTCCGGGTTCTTCTGCGGATTCTTTTCCAGCTTGCTCAGCGGCCGGATCTGTCCCCGCTCGTCCACGAACTGGATGTTCTTGTCCGGTTCCTGGGAGTTCACGAAGTGCCGGAAGCGCTTGAGCGTCTCCGGTGTGTTGATCGCCTTCTTCCATTCGCATTCGTAGGTGTCGACCAGCTTCTGCATCTCGGACTCGAGTTCGGCGGCGATGCCCAGGGAGTCCTCGCAGACCGCCTTCTTCACGTACTCCAGGCCGCCCTCGATGTTGTCCATCCACGTCGAGGTGCGCTGCAGGCGATCGCCCGTGCGGATGTAGAGCATCAGGAAGCGGTCGATGTACTGGACCAGGGTCTTGTCGTCGAGGTCGGTGGCGAGCAGGTCGGCGTGGCGGGGCTTCATGCCCCCGTTTCCGCCCACGTACAGGTTCCAGCCCTTCTCGGTGGCGATGACGCCCACGTCCTTGCCCTGCGCTTCGGCGCACTCGCGCGTGCAGCCCGAGACCGCCATCTTGATCTTGTGCGGCGAACGCAGGCCGCGATACCGCTCCTCGATGAAGATCGCCATGTGCACCGAGTCCTGCACGCCGTAACGGCACCAGGTGCTGCCGACGCAGGACTTCACGGTTCGCAGGGCCTTGCCATAGGCGTGGCCGGATTCAAAGCCGGCGTCAACGAGGTCCTTCCAGATCAGCGGAAGCTGTTCCACACGCGCACCGAACAGGTCGATGCGCTGGCCGCCCGTGATCTTCGTGTAGAGACCGAAGCGCTGGGCCACGCGACCGATGACGATCAGCTTCTCGGGCGTGATCTCGCCGCCCGGGATGCGCGGCACCACCGAGTACGTGCCGTCCTTCTGCAGGTTGGCGAGGTAGTAGTCGTTGGTGTCCTGCACGCTCTGGTGCTTGGGCTTGAGCACGTGCTCGTTCCAGGCGCTGGCGAGGATGCTGCCGATCGCTGGCTTGCAGATGTCGCAGCCGCGACCCTTGCCGTGCGCCAGCAGCACCGCGTCGAAGGTCTTGAGCTGTCCCACCTTGACCAGGTGGAATATCTCCTGGCGGGAGTGCGCGAAGTGCTCGCACAGGTGGTTGAGCACGGTGACGCCGGCCTTCTTCAACTCGGCGTCCAGCACCTGCTTGACCAGCGGACCGCAGCCGCCGCAGCTCGTGGCCGCCTTGGTGCACTTCTTCAACGCGGCGATCGTGGTCGCTCCTTCGCCGATCGCGGCGCACAGTGAGCCCTTGGTGACGTTGTTGCAGGAGCAGATCATCGCCGCGTCCGGCAGCAGGTCCATGCCCATGCCGGTCTTGGATCCGCCCTCGCGGGCCGGCAGGATCAGTTCCGCCGGGTGCGCGGGCAGCGGGATGCCGTTCAGCGCCAGCTGCAGCAGCGAGCCGTAGTCGTTGGCCTCGCCCACCAGCACCGCGCCGAGCAGCTTCTTGTTGTCGGCGGAGACCACGAGCTTCTTGTAGTGGCCGGCGACCTCGTCGCTGAAGAGATAGTTGAGCGAACCCGGCGTGGCGCCCTGCGCGTCGCCGATGCTCGCCACATCCACGCCGAGCAGCTTGAGCTTGGTGCTCATGTCGGCGCCCAGGAATTCCGTGCAGTTCCCGGTGACGATGTGCGTTGCCGCCAATCGCGCCATGTCGTAACCCGGCGCGACCAGGCCGAAGATCTTCCCGCCCCAAAGCGCGCACTCGCCGATCGCGTAGATATCCGGATCCGAGGTGCGGCAGTAGTTGTCGATGGCGATGCCGCCGCGCTCGCCCATCTTCAGGCCCGAAACGCGCGCGAGCTCGTCGCGCGGGCGGATGCCGGCGGAGAACACGATCATGTCGGTCTCCAGCACGCTGCCGTCCGCGAACACCATGCGATGCCGGCCACCGACGCCCATGCCGGCGCCATCGACGATCTCGGTCGTGTTCTTCTGCGTGTGAACCGTGACGCCGAGCGCCTCGATCTTGCGCCGAAGCAGGCGTCCGCCCATGTCGTCGACCTGCACCGTCATCAGACGCGGCGCGAACTCGACGACGTGCGTGGCAAGGCCCATGTCCTTGAGCGCCTTTGCGCACTCCAGTCCCAGCAGCCCGCCGCCGATGACCACGCCGACCCTGGACTTGGCGCCCCACTCACGCATCGCCTCGAGGTCCTCGATCGTGCGGTAGACGAGGCAGCCTGGGCGCTCCCGTCCCGGTACCGGGGGCACGAAGGGATAGGACCCGGTAGCGAGCACGACCTTGTCGTAGGGAACCGTCGCGCCGTCCGCGAGCTTCACCCGCTTCGCCGCGCGGTCGATGCCCACCGCCTTGGCCTTGAGCTTGAGGTCCAGTCCGGGACGGTCGAAGAATCCGGCCGCGACCAGCGACAGGTCCTCGACCGTCTTCCCGCTGAAGAATTCAGAAAGGTGGACGCGGTCGTACGCCGGCCGCGGCTCCTCGCACAGGACGGTGACGTCCAGATCCGGCTGGTCGGCCAGCTGCTCGAGCAGCTTGTGGCCCACCATGCCGTTACCGATGACGACCAGCTTCATCGTTGCCGCTCCTAGAGGTGATGCGTTATGTGTGTAGGCGCAACGTTCGTGCGTTGCCTGCCCTCAGGCCGTCATGGCGGTTCGTTCCGCCACCGCCTTTTCGTACAGCGCCTGCTCGTTGGTCTTGTGCTCGGCCGAGAAACGCACCGCGATCGCGCAGGCCGCCGACACGGTCACGAAGCCGCCGAGAATCAGGAAGCATTGCTGCGGCGAAGCCGAGGCCTTCATCAGGAAGCCCGCCGCCACCGCGCCCACGTTGCCGCCGGCGCCGATGATTCCGGCCACGCCACCGAGCGCCTGGCGATCGATGAAGGGCACGAGCGCGTAGGTCGCACCGCAGGCCATGTGCACGAACAGGCCGAAGCCGATCATCGCGACGATCGCCAGGGCCACGCTCTCCATCTGCGAGAACCACAGCAGCCCCAGTCCTTCGCCGAGGATGAGCACGAACAAGAGCAGCGTGCGGCCGTCCAGACCCTTGGTCTTGGCGACGCGGTCGGAAATGATGCCGCCGAGCGCGCGCGCGAACAGCGCGAGCAGGCCGAAGCTGCCGGCCGCCAGGCCCGCCCCCTTCAGGGTCAGCCCGAACTTGTCGACGTAATAGCTAGCCGCGACGTTGTGGATGAAGATCTCCACGCCGAAGCAGGCGCCGTAGGTCACGAACAGCAGCCACACACGGTAGTTGGCGCTGGCCTGTTTGAAAATTTCCCAGCCGGTTTTCTTGCCGGTCTCCAGCGCAACGCCACGCGCGCGCAGGTCTGAATAATTTCCATCGGGGCAGTCCTGCGTATGGCGCCAGTAAAAAAAAGCCATCACCAGCATCAGCACGCCCGGCACCAGCAGCGCGAT
>JBKJPX010000053.1:0-48652 GCA_046594215.1 Panacagrimonas sp.
CGTAGGTGGCGCCGCAGGCCATGTGGGTGAACAGGCCAAAGACCAGCATCGCGATCACGGCGAAGGCGACGCTGTCCGCTTTTGAGAACCACAGCAGGCCGACGCCTTCGCCAATCATCATGATGAACAACAGCGTGACCCGGCTGTTCAGGGTGCCGCGGCTGGCCATGCGGTCCGACAGCCAGCCGCCGAGTGCCCGCGCAAACAGTGCCAGCAGGCCGAAGCTGCCCGCTGCCATGCCGGCCGCCTTGAGCGAGAGGCCAAAGTGGTCCACATAATAGACGGCGGCGATATTGTGAATGAAGATTTCGATCCCGAAGCAGGCGCCGTAGGTCACGAACAGCAGCCATACGCGGTAGTTGGCGCAGGCCTTCTTGAAGCTGACCCAGCCCACCTTCTTGCCCGTGTCCGGCATCAGGCCGGTGGCGCGCAGAGTGTCGAAGTTTCCTGCCGGGCAGTCCTGCGTGTACTTCCAGTACAGGATTCCGACGATGACCATCAGCACGCCGGGCACCAGGAGCGCGATGCGCCAGCCGAAGGCCGCGTCGGCGCCCCAGGTCAAGATCGCGGCCAGCAGCAGGGGCATGATCGCCTGCGTCGCGCCGCCACCGGCGTTGCCCCAACCGGCCGCCGTCGCGTTGGCCGTGCCCACGACGTTGGGCGCGAACATCACGCTGGTGTGGTACTGCGTGATCACGAAGCTCGCGCCGATCGCACCGATCAGCAGGCGGAAGAACAGAAAGCTCTCATAGCTCTGCGAGGCGGCGACGCCGAAGACCGGGATGGCGCCGATCAGCAGCAGTCCGGTGTAGGCCCTGCGCGGTCCGTAGCGATCGCACAGCGGCCCGATGACGAGTCGCACGAGGATCGTGACCGCGACCGCTGCGATGTTGATGTTGGCGATCTGGTCCTTGGTCAGGCCGAACACGCCCTTGATGACCGGCATCAGCGGAGCGCAGGCAAACCAGGCGAAGAAGCAGACGAAGAAGGCCATCCAGCTGAGGTGGAAGGCGCGCATCTGCGGAGTGGCAAGGCTTCCGAGCGTGATACGCGTGGCCTTGTCGAGCGATGCACTTGGCGAAACGGACATAGCGGCTCCCGGGGAACTGCAAGTGGGTGCGGTCGCCATTGGCCGCGAACTGTTTCACGTGATCGCCGTTAACCACGTACCGGGTTTCGAGCAAACAGCGTGCCGACTTCCCGCAGCGGGAAATCGCCGTTGCATGCGTCGAAGCGGAGCAGGATCCCGTCCTTTCCGCACAACTCTGGTGCGCTCGCACCGTCGTGCAGGTCGGGCTTCAGCCCGACGCGCCGGCCTCCCCGTCGGACGTCAACCCAGGCCTGCAGCCGCCCCTCAGGCCGCGGCCGGCTTGGGTTGCCCCTGCCGCTCGTGCAGGAAACGCAGGATCGATGCGCGCAGGTGGTTGTAGTGGACGTTGTCAGCCAGCTCGATTCTTCGCCGCGGACGCGGCAGGTCGACGGGCAGGATCTCGCCCACCGTCGCAGCGGGTCCGTTGGTCATCATGACCACGCGGTCGGACAGCAGCACCGCCTCGTCGACGTCGTGCGTGATCATCACCACCGTGCTGCCGACCTTCGCCTGGATCTCCATCAGCGAGTCCTGCAGGTTTGCGCGCGTCAGCGCGTCGAGAGCGCCGAAGGGCTCGTCCATGAGCAGGACCTTTGGCTCCATCGCAAGCGCCCGCGCGATGCCGACGCGCTGCTTCATGCCGCCGGAGATCTCTGCAGGGCGCTTGTCCTTCGAAGCGGTCAGGCCCACGAGTTCCAGCGCTGCAAGCGTGCGCGCCGCGAGCTGCGCGCGCGTTTCCGCGGCGCCGAACACGCGTTCCACCGCGAGGTGCACGTTGCCGTAGGCGGTGAGCCAGGGCAGCAGCGAGTGGTTCTGGAACACGACGGCCCGTTCGGGACTGGGACCATCGATCTCGCGGCCGGCGAGCACCGCCCCGCCGCGCGCCGGCGACACCAGCCCGGCCACCACGTTGAGCACGGTCGACTTGCCGCAGCCCGAGTGCCCGATGATCGAGACGAACTCGCCCTTGTCCACCTTCACGTCGACGTCCCGCACGGCGACGAAGGTCTCGCCGCGGCTCTTGAACACGACCGATACGTTGTCGATTTCGAGATAGGCTGTCATGTCAGCGTGCCCGGTAATCGAAGCGGTTGGCGATCAGCGTCATCCCCTTCTCGATCAGCAGGCCCACCACGCCGATCACGATGATCGCGATCAGGATGTGTTCCATGTTCAAGTTGTTCCACTCGTCCCACAGCCAGAAGCCGATGCCGACGCCGCCGGTGAGCATCTCGCTGGCGACGATGGCGAGCCAGGCGACGCCCAGCGCGAGCTTCGCGCCGGTCAGGACGTAGGGGATCGAAGCCGGCAGCAGGATGCGCGTGAACACCTTCCATTCCGACAGTCGGAGCACGCGCGCGACGTTCAGGTAGTCCTGCGGCACGCTCGCCACGCCCAGCGCCGTGTTCAGCAGCATCGGCCAGATCGCGCAGATGAAAATCGTGAAGATCGCCGCCGGGTTGGCCGCCTCAAACACGGCCAGCCCGATCGGGAGCCAAGCCAGCGGCGACACCGGACGCAGCAGGCTGACGATGGGCTGGAACGCGCGGTTCAGCATGCTGAAGCGCCCCAGCGCGAAGCCCAGCGGGATGCCGATCAATGCCGCCAGCCCGAAACCCTGCGCCACGCGCCACAGCGACGCGAGCAGGTTCCAGCCGATGCCCTGGTCGTTCGGGCCACGCCGGTAGAACGGGTCGGAGAAGAGCTGGACCGCCGACGTGAACGTGCTGCCGGGGCCAGGCAGGTAGCTGGACGAGCGCGACACCAGCGCCCACACCAGCACGAACGCACCGATGCCCACCAGCGGCGGCAGCATCGCGAGCAGCAGCCGGCGCAACCGGTGTGCCGCCCGCGACACCGGGTCCGGTAGCCGCAATGGCGGCGGCGTCCGCAACGGCGCGTCGTTCGCTGGCGGTGGCACGCGCAGGTCGCGCACCGGTCCGTCCTTGGTTTCGTCACATTTCATCGGCGCGATCATCGCGAGTCCCCGCTCAGGCCTTGATCTTGAAACCGGCGGCGTACTCCGCCGCCTTGTTCGGATCGAACACCACGCCGTCGAACAGGGTCTCGGCCTTGAGCGCGCTCGCGGGCACCGCGACACCCAGCGTTTTCGCCACCTCGCTGTAGAGCTCGACCTGGTTCACCGCCTTGGCGGTGGCGAGGTAATCGATGTCGTTCTTCAGCAGGCCCCAGCGACGCTGCTGCGTGAGGAACCAGATGCCGTGTGACAGGTAGGGGAAGTTCACCTCGCCACCGTCGAAGAACTTCATGTAGTCCGGGTCGTCCCAGGTCTTGCCCAGGCCATCCTCGTACTTGCCCTGCATGCGTCCGAGGATCACCGGCGCGGGTGCGTTGACGTAGCTCTTGCCGCCGATGATGTCGCTCACGGCGGCGCGGTTGCTCATCGTGTCGATGTGCTGTGAGGCCTCGATCACCGCGGCCATCATCGCGCGCGTCGTGTTCGGGTACTTGTCGACGAACTCCTTGGTCGTGCCCAGCACCTTTTCCGGATGGTTCTTCCAGATGCCCTGCGTGGTGGCGACGGTGAAGCCGACCTTGTCGAAGATCGCGCGCGCGTTCCAGGGTTCGCCCACGCAGAAGCCGTCCATGTTGCCCACACGCATGTTCGCCACCATCTGCGGAGGCGGGATGGTGATGTTCTTGACGTCCCTGAACGGGTCAATGCCGTTGGACGCGAGCCAGTAGTACAGCCACATCGCGTGCGTGCCGGTGGGGAACGTCTGCGCGAAGGTGTATTCGCGCTCTTTCTTGTCCACCGCGGCCTTGAGCGTGGCGCCATCGCGGACACCGGCGTCGGCAAGCTTCTTCGACAGCGTGATCGCCTGGCCGTTGTGGTTCAGACCCATGAGGATCGCCATGTCCTTCTTCTGCGAGCCGACGCCCAGGTGTGCGCCGTAGACCAGGCCGTACAGCACGTGCGCGGCGTCGAGCTGGCCCAGAAGGAGCTTGTCGCGCACCGCTGCCCAGCTTGCCTCCTTGGAGACGGTCACGTTCAGGCCGTATTTCTTGAACAGACCCAGTTCTCCCGCCATCACCACGCTGGCGCAGTCGGTGAGCGGGATGAACCCGATCGTGAGGTCGGTCTTCTCCGGCTTGCCGAAGTCGGCGGCATAAGCGCGGGTCAGGAAGGTGGGCGCGACGCCTCCGAACAGTGCGGCGCTGCCCGCCACCAGGGAGCGGCGAACGAAATCGCGGCGCGACAGGTCGAGGGTTTCATCGGTCGTTTCGATCGTGGTCTTCATTCGGTCTTCGTAATAGTTGGAATGGCGGCTTGCGCGCGGGATCGCGTTGCCAACGCCGTGCCGGGTCGGATCACGTCCGTCTCAGAACTTGTATTCGGCGTACACCCAGGTCTTGTCGGTATCGACGGCCTGGCCCGCAACCGCCGGGAACTCCTCCGCCGAGTACGCCGCGTACTTGGCGCTGATCACGAGGTTCTCGATCAGCGGATAGCTCACCAGCAGGTCCACCTCGGAACCGTAGTCCGTGCTGCCCTCGTCGGACTTGAACTCGTGGTAGACCGCGGTCATGCCGACCTTGGCCACCGTGGCGTTGACCGACACGTAGGTACGGACCAGGCCGTTCATCGGCGTGATCAGGAACTGGTCGGCCCAACCCTGGAACGCATGCGCGGTGGCCAGCGGTGTCTGGAAGCTGTAGACGCCGTCCCCGGACAGCACTTCGTAGCCGAGCGCGCCCTTGACCTTGCCGTACAGGAGCGAGGCCTCGACCAGCATGTAGTCGGCGTCCACCGTGCTGGGCGCGTCCTTGTAGTCCTGCTGGTCGGCGTACTCGAGCGCATAGGAGAACGTGAAGTCGCGCACCGGGATGGCGCCGGCGGCGCGCAGCCCTAGCGTCTGGGTGTCGGAGAAGAGTCGCGCCGCGGCGCCCGCCGGCAGTTCGTCGAAGTCGAGCAGGTAGTCGTAGCCGGTCAGCACCAGCTTCTTGTCGACCACGACGAACGAGGCGTTCACCAGGTGCCCCTTCACGTCGAAGTCGTCATCGAGCGCCACCGCAGCGGTGGGGTCGAAGTCGAAGAAGCGGAACGAGTTGATGTTGGTCAGGTAGGCATAGGTGAACGTGGTGCGCGGGATGAACGCCGACGTCAGCAGCGTGGCATCGTAGGTCTGCTCGGTCTGGCGCCAGCCGACATTGCCGACGAAGCGCTGGTTGTCGAGCAGGATTCGCTGGCGCCCATACTTGATCTGCGTCTTGGGCAGGCCCGAGTAGCGGATCCAGGCCTGGTTCACCTCACCGAGCTTCGCGTCGGCGACCACCGGGTAGGTCGTCTCGCCGTTCTCGAACGAATTGAAGTGGTCCTTGCCGATGACGCTCAGGCCTTCGTACTCGAGCTGAGAATCCAGTTCGTTCCACTTGCCCGTGGTGTAACCCAGGCGGGCGCGAATGGTGAAGGCATCCGCGCTGTCTTCGGTGATCGGTGCGGCCAGCGGTTCGTCGAGCTTCACGTGCTCGTAGCGCAGGCGCAGGTCCAGGTTCGGCGCGCCGCCTGCGATGTTGAACGGAAGATTGGAGAGCGGATCGGCGGCCACTGCCGTCACCGAGACTCCCATTGCCATCGCCGCGAGGGCGATGCAGGAGGCCACGACACGCGCGCCTCCTGCATGCGCCGTACCGCGATCATCTGTGCCGATGCACTGCATCCAATCGAGGCGTCGCTGACTCGAAACAACTGCACACGTCTTCGTCACAATCAAGGCTCCCTTGGCTCGATGAAATAAGTGACGGGCACAAAAAAAGACGCCATCCCGGCAACCGGATTCCGGCTGGGGGATGGCGTCTTTGCCCGTTCGTTGCTGCCGCTGTGTCCGCGCTCGACCATCTTTGGTCGTGCCCGGATCTCGCGATCCGGACGAAGCGAAGAGACGCTATTTGCAGCAGCTAATGCACCGCAATCAGCGTGCCAGCACCTCCGCGGGCGGACTTGCGATGGCGCGTGCCTGCCCGTGCAGCCGCAGGCGATAGCTCGACTCCACGACCGCGTCCACGTCGATCGGGCCGCTGACCTGTTCCCAGCGACGCATCTGCGACAGGAACCAGCGCGCGTCCTCGTGGCAGGGCGTGCCGGCGCCATTCGCACCGAAGAGGAACGACGGCCCGTAGGGATCCTCACCGGTATCCAGAAGGGCGCGAATCAGGGATTCGTTCGGCGCCTCGATCAGGCGCGCGTCGATCATCATCTGCGCGGCCCGTTCGCGGTTGCCGGGTTCGTCGAGCCACTGCCCGGCCTCGATCAGCGCCGCCACCAGCGACAGGTGCGAGTGCGGGTTCAGCGTGGCCCAGTCGCGCGTGGTGCCCAGCACCTTCTCGGCGCATCCCGCCCGCAGCCGGTGCATCGGCAGCAGGCGCCGCCCTATCCCTTCCATCTCCGCCGCCATGCCCCAGGGCGCGCCGACGCAATAGCCGTCCACCCGACCGGCGCGAAGGTGCTCGACTACCAGCGCCGGCGGGATCACGCGCAGTTGTACGTCGCGATCCGGATCGATGCCGGCCGTGGCGAGCCAGTCGCGCAACAGGTAATGGTGCGACGAGAATGGGAACACGTGGGCGAACACGCGTCGCGGGCGACCTGCGAGGCGATCGGCTTCGATCGTGCGCCGCAACGCCTGCCCGCTCGCGACAGGGTCTGGCGGCGGCGAATCCATCGCCAGGAACAGTTCGTTCGACACCGTGATGCTGTTGCCGTTACGCGACAGCACGATGGCCGACTCCATCGGCACACCGAGGCGGTCGGCGCCCAGGTTGGCGGCGAGCGGCATCGGCGCCAGCAGTTGCGCGGCGTCGAGCAGCCCGGTGGCGAGCTTGTCCCGCACCGCGGCCCACGAGGCTTCCAGCGTCAGCTTCACGTCCAGGCCGTGGTGCGCGAAGAATCCGAGATCGCGCGCCACCAGCAGCGGCACGGCGTCGGCCAGGGGCAGCATGCCGACCCGCAGCCGCGAGCGTTTCACCTGCGCCGGCTTCATCACAGCAGCTCCGCGGCGGCGATCAGCGAACGCGCCACCTCGCCGAGGCGGATGTTGCGATCCATCGCCATCTTGCGCAGGAGCTCGTAAGCCACGTTCTCGTCCACACCCTTGCGTTTCATGAGCAGGCCTTTTGCTTTTTCGACATCGCGACGGTCCGCCAGCTTGAGCTTGGCGTTCTCGAGCTCGCGACGCATGCCCTGAAATTCCTGGAAGCGCGCGATCGCGACCTCGATCACGGGCTGCAGGCGGTTTGGATTCATCCCATCCACGACATAGGCCGACACGCCGGCGCGCATGGCGCGGCGGATCGTCTCGGAGTCGGACTTCTGCGCGAACAGCACGATCGGGCGCGGACGATCACGCGAGATCTGCCCGAGGGACTCGAGCGTGTCGCGGGTCGGGCTGTCCACATCGAGCAACACGATGTCCGGCTGCAGGGTGTCCACCGCGCCCAGGATGTCGTCGGTATCGAGCAGCCGGCCCACCACTTCGTGACCGGCGGCGCTCAAGGCGGTATCGAGCAGGCTCATCCGGTCACGGTCATCGTCCACGAGAATTACGCGCACTGCGCCTGGGTACTTTTCGTTGTGGTTCCTGCGCCTTTCAAGGCAATAAGCATGCCCCTGCTTGGGGCACAGGCAGGAACACACCGGGGCGCGCTGCACTGTCCTACAACATGGCACGCGTTTGGCTGCGGGAAGGGCGGATCAGGTGGGGCAACGCCGCCCCGCTCCGCGAGAACCCGCGAGGGTTGCTCGCAGCACAGGTGGGTCCACAGGACAGCGAGCGTCCTCTGCTTTGGAAAAAGCAGTGGGCGCTTTTTTGTTTCTGGAGGAGACGGCGAAAAAAGCTGCGGGACCGACCATCGAGGGAAAACATGACCAATGTCGATCTGCAATGAAAGGGTGCGGGGCAACACCCAGTCGCGGAGCCCGGCAGCACGAAGACAGGCCGTGAGCCTGCGCGTGATGCTGGTGGACGATGACGACGCGCGGGCCGCGTTCGTCACTCAGGCGCTGCTGGCCACGGGCAACGACGTGGTGGCACGACTGTCGTCCACGGAAGACCTGCTGGCGGCTGTGCGTCGCGTTCAGCCGGACGTGGTGCTGGTCGACATGGACAACCCGGCGCGTGACGTGCTCGACAACTGCGCGGCCGTAACCCAGCAGGTGCCGAGGCCGATCGTCTTCTTCGCGCGCAACTCGGATCCGGACACCATCGCCGATGCGGTCCGTGCGGGCGTCACCGCCTACATCGTCGACGGCCTCAGCGAACCGCGGCTGAAACCCATCCTGGACGTCGCCATCGCGCGCTTCCGCGAGCACCAGAAGCTG
Source organism: Panacagrimonas sp. (assembly GCA_046594215.1). Classification (GTDB taxonomy): domain Bacteria; phylum Pseudomonadota; class Gammaproteobacteria; order Nevskiales; family Nevskiaceae; genus Panacagrimonas. Next base: position 8,430 of record JBKJPX010000053.1, read on the forward strand.
CGTGACGAACTCGAGGAGATGCGCACGCGTCTCGCAGATCGCCGCGACGTCGAACGCGCCAAGGCGATGCTGGCCAAGCTGCGCAAGCTCGACGAGGGGGCGGCCTACGCGCTGCTCAGGCGCAGCGCGATGGCGCGACGCATCACCATCGGCGAGGCGGCTCGCACCATGCTGGCCGCAGCGGAACTGTTCGATACGCCCGGCGAGTCATGAAGCCCGCGTCGCGTTTCAGGCCGGAATCCGGCCAGCTGACGGTGGGCTACATGCCGCTGCTGGACTCCGCACCCCTGCTGTGGGCGGCGCATCGCGGCTACTTTCACGATGCGGGCCTGAGCGTGACCTTGGTGCGCGAAGTGTCATGGGCCTCGCTGCGCGATCGCCTGGCCTACGGCGCGCTGGATGCGGCGCAGTGCCTGTCGCCGATGCCGATCGCGGCATCGCTGGGCGCCGACGGCGTCGGCGTTCCGCTCGTCACCGCGCTTTGCCTGTCGCACGGCGGCTCGGCGATCACCCTGTCGCGCAGCATCGCGCATCGCCTCGGCATCACGTCGGACATGAACCCGGTGGAGAGCGCGCGCGCCGTCGGGCGCTTCGTGCAGTCGGGCGGGCGTCTGCGGCTGGCGCACGTGTTCGCGTTCTCGATGCACCACTATCTGCTGCGCGACTGGCTCGCGCTCGGTGGCGTGGATCTGGATTCGGAAGCCATCGAGTTTCGCGTGGCGCCGCCTCCTCAAATGGTGCGCCTGCTCGAAAGCGGTGCGGTAGACGGCTTCTGCGTGGGCGAGCCCTGGAATACCGCCGCCGTGCGCGGGAACCTCGGCGTGATCGTGACGCCCACCAGCGCGATCTGGGAGGGCAATGTCGACAAGGTGCTCGGCGTCACCCAGGAATGGGCGGCCAGTCATCCGCAGACGCATCGCGCCCTGATCGCGGCGGTGATGCTGGCGCTGCGCGACCTCGCCACGCGTGACGTCGTGCGCGAGATGACCGGCCTGCTGCTCAAGCGCCACGTGCTGTCGGTGCCGGAGGCCTGGATCGAGGCCGCGTTCAAGGGTCCGGAGGCGATCAGCCCGCCGCGCTTCGCGCACGGCCTGACCGCGTTTCCGCGCCGCTCGCAGATGATGTGGTGCGCGTTGCAGATGTTGCGCTGGCGCCAGTGGGCCAAACCGCTGCCGCTGGCCGCGCTCAGCGCGCAGGTCTGTGACGGCGCGGCATTCGCCGATGCCGCGGCCTCGCTGCACTTCCCGCTACCCGCCTACGACGCCGTTCGCGAAGGCGGTGGCGCGGTCGAACTCGGGCTGGATGGCTCGACCATCGAATCACGTTTCATTTCCGGCGATCACCTCGACCCCGAGAATCCCGCCGCCTACCTGACCGCGCGCGGCTGGCTCGCCGACGCCGCAAACGCGGTGATCGCGGGCTGATGCGACGCGTGCGACGCGCGCATCGTGCCCCTCCCCATTTTTCCCATGCGCCGCATACGAGTCGGCGCGACGAGCGTGGCACGACGCTTGCCTCGACCATGGCGGATCAGCGTCGATCCCTTCACCGCGGCCATCGTCGTCCGCATCCCGGCATTCCGCACGCCGGGGACGACGGACTCCACGTCCCCGCCGCGCGAACCGCCACGCACCACGGCCGTTCGATGAAGAACCAACTTTCCATGCGTTGCCTGTCCTGTCTTCACCCTTCCGCTCTGCGCGCCGCCGCCCTCCTGCTCGGCTTCTGCATGGGCCGCGCGAACGCCGCGGACGCCCTGCTGCCCATGCAGGTCCTGTCACTTGATTCACAAATCAGCCTGCTCGAGCGGCAGGACGCGCCGGCCGCTGAACTCGACATCTTCGTCGGCAGCCAGCGCAACGAACTTCGCCTGCGCAAGATCACGATCCGGATCGACGAGCGCGATCCCACCATCTACGAGTACGGCGAGGCCGAGTGGAACGCCATCGCCCTCGGCGGCGTGCACCCGGCGCTGACGATGGCGCTGGAACCCGGCGCGCACCGCCTGCGCCTCGAGTTGTTCGCGCGCACGGTCGACGCCGGACCCACCGATCCGCGCGCGGTCGAGCGCGTCGACCAGCCCATCACGCTGCCCGCGGGGCAGACCGTCATGGAGATCACGATGTCGCAGCAGCGCTTCGGCGGCAGCGGCCTGGTCACGCGCCAGCTCGACGGCGCGGCGGGTGGCGAGCTGTGGCAGCGCGCCGCGCGCTTCTGGCTCGACGCGGACCGCCCCTATGCCACCGCACGACTGCTCAGCCGGCTGCAGGCCCGCGGCGGAGACACGCACGACGGCGGCGCGCTGCTGTCTGAGAGTCTCGCGCGCCTGTCCGGCCGTAGTGGCGGCACGCTGATCCCGGCGGCCTCGCTTGCGAGCTTCAATGCCGCGGTCGGCAACGGCGACGGCCAGACCCTCGCCGCGCTCGAGGCGATCGGTTCTCAGAAGACCAAGGAACCCGGCGACTGGGCGGTGCGCGATCGCGCCAACCTGGTGCTCGGCTACGCGTACCTGCGCGCCGGCAACGGCAAGTCGGCGCTCGAGGCCTTCTCGCGCGTGCGCAGCCCCGGCCCGAACGGCAACGCGGCGCTGCTCGGTTTCGGCTGGGCGTTCCTGGTCCCCGAAACCCCGTCCACCGAGGGAACGCGTACGCCCTCGCCCGCCCTCGACGGCCGCCCCGCCTTCATCACGGCGATCGAACGCCAGGTGATCAACAAGGCGCCCGACAAGGATCGCCGCAAGGCGCTCGAGCGCGCGCTGGTTCCCTGGACCGAACTCATCGGCCGCGATCCGCTGGACATCGACGCGCAGGAAGGCGCCCTCGCGCTGGCCTGGGCGCTCGACCAACTGGGCACGGTCACCCAGGCCCACGTCTACTACGAGCGCGCGGCCAAGCAGCTCGAGACCGCACGCGCGATGCTGCAGGCGGCGATGGAACACGTCGGCAGCGGCCAGGCCGCCAACGCCGTCGCGGTTGGACAGAATGACGAGAGCAGCGGCTGGCGCGTGTGGCTGGCCGACCTGCCTTACGCCGACGACACCGGGTATCTCAAGTATCTGCTCGCCGACGACGGCTTCGTGGAAGCCCTGGACCAGTACCGCGCGACCCGGCTTCTCAACGACGAATTGTCGCGCTGCGAAAAACGCCTCGAGGCGGTGCCCGCCGGCGAGGCCCTGTCCAGCTCCGTGGAAACCGCGATGGTGCGGGCCCAGGCCGCGGAGCGCGCCGCGCGAACCGCGTTCGAACGTCGCGCACTGGACCTGCTGGGCGCGCGCAAGCTGCAGACCGAGCGTTACCTCGTGGAGGCCCGCTTCGCAATGGCGCGGCACTTCGACAGCGCGCCGCCGCCGGAGACCGAACTCAAGCGCGCTTCGTCGACCAACGGAGATCGCTCGTGAAGCGCCGCTCCCTGTTCGCGCTGGCCGCCTTGCTCGCCTGCTGCGCCGCACAGGCGGCCGGCAACACACCGCCCACCGTCGGGACGATCGCGCAGACCAACGGCCTGTCGGAGAACGGCTTCCTGCAGGTGCGCACGCCGAGCGTGCTCAAGGTCGAGGACTCCGAGCCGGTCAAGGCCAACGCGCGCATGGCGATCGACCAGTACGACCGCCTGCTCGCGCTGAACCCGGACGCCGTAACGCGCGCCGAGTCCTTGCGCCGCGCAGCCGACCTGCGCGTTCAGCTCGCCGACGCCGCCAGCGCCACCGGCGAGGGGTTCTCGGCGAGCGACGTGCGCCGCGCGATCGCAGGCTATCGCCGCGTGCTCGCGGATTATCCGGCGAGCCCCAACAACGATCGCGTGCTCTACCAGCTCGCGCGCGCCCACCAGATGGTGGACGAACCCGAGCCGGCCATCGCCGCGCTGCGCCAGCTGGGCAATGACTACCCGCAGTCGGCACGCGCCGCCGACGCCAACTTCCGTGCGGGCGAACTGCTGTTCGCGCGCGAGCGCTACGACGAGGCCGCGCCCGCCTACGCCTCGCTGCTCGCGATGGGGCCTGAAGCGCCGTACTACGAGTTCGCGCAGTACAAGTACGGCTGGGCGCTGTACAAGCAGTCCTCCTACGACGAGGCTGCAACGGTCTTTCTCGCGATCCTCGATCGCGACCTTCCGTCCGGCGCGCTGCAGGATCCCGACTCTGCGCTGGCCGGGGTGAAGCGAGAGAAGGCCGAGCGAGCCAAGGAATCGCTACGCGTCGCGGCCCTTTCCTTCGCCTCGCTCGGCGGCGGCAAGGCGATGAGCGATCACTTCGCGCGCGATCCGCAGGCCGCGCGCATGGAGACGATGATGTACGCGGCGCTGGGCTTGGCACTGCTGGAGAAGCAGCGCTACACCGACGCCGCGGGAACCTTCGCCGCGCTCGTCGAGCGCCACCCCGACCACGTGCGAGCACCCGAGTTCTCCACGCGCGCCATCGAAGCGCTGCACCGTGGTGGCCTGACCGAACAGGCGATGCAGGCGCAGGAGGTCTATGTCGCGCGCTACGCGCCCGACGCCGACTACTGGAAGTCGCGGCCCGTCGATCCGGTCGTGATGAGCGAGGTGCGCAAGCATCTCGACGAGATCGCCCGCACCCAACAGGCCGGCGCGCAGGCCAACCCGGATGTGGCGGCCCGCCGTGCCGGCTACCTCGCGGCCGCCAGGTGGTACAAGCGGACGGTCGACCTGTTCCCGCAGGACCCGGGCGCGCCAGCCACGCAGATGCTCTATGCCGACGCGCTGCTCGAAGGCGGCCAGCTGCGCGAGGCCGCGCAGCAATACGAGCACACCGCCTACGACGCGCCCACGCAGGCCCGTGCACCGGTCGCCGCGCTCGCCGCGGTGCAGGCCTGGCAGCGACTGGCACGCGAGAGCACGGGCCCCGCGCAGGTCGAGGCGCAGCGCGCGTCGATCTCCGCCTGCCTCAAGCTTGCTGACGCCTTCCCTGCTCACCCGCAGCGCACGCAGGTTCTGATGGCCGCAGCCGAGGACCAGTACGGGCTCGGCGAACTCGATCCGGCGGTGGCGTCCGCGGAGCGCGTGCTGCAGGGCAACCCGACCCCGGAACTTCGCCGCGGCGCGCTGGGCGTTGTCGCCGACGCGCGCTACGCGCAGAAGCGCTACGCGGAAGCCGAGACGGCCTACCAGCAGCTCGTGCAGCTGCCCGCTGCCAGCGAAGAGAAGCGCAGGCTCGCGGTCGAACAGCTCGCCACCAGCGTCTATCGCCAGGCCGAGGCCGCACGCGACACCGGCGACCTGCGGGCGGCCGCGGGCCACTTCGATCGCGTCGCCAGGGTGGCCCCGCAATCGGAGATCCGCAACGCCGCCGACTACGACGGCGCCTCTGCCCTGTTCGCGCTCGAGGACTGGCCCCGCGCCGCGGCGGCGCTCGAGACCTTCCGCACGCTGCATCCGGATCACAAGCTGCTGCCGGACGTGGACAAGAAGCTGGCCCTGGCCTACCAGAAGAGCGGTCAGCAGGCGAAGGCCGCGCAGGTGCTCTCGCGCGTCGCGCTGCGCGACGGCGAGGCCCCCGAAACGCGTCGTGTCGCGGCCTGGAGTTCGGCGCAGCTCTACGACGAGTCCAAGCTGCCCGACGAGAGCCGGCGTGCACTCATGTACTACGTCTCGACGTATCCGCAGCCGCTCGACGCCGCCATGCAGGCGCGCCAGCGCCTGGCCGAGTTGGCGATGAGCCTGCAGCACGACCCGGCCGCGCGGCGTCACTGGCTCGACGAGATCGTCGCCGCCGACGGCGCGGCCGGCGGCGGTCGCAGCGACGTGTCCAAGCGCCTCGCCGCGCAGGCCAGCCTCGACATCGGGAAGATGGACGCGGCCACGGCCCGTTCGATGGAGATCGATGCGCCGCTCGACAAGAGCCTCGCCCGTCGCCGCGCTGCGACCGAGAACTCGGTGGCCGCGCTAGAACGCGCGGCCGCGTTCGGCTACGCCGACATCACGAGTGCCGCGACCTACGAGCTGGCCGCGGTGTACGCCGACTTCGGCAGCGCCCTCATGCAATCGGAGCGACCCGCAAAACTTTCCGGCGAGGCGCTCGAGCAGTACGGCGTGCTGCTCGAGGAACAGGCGTTCCCGTTCGAAGAAAAGGCGATCAAGGCGCACGAGATCAACCTGTCGCGTCTGCGCAACGGTGTCTGGAACGACGCGATCAGCCGCAGCGTCACCGCGCTCGGCGAACTTTCACCCGGCAAGTACGGCAAGCAGGAAAAACGAGAGGCAACCTACGATGAACTTCACTGAACGCACGGCGGCGCGCACGGCGCTGTTGGGACTCTTGACCCTGGCCCTGGCGGCGTGCAGCGCGCCGGGCCCGCGCGGCAAACCGACCATCCGCAGCAGCAGCACCGGCAGCTCCACCGCGGCGGCGCCCGCGAGCCCCTCCACGGCTTCAACGGGCGATCCCGACCAGCGCTTCCAGGAGGCGCTGGGACTGATGAAGGCACACCAGTATCCCCAGGCGCAGGCCGCGTTCATCGCCTTGTCGCGCGACTATCCAAGCTTCTCGGGGCCGCTGACCGACCTTGGCATCCTGTACGCGCAGGGGCACCAGCATGAGCTCGCGGTGGCGAGCCTGACGCGTGCCGTGAACGCCAATCCCGACAACGCGGTCGCGCACAACTGGCTCGGCACCCTGCACCGCGAGGGCGGCGACTTCGTCCACGCCGAGCAGTCCTACCGCAAGGCGATCTCGGTACGACCCGACTATGCGCAGGCGCACCTCAACCTCGCGATCCTGTATGACGTGGCGCTGCATAAGCCCAAGGACGCGCTGGCCTCCTACCGCGAGTACCAGCGCCTGGCCGGCAAGGACGACCTGCTCGTCGCGGCCTGGATCCGCGATCTCGAAACGCGCCTGCAGCCGGTGGCCTCGCCGGTGCGCACAGCGTCCGTCGAAGGGCGCATGCCGTGAGCGGGCTCGCCGCGGTGCGCCGACTGACCGCGACAGCGATGCTGCTCTGCGCCGCCGCCTCACCCGTGTCGCGCGCGGCGGATCCCGCGCCCGGCGCGGTGGGCACCAACATCATGGGCGATCGAGACGCCGCGCTCGGTCTGTTCCTCGCGCCCTGGAAGGAAGAGGAGCGCGCCGACCTCGGCCGCCCGCCAGGCTTGCAGGATCCCGCGCCCGCGCCCATCGACGCCGAGGGTTTCGCTCGCACCACGACGTATTACCAGACGGGTCGCGCTTACCGCACCGAGCGTCTGCAACGGAATCGCTGACGGGTGACTTGTCGCGGCCGATTTTTTTTGATCCCGCTTCCCCATAAACAAGAACGAACGCCTACCCCCATGCACACGATTGCCGCCGCGTCACTGACCCTGCTCCTGCTCGCCAGCGCCGTTCCGGCGAGCGCGGCGGGCGTCGACATCCTCGCCTGCGGCACCAAGGAGAAGGCGGCGATCACGCCCACCGACCAGGTGAACTGCGAGTGGAAGAACGGGCTCTTCGACGCCACGCTCGCGCAGCTCTACCTCGACGGCTGGCGCCTCGCGCACGTGGCGTTCTTCGACGGTACGCGCGAGGTGATGTACCTGGAGCGCCCGGAGATGGTGGCCAAGGCAGAAGTCGCGCCGAAGGCACCGTAGCGCGGACGAGGGCCGGGATGACCAACTTGGACCGGATGGGCCGGTAGCAAGGCACATCCCGGACTTCGTGCGGGCCGCACGATGGCGGTCAGTTGATGATCTTCACCGTGACACTGCCCTCGGGCTTGATGCGCGCCGCGAGCGCCGCCGTCGCCTGCACCTCGCCTTCGGACGTCACCACGAGAACCTGGTGGAGTCCGAGCTTGCGCGCGAGCCGTCGCCAGCCGTCCCGACCGGCGACGAACAGCGCCGCACCGCCGGCCTCGGCGAGCGTGCCGTCCGCATGCACGACGGTGAGCGCGCGCAGCCCTTGCGCCGGCCAGCCGATCGCCGGATCCAGGATGTGCGAGTAACGCTGGCCCTGGTGCTCGAAGAAACGCTGGTCATCGCCATGCGTGTTGACGGCCTCGTCCCGCGCCACCATCGAGGCGAGCAGCGCCGGTTGATCGAGGTCGGCGCCCGTCGCTTCTTCACCCAGTGCGCGCGGATTGCGGATGCCGATCCGCCAGGGCCGATCGCCGCGTGCGCCGCGCACCGCCAGGTTGCCGCCCGCGTCGACGATTGCGTCGGGGAAGCCGAGCGCGCGAAGGCGATCCAGGCAGATGTCGACGATCCATCCCTTACCGATTCCGCCGAAGTCCCAGCCCACGCCAGGTGCGGGCCCGTAGGAACCGCCCCGGTCGTAACCCGGCGCCGCACGCAACGCGCGCATGGCGGCCTCGACCTGCGCGGTCGGCGGCGGCTCGTTGCGCACCCCGGCCATGTCGTGAAAACCCCAGAGCTTCACCACCGATGCAACCCTGGGTTCGAACAAACCACCCGTGGCCTGGCGTACCGCCCAAGCGCGCCCGAACAGCGCCCGCATCGAATGCGGGATCTCCGCGGCGCGCCCGGCCGCGAGCTGGGCATTGATGTCCGCGAGCGCACCGTCGCCCCAGGCCCACCAGTGCCGGCCGAAGTCCTGCATCAGACGTTCGATCTCGGCAATGGCCGCCACCGCCTCTTCCCGCCGGCTACGGTGGCCGGCGGCCGACACCGTGATCGAAACCTGCGTCCCCATGGCGAAGAAGCCGAGCTTCACCAGGGGCGACAGGCGCGTACGCCACATCTTCATCGCGAGTTCTCGAAACGGTTTCGCAGAACCCGCGGCGTTGCGGGGCGCGGCCGACGTGGCGCGCAGGGACATCGGCATCGGATCCGTCAGGGCGTGTAGTACTCGTCCTTGCAGAGCTTGCCGTCACCGTTCGTATCACGCGTCGCGAAGCGCTTCTCAAGCTGGCTGCCCGGCGTGACTTCGGTCTTGTCGATGCAGCCATCGCCGTTCTTGTCGACCGCGGGCACCTTCACGCGCGTCTTGTCGTCCGCCCCTGCGTACGTGGTCTCACTGTCCTGCGCGATCACGGCGCCCGCCGTCAACGTCATGGCCACTGCGATCAGAAACGGCGATGCCGCTTTAAGTTTGAAGCTGTTCATCGTCAGACTCCTGGAAGAATGAAAATCACCCCTGAATAAAAACGTCCCCATCTCGCAGAAGCCGCGCCTGCCAGCCGCTCAGGACCTGCGCTTGCGGCTCGTGCGCCACCACATCCACACGCCGCTGATCGCGAGAAAGACCGCCGCGATACCCACGGTGTTGATCACATACACGCCGGCGCGACCGAAAATGGCGCCACTGTGCGCGTCCACCAGCACGTGCTCGAGCGTCACGCTCGGGCGCGAGAACGGCATCAGCTTCTCGCGCTCGGACGCCGGCAGCTCCCCTGCCACGGACCAGTCCACCGTCGCCGGATCCACCGGTTTCCAGTTGGTCCCGCCATCCACGCTCTGGAAAGCGTCGAGCTCCTGCACCGCGATGCTCTCCGCCACGCCCTTGACCTTGCCGATCCGACGGATCTGGCTCACGGGGAGAATCGGCGAGCGAAGTTCGTCGTAACGCTTGCCGTCGAGCGTGACCACGGCCACGTGCTCGGCGTTGGCCAGGAACAGCAGCGGCGCCTCATGGGTTCCGCCCGCGACCAGTCCGATCGGCGCCTTCACGGCCGGCACCACCGGCCTGGCATCGAGCACCGTGCCCTCGGGCGTCACGGCCAGCGTGTGCCCGCTCGCGGTGAACCCGGACTCCGGCGGCTCTGCCTTTAGTCCGTACAGCCACATCACCGGGCTCCAGTAGATGGGCACCGTGTCGTAGCCGAAGCTGGAACTCTCGTTGATCACCACCCCGCTGAAGCCCAGCCAGCCCATGAACACGAACGCGAACAGACCCGCGCGCTTGTGCCACTCGCGCAGGAAGATCGTCAGGTTCTTTCGCGGCTTGACCGGCAGCGGCGACTGCCGGGGCACCGGCTTCGCCGCCGGGGCCTCACGCGCGGCGCCGTCCTGGGACAGCAGAGGGTTGGCGTCGCCCATGGGACTCACGCCGCCATCTGATCCAGCGCCAGCGCGGTGCGCGCCATGCGCTGCATCAGCTTCACCGAGTACGTGGAGCCGGAAATGTTGTCGACCGGCTTGTCGATGCCGCCGCCGGCGGCCTTGGCGCCCACCAGCTGTTGCAGAAACGAGGGTTGACCGATCTGGTCGCCGCGCGACTCGCGGTACACCAGCACCTTGGCGCGCTCGATCGCGCCGTCGTGCACCACGAAGCCACAGGTCGTCGGCAGATAACCGACCTTGCCGATCTCGTCAAAGATCCAGACCGTCTTGCCGTTGGCGCGCCAGTAGCGCATGCGTGCGGGCAAGGGCTGCATCAGCGAAGCCGGGTTGCCGCTCACGCCCACCGTCGCCGCCGGCGGGACTTCCGCACCGAAGACTTCTCCCAGGAAGACCTCGGGCTTGATATTGAATTTGTAGAACTGTTCGATGCCGCCGTCGGCCATGCCGCGGCCCGCGAACGCACCGAACGGCAGGGTCAGCAGGGCCCGCAGCAGCGAGCGCCGGGACCGCACTGGACTCGGCGCACCTGCGCCGATGTTCCGGGAATGATCGAGATGGTTCTGGGTTCCGGCATCCACCTCAGCATCGGGTCTCGCTACAACCACGTTCGTCCTCGTCGTCATGATTCGATTCTCTCGTTTGGGCCTGTTTGCGCTGGATGAGGATCGGGCGGCGATTGCTGTCTGCGCGCCACGTCATTCCGCAGCTCCAGGGGCACGGCAGTGCATGGGGCACCCCTGCGTTCCCTGGAGCATTGGAGTTCACGCTGATTCCACCGGCGTCTTTGTGTTCGAAGCGCGTGACGCTCAGCGCGTCACGATATCGTCGGTGAACGGTGCCAGTGCTGCGATAACCTGGTTGCAGGTCCAGTAATGCAGGTTGATGCGCTCGCAGGCGTTGTACGCCGCTTCCACCACGGCGTTGAACTGCTCCATGTTGATGTTCAGGTCGGCGTGGGCGGCGGTCATGCTGGCGCCCTGGTACTCGTTGGGACCGCCGAGGACCATCGTCTCGAGCTGCGTATTGAGGAAGATCTGCCGCTCGGGGTTTCCGAATTCCTTGAACAGATAGTTGATGCGCGTGTCGAGCATGATGTAGTGGAACAACGCGATCGCCCACTCGTGCACGCCTTCCTTTCCGCCCCAGTACTCGAGCGTCTTGGACGGGATGCCCGGCATCGGACTGGTCTTTTCTTCTCCGGCGAGGGCCGACTGCATGGCGGCGCCCGACAGCAGGCAACCCGCCAGCAATGTTGCGGTGACACTCTTGCGGTTCATACGTTTCTCCTAGTAGTGACAGCGGTGCGGCGTGAGCGAACGTCGATCGTTGGCAACGCCGATCAGAACGTGAGGTGCGTGGACAGGTAGAAGCCGTGCTGGTCGGGCGTGAGCGTGATGTTCCCGAGCATTGCGTAGGCCACGACGAACGAGATGCGCTTGTTCGGTGCGTAAGCGAAGAACAGGTCGTACCAGTCGTCCTCATGCTGCGTCAGCGTGCTTGTGAGGTTCTGCGTGCTGATGCCGGCGACATCCGTGACCGGACCGAGCACTCCGTTGACAGCGGCCAGCAGACCGTTCGTCCCGATGCCATTGAGGTTGACCCCGACGTTGTCCAGCGCCTTGCCGTGCTGCGCGTACTCGGCACCGAAGGCCGTGTTCTTGGCCACCAGCGTCGCGATCGATACTTCCAGGCGCAGCTCCTTCTTGGTGTCCTTCCCCGTGTCGTCGGCGGTGCGATCCTTGAAGCCGAAGCCGGTCAGGCCGGTCTGGTTCGCCGCGGTGTAGCGACCCGTGAAGTTGACCAACGTGCTGAACGGGAAGTAGACCTTGGTTACGCAGATATAAGCTTCCCAGTCCTTCGACTTGTTGGCTTGGAGCGTGCGCAGAAGATCCTTGTTCTTGTTGTCCTTGTAGTAGCCACCGATCGCGACCTGCGGAATCAGGCTGTCCGAGGTGTAGACGGCGTCACCCAGGACACGAAGCTTCGCGCCGAACACGTCCATCTCGATGGTCGTGTTGAAAGGCTCGATACCGGTGTCGCCGACCGCACCCGGCAGGATGTCAGCCAGAAGACCGACGGTGTCGAAGGTTCCGCCCGTGGGAAGCGTGCTGCGCGTGTAGGAGAGTTCCAGCCGGTCGTACAGGCCTACCGAGGCGCCGTACGAGTTGAGGCTGTAGTCCGGAAGATAGGCAAACGTGTAGTGCAGGCTTCCATTGATACCGTCGCGCGTGCCGTAACCGTTGATCACGGCCCAGGGCGTGATACCGCCGCCGCCACCGCCGTCGATGGTGGCCACACCACCGGTCAGCAGCACCTTGCCGTCGTTGTAGAAACCCGCCGCGGCGTTCCCACTGAACAGGCCGGCAGCAAGAATCGCCGATGCCTTGAGAAAACTCCCGGTTCGTGCCGCTCGCTCGTTACGTTTCATCGCCCCAACTCCTTGGTCTTAGATCTCTAGAAGTAGAAAGAAAGAAAGCACCCCAAACCCTTCCGCGAGCAGATCCGCTGACTCCCTTGTCAAGCGCGCGAAAAAATCAAAAAAAAACGCCCACGCATTGGCTGGTTGCTTAGCCAAAGACGTGGACGTTGGTGTCCGGCTGATCCGGCAACACTGCTGGATCGGTTACCGCCGTGATTCCCTGTGCGGAGTCACGTAGCAATGGCAGCAAACGCTGTGCCAAGTTGCGAGCCTGCTCCCAATAACCTCAGACACGAGTTCGACTCGATGGGCTTCGCAATTCGCGTATTCGCCGATTAGTGCTCGCGCGAGCGCGCATGCGGTTCATCGGTGTCAAGAGTGTGCGGCGGCGTCCTCGCCCTGTTTCAGTGCCGTGGGTCCATCGCAGTGCGATCGCACCCCCAGCCATCCAGCGCTCCGATTGGCATGGGTGTTGCTGCCACTGGCACGCGCCGCTCGCCAGCTTTGGAGCGAAGGGTCCTGCAAGTCATGGCTGCCTTGCAGGCCCGCAGGACATCGACGTCCATCCACCCGCAGGGGCGGATGGATTTTTTTTGTCCCGCGCTTCGAACCGCTTCGAAGGTTTTCCTCAAGAACTCATAAAGGGAATTCATGAACAAATTCGGAATTGGGATCCGCGCGGGATTTCGACCTGGCCTGATGTCCGTGGCCGTACTCGCGACATTTGGGTCCGGTGTTGCGCTCGCGCAGGACGACAACCGCTTCTACATCGCCCCGATGGGAACCTATGTGCTGTCCGACAGCGACCGGCACTCGGACGACGGCATCGGCGGGACGCTCGCGTTCGGCGCCAGACTCTCGCAGAGCGCGGAGTTCGAACTGCGTGGCACTTACCTCAAGTACAAGGGCCAGGACGAGGGCAGCGGCAAGATCAAGGGCGGCGGCTTCGGCGCCAACGCGTTTCTCAAGGGCCCCGCGGGTCCCTACCTCCACCTCGACGTGATGGCCGGCGACACCACGCTGTTCAACGCCGGCTTGGGCTGGGATTTTCCGATCAGCGACTACTTCGGCATTCGCGCCGAAGCGCTGTATCACCACGAATCGAATCGCACCGACGACGGAGAGGAGTACAAGGAGCCGTTGTTCAATCTCGGCGTACGCATTCCCTTCGGCAAGAAGCCGGAACCGGCGCCGGCTCCGCCGCCGATGGCCGTGGTGACGCCGGCCGCGCCGCCTCCCCCGCCCGTCTGCAGCGACGGTCTGGACAACGACGGCGACGGCAAGATCGACTTTCCCGACGACAAGGGCTGCGCGTCGGCCGACGACGGCGACGAGACGGATCCCGCGCCCAAGTGCGCTCCGCCGCTTCCTGGCCAGGCGATCAGCCTTGAAGGTTGCGGCGTGGGCGATGTGATTGTGCTGCGCGGCGTGAACTTCGACTTCGACAAGGCCACGCTCACGGTCAACGCCAAGGGCATTCTCGACGGCGTCGCCACCGCGCTCGAATCGCGTCCCGACATCAAGGTCGAGCTCGGCGGACATACCGACGGCAAGGGCTCTGACTCCTATAACGCGGCGCTGTCGGATCGGCGCTCGAAGTCGGTGAAGGACTACCTGGCCAAGAAGGGCATCGCCGCTTCGCGCATGACCACGAAGGGCTACGGCGAATCGGTGCCGGTCGCCACCAACGAGACCGACGAAGGCCGCGAACTGAACCGTCGCGTCGAGCTCAAGGTGACCGAGTCCAGCGGGGGCGTGTCGGTGGCCCCGCCCGTGCCGGCAGATTCAACTGCTGCACCGCCCCCCGCTGCGGATGCGACTGCGCCGGAATCCGCGCCGGCCGCCGCAGGCGGGGGCAGCTCGGTGACGATCGAGAACTTCGCGTTCGCCCCGGCGAGGCTGACGGTCTCGGCGGGCACCACGGTGACGTGGACCAACCAGGACGGCTCGAACCACTTCGTGAAGTTCGCCGACGCGGGCAGCTCGCGACTGAAGAAAGGCGCGACCTACACGCGAACGTTCTCGACAGCCGGCAGCTACACCTACGAATGCAGCATCCATCCCTCCATGACCGGAACCATCGTCGTGAAATAGAGGCTGCGAACCGCTTCTCTCCCTCTCCTAGAGGGCCTCCCTTGGCCCGCCGGCTTCCGAGCTGGCGGGCCTTTTCTATTTCTGGTGCACTGCAACAGGGCTCGCGAGAATCCATTTGGCGCTGTCGGGCGTAAAGTAGTGCACGAGTCGGGAACCAATGGCGCTTCTCACTCGGTCCGGCAGTGCCGGGCCCCGGCGACGCAGCCGGCCTTCCGCAAAGCGGATCGTTCCAACACCCCAGGAGTGCCCCATGAAGAAGTTCGAAAGCGTTCTCGTTGCACCGTTGGCGGCGCTGTCGCTGTTCGCCGCCGTTCCGAGCATGGCCGGCGAGGCCAGTGCGAACCACGATGACGCAGCCATCACCGCCAGCGTCCAGGCTGCGCTCGCAGCGGACAAGCGTCTCCAGGTGCGTGAGCCCCTGGAAGTGCGCACACAGGCCGGCGTGGTCCAGCTGATCGGCGAAGCCAAGTCGGCCTCGATGGTCTACCGCGCCGTGGAAACCGCCCGCAATGTCGACGGCGTCGTGGAAGTCGATTCGCACCGACTTGATGCGCCCTGACCCGGGATTGGGCCGGCGTCCCGCCTGAGGCGGGCGGCAACGCGATATGGAATGCGGCGCGCAGCGGAATTCCACGGAATTCCTCGCGCGCCGCCTTTTTTTCGGCACGAACATTGCCGTTCAAATATCGCGGGTCGCCGACGATCCGCTTTCCCGCGGCCACTGACGTCCGCCCTGATGTGTGCTGATTCAGGAGCCGACATGCCCGATCCGATGCTGTTCCCATTTGTCGACACCGCCGTCCGCGTGATCGCCATCCTCGTGCTCTGCGCCATCCCGGTGCTGATCCCGCTGCCTGCGCTCAACCGCAGCACCCGCGTGGCGACGACGCGCGCCTCGCGCGCGCCCGTCCCTTCTGCGGTCACGAGCGACTGAGATCGCCCAGCAGGCGCTCCCGCAGCCAGCGCTGCACGGGAAGACCCTGAGCCTGTCGATGCCAGTACAGGTGAAGATCGATGGGCGGAAGGTCCATGGGTAACGCCAGGATCCTGAATCCCAGCGAGGGGCGCAGAAGCTGTGCCTGCTCGCGTGGCATCGTCAGCAGCATCTCCGTGTCCGCCACCACCCGACACGCAGCCTCGTAGTTCTGGCAGCGCAGGGCCACGCGCCGCTGCAGTCCCAGGCGCCCGAGGTGGAACTCCTCCATCGTCGGCCCCGTTCGCCGTGACGATACCGTGACGTGATCGGCCGCCATGTACGACGCGACGCTCAGGCGCCGCGCCCTGGCCGAGACCACGCAAAGGTGATGTTGCCGCCAGGGTTCATGCACAACATCCGCCTCGGTGGGCCTCGCCACGTCGATGCACAGGTCGATGCGCCCCGCTGCCAAGTCCGTGCGAAGAACCGAGCGGTCCAGCCGAACGCTTGAGAGCAGCGCCTGCGGCGCCGCCTCGCGCAGCTTCCGCGCCAGGGCGGGCAGCACCATGGGTTCGAGTTCGTCGGGCATTGCCAGCGTCACACGGCGGAGGTCACGCGCCGGCTCGAATGCCGCGCCGGGCCGCAGGGCCTCCTCGAGCCGCGACAGCGCAAGCTGCACACCAGGCGCCAGTTGGTCGGCGCGCGGCGTCGGCACCACGCCGCGTCCCTGGCGCACGAACAGCGGATCGTCCATGCGCACCCGCAGGCGAGCCAGGGAATGGCTCACCGCGGACTGCGACAAGGCCAGCAACTGCGCAGCCCGCGTGAGGTTGCGCTCGCGGTACACGACGTCGAACACCGCCAGCAGGCTCAGGTCGGTGCGCCGCAGAACCTGGCTCTCATGAATCCGGCTCATGGTGATGGATGCAGAACAATCAGTTCTTTAATTGTACGGGCGCTCGTACGATGACGCGCTAACAAGGAGAACGACAGTGGATTTCGAACCGAGCCCGCGCGCCAAGGATTACGTGAAGCGCGTCCGCGCCTTCATGAAGGAACACATCTTCCCGGTGGAGAAACAGCACTGGGCCGAAATCCACGACGCCCGCCACGGCGGCGACTGGCTCGACTGGAAGATTCCGCCGCGCGTAGAAGAGCTGAAGGCCAAGGCCAAGGCGCAGGGCCTGTGGAACATGTTCCTGCCGGACGCCGAATGGGGCGCAGGCCTGTCGATCCTCGAATACGCGCAGGTCGCCGAGGAAACCGGCCGCAGTTTGATGGCGCCCGAGATCTTCAACTGCTCGGCGCCGGACACCGGCAACATGGAAGTGATCTGGCGCTACGGCTCCGACGAGCAGAAGCAGCGCTGGCTCAAGCCGTTGCTCGAAGGCGGGATCCGCTCGGTGTTCTGCATGACCGAACCGGACGTCGCTTCGAGCGACGCCACCAACATGCAAGCCACCGCCATCGTCGAGGGTGACACGGTCGTCCTCAACGGCAAGAAATGGTGGAGCAGCGGCATCGGTGATCCGCGCTGCAAGATCGCGATCTTCATGGGCCGGACCGAGGATGCGAACCGCGATCGCAAGCACCAGCACTCGATGGTGCTGGTGCCGCTCGACACGCCCGGCGTCCAGATCCAGCGCATGCTGCCGGTGCTCGGCGACTACGACGAACCGCACGGCCACGGCGAGGTGCATTTCACGAACGTGCGACTGCCGCTCTCAGCGATCATCAAGGGCCCCGGCATGGGCTTCGAGATCGCGCAGGGCCGCCTCGGGCCGGGACGCATCCATCACTGCATGCGCGCCATCGGTGCGGCCGAACAGTCGCTGGATCTGGCGATCGACCGCGGCACCAAGCGCGTCGCATTCGGCAAGCCGTTGATCAACCTCGGGGGCAACCGCGAGCGCATCGCCGATGCGCGCATCGCCATCGACCAGTGTCGCCTGCTCACGCTGTACGCGGCATGGAAGATGGACAAGGTCGGCGCGCTCGCGGCGATGACCGAAATTTCCACGATCAAGGTCGCCGCGCCGCTGATGCTCCAGCAGGTCGTCGACATGGCGATGCAGATCCACGGGGCGGGCGGCGTGTCGCGCGATTTCGCGCTGTCGGGATTCTTCGCGATGGCGCGCATGCTGCGCCTGGCCGACGGTCCGGACGAGGTCCACCGCGGCGTGATCGCACGCATCGAGATGGCCAAGCGCGGACACAAGTGAAACGCTGTCAGCGCCGATGAGCACGATCTACCTGGTTCGACACGGACAGGCGAGCTTCGGCTCGGCCGACAACGACAAGCTCTCGCCTCTTGGGATCGAGCAGGCGCGTGTCGTCGGCGAGGCCTTGCGTCCGCGCATCGCGACGGTCAGCGCCGCGGTCTGCGGACAGATGAAGCGACAGTCGCACACAGCGCGCGCCTGCCTGGACGCGATGGGACTCGCAGGGCTTGCTTTGGCGGAGGATCCCGGCCTCGACGAGTACGACCACGTCGACATCGTCGACCGCTTCATGGATCGACAGGCGATGGGGGCTGCGCTCGCCGCCGCGTCCGATCGCATGCGTGCCTTCGAGGACCTGTTCTCGAAGGGCATGGACCGCTGGCAGTCCGGCAGCCACGACAGCGAGTACCGCGAGACCTGGTCGAGCTACCGCGGTCGTTGCCTGGCCGCGCTCGAACGGGTCGAAGCCTCTCTGGCCGGACCGCAGACCGCGCTGGTGTTCACCTCCGGCGGCGTGATCGCTGCGATCGCGCAGGTCCTGCTCGACTTTCCCCTGTCGCGTTACGCGCCCTTCAACTGGCGCCTGGCGAACGCCGGCATCAGCAAGATCGTGTGCGGGAAGAACGGGCGTTTCCTGGCGACGCTCAACGAGCACGGGCACTTCGAGGGAGAGCGGGCCAAGATGCTGACGTACCGCTGAGACCCCCTGCCTATCACGACGAGCTCCGGGGTCTTGGCGTGATGCCAGCAAATGCATCCCGGTCTTCGTCCGGGCTGTGGATGATCGCGCCCAGCTAGATCGGCGGCGTCATCGGCATGCCCATCCGCGGATCATCGGCGTTGATGAGCCGGTCCCGGCCGCTGCGCTTGGCCTGGTACAGGGCGCGGTCCGCCCGCAGGATCATGTCCGTGGCGATCTCGGTGGACGCGTCTTCCTGCGACGGGCAGGCCAGCTGGACAAGGCCGCTGGAAGCGCTGACGACCGCGCTGGTCGGCGATGCCGCATGCGGAATGCCCAGTTCGCTGATGCCGGCGCGCACCTTCTCGGCCAGTCCCGGACCCGAGGCGATCTGGGCGTCGAACCACACCGCAGCGAACTCCTCGCCGCCGATGCGCGCACAGAAATCCTGCGGACGCCGCATCGCCTCGCCGAGCCACTGGCCGACGCGGCGCAGGCAGTCGTCGCCGGCCGGGTGACCATAGCGGTCGTTGTAATTCTTGAAGTGATCGACGTCGATGATCATGAGCGCGATGTTCTTGTGCTCGCGCGCGGCCTGTCGGATCAGGTGCACGAACATGGTGTCGAAGTAGCGGCGGTTGGGAAGCCCGGTGAGGGCATCGTGCGCGGCCTGCTCCTCGAGCTTGTGCCGCTGTCGCCAGTTCTCGCGTGCCGAGTACTCGAGCATGTACGTCGCGATGCCCGCGAGCAGGAACAGCATCCACATCGAGATCACGTCGTAGAGCGAACCCGAGGAGTAGCCGAACCCGTGCAGCTGCATGACGCTGACGATCAACATGAGTGCGCCTGCCCAGGGCAGCAGATAGCGCAGGCGCAGGCGGCCGAGCAGGCAGGTGCCGGCGATCGTGAGCGCGGCGAAGTCGTGGGGCACGTGGAAGCCGTACGCGGGTCCGATCACCTGCTGGAAGCTCAACCCCATCACCGCAACCATCATCGCGAGCACCGTGGCGGGCGCGGACCAGCGACGCAGGCGAACCGCCGAGGTCATCACCATCGCGAACAGGATCGCGGGAATCTGGACGCCGAACTGCATCGCGCGCGAGAAGCCGATGAAGGCCTGCGGGATCTGCAGCAGGAAGGTGTCGTACAGGGGCGTCATTCCCACCAGCACGAGCCCGAGCGTGAACAGCGTCATCCGGGAACCGGGCGCCGCGGCCTCGTAATCGCGCCGGAACTGCGCCTCCTCGTCGTGGGCGAAGCGAAGTCTCGCCAGCTCGTGGGCGGCGAGGACTTCCGGGCTCAGTGACGGCAGGTTGGGATCCGACATTCGGCCTGAGGCTGCAGCGACACGTCTTGTCGTTCTGATTTCGACCCAGCATTGTAGCGGTCACGGTAACCCCGGGTCGTATTCGTCGGCCCAAATGCGCCCTTCGTCAGATCATGGGGCGCCGCGACGTACCCGGGTGGATCCCCGACGCAAGGCCAGCCAAGCCCCTGATCGGACAGGAGACACGCACGAGCAGAGTCCGCATCGACGAGCCTCGCGCACGGCTCGAGGCGGTCCTGCAACGACACTTTCCGGTGGCCCGCCTGCCGGGCTGGCGCAAGGATTGCGGAGGGCGCGCCGTTGTCTGCCGATGGAACCTCGCAGCAGAGGGCAGATCGCTACCAGCCTGCCCTTCCGAACCCGCAACCGGGCCGAAGACCCGCCCGAACGATGAGGCACAAGTCCCGGATGCGCAGGGATACTGTCAAGGCGCCCCTCGGCGCAGGCTGACTCACCCCTCCAGGCACTCCGCCCTTGTTCCAGATCGCACGCGTCTCGAGATCGAGTTCCCGCCCCCGGCGCACCCGTAAGCGCTCGCGTTCGAGCCGACGGCAGCTGCGCCGTCACGAGGCTGCGCCTACAGCGGCGGGTCCGCCGGAGGCAGGTTCCGGCAAGCGCAGCTTCGAAATCCGTTTTCCGAGTGCAGGCGTACAAGCCTGTGCCTTCACCTTTGTTGAACTGGAGTCCCCATGAGCCGCTCGTCGCCGTCCTCCACGGACCATTTCCTCCGCGTAGCCGCGCAATCCACCTGGCTGCGGATCGCCCTGGCGGTGCTAGCGCTGGCCGCGGTCCTGCTCAGCCTGCCTCGCGTACAGGCCGAAACCGCGCGCGCGATCCCCGCCCCTGCGGAGGACGAGAGCAGCGCAGCGGCTTCGGAAGTCGCGGTGTTCGCGGGCGGCTGCTTCTGGGGTGTGCAGGGCGTCTTCCAGCACGTCGACGGCGTGCTCAACGCGGTGTCTGGCTATGCCGGCGGCGCGGCGTCGGCGGCGCACTACGAGGACGTGGGATCGGGCGACACCGGCCACGCCGAGTCGGTCCAGATCACTTACGACCCGCGCAAGATCACTTATGGTCGCCTGCTGCAGATCTACTTCTCGGTGGCGCACGACCCGACCGAGCTCAACCGACAGGGCCCCGATCGCGGCACGCAGTACCGCTCGGCGATCTTCCCGATGAACAGCGAACAGGCCGCGGTCGCCAAGGCGTACATCGCGCAGCTCAACCAGGCGCACGTCTACGGCGCGGTCATCGCCACGCGAATCGAACCCGGCAAGACGTTCTATCCCGCCGAGGGCTATCACCAGGACTTCCTGGCACGCAATCCCAACCACCCGTACATCGTCATCCACGACCTGCCCAAGGTCGCGGAGCTCAAGAAGACCTTCCCGGACGCCTACCGCGATAAGCCGGTGCTGGTCTCGGCGGCAGCGTCCGCGTCCGCGGCCCACTGAGCGCGGGCTAAGCGTCGGCGCACTCCTGCGCCCCGGCCCACGACCGGACAACCCGATCACCGATCGCATAACGAGGTCGGGCTGGGGAACCCCGCATCTCGCCCGCGGCCAGGGTTGCTGATCTCCCCGGTGAGGACACCGGGCGCCGCGATGGCAGGATACGGCTCCTCCAGGCCGGGACTTCCATCGAAATGAGTGCGGACGGATCCAGGATCGGCATCGACCTTGGCGGCACCAAGATCGAGGGGATCGTGATGCAGGCGGGCTCGCGCATCTCTCACCGGCTGCGCGTGGCCACGCCGCAGGGCGACTACCCCGGACAGGTCGCGGCCATCGCCGGACTCGTCGCACGACTCGAGCGCGACTGCGGGCGCTCGGGGCTTCACGTCGGCATCGGCCACCCTGGCGCGATCTCGCCGGCGAGTGGCCTGATCAAGAACGCCAACTCGGTGTGCCTCAACGGCCGGCCGCTGAAGACGGATCTCGAACGCGCGCTGGATCGCGTCGTGCGCATGGCAAACGACGCCGATTGCCTGGCCGTCAGCGAGCAGGCCGACGGCGCCGCTGCGGGGGCGCGCAGCGTGTTCGCCGTGATCCTCGGCACCGGTGTCGGCGGCGGGATCGTGATCGATGGCCGGCTGCTGTCAGGCCCGAACGCCATCGCCGGAGAGTGGGGACACAATCCGCTGCCCTGGCCACGCCCCGACTGGAGCGAGGTGCCGGGGCCGGCGCACTGGGACGGTCGCGAAGGCCCGATCGAGGCCTGGCTCTCTGGCCCGGGACTCGCCGCCGACCATGAGCGCGTAACCCACGAGGCGCTGCCGGGCGAGCAGATCGTCGAACGGGCGCTCGCCGGCGACGCCGCGGCCGGCGCGGCGCTCGACCGCTACGAGGACCGGCTCGCGCGCGCGCTGGCGTCGGTGATCAACCTGCTGGACCCGGAGGTCATCGTGCTCGGCGGTGGTCTGTCGCGCATCGCCCGGCTGTACAAGAACGTGCCGGCGCTGTGGGCGCGCTGGGTGTTCAGCGATCGCGTCGACACACGGCTGGTACCGGCGCTGCACGGCGACTCAAGCGGTGTGCGCGGGGCGGCGTGGCTGTGGCCGGCGGCGTAGCGCCGTCAAAAGCGCCGGGACGGACCCCGACCATGGTCCGACCGCTGTCCCAGGCTAGTTCAGCACCCGGTATCCGCGACCACTGAGGCAGTTTCGCAGGACCTGCTCCTTGTCGTTCTCGCCCTTCACGGTTCCCGTTACGCCACCCTGAGCGCCGCCCGTGACGCCGCCCACCGCGGCACCGCGTGCAGCGGCCGTGCTGTCACCGAAGATGGCGCCCGCCGCCCCCCCAACCACCGCGCCTATCACGGCGCCGAGGCCCGCGCTCTTGGCGATCGTGCCGCCCGCGGAGAGTTGGGCCACGTAGGCCTCGCACTCGCGGCGATCCTGTTCGTAGTGCGCCATGTCGACGCCCTTGGTGTCGACGATCACCTGGTTGCTGGCGCAGCCGGCCAAGGCGATCAGCAGGGCGGACAGTGCGAGTAGCGAGGCTTTCATGTGGAACCCGGGGGCCGGACAGACGTGGATGACACCTAGATTACTCCGGCCGGATCAGGCTGCCACGGCGGCGCGGACGACCCGCCGATCGCCGGCCCTGGACGACCGCTTTGGCGGTTCCATAGCTTCGCGCAGGCCGGCAGCTCGATCATTCGCAAGTACGGCGGATCGGCCTGCGCCTGGCCATCTCGCGCCAGCGAGTCGAGATCCTGGACGGCGAGATCGGCGTGGAGTCGGTGCACGCAAAGCGTGCCCGGAGACCGCACCGCAACCAGCCTCGCTCCGGGCTCGCTGCGTCGCGCCATGACCGTCTACGATTTCGACGCCGCCACGTCGCCCCTGTACCCGCTGCCGTCCAACGCGCTACAAATGTCGCATTGGAGGAACATGCTCTGGCCATGACCCCTACCGCCACCATCCTGGTCGTCGACGACACCCCGCAGAACATCGAGGTTCTGAGCGGCGTTCTCGACCCGCACTACAAGGTCAAGGCCGCGGTCAGCGGCGCGCGTGCGCTGGCGATCGCCGGCAAGGACCCGCAACCCGACCTCGTGCTGCTCGACATCATGATGCCGGAGATGGACGGCCTCGAAGTCTGCCGCCGGCTCAAGGCAGATCTGCGCACGCGCAACATCCCCGTGATCTTCGTCACTGCGATGAGTGAGGTCGAAGACGAGGCGCGCGGCTTCGAGGTGGGCGGCGTCGACTACATCACCAAGCCGATCAGTCCGCCGACCGTGCTTGCGCGCGTGAGAACCCACCTGGCGCTGTCGAACCAGAATCGCGAACTCGAACGCCACGTCGTCGAGCGCACGCAGGAACTCAACGAGACGCGTCTGGACATCATCCGCTGCCTGGGCAAGGCCTCCGAGTTCAAGGACGACAACACGGGACTGCACGTCGTACGCATGAGTCACTACGCGCGCGTCCTCGCCATCGCAGCGGGCCTGTCCGAACGCGACGCGGACCTGATCTTCTCGGCGGCGCCCATGCACGACGTGGGCAAGATCGGCGTGCCGGACGCCATTCTCAAGAAGCCGGCCAAGCTCGACCCCGACGAGTGGAAGATCATGCTGATGCACGTCGATTACGGTCTGGAGATCCTGGCGGGCCGCTCCTCCGAGCTGCTCGACATGGCGCGCACCATCGCGGTGTCGCACCACGAACGTTGGGACGGCAAGGGTTACCCGAGAGGTGTGGCGGGTGAGGCCATTCCGTTCGCGGGCCGCATCATCGCCATCGCGGATGTGTTCGATGCACTGACCAGCGTGCGGCCGTACAAGAAGGCCTGGCCGGCCGAGGAAGCAATCAAGGTGATCCGCGAGAACGCGGGCAGCCAGTTCGATCCGGCGCTGGTGAAAGTGATGGATACGGTGTTGCCGCAGTTTGAGGAGATCCGCGCGAAGTACCAAGACGGCTCGCGGGCGGTGTAGGACGTGGGCGTCGCGCCCGGCCGCACTGCAAGGCCTGCGGGGTCGAGCGTCCTCGATAAAACCTAGATGCACGTCAGCTCGGTCTAGCCCGGATTTCTCAAGGGGTATCGCGCGATAGCCGTCAGACGCCGACCGCGACGCCGACCAACTCCTCAGCCCGGTGCGGACCCGATTCGGTCGCGGGCGACCGCGGCGATGCGGCGCCGAGATCGGCGCCGGGTCGCCCGGCCCGCCTTCACGCCTGCCCCGCGGTATCGGCACCGGCCGTGGAACTAGAAAAAACGAGGAGGCTTGTGGTCATGCGCGTGAACTTCCTCCCGATCCCGCGCGGCCAGATTCGCGTCCCGCGCCAAGGCCATCAGGGAGTCCCCGTCCGGCACGCTCGTTCAAGTCTTCGGGAGCGTGACGCCCTTCTGCCCCTGATACTTGCCGCCGCGATCCTTGTACGAGGTCTCGCAGACCTCGTCGGATTCGTAGAACAGCATCTGTGCCACACCCTCGCTGGCGTAGATCTTCGCGGGCACCGGCGTGGTGTTGGAGAACTCGAGCGTTACGTGCCCTTCCCACTCTGGTTCAAGCGGCGTGACGTTCACGATGATCCCGCAGCGCGCGTATGTGCTCTTGCCCAGGCAGATCACGAGCGTGGAGCGCGGGATGCGGAAGTACTCCACCGTGCGCGCGAGCGCGAAGGAGTTGGGCGGGATGATGCAGACATCGGACTTCACGTCGACGAAGCTGCGCGCATCGAAGTTCTTCGGGTCGACGATGGTCGAGTTGATGTTGGTGAAGATCTTGAATTCGTCGGCGCAGCGCACGTCGTAGCCGTAGCTCGAGGTGCCATAGCTGACGATCTTGTGGCCGTCGGCGGCCACGCGCACCTGAACCGGTTCGAAGGGCTCGATCATCCCTTGCACGGCCATGCGGCGGATCCACTTGTCCGACTTGATGCTCATGAAGAACGGTTCCCGGTTTGGCTGGTGACGGGCCGCCGGGTCCGGGGACGGACGGCGGTCGCCGCGACATTGGGCGGGATTTTCGCACCAATGCAGGCGTGGCATCGGCGCTTGCCACGCGCCGCGCCCTGCCCTCACGATTCCGTATGTCCCGCCGCGCCGCGCTCCTCATGGCCGTCCTGATGCTCGCCGCCGCGGGTTTCGCGGCCGTGCTGGTGTGGCTGGTGGCGAGCGGGAGCCTCAAGAGCAGTTGTGCCTACGGCTCGGGTCGTAGCGCGCATTCCTGCAGGTCGCGCCCGGAGCCGGGCGTGGCAGAACGGGCGGCCGCGGCCAACGGCAGCGCGCTGGCTGGGGCGCTGGAGGCCTTCCGTCGCAGCCCCGAAGCGGCGGGCCCGCTGGTGGGCGTGGGCGTGAACCGCTGGGGCGAGGTCACGTTCGCCATCGCGACGGGCAAGACCGGCTTCGGCATCGCGCGCGAGCGCTTCGTGCGCCTCGACGCGCAGGGCAAGGCGCTCGGCGAGAACGCGCAGGCCCAGTACGAAGACGCCATCGGCTCGGTACCCTTCACGCTCGACCAGATTCGGCCGGAGATCCTGCGCCGGGCCACCACCCGCATCGATCGACCCCGCGGTTTCACAGGTGCGCGGTTGGAGCCCTCGTTCGGCAACACCGGACTGGCCTGGCGGCTGACCTTCGTGGCGCGCGGCGAAGACAGCGCTACGATGTTCGCGATGTCTGCCGCCGGCGAAGGGCTGTGCCGCCTCAACGATTCGTCGGCCTCGGCGGGCGTGCCGCCCTGCAACCTCGCACGCCTGCCGGCCACGGCGTTCGCCCAGGACCCGGCGCCAGGAACGGCGGCAATGCGCAGGGCTCCGGCCCTCGCACCCGCAGCGGATCCCGCACTGCAGAAGCAGATCGCGCAGATGAATTGCGTGAAGAAGGCGCAGGGCAACGTGACCGCGCTGCGCCGCTGCGTCGAATAGGATCGCGGCTCATCTCACTCGTAGCGTGCGCATCGCGCATGCCACGGCGAATCAGTCGTCGCTGACGCTGATCTCGGGGAACGGCGCTTCGAGGCCGCCGTGCGCCAGCCGCGCCGCGGCTCGCCGCGCGATGTCGCGATAGATCTTCGCGAGGTCCGATTCCGGTTCCGCCGCGACGGTCGGCCTGCCGCCGTCGGCCTGTGCGCGGATGCGCGCGTCGAGCGGGATACGGCCGAGCAGCGGCACGTCGAACTGCTCGCTCATGCGCGCGCCGCCGCCGGAACCGAAGATCTCCGCCGTGTGACCGCAGTTCGGGCAGCAATAGAAGCTCATGTTCTCGATCAGGCCGAGGATGGGCACCTCGACCTTGCGGAACATCTGAAGACCCTTCTTGGCGTCGATGAGCGCGATGTCCTGCGGCGTGGTCACCACCACCGCACCTGACACCGGGATGCGCTGCGACAACGTGAGCTGGATGTCGCCGGTACCCGGGGGCAAGTCGATCACGAGGTAATCCAGCGCGCGCCAGCGCGTCTCGTTGAGCAACTGCATCAGCGCCTGCGTGGCCATCGGCCCGCGCCAGACCATGGGCTGGTCTTCGTCGATCAGGAACCCGATGCTCATCGCCTGCAGGCCGAGCGCGTCGATCGGATCCATGCTCTTGCCGTCCGGCGAGGTCGGCTTTTCCGACGTGCCCAGCATTCGCGGCTGGCTGGGGCCGTAGATGTCGGCATCCAGGATGCCCACGCTCGCACCCTCGGCACGCAATGCAAGAGCGAGGTTCACCGCCACGGTCGACTTGCCGACGCCTCCCTTGCCGGAGGCCACTGCGATCACGTTCTTGACGTTGGGCAAAGGCGAGAGCTTCGCCTGCACCGCGTGGCTGCCCACGGCCCATCCCACCTGCACCTCGGACTCCGTTCCGAGCGCGCCGCGCAGGGTCGCCTTGAGCGCCTCGGCGAGCGTCTGCTTGTAGCCGTCACAAGGGAATCCGAGCTGCACGTCCACGAAGGGCCGCCCATCGCGCAACGAGACCTCGCGCACCACGTCGGCGTCGAGCAGGCTCGCGCCGAGCACCGGGTCAATGTAGCTCGCCAGCGCGTTGCGGATGGCGTCTTCGGAAATGGCGGGCATGACGGGATCGCGGGGCGGTCGGTTCTGTTCGGGCCGCGAGTGTATAGCGGGCGTGTCTGTCATTCTGCAGCCCACCGACCGCGCCCTGCGGCGTGTCGCAGGACGCCCACCCTCAGGGTTGGAATAATCCGCCCGTGAAACATCTGCTCATCGTCTACAGCACCCAGACCGGCCGCACGCGTCGCCTCGTCGACGCGGCCCTGGAGGGCGCGTCCGAACTAGCCGACGAGGTCGAGGTGAGGTCCCTGCGCGCCGCCGACGCCGGCCTCGAAGACCTCATCTGGGCAAACGGCCTGCTGGTCGGTTCGCCGGAGAATTTCGGTTATCTGTCAGGCGCGGTGAAGGACTTCCTGGATCGCACCTACTATCCCGCGGAGGGCAAGACCATCGGACTGCCCTACGCCATGCTCGTTTCCGCGGGCAACGACGGATCGGGCGCGGTGCGCGCTCTGGAACGCATCGCCAGCGGCTACCAATGGAGGCGCGTAGCCGAACCCCTCGTCTGCAAAGGCGAACTCGACGAGACCACACTGGCCGCCGCGCGCGAACTGGGACAGACCCTCGCCGCCGGCATCGCCTACGGCGTGTTCTGAACAGCGCATCGGGTCGGGGCCGGGTGCACTGGCACGCGGAGTGCTGGACAATTGCAGCCCTTTCATCATCGCTGCAACGAACAACGATGCTTCGCACGATCACCGTCCGTCGCTCCCCGATCCACGGCAACGGCGTATTCGCCTATCGGAATCTTTCCGCAGGGCAAACAGTCATCGAGTACCGCGGCCAGTTGTGCACGCACGACGAGGCTGACGAGATCTACGCGGGAACCGCCGAGACCGGCCACACCTTCCTGTTCACGCTCAACGACAAATACATCATCGATGCCAATCGTCGCGGCAACGCGGCGCGCTGGATCAATCACAGTTGCGACCCGAACTGCGAGGCCGTGATTGTCGAGGAGCAGTACCGCGGCAAGCCGCGCGAACGAATCTTCATCGAGACGCGTCGCGCGATCCGCAGGGGCGAAGAGCTGACCTACGACTACGGCATCAAGCTCGATGTGCGCCACACCGCGCGCATGCGCAGGCTGTGGGCCTGCCGATGCGGCAAGGATGTCTGCAGCGGGACGATGCTCAAGCTCAAGGGTCGCAGCTAGTCGCCGCCGCTCAGGCGCGCGCCAGGTGACCGGCGTGGTCGGTCTGCACATCCGGCGCGCCGCGCTCAAGGCGTCCGCGCATGTCGTCCGGCACCTTGCGCTTGGTCAAGGTCGCGTGGTCGACGAGCACGTAGACCGTCTCGGCTTCGCAGATCACGGGGTTGGTGCCGGCGACCCGGAACGCGCACTGCAGCGTGAACGAGGTGTTGCCGATGGCGATGGCCTTCACCGAACCTTCGAGCACGTCGTCGTAGTGCGCGGGCGACCGCCACTGCGTGGTCTGCCGGACCAGCTGGAAATCCAGCTCTGCGGTGACCATCTGCTCGCCGTAGCCCAGCGCGCGCAGGAACTCGGTGATGGACAGGTCGATGTACTCGCCGTATCGCGCGTTGAACACCACCTTCTGCGCATCGCATTCGCCGTAGCGCACCCGCAGGTAGTAACGGAAAGGCTGGCTCATCACGCAAGAAGTCGGTGGCTGCTCCCAGGCGCCATTGTGAGGTCAAACATCGGCGTTTTTCAGGCGGGATGGCTCACGCCCACTCGAGGCGTCGCGCGCCAGCGCCGTTTCCAGTTGCGCAGACTCCATTCGAGCAGCGGCTTCTCAACCATCCGGTAGCAGGCCACGCCGACCAGGGCGACCGCACTCATGCCGAACACGGCGAAGCCGAGCGCGTCGAGCTGCGGCGCACCCGCCGGGTTGACCCAGCTCCAGATCCCTCGCGCCACACCCAGCGTGAAGATGTGGCTCAGGTAGATCGAATAGGACGCGTCGCCCAGGCTCAGCGGCAACTTCCAGTTCATGGTGATCCCGGAAACCTTGTCGAGCTGGACCGCGCCCAGGACGATCAGGCAGGACGGGAGGCCCGAGGTGAGAAGACTGGCCGCCTCGGCCTCGGATTGCGGCTGCGCCTTGGTCAAGAGCAGAACGAAGCCGACGCCGATCATTCCCAGGCAGGCAAGCACGGGCAGCTTCCACGACGACAGGAACAGTCGCCCGACGATCATGCCCCCGACAAACTCGAAGATGATCGGCGAAGAGTAGAACTGCAGCACCGCAGAGTGCTCGAACCCCGGCACGAGCCGGATGCTCGCGAAGACGGTGAACACCAGCATGCAGAGCAGGATTCGACGACCGAAAGGCGCAAACAAGGTGGCCGCGAAGACCAGGTAGAAGAACATCTCGTAGTTCAGCGTCCAGCCGGGAACCAGCAACGGCCAAATCTTGTCGGGGTTTGCGGGGTTGAAGAACGGTACGAATGCGAAGCTCTTGATCGCGGACCCCGCGGTGACGGTCGTCGAGTGGAACAGGTCCGCCTTGACCGCGATTCCCGCAATCAGCAGCAAGGTGAACATCCAGTACAGCGGCACGATGCGGATGATCCTGCGTGCCATGAAATCGGCGGCCCGCATGTCGCGGCTGCTGACGAGCATGATGAATCCGCTGATGACGAAGAAGATGTCGACACCGTGCGCCATCACGGCGCTGCCCGCCGGCCAGAACGAGGGCCAGAGCAAAGGCGCGTAGGCCGGGATCTGCGTCGTCAGGTGATAGAAGCCAACCATCAGCGCGGCGACGCCCCTGAGAACCTGGACGGTGGAAAGCACCAGCTTGCGCGGGGGCACGCTTTCACGGGATTGGATCGGGTCGCGTCTCATGTTGCTGCTCGTCAGGGCACGCTCGATTGGGCCGCGCTCGCCTTACGGGCCGCTGAAGGGCTGCGGATCGCTGATCCGGGCGTCGGGTCGAAGTCCGGCGTAATCGGCACCCGCCACGGCCCAGCATCACGTGACCCCCAGGTGCCGTTTCGAGGCCGGCGGGACGGTCGTTGTCGCGCTCGGGCCCCGCGCGTAGCATCGATGCGAACCGAGGGACCAAAGACGATGGGCGAACCCCGCACGCACTACGGCGCCTGCAATCTCTGCGAGGCGATCTGCGGCCTCGAGTTCAAGGTCCAGGACGGCCGCATCCTTTCCGTGCGTGGCGACGACGCCGATCCCTTCTCCCGCGGCCACGTGTGCCCGAAGGCCGTGGCGCTCAAGGACCTGCACGAGGATCCCGATCGGCTGCGCAAGCCCGTGCGACGCACCGCCGACGGCTGGCGCGAGATCGGGTGGGACGAAGCCTACGCGGAAATCGCCGAGCGGCTCGTCGCACTGCGACAGCAGCACGGCGCCGACAGCGTGGCCGTGTACCAGGGCAATCCAAGCGTTCACAACTACGGAAACCTGACCCACGGCCAGAATTTCCTCGGCCTGCTCAAGAGCCGAAACCGCTTTTCCGCGACCTCGGTGGACCAGCTGCCCCACCAGCTTGTCGCGTACTGGATGTTCGGACACCAGCTGCTGCTGCCGATCCCGGACATCGATCGCACGCAGTACTTCCTCGTGCTCGGCGCCAACCCCATGGCGTCCAACGGCAGCCTGATGACCGTCCCGGATTTCCGCGGCCGCCTCAAGGAGCTCAAGGCGCGCGGCGGCCGCATGGTCGTGATCGATCCGCGTCGCAGCGAGACAGCCGAGGTCGCCGACGAGCATCACTTCATCCGCCCCGGGGCCGATGCGGCGCTGCTGCTGGCGATGATCCACGTGCTGTTCGACGAGCAGCGCGTTGATCTGCGCGCACTCGCAGGCTTCGTCGATGGCGTCGAGGGCGTGCGCGCCGCGGTGCAGCCGTTCACTTCCGCGGCTGCCGCGCGCGTCACAGGCATCGAGGCGAGCACGATCCGCCGCCTCGCGCGCGAGTTTGCGGATGCGAAGGCCGCGGTCGTCTACGGCCGCATCGGCCTGTCGACGCAGGCCTTCGGAAGCCTGTGCCAGTGGGCGAGCAACCTGCTCAACATTCTCACGGGGCGACTCGATGCGCCGGGCGGCGCGATGTTCACCTTGCCGGCGGTCGACCTGCTGCAGGGCCAGACCAATCCGGGCCACTACAACGCCTGGCAGAGCCGGGTACGTGGCCTGCCGGAGTTCGGCGGCGAGCTGCCGGTGGTCGCGCTCGCAGAGGAGATCCTGACGCCTGGCGATGGGCAGATCCGCGCCCTCGTGACCGTCGCCGGCAATCCTGTGCTATCGACGCCCAATGGCCAGCAGCTCGACCGCGCGCTCGACTCGCTCGAGTTCATGCTATCGATCGACTTCTACGTCAACGAGACCACGCGCCACGCCCACCTGATCCTGCCGCCGACCTGCGGCGTCGAGCACGATCACTACGACCTGATCTTCCACCACTTGGCCGTGCGCAACACTGCGCGCTGGTCGGCGCCGCTGGTGGAAAAGCCCGTCGGCACGCGGCACGACTGGGAGATCTTCAACGGCCTGGCTGCCGCTTATCGTGCACGTCTCGAAGGCGCGCGCCCGCAGCCGCTCGCGCAGCGACTGAAGAAGTTGCCACAGCTCGCCAAGCAGCGCCTGCGGCCGGACCAGCTGATCGATCTGGGCCTCCGCCTGGGACCGTACGGCGCGTGGAAGCAGAAGCGCAGGGGCGCGGCGGCCACGACCAGCCCGGGCCTGAGCCTGCGACGTCTCAAGCGTGAGCCGCATGGCATCGATCTGGGACCGCTACAGCCCTGCCTGCCCGCGCGCCTGTTCACCTCGAACAAGCGAATCCGCTGCGACATCCCCGAACTGCTGGCCGAAGTGGAACGCGCGCGCACGCACATCGGGCTCGATGGCGCCGCCAACAGCCTGCGACTGATCGGACGGCGCCACATCCGCAGCAACAATTCATGGATGCACAACTCCGAACGCCTCGTGAAGGGCAAGGATCGCTGCCTCTTGCTGATGCATCCCGAGGATGCTGCGCAGCGCGGACTGGTCGATGGTGTCCGTGCGAAGGTGCACTCCCGCATCGGCGCGCTCGAAGTCACCGTCCACACGACCGACGAGATGATGCCGGGCGTGGTGTCGCTGCCGCATGGCTGGGGCCATGCGCGCAAGGGCGTGAATCTTCGCGTCGCCAATGCGCACGCCGGGGTCAGCCTCAACGATCTGACCGACGAGCTGTTCGTCGACGCTCTCTCGGGAAACGCCTCGCTCAGCGGTCTCGAGGTCAGCGTGGAACGGCTGGCTGCCTGATCCGACTTCGATCGGGCGCGGTGCGCACGGTCATCGGCGACGTCCGCCTCCGCCTCCGCCTCCGCCTCCACCGCGCCGGCCACCGGGCCCGCAGAACGACTTCTCGTCTCCCACCAGTGCCCAGAGCTCCTGCCAGTCCTTCCACTGAGCAGGTGTCAGAACTGCGGCCACGTCATGCTCGAACGCGGCGGCCGCGACGATCTGCTGCTTGGCCACGTCCATGCGCTTGGTGGACAGGGCCTCGGCGTCGGACAGGAACTGCGCATCGGTTCGGTTCAGGCGGTTCCACTGGCGGGTCAGATCCGCCCATTGCTCGTCGAGCTTCAGCATCGTGGGATTGTTGTGGTCGAAGGAGGCCAGGATTTTCTCGCGCTGCGAATCGTCGGCCTCGACATTGCGCAGCACGGCCAGGGTGGCCTTCTCGGAGCGACCCTCGTAGCTTTCGGCGGGCATCATCGGGGCGCCGGCGCAGCCGGCCAGAAGGCCGGCAGCGAGGAATAGAACGGCAAACGTCGGCAGGGCGGTCTTCATGGGCGCACGGGTTAGGGACGTCGGCGCTTTGGAACGCCGGTCGGCTCCAGCGTTCACCACGGCCTGAAATAAAAAGCCGGCAGGGTGGCCTGCCGGCGTCTATCGATGATGTTGCGCGCCCCTTTTGGAGCGGCGGAAACCGGTTCAGGCCACCGCGGTCTGAAGGTGCAGCAGGCGAACACGCTGGTACTGCTGCAGCAGCGCCTCTTCGAGCACCTGCAGCTGGCGCCGGGCCTCGCTGTGTTCCCAGCGCTCGGCAACGCGGTCCATGACCTGCTTCTTGGCAGCCTCGATCTTCTCGGTCTGCAGGCGCGTCCACTCGTTGACGATGGTCTTGAATGCCTCCATCTCGTGCTCGAGCAAGGCTTTGACCTGATCCAGGCGCGTCGTCGGCGCGGCGTGGGCCAACTTTTCCTGCGCACGTGCGAACTGGCGCTCGATCATCGCTCGGCGGATCCTGAACTCCGGAACCCGGCGCAGGCTGTGCGACTGGCCTAGCCACGACCACGCGGCGATCCACCACTTCGTGAGGTCGATGTGCCACCAGCGCACACCGTTGCGGTAGTCCCAGGAGAAAAGGTGGTGGTAGTTGTGATACCCCTCGCCGTAGGTGAACAAGGCGATCAGGTCGTTGTCGCGCGCGGTGTTGTCCTCGGTGTAGGGCCGGCGGCCCCACATGTGCGCGAGCGAGTTGATGAAGAAGGTGAAGTGGTGGTTGACCACCAGGCGCAGCAGGCCCGCCAGCATCAGGAACGCGCCCGGTTCGCCGTAGAGCATGCCCAGCAGGCCCGGCAGGCCGATGTTCATGAACAACGCGAGTCCCAGGTAGTGCCTGTGCTGGAACATCACGACCGGGTCGCGCTGCAGGTCCTGCACGTTGGAAAGATCCACCGCGTGGCAGGGGCGGTCGCGCAGCATCCAGCCCATGTGCGCGTACCAGAAACCGCGCTGAATGGAGTACGGATCCTCGTCGACGTGATCCACGTTCTTGTGGTGCACGCGGTGCATCGAGCACCAGACCAGGATGCTGTTTTCCAGCGACTGCGCGCCGAAAAGCATGTAGAAGATCCGCAGCGGCAGGCGCGCCTCGTAGGCGCGGTGCGCCCATAGGCGATGGTAGCCGCCGGTGATCGACAGGCCGCTGGCGAACAGGAAAATGAAGAACCACAACCAGGCCGCACCCGAGAAGTCGTGGTGCCAGGCGTAGAGGGGGAAGACGGTCAGCAGCATCAGCGTGCTGACGGAGAAAAGCACCGCCGCCGGGACGTTGATCGGCGCACGCGCCGAAGAAGAGGGATCAGCAGGCTGGTTGGTCATCGACGCTCAGGAGAGGACGTAGACGAAAGACGATGGAGGCACGGAACAAAAAAGAAAGCCGCGACCAAGTAGTCACGGCTTTCGATTACGGCAACATCGAATAAGGGTCGATCAGAGCGCCTTGATCTGAGTGGCCTGCATACCCTTCTGGCCGCGCTGGGCGATGTACTGCACGCGCTGGCCTTCCTTGAGGGTCTTGAAGCCGGTTCCCTGGATTTCCTTGAAGTGGGCGAAGAGATCTTCACCGCCACCTTCCGGAGTAATAAAGCCAAAGCCCTTGGCGTCATTGAACCACTTGACCACACCGGTCGATACATTCGACATGAAACGTTCCTCTGAACAGTTGATGAAATGCGAGTAAACCACCCGCACGGTGCATCCGTTCAAGAAGAAACGTTGCCGGGGAACTGGAGCGTCCCCGGACAGTGTTACGGGGCACAGAAGATCGCGGAGCAAGCACTGCTTGAAACGACTGCGGGCCGAACGTTAGCGGACCTGTGAGCGTTTGTCTAACGCGATTCAGGTCGCCCTCGAGCGACGTCTGGAGACCTTCGCAGGCGGAGCACCCTGATGAGAAGGCCCGGAGACAGCCGGACCCTGTGAAGCGATTGGCGGACGGCGCGGGATCGAACCCTTGACCCCGGTCGTCCGAAGGCCTGCTTTTCGCCGCCGAGGCAGGACTTCCCGCCGGCCCCTCGCCCAGAAACCGGCCTAGCCGGCGGCATGTCGGGAACGATGCCCGAGGAGCTTGCGCTACGCGGTGAACAGCGGCGGATGGTGTTCTCGCGAACACTCACCAATGCCGAGATGCCCGCGACTTTTCTCGGGCATCGCAAGCATGGCGCGGAAGCCCAACGTCTCTCAGCGCCTACGCACCGCACAGGTGCCCGCGTTTTGCACGCGGTTCGAGTCCGTCGGTACGTTTGCTGACCGTCGTGCTTCATTCAGGCTCCGCCGGACGGCACGCAGGAACCGACCT
Source organism: Panacagrimonas sp. (assembly GCA_046594215.1). GTDB lineage: Bacteria > Pseudomonadota > Gammaproteobacteria > Nevskiales > Nevskiaceae > Panacagrimonas. Next base: position 43,665 of record JBKJPX010000053.1, read on the forward strand.
CCGCCCGCGAGATCGTCCTCCATGCGTGCCTCTGCGAGGTCGCCTGGAACAGCACGAGCATCTGCCAGGGCGTTCCGGGGCGGTACCCTCTCGCTCACGGGCTTTCGCGCCGGCTTCAAACCTGCCCATTTCGAACGGCACCGTCTCGGCCCACCCCCCCGCCGCCAGCTAGCGAGCCCGCCGTATTACTACCGGCGGGCGCCGTCTCGATCAGGGCGTCGCCGCCGGTACCGCGAGCCCCGGTGCGGGTACCGGCGCCGGGCCAGGCGCAGGCGTAAGCCGCGAGTTCTCAAGGATGCGCATCTCGGTCCGTCGGTTGGTCGCACGACCTTCCTTCGTCGCATTGCTCACCTTGGGCTGGGTCAGTCCGTAGCCCTGGGAGCGCATGCGGTCGCCCGCAACGCCTTGCGAGCTGAGGTATCGCACCACCGAAGCCGCGCGGCCTTGCGACAGGCCCAGGTTGTACTCGGGCGAACCGACGTTGTCTGTGTGGCCGGCGACCTCGATCTTCACCGTCGGGTTCGAACGCAGGATGCGCGCGGCATTGTCGAGGATGCTCTTGGACCCCTCGACCAGCTCGGTGGAATCGAACGCGAAGTTCACGTCCCTGAGCGTCACGACCTCCTTGTAAGCGCAGCCGGCGGCATCCACCGGGATACCCAGCGGCGTGTCGGGGCAGAGATCATTGAAGTCGTCGACGCCGTCGCGGTCGCCGTCGGTCTTCTCCGGAATCGTCGCGGTGGCAGGCCCCACCTCGGTTTCCGCGGGGCAGCGCGCGCCGCCGTCGTACTTGCCTCCCAGCGAATCGAGCGTAGGCTCGTCGGCCCGCGCGATGCCCACCGCTTTGCGCAGCTGGCCCATGCCGGCCAGCGTGCGTGCGGAAGAAATCGAGTAGTCGTAGCTGCCGTTGACGTAAGCGCGCTGCGCCTGGAAGAACTCGTTCTCGGTGTCGAGCAGATCGAGCAGCGTGCGCTGGCCGATCTGGAACTGATCGAGGTACGCGGCGCGTGCCTTGGCCGTCGAGTCCTTGTGAATCTTCAAAAACTCGAGCTGCGTGCCGATGCGCTGCCGGTCGTTGAACGCGATGCGCAGCGTCTGGCGGACATCGCGGCAGGTGGTCTCGAGCTGGTCCTCCGCCACGGAGATCAGCTTGTCGGCCTGCGCGATGAGCGCCTTGTGCGAACCGCCTGCGAACAGGTTGTAGCTCAGCAGGACCTCGGCCCGCAGGTCGGTCGTTTCGCCTTCGATCCGGTCGATGTCGTCGCCGTAATCTCCGCGCAGACGCAGATCGAGCCGAGGCTGATACAGACTGCGCCGGTTCTCGTACTGCTCGCGGGAAGCCCGGATGCCCTCAGATGCCGCAGCCAGCGCCGGATTCTCACCAAACGCGACGTTCAGCGCGGCCACGATGTCGGCAGGGGTGGTCGCGCTACCGAGGCTGACGGGCTCGAGCACCGCTGCCGGCCACTCGCCGACGATGCGCTGGTAACGAGCGCTCACGTCGTGGAGATTGCTCTGCTCGATGACCAGATTCGTTTCGGCCAGGGCCAGCCGACCGTTGGCCTGCTCACCGTCCACGGAGCGGCTGACGCCCGCCTGCACTCGATCCCGGATACGGGTGAGCGTCTCGCGGTGACGGCTCAGGTTGTTCTCGGCCAGCTTGACCAGTTCCTGGTAGCGGAGCACGTCTTCGTAGGCGCGAATCGCCTCAAGGGCCGCGGACTCGGCCGCGTTCATCAATTCGAAGTAGCGCGCGCGCCTGACATAACTCAGCCGCTCGACGTTGCTGCGGGTCGCAAGACCATCCCAGAGCATCTGGGTAATCGTCAGATTTACACCGGCCGGGACATAGTCCGTCTGGCGGTCTAGGTCGTCAATATCGTGCCGCTCGACGCCTGCTGACGCCCCCAGGTCGACACGCGGGTAGTAGCCGCCGCTTCCTGCCCGATACTCGTCACCGGATGCCTGGAACGTATGCCAAGCCGCCTGCACTTCTGGATTCGTGGCGATCGCCTTTTGAGCAGCACCGGCAAGTGTGGTTTCCGCCGCCATCGCGAGGGGCCCAACGGCGAGGCCCGCGAACACCAACGCTGCCTTCAGCAGCGGGCGGGTCACGGAAGTCATGTGCACGTTCATCTGTCGATTTCCCCTGAATTCGCAATCTAACCGAGTGATCCTCGAAACTCTCTTGCCGCAGTTGCCCGTCCAACCGATCGCCGGCGCAGGCGGGTCGCTCAACGGACGCGCGCACCAACGGAACTGCTCGACTAAACTGGCCCGACGCAAGTCACGCACCATTCCTCGCGGCGCGCCACTTGCCGGAAAAGAAAAAGGAAAAACGCCCTCGTGAAGGAACCAGCCGTCAGGGCCGTACGTCACTAATGGGCACAACCGGACGAAATCGGCGGCATTGGTCGGCGGTCGTCCTGTGGCTCCTCCCCGCCGTATTGTGGGGGGTTATGGGCGAGGTCATCGATCAAGACCGACTGAGAGCGGTCGCCCAGACCCGCTATGGAGCGTCCGGGGTTGAAGCCGTCAGTGACTGGCTACGCCTGATCGAGCTCGCGCGCAACCAGCCGGTGTCGGTACAACTCGACAGGGCCAACCTGTTCTTCAACACCCGGACCCTGTTCCAGAGCGATTCCCAGGTTTGGCAGCTGCCGGACTACTGGGCCACGCCGCTGGAGACGCTGGGACGGGGCCGCGGGGACTGCGAGGACTTCGCCATCGCCAAGTACGTCAGCCTGGTTGCGCTCGGCGTTCCGCAAGATCACCTGCGGCTGATCTACGTGCGGGCCCAGGTCGGCGGCGCGCCATCGCAGGTTCACATGGTGCTCGGTTACTACCCGGACCTGAACGGCGAACCGCAGATCCTCGACAACCTGGATGGCGCCATCAAGTGGGCGTCGGCGCGACACGACCTGGTGCCGGTCTTCAGCTTCAATGCCGACGGCCTCTGGGCCGGTGGCACGAAGGCGGCAAGTGATCCGACGACGCGGCTGTCGCGCTGGCGGGACTTATTGCAGCGACTGCGCTCGGAGGGCATCGGATGAACATACGATCGGAGTGCCGAATGACCCGCCGGCAGGGCCCGGAGGAATCATGTCCCTGATTCGCCAGTTGTGGCTCGCGGTCGCGACCGTCATGGCGCTCGCCTTCGGCGGGACCCTGATCCTGAGTACTGCCGCAGCGCGCCGCTATTTCACCGAGCAGCTTTACGTGAAGAACGTGGACAACGCGACCATGCTGGCGCTCTCCATTTCGCAGATGCCGAAGGACCCGGTCACGATCGAGCTCCTGCTGTCGGCCCAGTTCGATGCCGGACACTATCGCCTGATCGGCCTCGTCGATCCCTCCGGCACGCCGATCGTCGAGCGCCGCGACGAGCGGCCCGTCGAGGGTGTGCCCGAGCTGTTCATCTCGCTGGTGCCGCTCGCTGCAGCGCCGGGAGTCGCGCTCGTTCAGGACGGGTGGAAGCAGTACGGCACGCTGACCGTGGAAAGCGACGCTCAGTACGCGTACGAAGAGCTATGGGCCACCTGCGTACGCCTGGTCGGCTGGTTCGCCGCGGGGGCGCTGCTGGTTGGCATCGCGGGATCCAGCCTGCTGCGCATGATCCTGCGTCCGCTCAAATCCGTCGTGGACCAGGCCGAGGCCATGGGCGCGCGGCGTTTCATCACCCAGCCCGAGCCCGCCACCACCGAGTTCCGGATGCTGGTGCGATCGATGAACACCCTGTCTGGACGCGTGCAGCAGATGCTCGAAGACGAGTCCCGGCGCGTCGAACTTCTGCGTCTGCAGGCGCAGGTCGATCCGCTGACCGGCCTGCGCAATCGCGAGACCTTCATCGCGTCCCTCGAGGACGCGCTCGCGCGTGAGGACCTCGGCGCGGAAGGCGTCCTTGCCATCCTGCGGATCACCGACCTGGCCGCGCTCAACCGCGACATCGGGCGCGAGTCGGTGGACCAGATCCTGCGACGCGTCGCGCAACGATTGACCGAGAGCACCACGGGCCACGCCGCGCACTGGATCGTGGCACGCCTCGGTTCGGCCGACTTCGCGGTGATGGCGCCCGGTGAGCTGGACGCGGCAGCGGCCGCCCAGCAGCTCTCGGCGCAGGCGGATCTTGCCCTGGACTGCGCGGCCGGCGAGCGGCGACCGACGGTGCGCGCCGGCTGTACCACCTACCAGCGTGGCGAGACGCGCGCGGCCGTGCTGGCTCGCGCCGACGGCGCGCTGGCCCAGGCGGAGCAGACCGGATCGATCGTGGTCGCGGCGGCGCCGGTGGATAGCGCGGGCCTGCCCACCGACCTCGCCGCGTGGCGCGCCGCGCTCGATCACGCCATGCAGAGCGATGGGGTGCAGCTCGGACAATTCCCGGTGACCGATGTCACCGGCCGGATTCTCCACCACGAGTCGCCGGTCCGGCTGCACCTCGGCGAGCACTGGCTGCCGGCAGCGCGCTTCATCGCGTGGGCCACGCGTCTCGATCTGATGACCCGCCTCGACACACTCGTGGTCGAGGCCGCACTGCGTCGCATCGCCGAACAGCACACTGCCGTGAGCATCAACGTGTCCACCGAGTCGATCTGCGATCCGGCATTCGCCGCGACGCTGATCAACCGACTACGCGAGTCGCCGAAGCTCGCGCCCTTGTTGTGGCTGGAAGTGCCCGAATATGGCGCCCTTCGGCATCTCGACGAGTTCCGGAAGTTCTGCCTCCGGGTCAAGCCATTGGGTTGCAAGCTCGGTCTGAAGCACGCTGGTCAGCAGGTCTCCCGAATGGGAGAACTGCACGACCTGGGCCTCGACTACCTGAAGATTGAGGGCGCGATCGTGCAGGGCATCCGTGAGGGCGCCGGCCACGAGGCGTTTCTTCGCAGCCTCTGCACGATCGCCCACACGATCGGCATGATGACCATCGCGGCAGGGATCAGTGATGACCTCGATCAGCAGGCCCTGGCCAGGCTCGGCGTCGACGGCTTCAC
>JBKJPX010000101.1:0-64609 GCA_046594215.1 Panacagrimonas sp.
GTGTCCTCGATCATGTCTTCCTGGCCGCCGATCATCTTCTTCTTGCCCAGCTCGACCAGGATGTCGCGCGAAGGGATGCCGTACTTCTTGCCCAGGCGCTCGGCATGCAACAGGAACGTGGAGTACACGCCGGCGAAGCCCAAGGTCAGCGAGGAGCGATCTACGCGCACGATGTGATCCATCAGCGGGAAGATGATGTCCTGCGTCAGGTCCATGAGCTTGAAGAGATCACAGCCCGTGGCGATGCCCATGCGGTCGGCCACCGCGACGAAAACTTCCGTCGGCGTGTTGCCGGCGCCGGCGCCCAGGCCGCCGACCGATGCGTCGATGCGCGTCGCGCCGTGCTCGATGGCGGCCAGCGAATTCGCGATGCCCATGCCCAGGTTGTGGTGGCCATGGAAGCCGATCTCGGTCTCGGGCTTCAGCGCGTCGCGCAGTGCCTTGATTCGGGCGGTCACGTCTGCCGGCAGCATGTAGCCCGCGGAATCGACGACGTAGATCGTCTGCGCGCCGTAGGACTCCATGAGCTTGCCCTGCGCGGCCAGGTTCGTGGGATCGTTGAGGTGGGCCATCATCAGGAAGCCCGTAGTGTCCATGCCGAGCTTGCGCGCGTAGGCGATGTGCTGCGGGCTGGTGTCGGCCTCGGTGCAGTGCGTGGCCACGTGGACGCTGCGCACCCCGTGGTCGTAGGCGCTCTGCAGATCCTTCATCGTGCCCAGGCCCGGGATCAGCAGGCAGGAGACGACAGCCTGCTTCATCTTGGGGATCACCGCGTCCCAGTATTCCTCGTTGCTGTGCAGCGCGAAGCCGTGCTGCAGGCTGTTGCCGCCCAGCCCCGCGCCATGCGTGACCTGGATGATCGGGATGTTGGCCTCATCCATCGCGGTGGCGATGGCGATCATCTGCTCGGTGGAGATCTGCTCGCGCTTGGCATGCATGCCATCGCGCAGCGCCATGTCGTGGATCAGGACCTTGCGGCCTTCACGGTTGATCAAGCTCATTGTTCGTTCCTCGTTCTGATCGGGCTTAGGCGGCCTGCTTCACCGGGCGCAGCGTGTAGCGGCCGGCCTGGATCTCCTGCGCGAACATCTCGGCCGTGCGCGCGGCGGCGGCGGTCATGATGTCCAGGTTGCCGGCGTACTTGGGCAGGTAGTCGCCCAGGCCTTCCACCTCCATCCACACGCCGACCTTCTTGCCGTCGAACACCGGTCCGTTCACCAGGCGATAGCCCGGCACGTACTTCTGCACTTCGCCGATCATCTGCAGGATCGACTCGGTGATCTTCTTCTGGTCGGGCTCTGCCTCGGTGAGGCAATAGATGGTGTTGCGCATGATCATGGGCGGTTCCGCCGGGTTGACCACGATCAGCGCCTTGCCCTTCTTGGCGCCGCCGATCTTTTCGATGGCGCCCGAGGTCGTGAACGTGAACTCATCGAGGTTGGCGCGCGTGCCCGGGCCGATCGACTTGCTCGCCGTGCTCGCGATGATCTCGGCGTAGGCCACGGCCTGGATGCGCGACACGGCGTTGACGACGGGGATCGTCGCCTGGCCGGCGCAGGAGATCATGTTGACGTTCATCGCCTGCGCCTCGGCGTGCTGCTTGAGGTTCACCGGCGGAACGCACAGGCCACCGATGGCGGCGGGCGTGAGGTCGATCATCAACACGCCGAGCGCGTTGAGCTTGTCCGAGTTGGACTTGTGCACGTAGGCGGAGGTCGCGTCGAACGCGATCTGCACACCGTCGGCGAGGACGTGTGGCAGCAGCCCGTCCACGCCCTTGTCCGTGGTCTTCAGGCCCATGTCGCGAGCGCGGACCAGGCCTTCCGAGGTCGGATCGATGCCGACCATCCAGACCGGCTCCAGCACCGGGCTACGCTTCAGCTTGTAGATGAGGTCGGTGCCGATGTTGCCCGGCCCGATGATCGCGCACTTGATCTTGTTGCTCATGCCTTTGCTCCGGCGGTTGCCAACACTGTTGCGTTGTAGTCGATGGGGGTGCCCGCGGTGTTCACGGCTGCGCCGTTGGCTGCGAGACGGTCCTGCGCCGTGACGCCGCCGACCGAGAAATCCTGCAGACCCATTTCGTGGATCAGGATGCGCACGGTCTCGCGCTTGACGCCGAGCACCTGCACGACGGTGTCGGTGACCTTGGCGGCGAGCTCGCGCTTCATTTCGGTGGTGCGACCTTCGAGCATGTTGAACTGGATGATGGGCATGGATATCTCCGGGTGCGCCTTAAACGAACTTGAACGAAATGCTGCCCATGTCCTGGAATCGCGCCACCACGTTGTCGCCGCGCGAAACCGGGATGGCCTCGGTGATGCCACCGGTCATGATGTAGCTGCCCGCGGGCAGCGACTCGCCGCGCGCGGCCAGGTGATCCGCCAGCATGATGATGGCGTTGGCCGGGTGGTTGAGCACCGCGGCGCTGGCGCCCAAGGCCTGGATCTCGCCGTTCTTCTCGATGACCACGCCGATCGTGCGCAGGTCGATCTTGTGCGGGTCCAGCGGACGGCCGCCCGTGACGTAGCGGCTGCTGCTGCAGTTGTCGGCGAGCACGCTGACGAGGTCGAACTTGAACTTCTCGAAGCGCGAGTCGATGACCTCGACCGCCGGAATCACGTAGTCGGTGGCGTCGATGACCTGCTCGATCGTCAGGCCGCGGCCCTTGAGTTCGCTCTTGAGCACGAACGCGATCTCGGCCTCGATGCGCGGGTGCACGAGCTGGTCCATCTCGATCAGTCCGTTCTCGGGCCGCGCCATGCTGGACATCAGGATGCCGAAGCCCGGCACGTCCACGCCCATCTGCTGCATCTTGGCCTTCGACGTCAGGCCGGCCTTGACGCCGACCATACGATCGCCGCGCGCGATCCAGCGACGTCGCAGTTCGTCCTGCACGGCGTAGCCGTCGGCCACGGTCATCGACGGATGCTCGTCGGTGAGCTTGGAAATGGTGTGCGCGTTGTCCTGCGCGTGCTGCACGCGATCGGTCAGCGCGGAAATGGTCTTGGCGTCGAGGCTCATTTCGCGGTGCCTCCGGAAGTGAAGTGAAAAATTGGAAGCGGGTGCCGTCGGCACCCAGCCGCGTTCGCCTTGCCGGCGATCCCCCGAAAAGCGCGCGGGTCCCTCGCCGGGTGGCTCACTTGGACTCTCCGCTGAAACGCACCGTGCAGGAGCCGAGGCCACCCACGGTGCATTTGAAGGAATCGCCGACCTTGGCCGGAATCAGCATCGACTGCGAGCCGGACAGGATCACTTCACCGGCGAGAAACGGGATGCCGAGCGCGCCCAGCGTGTTGGCGAGCCACACGACGGAATTCACCGGTCCGCCCTGCACGGCGGCACCGGCCGCGGTGCTGAACAGTTCGCCGTTGATCTCCAGCACCATGCCCGCGAGCGTGAGGTCGAGGTCGGTCAGCTTCTTCTTGTCCTTGCCCAGCATGTAGACGCCGCAGGACGCATTGTCCGCCACGGTGTCCTGGATCTTGATCTTCCAGTCTGTGATGCGGGAATCCACGATCTCGAAGCAGGGCACGACGTAGTCGGTGGCGCGGATGACGTCGGTGGCGGTGATGCCCGGGCCCTTGAGGTCGCGCTTCAGCACGAAGGCAACTTCGGCCTCGGCCTTGGGCTGGATCAACCCGCCGATCGGCAGATCGGCACCTTCCTCGTAGGCCATCGCCGACGTGAGCTGGCCGAAGTCCGGCTGCTTGACGCCGATCATGTCCTGCACGGCCTTAGAGGTGACGCCGATCTTCTTGCCGACGATCTTCTCGCCAGCCTTCAGCCGGTGCGACACGAAACGCTCCTGGATGCGGTATGCGTCTCCGATGGTGATGCCTTCGGCGCGGCCCAGCAGGGGCGCCACCGTGGTGCGCGTCAGGAACGCGTTGTAGAGCTCGTCGCCGTATTTCTCGATGTCTTCGGTTTTCATGGGAGGCTCAGAGCTTCACGCAGATGTTGCGCAGCTCGGTATAGAACTCCAGCGAATGCGTGCCGCCTTCGCGGCCGATGCCGCTCTGCTTGCTGCCGCCGAAGGGGGTGCGCAGATCGCGCAGGAACCAGCTGTTGACCCAGGTGATGCCGACCTCGACCTTCGCCGCCACGCGGTGTGCGCGCGACAGGTTCGACGTCCAGATCGTCGTCGACAGTCCGTACTCGGTGTTGTTGGCCATCTCGATGACCTCTTCCTCGGTGTCGAAGGGCGCGATGTGGCAGCAGGGCCCGAAGATCTCTTCGCGGATCACCGAGGCGGTCTCCGGCAGGCCGGTCCAGATCGTCGGTTCCACCCAGAAGCCGTTGGCGAGCTCGCCCGGCATCTTCGGCACGCCACCGCCCGTGACGATCGTCGCGCCCTCGGCCTTGGCCTTCTCGTAGTAGCCGAGCACCTTGCGGCGGTGCTCGTCCGAGATCAGCGGGCCCAGGCCCGTGGTCTTGTCTGAAGGATTGCCGGGCTTCAGCGATTCAGCCTTCACCTTCAGTGCCGCAACGAACTTGTCGAACAAGGGTCGTTCGACGTAGAGGCGCTCGGTGCCCAGGCAGATCTGCCCGCAGTTCAGGAAGGTGGAGCGGCTGATGCCCTCGATCGCGGCATCGAGATCGCAGTCCGCGAAGATGATGCCGGCGTTCTTGCCGCCGAGTTCGAAGCTCACGTCGCGGATGCCGTCCGACGCGGCCTTCATGATCGCCGCGCCCGTGCGCGTTTCGCCCGTGAAGGTGATTGCGGCCACGTGCTTGTGCTTGGTCAGCGCCTCGCCCGCGGAGTTGGGCCCGAAGCCGTGCACCACGTTGTAGACGCCCTTGGGCACGCCGACCGCGTTCATCACTTCGCCGAGCAGGGTCGCCGTACCCGGCGTCTCTTCGGATGGTTTCACGACCACGGTGTTGCCGCAGGCCAGCGCCGGGCCGACCTTCCAGGTCATGAGCAGAAGCGGCGCGTTCCAGGGGCAGACCACGCCGATCACGCCCTTGGGAACGCGGATCGCGTAGTTGAGCGCGCCGGCGCCGTCGGGCGTCGCCATCATGAAGCTCTCGGTGGGCACGTTCTTCACCACGTCGGCGAAGATCTTGAAGTTGGCCGCACCGCGCGGAATCATCGCGTGCTCCATCATCGACTTGGGCTGGCCGGTGTCGTTCATCTCGGCCTGCACGAAGTCGGCGAAGCGGCGGTTGATCTCGTCCGCCACCTTGTAGAGCAGCTCCACGCGCTGCTCCACGGTCATCGTGCCCCATGGCCCCTTCATCGCTGCTCGACCTGCGGCCACGGCCGCGTCGACCTCGGCCTGTCCACCCTCGTGGATGTAGCCGACCAGCGCGTTGTCGCTGGGACGCCGCTTTTCGAAAGTCTTGGTGCTGCCGACGAACTCGCCGTTGATGAAGTGCTTGAACTGTGTGGGTTCCATGTCCGTTCTCTGTTCCTATCCTTGCAGGGCGGCAACGCCCGCCTGTGCGCACTCGACGTCCTGTGCCTCGCTGCCGCCCGAGACTCCCACCGCACCGATCAGGGCCTCGCCCGCACGCAGCGGAATGCCGCCGCGGATCATCATCAGCCCGTGCTGCACGATGCCCTCGCGTACGCGCGGCGCCTCCTGCGAAAGCGCCTGCTCCACGATGTCCGCCGGGATGCCGATGGCCGCCGCGGCCTCGGCCTTGCGCCGCGCGATGTCTCCCGAGATCAGGAACGCGCCGGGCATGCGCGCGAAGCCCGCGAGCTGGTTGCTGCTGTCGACCACCGCCACGCAGACCTTGATGCCCAGCGATTCCGCCTTCGAAAGCGCCGCCTGCACCACGCGCATGGTGGCGGCGTGATGGATGACGGACTGCGCGACCGCGACGGGTGACTTGTTCATGGGGAACCTGCAGTAGAAGGAGAAGGCGCCGGCGAACTCGCGGCGTAGATGCGGCGCAGCAGCGCCGCGGTCGGATCGTTGGCGTCGACGTTGTTGCGTCCGAGCACGCGGATGACCACGTCGCCGCGCGGGTAGAGCTGGCAGGCCAGCGAGATGCCCCGCGTTCGATCACCCTCAGACACCTGCGACTGGCTCATCAGCCCGGTCTCGAACCGGCCCTCCACGACCTGCACCCGGCAGACCCCGCAACCGCCGCTGCGACAGCCCACCGTCATGCACTTTCGGCCCGCCTGGCTCATCGCGGCCAGCACTGTCTGATCTTCACGGCAGGCGAAGCTCAGAGTGGTGTCCGCCACGCGGATCCGGAACGACATTCGGGCTCAATCCTCGGCGATGGAATCGGCATGGAAGGATGTCATCCACCCACGCAATAACGAGTCACTCTTCCGGACGAACCTTAGGACCGGCGCTGCACTCCGTCCAATACCTTTGCCGGGCCTTTGCGATACCACCGACGTATCGCTAGCCTGTCCACATGCGCACATTCATACACCCGCGATGAGCCTGGCCGCCATCGAGTTCCGGCATCTGCGTTATTTCGTGGCGGTGGTTGAACAGCGCAGTTTCCGGGGTGCCGCACTGCGCCTGCACGTCTCGCAGCCGCCGCTGACGCGCCAGGTCCAGCAGCTCGAGGAAGCCCTGGGCGTGACCCTGCTTCTGCGAAAGCCGCGGGGCATCGAACCCACCGACGCCGGCCACGTCTTCTACGAGGAGGCCCGTAACATCCTGACCCTTACCGAGCAGGCCGCGAGCCGCGCCCAGCTCGCCGGGCACGGGCAGCTGGGGCGGCTCGACGTGGGGATCTTCGGCTCCGCCGTGTTCGACGCGATTCCACGCATCATCCAGTCCTTTCGCGAACACCATCCCAAGGTCGAGGTGGTGCTGCACAACCTCGATCGTGTCGGGCAGATCCGCGCACTGCGAGAACGTCGCCTGACCATCGGGTTCAACCGGTTCTTCGAGAACGAGCCCGACCTCAGTTGGGAAGTGGTCCAGACCGAGCGCCTCAACGTGGCGGTGCACCACGCGCACCCGCTGGCGAAGGAAGCCGCGCTTTCGCTGACGCAGCTCGCCGACCTGCCGCTGATCCTGTACCCGCGCACGCCGCGACCGAGCTTCATTGAGCAGGTGCTGCGCCTGCTGCACAGGCGCGGCGTCACGCCCCAATCGATCCAGGAAGTGGACGAGGTCGTCACCGCGGTCGCGCTGGTGGCCAGCGGCTTCGGCCTGTGCCTGGTTCCCGACTCGGCCTGCAATCTCAGGCTCCCGGGCGTTGTCTACGTGCCGCTGTGCGGCGAGGACGACGCCAGCTTCGATCTCTGCATGATCCACCGTGGCGACGACGAGTCCGCGATCCTGCAGGCCTTCCTGACGACGGTGCGATCGATGCGGGACGCGTTGTCGGGACCGCGTCCGGTTGCCGCGGAGAAGAAGGCCCGCGGCGTCGCCCGGACAAAGCCCGGGGCTTCGTCTCGCCGCTTGAAGAAGACGTAGGCGACGCAGCGCCTGAAAGACGCAGTAGATGCTCCCTCTTCCCATGCAGTTTCACCGCATGGGGAGAGGGAGAAAAGCCTCCGTCTACGCCTTCTTCTTCGCCATCTTGCGCACAACCGCCCGCCCCTTCTTCGGAACCGGCGCGCCTTCCATCCGGGCCTTTCGCTCCGCCAGCGCGCTCGGCGAACCCTCGAACACCGTGTTAGCCGGCCCGATGGGCGCATCGCAACACGAGCAGCGGAGCTTCAGCTTCGTGAGCTTCCCGCACTCCGTATGCCGCAGGTGCACAGGGCGGCCATCGGGCCACTCACCCCAGCGATCCGCCCAGTCCATCAGCGCGATCATCACGGGCCAGAGATCGAGTCCTTTCTTCGTCAACGTGTGCTCGTAACGGCCCCCACGATATTCCGTGCGCTCGACGGCGCCGGCCTCCACGAGTTCCCGCAGCCGCACGCTGAGCAGGTGCGGCGAGATGCCGAGCGCGAGTTGCAGCTCGTCGAACTTGCGCGAGCCGAGGAACAGCTCGCGCACGACCATCAGCGTCCATGTGTCGCCGACCACCCCGATCGCGTGGGCAATCGAGCAGTTTTGCGTTGCAATGTCTGGAATGCGCATGGCGTTCGACGAAGAAATCTCTTGACTTCAAAAATTGAAGTGAACTAACGTGACCGCGACAGGTGCAGGAAAAGGTCCGGCCGATCGACGTCTCATCGTGGCATTGATCGCGTCAGGCCGACACCGGAATCTTCGTCGCCACGCCCTGGAAAACGCAATCGCCTTCCACGTCGCAGGCAGGAATGCCTGCGGCTCGTAAACAAGGTCTTCATCCGGCGCTTTCGCGCCACCGCTTCGAACACGAGGAAACCCGCCATGTCGTCTTCTCCTCCCGCCGTGAAGTTCTACTACGACTACGTCAGCCCCTACGGGTATCTCGCCAGCACGCAGCTGCCGAAGTCCGGTCTTTCGATCGACTATCGGCCCATCGCCATCCTCAAGGTGATGGGCATCGTGAAGAACCAGCCGAGCCCGGCCTGTCCCGCCAAGCTGCGGTACGGCTTCGTCGACACCGCACGCTGGGCAAAACGTTACGGCGTGCCGATCGCGATGAACGAGAGCTGGTGGGCCGCCCTCATGGGCGGGGAGGTGACGATGGAGCTGTATTCCGGTGCGGCGCTCGTGGCGCAGAAGCGCGGCTGCTTCGAGAAGTTCCATCCTGCGATGTACGACGCGATCTGGGGTCACCCGCGCGATGTCGTCACGCCCGCCGGTCGCTTGCAACTGCTGGCGGATGCAGGCTTGGCCGGCGTGCCGCTCTGGGAACAGGCGATGGATCCCGCGATCCAGGCCGACCTCACGCAGCGCAACCAGGCTGCGGCTGACGTGGGCGTCTTCGGCGTGCCGACCTTCGCGGTCGGCGATGAACTGTTCTTCGGCAACGACCGACTGGCACTGGTGAAGGAAGCCGTGCTCGGAGTCGCGGCATGAGCAAGCCTGTCGCCCTGATCACCGGCGTGGGCCCCGGTACCGGCGCAGCGATGGCGCGGCGTTTCGCGGCCGGCGGTTATCGCGTCGCGATGCTCGCGCGCGACGCGAAGCGCCTGGACGAATTGCAGCGCGAGATTCCGGACAGCCGCGCCTATGTCTGCGACGTCGCCGACGAGAAGCAGATCGACGCGACCGTGAAGGCGGTCAACACGGACCTCGGCGCACCCACGGTGTTCATCCACAACGCGGTCGGTGGCGCGTTCGGAAACTTCATGGCCATCGAGCCGGAAATCCTGAATCGCAATTTCCAGATCAACACGATGGGCCTGCTGCACTTCGCGCGCCGGCTCGCGCCCGCGATGATCGCGGCTGGCAAGGGCGTGATGCTCGCCACGGGCAACACCTCGGCGCAGCGCGGCAAGGCGGGTTTCGCAGGCTTTGCGCCGAGCAAGGCCGCCCAGCGCATCCTGGCCGAGTCCATCGCACGCGACCTCGGGCCCAAGGGCATCCACGTGGCCTACGTGCTCATCGATGCGGTGATCGACGTGGCGTGGGCGCGCGAGATGTTCGCCAACAAGCCGGACGACTTCTTCATCAAGCCGGCCGCGATCGCGGAGGAGGCCTGGCACGTCGCGCACCAGGAGCGCTCGGCGTGGTCGTTCAATGTCGAAGTGCGGCCTTACGGCGAGACCTGGTGAACGGAAGATCGACGCGACCGGACCCGGAGACGCCATGAGTGCCGAGCTGCGAATCTTTTCCTACCTGCCCAACCCGCGTATCGCCAAGGCCACGATCGTGGCGCGCCTGACGGGCGTGGAGCTTGACCTGCGTGGCGCTGCGCCAGGAGAACTTTCGAACTGGCTGTGGGATTTCGACGCCCGCTCGCTGTCGGCCGAGGACCAGATCCGGCACGAGCACCTGGTGCGCAGGGCCAAGACCGGCTTCACCTCGCGCCTGTTCAAGACCGAGGCCTTTCTCGCAGCGCAACCTTTCGGCACGGTGCCGGCCGCGTTCAGCGCGGACGGTGAAGTCGGCATCTTCGAATCCAACAGCATCATGCGGGCGGTGGCGCGCTTGCGCGAAGGGCAGCACGGCCTGTACGGGCGCGACGCGTTGGGCGCTTCGCGCATCGACAGCTTCCTCGACGCCGGCCTGCTGTTCGCGCGCGACGTGCAGGTCTACGTGCTCGCGATGCGCGGTGGTGCGATCCCGCCGCACGTCCACGCGGGTG
Source organism: Panacagrimonas sp. (assembly GCA_046594215.1). Lineage (GTDB taxonomy): Bacteria > Pseudomonadota > Gammaproteobacteria > Nevskiales > Nevskiaceae > Panacagrimonas. The sequence continues at coordinate 10,120 of JBKJPX010000101.1, forward strand.
TGACGCAGGCGTTCACGAGCTATCTCGCGGGGGTCGAGCGCGCGCTGTCGACCGGGCACGGTTTTCTTGCCGGCAAGGAACTGACCTTGGCCGACATCTGCTTCGTCACCGAGATGGCGCTGCTGCACAACGAGTTCACGCATCGCGAAATGCTCGCGAGCAACAGCTTCGAGGCGTTGCTCACCGACGCGTCGCGCGCGGAATTTCCGCTTGCTTTCGCGCATTTCGATCGCCTGTGTGCGAACGAGGCGTTCGCGCCGGACCTGGGTCCGTACCTGAAGGCGCTCGTTCCCGCGTAGTTATATGTGGGGTGGGCAAGGTTCACCGGCCCACGCGTTCGCGTTCTGTAGCTGCAGGGGCAAACAAGAAGCCGTTTGCCTGCTTTACGCCGGCTTTTCTCCCTCTCCCCCGCGACAGCGGGGAGAGGGCTGGGGTGAGGGGCAGGACGTGAGCGTCTGCGGCTAGCGGTTTGCTCCGTCCCCAAAGCCTGCCCCTCACCCCAACCTCTCCCCCATGCGGTGAAGCTGCATGGGGGAGAGGGAGCACGTTCCGCGCATTTCAAAGGTTATGCGCCACCTGTGGTCAAGACGAGGTTCACCTTGCGCTCTGGCGCATGGAAGCGGGCTCCTGCTTGCTGTGCGCCCTCATCCCCGACCGGTATAAAGACGCGACCCCATAAAAGGATCGTGGCCTCGATGCCGCGACGCACAGCTTCGAGGAGATGTTGCTGCATGGAAGCGCAGGACCCCAACGATCCGCTGCACAGGCTGCTCGCGCAGCCGCTGATCCCGTTGCGCGACCACTGGCGTTCCGAGCGCCAGGCCAAGCTGCTGGCCGAGGCGCGCGCCGTCCAGGCCGCGCACGGAAAGGACGGCTACTGGGAATGGGCCGCCCGCCAGCTGCGCTGGATGCATCCCTGGTCGAAGACGCGCGACGGCGGCTTCCCCGACTTCCGCTACTTCGTCGACGGCCGCCTCAACGTCTGCGACAACTGCGTCGACCGCCACGCCGAGAACCCCGCGACGAAGGACAAGCCCGCGATCGTCTGGGAGGGCGAGCCGGGCGAGGTCGTGACCTGGACGTATTCCGAGCTGCGCGAGCGCGTCGCACGCTTCGCCAACGCGCTCAAGTCCCTCGGCGTGAAGCGCGGCGACGTCGTGGCCGTCTACTTGCCCAACCTGCCCGAGGCCTTCGCCGCGGTGCACGCCTGCAATCGCATCGGCGCGATCTACACGATCCTGTTCGCCGGCTTTTCGCCCGAGGCCGTCGCGCTGCGCCTGCAGGCCGCTCGCGCGAAAGTGCTGGTCACCGCGGACGCCTGCTGGCGTCGTGGCAAGAAGGTTCCGCTGCTCGACAACGCGCGCAAGGCGCGGCCTTCGGCGCCTGCGCTCGAGAACATCGTCGTGGTCGATCGCTGCGGCTCGAAGCCTGCGCTCGGAATCGGCGAACTCGCGTTCGATGCGCTGATGAACGCGCACACCGACGACTGCCCCTGCGAGCCGCTCGAAGCCAACGACCCCGCCTTCCTGATCTTCACCAGCGGCACCGAATCGAAGCCCAAGGGCGTGGTGCACAGCGTCGCTGGTTTTCTGCTTGGAGCCTGGGCCAACGTGCTGTGGCAGGTCGGCCCGGATGACGACGACATGTACTGGTGTGCCGCCGACATCGGCTGGCTCACCTTCCCGATCCACGTCGTCGTCGGCGGCCTCGCGCACGGAGCCAGCCTGCTCTGCTACGAGGGCGCGTTCGACACGCCGACGAAGGATCGCTTCTACCAGATCGTCGCGCGCCACAAGGTCACCAAGATCCTCAGCGCGCCGACCGCGCTGCGCATGCTGCGTTCGCTGGGTGACGACGCGGCCAGGGCGCAGGACCTGTCACGTCTCAAGCTCATCACCGTGCAGGGCGAGCCGCTGGGTCCCGACACCTTCAACTGGACGGTGAACACGCTCGACGTGCCGGTCGTGAACGCCTACGGCCAGACCGAGACCGGATCCACGTGGACCATGCCCGTCTACGGCGTCGAACCGCTGAAGGCCGGATCCTGCGGCACGCCGGTGCCCGGGCACGACTACGAGGTGCTCGACGACGCCGGCACGCCGGTGCCGCGCGGCGTGAAGGGAAACCTCGTGCTGGTCGACCCGTTCCCTACGCTGGCGCGCACGATCTGGGATGACCCGGACCGCTACGTCGCGTCCTACTTCGCGCGCTTTCCGAACCGCTACCAGACCTCGGACGAGGCCATCGTCGATCACGACGGCCATCTCTGGGTGCTCGGCCGCGCCGACGACGTCATCAACGTCGCCGCGCACCGCATCAGCACGATGGAGATCGAGTCCATCGTCTGCGCGCAGGCGGGCGTCGCCGATGGCGCGGTGGTTGGCGTCAACGATGCGCTGAAGGGCACGGTGCCGGTCGCGTTCGTGATCCTGCGTGCCGATGCCGATGCGAAGACGGTGCAAGCCCAGGTCGACAAGGCCGTCGTGAACGGCATCGGCGCGATTGCGCGCCTGAGCCGCGTCTACGTCTGCAGCGGACTGCCCAAGACACGCGCCGGCAAGACCATGCGACGCCTGCTGCGCGAGGCCGCCGAGACCGGCGCCATTCGCGGCGACACCACGGGACTCGAAGATGTCGCTTCGTTGAACGCCGTGCTGAAGGCGGTGGAAGCCAACCCGTGAACAAGGCCTGAGCCCGATCGCATGGACGCCGCAGCGAACAAGGACAGGAAGTTCACGATCCGCGTCGAAGGCGGCTCGCGTCCCTTCACCTGTGGTCCCGAGGAGACGGTGCTCTACGCCATGCGCATGGCCGACGTGCGCGACCTCGACTACAAGTGTCGCGCCGGCGGCTGCGGCACCTGTCGCGCCCAGGTCCTGGAAGGAACCTTCGCCACGGGCAAGATGGATCCCGAACTGTTCGAGGACGGCGAGATCGATCGCGGCATCGTGCTCGCGTGTCAGCTTTATCCGCGCACCGATCTCGTCTTGCGTCCGTATCGGCGCAGCATCGAGGGCGTCATGGAGGCCACAACGCCGGTGGAGAGCCACGCCGTGAATGCCGGCGGCCACGTCCCCACGCGCAAGGAATTCGACGACGAGTAACCCGGAGTTTGAATTACGCGAGGCGAAAGGGCGGGGCTTCTTCTCCGAGATCGAGCCGGAACCCGGGCTGCGTCCGGGCTGCTCCGCGCTACGCCCCCAACCCATCCCCCCGCTCGAAACTTTCCATCGCCCGCTCCACGATCACCGCACCTGCCTCCTGCGTGAAGTGCCCCGCATCGGCGAGCTCCAGCGGCGGCGGGCATCCGCGAATCAGCTTCCTCAGGCCGTGCATCACCGGCGCGCCGAGCACCGGGTCCTTCATGCCGATCGCCATGAAGCTCTGCCCCGTCCACTCCTTGCTCCACCAGTCGCGCGCGCGCCGCGACAGCGCGCCACCTCCCGCATCCGGCGCATCCGGGACGAGGTTCGGGAACCGTCGCACGCCCGCCTTGTAGGTCGCATCCGGGAACGGCGCCGCGTAGGCCTGCGCCTCGGCATCGCCCAGCCCCGGCACGGACCGCTTCATTAACATCGCCACGTCCATGTCCGGGCTGCGGTTGCTGAAGGCCCGCCACGCGATGAAGCCTTCGGTGAGCTTCACGTCGCCGGTCCCGAGCGCCGTGTTCATCACGATCAGGCGCATGAACCGGCCGGGCATGTCCATCGGCAAGGTGAGGCCCAGCAGTCCACCCCAGTCCTGCACCACCAGCGTGATGTCGCGCAGGTCCAGTCGCTCGACGAAGCGCATCAGCGATTCGCGGTGGAAGTCGAAGGTGTAGAGCGGCTCGTCGGCCGGCTTGTCCGATCGCCCGAAGCCGAACAGGTCCGGCGCCACCGCGCGCATGCCCGCGGCACGGAAGGCCGGGATCATCTTGCGATAGAGATAACTCCACGTCGGCTGGCCGTGCAGGCACAGCGCGACAGGTTGATTGGCGCTGCCTTCGTCGACGTAGTGCATCCGCAGGCCCGCGTAGCCCGGCAGGTCTTCGGCCCAGTTCGGTGCGAACGGAAAATCCGGCAGATCCGAAAAGCGCGCGTCAGCCGTGCGAAGCATCTTGTTCATCGATGGACCTGCCTTGGGTTTCGGAATCGGTTGCTGCTGCCTTCCCGCTGCGGAATCCCCCAGCGGGAAGTAAGGATGAGCTGGGGACCTACTTACTTCTTCTTGCCCTGGCTGGTGGCCGTCACCTGGTCCGGCGCACCCAGGCTACCGGTCAGCGTCACCAGATCCTTCGCGCCCTCGATTCCGGGCCAGCGTTCGGGATGCAGGTAGGTGCGATCGAGCACGATCTTGTTTTCCTTGTTGAACTTCAGGATCGCGCACCAGGGCGTGAAGAAGTCGGGCCGCGCCGAATCCAGGTTCACGGCTTCCACCAGCGCGGTGTCGTCGCCGATGAACTCCACGCGGTCGACGCGCATCTTGCGACCCGGAGCGCCGGCGATGATGGCCTTCTCGAGCTTCATGAACTGCTCCTGCCCGTGGGCCGAGGCCCCGGTGAACACCACGTCCGCGTCCGCGGCGTAGGTTTCCTTGATGAAGGTCTCCACGTCGCTGTTGTACGTGACGCGCCAATGTTCGATGGCCTTGAGGATGGCCTTCTGCCGGGCGGTCTTGGGCTTGGCGTTGTCGATGCCGGCGTCGGCGAGGGCACAGGTTGCGAAGCTGCCGCAGGCGAACAGCATCAGCAGTGCGGCGAGCAGCTTGTTCATCGGTGAGGCGCTAGTCATTCAGGGTCTCCTCGTCTCGGTTCGGTTTTTTATTTGCTTCGAAGCAGATCGAGTCTTGCAGACGCGCCAGGGGCTTCGCAGCTAGGGTGATGACTAGGCGAAGCTGCGCGAGCAGCCCCCGGACTTCGGCCGGCGACTGTTCTTCGCGGTCCTTGCCGCGAGCCTTCGAACGAAAACTTCACGCGCGACGGAACTCCCGCCCGCCGCTTACACTCCCAGCCCTGATGCTGCGCCACGCCCGTCTGCGGTTTGCCCTCCTCGGCCTCGTCCTTCTCATCGGACAGCTGCTGCAGGTGGCGCATGCCTACGAACACAAGGCGCTGTCCGTGCACCCGGTATGCCAGATCTGCCTTCATGGGCAGGGCCTGGATTCGGGTGCGCTCGCGCCCAAGGTCGTGTCGCTGCCGGTGTTCGGGGTCGATGCACCGATCGCCCTGGCCCTGCCTTCTGCCGTGCGCGTCCTGCGCGCCTCGGCTCACCGCTCTCGCGGTCCTCCTGTTTCCTCCTAAGTAGTCGTCTGAAAGCACCGTAGTTCCGCGCGTCGCCTTTGCCCTCACCGCACAACGGCGGCGCTGATCGCTTTCCTTTGTCGCTTCCGAAGAAGGTGTTGCCTTCCTTCCTGAGCGATGACGAACGTACAACGAGGATTCCATGTCGTTTCCCCCAAGCCACGCCCGACTTCTGTTCGGGGTGGCGCTCCTAGCGAGCGCACCCCTGCCGGCTGCCTTCGCAGCTGACGCCAACAAGACCCCTGCCACCAACGCCGCCGCGAAGCCCGCACCCGCCGACCTGGCGCAGATGCGCGACGAGATCCGCGCGCTGAGGTCCGACTACGAGACGCGCATCCATGCACTCGAGGAAAGACTCCAACGCGCGGAGCACGCGAACGACCCGCTCCAACAACAGCAGGCGGCTGCTCCTCCTCCCGCTGCGCCGCCGCCGGTCGCGTCGGCGGGCGCGCAGTCCGGCTCGGCGTTCAACCCGAAGATCAGCCTGATCCTCGACGGCAGCTACGCCGACTACAGCGTCAACCGCCACGCGCCCGAAGTGCCCGGCTTCCTGCTTGGCGACGAGACCGAGCCGCGTCCCGAGGGCATGTCGCTGGGCGAGACCGAGCTGGCGATCGAGGCCAACGTGGACCAGAGCTTCCATGCTTGGACGACGCTGTCGGTGGCGCCCGAGGGCGGCATCGGCGTGGAGGAGGCCTACGTCAACACGCTGGCCCTGCCCGATGGGTTCTCGGTGAAGTTCGGGCGCTTCTTCTCGGACATCGGCTACCAGAACCACCAGCACGCGCACGCCTGGGAGTTCGTCGACGCGCCGCTGGTGTACCGCACGATGCTGGGCACGCAGCTGGGCGACGACGGCATCCAGTTCCGCTGGCTGGCGCCGATCGACACCTTCTTCGAGCTGGGCACCGAACTCCTGCGCGGCGATGCGTTTCCCGCCGGCGGCGACGGCCGCAACGGCATCAAGGCGATCACGGGTTTCGCGCACGTCGGCGGCGATGCGGGGCTGAGCGGGTCCTGGCGCCTGGGTCTTTCGCACCTGCGCGCCGATGCCAACCGGCGTCCGTCGGGTGACGAGGACGACGGCACGCTCGTCACCTTCGACGGCAAGAGCGACCTGACGATTCTCGACGGCGTCTACAAGTGGTCGCCCAACGGAAACGCGACCGTGCGCAACGCCGTGATCCAGGGCGAATACTTCTTCCGGCACGAACACGGCAATCTCGTGTTCGACCCGGACGGCGCGGCCGACGCCAGCAACTACCGCGGCGACCAGCAGGGCTTCTACCTGCAGGGCGTCTACCAGTTCATGCCGCGCTGGCGTGTGGGCCTGCGCTACGACCGCCTGTTCGCGGACAACGACGTGAGCAACGCAATGGCGGACACGCCGCTGGAACTGATCGCCGACGACGGCGGCCACGACCCGCAGCGCTGGAGCCTGATGACGGACTTCTCCAACAGCGAGTTCAGCCGCTTCCGCCTGCAGTACAGCCTCGATGATTCGCGGCCGGGCCACCGGGAGGAAAGCCAGGTCTTCCTGCAATACATCTTCAGCCTGGGTCCTCACCCGGCGCACCAGTTCTGAAAAAAAGGAATTCCGATCCCATGAAAAGATTCATTGCCGCATTGCTGATCTTCGCCGCGACGTTTTCGTCGAACAGCGCCAGCGCGTCCCTGCGCATCTTTGCGTGCGAACCCGAGTGGGGCGCGCTGGCCAGGGAAATCGGTGGTGCCGACGTGAACGTCTATGTCGCCACTTCGGCCCTGCAGGACGTGCACCAGATCCAGCCCAAGCCCAGCCTGATCGCGCAGTGGCGACAGGCAGACCTCGCGGTCTGTACCGGCGCGGAACTCGAGATCGGCTGGCTGCCGTCGCTCGCCGACAAGGGTGCAAACCCGAAGATCGCGCCGGGCTCGGCGGGGTATTTCGAGGCGAGCCGTTCTGTGCAGATGCTGGAGGTGCCGACGCGGCTGGATCGATCCGACGGCGATGTGCATCCCTTCGGCAATCCCCATATCCAGACCGATCCACGCAACATCGCCAAGGTCGCGCGCGCTCTCAGCGACAAGCTCGCGGAAGTCGACGCCGCGCACGCCGAAGGTTATCGCGCGCGCTACGCGGCGTTCGATCAGAAGTGGACGGCCGCGATCGCCGGCTGGGAGAAGCAGGCCGCGCCGCTGCGTGGCGTGGCGGTGGTCAGCGCGCACAAGTCCTGGTCCTACCTGTACGCCTGGCTCGGTCTGAAGGAAGTCGCGGCGCTCGAAGCCAAGCCGGGCATTCCGCCGAGCGGCGCGCACCTGGAAGAAGTGCTCGCCACGCTGAAGGTGCAGCCTGCCAGGATGGTCGTGTACGCGGCCTACCAGGACCATCGCCCGGTGGAGTGGATGACCGGACGCGCGAACATCGCGTCGGCGCAGCTGCCGTTCTCTCCGGGCGGCTCCGACGGCACGGATGACCTCGTGGGACTGTTCGACGTGACCATCACGCGCCTGCTCGAGGCCCTGTCGGGCAAGTCCTCGTGATGAACGCCGCCGAATGGGGGTTCGACGTCTCACTGCTCGGCGCGCCGCTGCTCGCGGGCCTGCTGGTGGTGGCCACGCACGTGCTGCTGGGCCGTCGCGTGCTCGAGCGCGGGATCATCTTCATCGATCTGACGATCGCGCAAGTCGCCGCGCTGGGTGTGATAGCGGTGGGACTGATCGAGATGGATCACGTCGAGGGCTGGCGCACGCAGGCGGCGGCGGGGGTCGCGGCGCTCGCCGCCGCCGCCCTGCTCACGTGGACCGAAGGCAAGTTCCGCAAGCTGCAGGAAGCGCTGATCGGCAGCCTGTACGTGGTGTCGGCCAGCGCGGCCTTGCTGATGCTGGCGCGCAACCCGCACGGCGCGGAGCACATGCAGGAGTTGCTCGCGGGTCAGATCCTTTGGGTCGGTACGGCGCAACTGTGGCCGGTGGCTTTGCTGTACGCGGTCGTGCTCGGACTGTGGTTCGCGTGGGCGCGCACGCGGCCCAAGGCCTTCTACTTTTTGTTCGCCCTCACCGTGATGGCATCGGTGCAACTGGTGGGCGTGTACCTCGTGTTCGCGAGCCTGATCCTGCCGGCGATCGCCACCTCGGGGATCGGGGAAGGGAAGGGGCTGGGCGTGGGTTACGCGATCGGCGCCGGCGGTTACGCGCTCGGCCTGTGGTTGTCGGTGCCGCTGGATTTCCCGGCGGGGCCCTTGATCGTGTGCGTGCTCGCGGGGCTGGTGCTGGTGACGGCGGTGGTGCGTGGGTTATCGCGCCAGTAGGGAAGAAAGCCTCGGCCTCGTCGGCGCTACGGCTGTGCTCCCTCTCCCCATGCGGCTTCATCGCATGGGGAGAGGGCCGAGGTGAGGGGCGGCTTTTCGGCAAGCGATCGCCGCTTTATTCGACACGAAACTCCGTTGCGAAAAAAGAGGCGCCGTTTCTCACGTCATGCCCCTCACCCCGGCCCTCTCCCCGCTGTCGCGGGGAGAGGGAGAAAGGCGATGGCTCTCTTGGATCTGCCGGCGTGGGGCTTGATCGTGTGCGTGCTCGCGGGGCTGGTGCTGGTGACGGCGGTGGTGCGTAGGTTATCGCGCCAGTAGGGAAGGAAAGCCTCGGCCTCGTCGGCGCTACGGCTGTGCTCCCTCTCCCCATGCGGCTTCATCGCGTGGGGAGAGGGCCGGGGTGAGGGGCGGCTTTTCAGCAAGCGATCGCCGCTTTATTCGACACGGAACTCCGTTGCGAAAAAAGAAGCGCCGTTTCTCACGTCGGCCCCTCACCCCGACCCTCTTATGTCTTGCTGTTTTTGTAGCGTAGGTGTCGGGAGCCCGGCGTACGCGCTCGATTGACCCGAGGTCGCGATGACCGTGGGAGAGCATGGAGCCGTACGCCGGTTTCTCGCGCGACCGCCCGAACAGTTGCCCGACTATCGTTCGCACCGATAAGGCAGGGCGTGGCGCGAGAGCTCTCGACCGGCCCACTGTATCGGAGCATTTCATGATTGGCATCGGGATCGATGTATCGAAGGCGTGGTTGGATGTGGCGATTTGCGGGCAGGCGCGCGTGGAGCGCTATGCCCAGTCCCTGCAAGGCATTGAGCAGTTGATTGCCTGTCTGTCTGCGGATCGGGGAGGGTCTCGGATCGTGCTGGAAGCCACCGGCGGATACGAAGTCGCCGTGCTCGACGCGTTGTGCGCCGCCGGCTACTGGGTGGCTCGTATCAATCCGCGTCAGGGCCGGGACTTCGCCAAGGCGCTGGGCGTGCTGGCCAAGACTGACCGGATCGATGCGGGTGTCCTGGCGCAGATGGCCGAACTGCTGCACGCCAAGCTGCGCTGCTACGTCCCGCCAGAGCCCGTGGCGAGCCACGCTCAGTGCCTGGGTGCGTCGCCGCGCTCAGGTGGTCGAAGCCCTCAAGGTCCAACGCCAGCAGCGAGCGACCAGCCCAGCCCAGCCAGCATCCAGACCTTGATCGATCAGACCCTGGCCACGCTCGAAGCCGAACAGGCGCAGATCGATCTCGAGATTCGACGCCAGGTCGGCCCGCAGCTCACCCCCGCACTGCGCTCCATCAAAGGCATTGGCCCGGTCCTCCAAGCCCACCTGCTCGCCGATCTGCCGGAAATCGGCCACCTCAGTGGAAGACAGATCAGCAAACTCGTCGGCGTGGCGCCCTTGAACCGCGACAGCGGCACGCTGCGGGGAACCCGCCACATCTGGGGAGGACGCGCCAGCCTGCGCGCCGTGCTCTACATGGCCGCCCTGACCTCCATCCGCTGGGATCCCACCTTGCGGGCCTTCTTCCAACGCCTGCGCGCCGCAGGCAAACCCGGAAAAGTCGCCCTCGTCGCCTGCATGCGCAAACTCCTCGTCATCCTCAACGCTCGATGCCGAGACCAACTCCTGATTCCAAATCCGAAAACCGCGTCCGCTTAAGACAGTTGCTCTCCCCGCTGTCGCGGGGAGAGGGAGAAAGGCGACGGCTCTCTACCCCTGCGCCACGATCCACGCACTGATCCGCGACCACTGCTGCTTCAAGGTCTTCGCGCCCATGAACAGGCCGATGTGCCCACCCGGCGCAAGCTCCTTGCGGATCTGATCCCTGGGTGTGCCCACGAGGTTCTCGGCGTTGAACACCTGGTCGGGCGTGGTGATGTCGTCGTCCGCACCCGCGAGCAGGTACAGCGGCACCGTGATGTTCTTGAGCGAGATGCGCTCGCCCAGCGCCACGAACTCGCCGCGCGCCAGGCGGTTGAGCTTGAACAGGTGCTTCACCGCTTCCAGGTACATGCGGCCCGGCAGGTCGACCACGTGCTCGTACCAGCGCGCGAAGTGGCGCGCGCGCTGCACGTACTCGGGGTTGGTGATGTTGTCGAACAGGTCGATGTACTTGCCCCAGTAGTGCTCGTCCGGGTGCATGTTCTTCCAGCCCTGCAGCATGAACCGGCCGCGCATGCGACCGCCGCCCATGGCCACCATCGAGCGGTAGAAGTTGAACGGCGTGCGCTGCGCCATCTTCGTCACCGGTCCGTGACCAGCGTGCGTGTCGATGGGCGCACCCGCGAGCACCAGCGAAACCGCCTTGCCCGGAAAGCGCGCAGCGTGCATCGCCGACAGCCAGCCGCCCTGGCACAGGCCCACGAGATGCGCCTTGCCGCCGACCGAATCGATCGCGTCGTTGAGATCCGACAGGTACTTGTCGATGCCGAAGTTGCGCATCTCGTGCGTGGCCGACTTCCAGTCGGTGACGAACACGCGCCGGCAGCCGTTGGCCTTGAGCGTCTGCACGAGGCTCTGGCCGTCGGCGTAGTCGGCGATGGTCGACGGATGACCCGCGTAGGGCGCATCGACGATCACGGGTATCGCGTCGGCGGGTGCGTGCTCCTCGGAGAAGTCGCGCAGCAGCATCGTCTGCGATTCGAACGCGATCGAGTGCGGTGTGACCCAGTCGGGACGGTCCGGAAACGTGATTGCGCGCGCGTTCCGCACGTACGTCAGCCAGTCCTTGGGCAGGCGCGCGCCGCGCTTGCGGATCTGCCGCGACCATTCCACCGGCCAGTAGGCGGGGACAGCGAGCAGGAGCTTCTGGAGGTTGGTGCGTTCGACCACGGGCGGGGTGCTCATCGGGTTTCGGGTGTGGACAAAGAATGGGTGCGGCGTTCTGCGGAGAACGCCGGCTGGGTTTGAATCGAGAGTGTCGCGCTCGCCTGCCTACGATCCGTCCGCGTGCATCGCCGCGCTCCACGGGCGGCGATGCTCCGACTTCGTCTGGGCGGCGTTCTCGCTGTCGAGAAAATCGCGCACAAGGTCGGCGGTGATCTGCGGCTGCGCGATGACGAACAGGTGTCCCTCGTCCATGACTTCGAGCCGCGAATTCGGAATCAGCTTGGCCAGGATGTGCCCGTTGATCGGCGGACAGATCGGATCGTCCGCGCCGGCCAGTACGAGCGTGGGCTGGCGCAGCCGCCACAGCCACAAGGCGCTGGTCCAGCCCGTGAGCGCGCTGAGCTGCAGCAGGTAGCCCGCGCGGCTGGGTTTCTTGATTCGCGAGGCGTAATCGCGCGCCAGTGCCTTGTCCCAGCGGAAGCGCCCGCCGTAAAGCCGGCCCGCTTCCTGTTCCATGTAGCCGGGCTTCAGGTAACGCGTCGGGCTCAGCAGTTTCCAGAACACGGAAGGCTTGGCCGGCCAGGACAGCACCGAGCCCGCCATCGTCGCGCAGAGCACCAGGCGGCGGCAGCGGCTGGGCGCGGTGTGCGCGAACTGCTGCGCCAGCGCGCCGCCCCAGGACACGCCGATCACGTCGGCGCGCTCGTGTCCCATCTTCTTGAGCACGTGCACGGCCAAGCGCGCGACGGTGCTCATGCGGTACGGGTAGGGCGGCAGGGTGGAGCCCCCGATGCCGGGCATGTCGAAGCTGATGACCTCGACGTCGCCGAGCGCGGCGACGAAGGGCGTGAGCAGTTCGAAGTTTCCGCCAATGCCGTTGAACAGCAGGATCGGCGCGGGGGCCGCCGTGCCGGGCCAGTGCGCCACGCGCAAGGTCATGCTGCCGACGCGCACTTCCTTGAGCAGGAGCTTGCGCGGGGGCGGATGCAGAGGGTCGGGGGCGTTCAAGTAAGCGGCTATCTCTCTCTACCAAGTGAACAGCATGGCCTCAGGCCAACACGTACTCGCCCGGCGCGGCGCCGATCGGCGGGTATTTGGCGCTGCCCGGAGTCTTCGGCGCCGGCTTCTTCTTGCCGTGCCGGTCCGAGGCCCATTTGATCCACAGCTCCCACCAGCTACCGGTCGTGGCCTTGGACGCCTCGAGCCACTCGTGCGGATCGTCGGGCAGCACGTCCGCGGTCTGGTACGAGGCCTTGCCCTTGCCCGGCGGGCAGACCAGTGTCTGGATGTGGCCGCTGTTCACGAGCACGAACTGCGAGGGCCCGCCGAGCAGCTTGACCGATTTGTAGCAGGCATCCCAGGGCGTGATGTGATCGGTACGGCCGGCGACGATGAAGCTCTCGACGTCGACCTTGCTCAGATCGACCTGGGAATCCGGCAGCGAGTACACCTCGCCGTTGCCGATTTCATTCTTCGCCAACATGCCGCAGAAGTCGTGGTGCAAGGCCGCGGGCAGTCGCGTGCTGTCGCTGTTCCAGTACAGCACGTCGAACGCGGCCGGTTTCCTGCCCATCAGGTAGTTGTTCACCCAGTAGTTCCAGACCAGGTCATTGGGCCGCAGCCACGCGAACATCTTGGCCATCTCGTAGCCGTGCAGCACGCCTTCCTTCTTCGAGCGCTTGAGCGACTTCTCGAGGCCGTCGGGGGTCAGGAAGTAGCCCATGTTCGTCTTCTCCATGCCGGAGATGTCGAGCAGGGTGACGTTGAGCGTGAGCGTGTTGACGGTGTCGAGCTTGCCCTGGTCCGCGTAGCGGCCGAGCGCGACCGCCGCCGTCAGGCCGCCGGCGCACAGCCCCATGAAGCTCACCTTCTTCGCACCGGTGATCTCCATCACCGCGAGGTGTGCTTCTTCCAGCGCCTTCACGTAGTGCATCAACGACAGGTGCGCGAGCTCCGGTCCCGGGTTGCGCCAGCTCACCATGAACACCTGGACGCCCTGCTTCACCGCGTAGTTCACGAAGCTGTTCGACGGCGAGAGATCCAGCACGTAAAACTTGTTGATCTGCGGCGGCACCACCATCAGCGGGATCTCGTAGACCTCCGCGCTCTGCGGCTTGTACTGCAGCAGTTCCAGCACCTCGTTGCGGAACACCACGTCGCCGGGCGTCGCCGCGACGTTGCGGCCAACCTCGAACGCGGTGCGATCCACCATCGAGATCATGCCGGCATTGTCGAGGCGGTCGGAGATGAAGTGCTGCAAGCCGCGCATCAGGCTCTTGCCGTGTGTCTCGCGGACCTGCTTGAGCACGACGGGATTCGTGAGCGGGTTGTTGCTGGGCGCCAGCGCCTCGATGAGCATCGTCGACAGGAAGCGCGCGGCGGAGGCGTCACGGCCCTCGAGTTCGAGTTCCTTGATCAGCGCGTAGGCCTCCTGGCTCGCGGCGAGGTAGACCTGCACGAGTGCGCCGGTCACGCGGTTCGAACTCCATGCTGCATCGGCGAAGCGCTTGTCGCCCGCGGCGGGCACCACGTCCGACTTGCCGCGCAGGATGCGCAGGAATTCCTTCGCGAAGCCCGCGATGTGCCGGATCGGCAGGCCGGGGTTCCCGCGCAGGCGGCCGAGGATGACGAGCGACAGTCGCAGCAGTTCCGAGCGTGAAGGCGGCGAGGGGAGTCGGGCCCGTCGCGGGGCGGCCTTGTGCTTGGCCATGCTTAGTCTCCTGGATTGTTGGGGCGGTCGCGGGATCACGCGGCCTTGGGCATCAGCATCACGAGCAGTTCGGCGATCAGCGCCGGTTTTGACTCGTTCTCGATTTCCACCGTGTACTCCTGCGTCAGCAGCAGCCGACCCTTGTCCTTGGGCACGGCGGCGAGGAGCTTGATGCGGGCCCGTACGCGGGCGCCGGATTTCACCGGTGCCAGGAAGCGCACCTTGTCGAAACCGTAGTTGAGGATCGCACCGGCGTCCGACGGTGCTGCGGGCAGCTCGAACAGCCAGGTCGGCAGCAGAGACAGGGTGAGCATGCCGTGCGCCACGGGTCCGCCGAACGGACTTTCCTTGCGCGAGCGCGCCACGTCGGTGTGGATCCACTGGCGGTCGCCCGTGCAGTCGGCGAAGGACTGGATACGGGGCTGGTCGAGCGTGGTCCAGTCGGTTACGCCCAGTTCCTCGCCAAGCTTCGCGGCGATGTTCTCCATGGTCAAAGCGGACATCGGTCTCTCCTCGAATTGGGGGACGGCTGCGCCCGCTGCTTTGGCGGGCTTTCACGCTAGCGATACCCGGTCGAGTTTACGCCTGCCCGTTCGGGTAGGGCCCGGGCGAGGGATAGCCAGGAAGAGCGGATGCCCGGGCGGAATCGCGGCGCTACGCCAAAGGTATTGAAGAGTGGCGGCCGCCATCGATACCTTGGCCAACCCAAAAGGTCGGTGCCGACGCGCCTGCCGGTCCGATAGCCTTCTCTGGCTGCGGGGGTCCGGATCGAGGGCCAAGCTTGGCCGGCGGTTCGCGCAACGACTGTCCTCAGTTCTTCCTCCGCCCAAAACCGAGCCGGTGATCCGATGCAAGCAAGCCCACGATTGCGAGTCGAAGTCACCGACGTGCGCTGCGAGGCGCGCGACGTGATGGTGCTGGAGCTGCGGAACCCCGACGGCGGCGCCCTGCCACCGTTCACGCCGGGGGCGCACCTGGAGGTGTACCTGTCCAACGGGCTGATCCGGCACTACTCCTTGTGCAACGACCCGGCCGAGCGGAATCGCTACTGCATCGGGGTGGGCCTGGCGCGGGATAGCCGCGGTGGGTCGAAGTTCGTGCACCACACGCTCCGCGTGGGCACGAAGCTGGAGGTCAGCGCGCCGCGGAATAATTTTCCGATGGAGCTGGCGGCCGAGCAGTGCGTCTTCATCGCCGGCGGCATCGGCATCACGCCGATCATGGCGATGATCCGCGCCTGCGAGGCGACGCATAAGCCGTGGCGTCTGTTCTACTGCGCGCGCAACCGGCAGCGGACCGCGTTCTACGAAGACCTGCGGGCGCTTGCGCCTGGCCACATCCACTTCCACTTCGATGACGAGCAGGAAGGGCGCTTCTTCGATGCGGCTGCGGCACTCCGCGACGTGCCGGAAACCGCGCATCTCTATACCTGCGGGCCGGGACCGCTCATGAAAGCCGTCCAAGCCGTCGCCGCGGGCCGGCCGCAGGATCGCGTGCACTTCGAGTGGTTCACAGCGGCTGCGGTGGATGTCACCGCCGACAAGGTGTTCACGATCGTGCTGAAGAACTCGGGCACGAAATACGAGGTGCCGCCTGGTCGCAGCATCCTCGACGTGCTCGAGGACAACGGTGCGGGAGTGCCGTATTCGTGTCGTGAAGGCTTGTGCGCGACCTGCCGCACGACGGTGCTCGCAGGCGAGGTGGATCATCGCGACAGCGTGCTGTCCGCGGCCGAGAAGGCGTCGAACAAGGAGATGATGATCTGCGTGTCGCGGGCGAAGAGCGACGTGCTGGAGTTGGAGCTGTAGTTCATCGCCCCGTAGCGCGTGCACAGTCCGGGGCTTTTGCCGATCTGCGAGGAAAATGCGGAATGCGTTCCGGCTACTCGCTACTCCCCCGTCGGAGTTTGCGGCTCGCCCGGAACGATCTCTCCCCAATCCTCCGTGAGCAATCCCTTGCGCACGTAACGATGGAAGGACGAGTGCGGCCAGTCACGCACCGAGCCCGCGAGGCCGTGCTTCACCGGGTTGAAGTGGATGTAATCGACGTGACGGGAAAAGTCCTCGTCGTCGCGGATCGTGTGCTCCCAGAAGCGCGTCTGCCAGAACCCGGACTCGCGTGGGTGGTTCTGCCTCGTCGGCAACCCGCTGCCAGCCACTCCGAACGTGAAGCGTCGCCTGATCGTCTGCATCCGGGTCGAGAAGTCCGCGTCTCCGTCCGGCAAGGTGCAGAGCAGATGAAAATGATCGGGCAGCACGACGACGGCGTCGACGTGGAACGGGTTCTGCGCTGCGGCGCATCGGAATGCTGCGCGCAGATGATCGATGTGATCCAGCAGCAGGCGCGAGCCGCGATCGCGCACGACCGCGGTCAGGAAGACGGGCGCATTCGCGGCGCGGCTGCGGCGGTAGATGACCATGGCCCACGCTAGGTCTGCGCTTCCTTGCCCGGAAGCGTGCGGACGCACGATTCTCGCGGCCCGGGCGCATTCCGGGGCTTTTGCCGGATTTGCGAAACCTCCCCGGGCTTCGTGCGGGCTACGAACGACGACGGTCTCAAGCCGTTGCCGCCACCGCAGGCTGTCGAGGCCCCAGGTCGGCGCTTTGGGCCTCGACACTCCGACGTCTTCACCCGCCGGTCGCGCCACCAGTTCCGAATCGCGCCTTCGACCGCGTCTCAGGCCCCGATGTAGGCCGTCTTGCCCTGCGTGTAGAACTCCCGCGCCGCCTCGCCCTGTTCACGAGGACCGTAGCTGCTGGCCTTCCGTCCGCCGAAGGGCAGGTGGTAGTCGAGACCGGCGGTCGGCAGGTTGATCATCACGAGGCCCGCCTGCGCGGCGCGACGAAAGTGCGCGGCGTACTTGAGGCTGGTGGTGCACAGGCCAGAACAGAGGCCGAATGCGGTGTCGTTGGCGGCGGCCAGGGCTTCCTCGTAGTCGCGTACCCGGATCACGCTCGCGACCGGGCCGAAGACTTCCTCGCGGTTAATGCGCATGCCGTTGCTGGTTTCGGTGAGCAAGGCGGGCGCCATGAACCAGCCCGGCGTGTCGCGTTGCAGGCGCTCACCGCCGACGGCCAGCGTGCCGCCCTCCGCCTTCGCGATGTCGAGGTAGCGCAGGTTCTTGTCGAGCTGCGCCTGGTGGATCGCCGGGCCGATGTCCGTGCCGTCCTTGAGCGCGTTGTCGATCTTGAGCGCGCGCAGGCGTGCCACCATCTTTTCGACGAAGCGGTCGTGGATGCCCTGCGTGACGATCAGTCGCGAGGACGCGGTGCAGCGCTGGCCGGTGGAGAAGAACGCACCGTTCACCGCGGCGTTGACGGCCACGTCGAGGTCGGCGTCATCGATCACGACCAGTGGATTCTTGCCGCCCATCTCGCATTGCACGCGCGCCATGTGGGCCGCGCAGGCCGTCGCGATGCCGCGGCCGGTGCCAACCGAGCCCGTGAAGCTGATGCCGTCGACGTCGCGCGAGTCGACGAGCGCCTTGCCCACTTCCGCCCCGCGTCCGTTGACCAGGCCCACGACGCCGGCCGGAACCCCCGCGCGCGAGACGATGTCGATCAGCGCGGCGGCCGACGCCGGCGTGAACTCGGAGGGCTTGAGCACCGCGCAATTGCCGAAGGCCAGCGCGGGCGCCAGCTTCCAGGCCGGGATCGCGATCGGGAAATTCCAGGGAGTGATCAGGCCGAACACGCCGACCGGTTCGCGCGTGACCTCGATGCTGATGCCGGGGCGCGTCGACGCGCCCGTTTCGCCGCTCAGGCGCACGGCCTGCTGGGCGAAGAACTTGAAGATCTGCCCGGCCCGCGTGGCCTCGCCAATGCCCTCGGGCAGCGTCTTGCCCTCCTCGCGCGACAGCAGCCGGCCGAGCTCGGCGCTGCGCGCGAGGATCTCGGTGCCCGCGCGGTCGAGGATGTCGGCGCGCTGCTGGGGCGTCGTCGCAGCCCAGGCGGGGAAGGCCGCGCGTGCGGAGGCGACGGCCGCGGCCACCTGGGTGGCGTCCGCCTGCGCGTACTGGCCGACGACGTCGCGCGTGTCGGACGGGTTCACATCGGGTTCTGCTTCCGCGGAACGGATCCACTCGCCGCCGATGAAGATGCCGCTCAGTTCGCTGCTCACATTGCACCTCGAGATTCAGTCGGCCCGTGTCTCTGCCGCCCGACAGGAAACAACGGTTCGTGCCGGGTAGCCGCAGATGCCAGGTGTCGAGGCACCAGCGGCGGTGGCTACTTCAGCGATGGCGGGTTCACCGGGTACCCGCGCCCCGCGTAATCGAAATCGCCCAGCTCCAGCGCCGTCAGTCCACGATCCTGTGGCGACGCGTAGTACGCGCGGATCTCCTGGATCAGCCCGGCCTTGCTGAAGATGTACCACTCGTCGCCTCGCAGCATCGTGCCCTGCGCGCGCTTGAAGTGGGTCCACTCGATCACCGCACGTCGCGTCTCGGGTTCGCCGATGAAATGGTCGACCGTCCAGTACGAGCCAAAATTCTGCACCGCCGCCTGCCAGCGCCTGCCGATCTCGAGCGCGCCGCGAAACGGACCGCCGTACATGCCGGGAGGGAAATAGTGCACGCCGTCGGGCTCGAAGTACGTGGCGATGCGTTCCGGGTCGCCGGAGTTGCAGGCGTCGAAGTAGGCGCGGATGTGCGCTTCCATGCTGGCCTTGGTCAAGGTCATGCCGGGGTTCCTCGTCAGTGAGGTGCAGCGGGGCGACGACCTCGCGTCGCGTGCCGAACCTTAGCGTCCCGCGCCAGCCCTGCACCAATACCTTTGCCGCTGCGTTCCGATAGCGGTGCCGTATCGCGTCGCCTGAACAAAGTCTGGGGTTTCTTCGCCGATCGGGCGACGACCCGCACCTCGTCCGGTCTACGCGAAGGGCTCACCCCTTTGCTTTCTTCTTCACCTTGGGCCGCGTCTTCGCGGTCGGGCGCCGAGGAGCAGGCGCCTCTTGCGTCTGGCCGCGCAGCGCTCGCGCCACCTCCAGAAACTCCGCCAGCAGCGGCGACTCGTCGTCACGCCGATGGATGACGCACAGGTCCACCGTCGCCGAATCGTCCTTGCGCAGCGGGATCTGCACCGTGCCGGGCACGCGCAGGTTGCAGCCCGAGTCGGTGACCAGGCTCAGGCCGAATCCGCTGGCGACCAGGCCCACGGCGGTGACCATGTCATCCACTTCCTGGCTCACGTGCGGCGTGATCCGCCTCAGGTGGAACATGCGCATCATCTGGTCGATGAAGCCGGGGCGCGGGGTGCGGGGATACAGGATCATCGGCTCGCGTCCAATCTCGGCCAGGCTCAGCACCTCGCGGCCCGCCAGCGGATGCGCCTCCGGCAGCACCACCACCATCTGCTCGGTCTGGATCACTTCCCAGCTCAGGTCGGGTTCGTCGGCGAAGTAGCGGTTGAAACCCACCGCGATGCGACGCTCGCGCAGCGCCTTCACCTGGCCCAGGCGGTCCAGGCTGTGCAGAACCAGTTCCACCTGGGGATGCGTCTGTCGGAACCGCTGCACGATCCGGGGAATCGCACCCAGCACGGCCGAGCCGAACACGCCGATGTCGAGACGGCCCAGGCGTCCGTCGCCGGCCATGCGCGTGCGCTCCGCGGCCTGTTCGGCGAGCGTCAGCAGATTGCGGGCTTCCGTGTAGAAGACCTTGCCGGCCGCGGTGGGCTCCGCTCCGCGCGCGCTGCGCTCCAGCAGCTTCACGCCCAGCATCTCCTCGAGCTGCTGGATCTGCCGGGTCAGCGGCGGCTGCGAGACGTGCAGACGCAGCGCCGCGGCGCGAAAGGTGCGCTGCTCCACCACTGCGACGAAGTAGCGAAGGTGCCTGAGTTCGATGCCCGCGAGCGACATGGCGAGAGGAAAAGAAATGTGGCGGACGCCGGGGAGGATGATACTCGCGGGGTATCGGTCCATCCATCAAGAGTATTGGACGCTCCGCGCCGCCGGGACCTACCCTCGGTCCACGAATCATCGCTGCGACGAGGAGCCGCGCATGCCGATCATCCAGGTGAAC
Organism: Panacagrimonas sp.; assembly: GCA_046594215.1. Classification (GTDB taxonomy): domain Bacteria; phylum Pseudomonadota; class Gammaproteobacteria; order Nevskiales; family Nevskiaceae; genus Panacagrimonas. The sequence continues at coordinate 30,241 of JBKJPX010000101.1, forward strand.
ATGTTGGAAGGCCGTACCGTCTCGCAGAAGCGCGCCATGATCGCGGCGGTGACCGACGCGATGGTGGAGACGCTAGGCGTCAAGCGCGAATCCGTGCGCATCATGATCAACGAGATGCACCCGGAGCACTTCGCGGTGTCGGGCACCAGCGCGGGCGAACAGCCGCTCAGCCAGCGCAGTGATGGCAGCGGGCATGCCGCGCCCTCCGCGTCATCGAAGAACGGCAACGGCGCGCAGGCACCGGCCGAGCGCCGAAGCACCGCCAGCGCCGAATGATCGCGGCAGACAGGAGCCAGCCCATGACCGCCGCAACCGCCGTATCGCTGCCCAAGGGCTTCGAGTCGCTCGAAGCCTTCGTGCCCTACTGGGTGCGCGACACCAATGACGCGCGCCGCGAGGCGCGCTCGACCGCCGTGATGGAAGACATCCAGCGCTTCTACGACGCCATCGTTGCGCGCGCCGAGGAGGGCATCGTTCACCTCGAGCAGTTCCCGCTCGACAAGATGCCCGACGACGCGACGCGCCTGTTCAAACTGCTGCTCGCCATGAACCACGCCGCGATCGCGGTGGAGATGCATGGCCAGCCTCGTGCGATCGAGTCGGTGTGGCCGGCGGCCGTGCGTGTCTCGCAGGGCCCCTGGCCGCATGGCGGCAAGATGCAGAGCGAAGGAGTGATTCGATGAGCGCCGTCCTGGAAGAAAAGCCGGTCACGCCCCGGCACCAGATTCCCGAGCACAGCTTCACCAAGGTGGCGGGCCTGGGCACCGGCCCGGTTTCGGTGGAGCCCTATCGCTCACCCGCGTACTTCGAGCTGGAGCGCGAGCGCGTGTTCAAGCGCGCGTGGCTGTGCATCGGCCGTGTCGAGCAGCTGCCCGAGATCAACAGCTTCTTCGTCAAGGACCTCGACATCGTCAAGGCCTCGGCGCTGATCACGCGCGACAAGAACGACAAGATCCGCGCCTTCCACAACGTCTGCAGCCACCGCGGCAACCTCGTTGTGAACGAGACCTGCGGCGTGGCCGAGCGACTGGTCTGCAAGTACCACAACTGGACCTACGCGAACGACGGCCAGCTGGTGGGCGTGCCCGACCAGAAGCACTTCTTCGATCTCGACAAGAAGACCTGCGGCCTGACGCCGATCGCCTGCGACGTGTGGGAAGGTTTCATCTTCCTGAACTTCCAGAAGAAGCCGGAGATCTCGCTCAAGGAATTCCTCGGTCCGTTCGGCACCACCTACGCGGGCGTGCCTTACTTCAACCTCGACGAAACCATCGTCATCCAGGCCGACTTCAACGCCAACTGGAAGCTGATCTGCGACGCCTTCGCCGAGCCCTACCACGTACCGGCGCTGCATCCGGCCACGCTCGCGCCCGGCTTCGCGCATCCTGAGGACAACAAGTACGCGAGACCGCTGAGCGCGCTCACGCATGGCATTCATCGTCACTTCTCCGCCTACGGCAACCCACACTACGTGCCGGCGGAAAAATCGAAGGTGGAACGCCTGGTCTACACGCAGGTCACCGGCAACGTGCTGGGCGGCGACTCGGCGGAGAACGCGGCGGCGCTCACGGCGCACCCGGCGATCAACCCGACCAAGAACCCGAACTGGTCGGCCGACGTCACCTGGATCTTTCCGAACTTCAACATCGATTATTCGACTGGTGGTTTCTGGGTGCACGAGTTCTGGCCGGTGTCGGTCAACCGCACCAAGTGGACCTTGAAGATCTACATCCCCAAGACGACATCGGTGCGTCACCGCTTGCAGCTCGAGCACTACGCCTGCCGCTGGTCGGAGGTGGTGCTGGAGGACGTGACCAACTGCGAGCGCATCCAGCGCGGGCTGGAGTCGGGCGCCAAGGACCACATGATGCTGCAGGACGCCGAGATGCTGATCCGCCATCACCTCCACGTGCTCGACAAGTGGGTGAAGGCGGATACCGTCGCGGAGGCGATGCGGCCGTAGCACGCAACACCCTCGCGTCGCCGCGCAAAGCGGCGCGCGCGTGGAGCGTCAAATTGAGCAACCTCGGCTGGCGGCGATGGGCCGTCCGCAGGGGCGACAACGACTATTAGAAGAACCCTGGAGAAGGACGTGAAGCGAAACCCCCCGACGTCGGCATCCGACGAACCTGCGCGCCTGCCCACGCGGCGCGACGTCCTGAAGGGATTGGCCGCCGGTTCGGCCGCCTCGCTGATCCCGCTCGCCGCTTCGGCCGCGACCAAATCGGCGCCGAAGAAAAAGGCCTGGGCGGGCGAGGCCGACCTGCTGATCGTCGGTTCCGGCGCCGCGGGCCTGGCCGCCGCCAATGCCGCGGTGACGGCGGGCGCCAGCGTGATCCTTCTCGAGAAAATGCCGTTCCAGGGCGGCACCACCGCCAAGTCCGGCGGTGTGTTCTGGATTCCGAACAACGGCTATCTGAAGACGCAGGGCGTGGCGGACGAGCGCCTCGATGCGCTGCAATACATGGTGCGGCTGTCGCATCCCACGCGTTACGACGTCAACGATCCGCTGCTGGGAATCACGCAGCCGGAGTTCGACCTGATCGCGACGTTCTACGACAACGCGCCGAAAGTCGTGGAGGCGCTGGGCAAGAGCACGGGCCTGAAATACATGCCCTGGCTGACCTGGGAGGACAAGGCATACCCCGACTATTACTCGGACCTTCCCGAGAACAAGGTTCGCCGCGGCCGTTCGCTGGTGCCCGACAGCAGCGAGGATCCCAAGCTCGTCGTGTGGCCGAAGAACGGCGGCGCCGGGCCCGCGCTGATCAACCAGCTCACGAAAGGCCTGACCGGCAGGAAGTCGGTCGAGATCCTGCTCGACCACAAGGTGCTCGACCTCATCCGCAATGCTGACGGCGCCGTCGTCGGCCTGAGCGTGGATCGCGGCGACGACACGCCGGTGGAATTCCGCGCCCGCAAGGGCGTGGTGTTCTGCACCGGCGGATTCACGCACAACCCGGCGCTTGCGCGCCAGTTCCTGAAGGGCCACATCTGGGGCGGCTGTGCCGCTGCGGGCAGCACCGGCGACTTCGTGAACATCGCGACGAAGGCAGGTGCCGTGCTCGGCAACATGAACAACGCCTGGTGGGGCCAGGTCCCGGTCGAGGCCGCGCTCAAGACGCGCAGCGTCGCCGTCGACGTCTGGTCGTCGCCCGGTGACAGCATGATCCAGGTCAATCGCTACGGCCGCCGGTTCGTCAACGAGAAGATCCAGTACAACGAGCGAACGCAGGCGCACTTCACCTGGGATCCGGTGCGGGCGGAGTACCCGAACCTGTTGAGCTTCATGATCTGGGACGCGCGCACCGCGCAGCACTACGCGGGCTACGACCCGATCCCCGGCCCCAATGTGAAGCTGCCGCAGATCATCGAAGGCGCCACGCTCGAGGAGCTGGCCTCGAACATCGAGCTGCGCCTGGCGAGCCTGGCCACGCACACCGGCGGCTATACGCTGGACAAGTCCTTCCGCAAGAACCTGCGCGAGACCATCGAGCGCTACAACGGCTTCGCGACGGCCGGCAAGGACGAGGACTTCTCGCGCGGCGAGGCGACCATCGAGATCGCGTTCCAGTTCATGAACGCCGCCAAGGCGCCCAACCCGAATCCCAGCATCACGATGCACCCGATCGATGTCGGGAAGGGTCCGTTCCACGCGGTGATCCTCGGCGCTGGCACGCTCGACACGAAGGGCGGACCCGTCGTCAATCCGAAGGGGCAGGTGCTCGACGCCGAGGGCAAGCCGATCCCGGGCCTGTATGCCGCCGGCAACTGCGTCGCGCATCCCGCGGCGCAGGCCTACTGGGCCGGCGGCGGCACGATCGGTCCCGCGCTGACTTTCGGCTATCTCGCGGGTACCGCAGCCAGCGGCGAAGCGGTGCGCAGCGCATGAATGACGTCAGCGAACAAACCAACGAAACGATGACGATGAATCTTCCCGAGATCCGCCGGTGGCGCGCCGCGATGAGTTTCGCCGCGACCGTGATGGCGCTCAGTTCCACCGCGTACGCACAGGGTGGATCGGACAAGCCGGTCAGCTTCAAGGACGACGTGCAGCCGCTGTTCAACTCACAGTGCGTGTTCTGCCACGTCACCGGTGCCGAGAACGGTGGCCTGAACCTGGGACGCCGTGACTCCTACGCCTCGCTGACCTCGGCCAGCACCGAGGCGCCGATGCCGCGCGTGACGCCCGGCGATCCGGCGAAGAGCTACCTGGTCCACAAGCTCAGCGGTACGCAGCTGCAGGCGGGGGGCAGCGGCAACGCGATGCCGATGTACGACCCACCGAAACCTTTTCCGAAGGAGCAGCTCGAGCTGATCGAGCGCTGGATCCGCGAGGGCGCGCAGAAGAACTGAGGACGTGTTCGGCGTTGCGGCCGGACACCAAGATGAGGACGCGGCCGGTGCTCGGCCCGTGAACCCGACCGGGCCTCCGCGTCAGAACGTTCGCGTGAGCAACTCGGGCGGCCACTTGTGCGTCACAGCGGAACTTACGCCCGCTCCGCGCCCGATCCCGCCCAGCGTGTAGATACCCTGCGGCGTGTCCGCGATCAGGTACTTCGACTGCAGCGACAGCTTGATCGCATTGCCGGTACTCGTGCCGCCGATCAGGAGTTGGTTGAATCCCGCGTCGATTTCGCGCAAGGGGCGCGCGCCGCCACCGGCGCCATGGAACATGAACTGGTAAACGGCGGTGTAATCCTCCTTGAAGCAACGGCGGTGATGGTCGTTAACCCAGTAATTCGACTTCACGTAGTTCTGCATCTTTTCGAGGAACTCGCGCGGCGCGACACCGCCCTGGATTTTCGTACCCAAGGTTGGCGGGACCGCGTATCCCTGTGCGTCGCTGGCGATGCGCGTGTAAGCGGCGACCATTTCGCCGCGAAAGCCCATATGGGGCCTGCGGACCTTGTTCATGCTGGTGCCGAACTGCTGGAGAAACGTGCAGGCGAGGTTGGCCGTGACGTCCGCCACATCGCTCTTCCCAATCGGCGCCGTGTTGTGCACCCCCGGCATCGGCAGCATGGCGCATCGCGTGAACGGCGTGGTCTGACGGATGCGATCTGCGTCCTGCACGTGGAAGAAACCGCGTCCCTCGTGCATGGCGAGCGTCGACACGAAGTACTTGACGTTCGCGTTGAGCGTGCGGTTCGCGTTCTGCGTCCCCTTGTAGGTGCCCGCCACCGGGTCGACCACGAACAGATGGCAGAGGATATTTCTCGACCAGGTTTTTTCGAACAGGGCCCCTGCGAGCTTGATGCACGTCACGCCGCACGAGCGGGGGTACCCGCGCGTAACCGAGGCCAGATCGCCGACGCCGCCGCAACTCGCGGCGATATGCTGCGCGCTCCACCTGCGCCCTTGTCGAACGATGACGACGCCCTGGCTCGACCAGCTGCTCACCGGCTCCGTGTCAGTCGTTGCCTGCGCGACGGTTGCGAACTGGTGGCCGCGGCACTGCGCGCTCTGCGCCGAGCGCAGCCACAGCACGATCGAGCAGGCCATCGTGGGCGGATACGAAGCGGACCGCGTGGCCTGGGCTTTCGCCACCGCCTACCAGGCCGCGTTGCGCGCGCTGGTTCCCTCGCTGCCGGCCGATGCGCTCGTCGCGCTCTGCGTCACCGAGGAAGGCGGCACCTCGCCCAGTGCCATGCGTTCGGAGTTGACGGCGGGCGAGAGCGGACTCGTGCTCAACGGCGCCAAGCGCTGGACGACCTTGGGCCCCGAGGGCGGCCTGTTCCTGGCGGCCGCGCGCGACACGCGCATCGTCGGCGTCCGCCCGGCCCTGCGCGTGGCGCGTGTCGCCGCGAACGCAGCGGGTGTGCACGTCGACACGATGCCGCCCACGCCCTTCGTGCCGGAAGTCGCCCACGCGCGTCTGCGATTCGAGAACGTTCGCGTGAGCGAGGACGCGCTGCTGCCAGGCGACGGCTACGCGCGTTACGTGAAGCCATTCCGCACGATCGAGGATCTGCACGTTCACGCCGCGGTGCTGGCCTACCTCGTGCGCGAGGCGCGGCGCCTGGGTTGGCCGCAGATGTGGATCACCCGCGCCATCGCCACGCTGGTCACGTTCGCGTCGATCGCGGCCTTGGATCCGGTGTCGAGTTCCACGCATGTCGCGCTGGCCGGAGCGATGGCGATGGGCGAGGCGCTGGCGGCCGAGGCGGACGCCTTCTGGTCAATTGCGGCAGGCGATCCCCAAGCGGCCGCGCGCTGGCAGCGTGACCGCGCCCTGTTGCGGATCGCTTCGCAGCCGCGGGCCGCAAGACTCGAGCGGGCCTGGGAGCGCCTCGGCGCACCCGTCGATACCGTCGGCGGGCGATAAGCCGCGCACCGCGCGCGTAGTCCGTCCCAACACCGGCCTATCGAGGCGGCGCGTAGTCCGCCGGATCCGTCGAGCAATTGCTGCCGAACCATCGCGCGTTCTGGATCGTCTCCGACGCGTCGACCATGAGCACGCGATTGCAGCGTGTAGGCCAGGGCTGGCTTCCTTCGGGCGGCTCGAACAGGGGCGGCGTCCAGGAGGCCGAGCCGGTGCTGGTTCCGGCGGCGTTGTCCGCTTTCCACTGCAGCATGCCCAGCGTGCCCTCGCGACCGATGAAGTCCGGCATGCCCCACATCGCGACCGCCTCGCGCGCCATCCGGCCTTTCCAGCTGGCCATCACGATGCTCATGCTGCCCTTGCTGGATGCGGAGGAAGGGATGGCGGGTGGCGAGGAGGCGCAGGCGGTCACGAGAAAGAGGATGCCGGGCAGCACGCACCGCGTGAGTTTTGTCAGGCGCATCGGGCGAACTCCGCGAGCGGTGAAGGCGAGATGAAGATACGCCGGCGCCTTCAGGATCGATTGCCCTTTGCGCCTCGTACGCATGGCGCAGACGCCTGCTGCAGCCGGGACTTCGTGCGGGCTAGGAGGCAGCGCCGTGACGAGAACCTACAGCTTCTTGAACAACGGACTCCGCACCTGCTGCACGTCCGCCGCAGAGAGAAACTTCTCCGTGTAGATGTCCTTCTCGAACAGCCTTCCCTGCATCAGCGTCGTGATGCACGCATCGATCATGAGCGGCGGGCCGCAGAGATAGGCCTTGTGATCGCGGAAGTCGTTGTCGAAGTGCGCCTTCGCCGCCTCGTGAACGAACCCGCGATGCCCCGCCCAGTCGCTGCCCTCGGGCTCGTGCGACAGCGCCGGCACGTAGGTGAAGTTCGGATGCTGCGCGGCAAGGGCGGTGAACTCGTCGTGGTAGTACAGCTCCGCGCGGCTGCGCTGGCCGTAGACCAGGGTCATCGGCAGCTCGCTGCCCTGCGCGAGCAGGTCGAGGATCATGCTGCGCGGGCTCGACAGGCCCGAGCCGCCGGCCATGTAGATCGTGGGCAGCCCGGCGGACTTGCGCACGAAGAACCGTCCGTAGGGCCCGGAGATCCGGATCGCGTCGCCGGCTTTCAAATGCTGGTGCAGGTAGGCAGTGCCGCTGCCCCCCGGCACGATGCGCACGTTGAGTTCGATCTCGCCGGTCGTCGTGCTCGGCGCGTTGGCCAGCGAGAATGGCCGGCTGATGCCGAGCGTGGGAATGTCGAGGTTGATGTACTGACCGGCCTGGAAATGGATGGGCTCCTCCAGCTGGATCCAGATGCCCTTGATCGTGGGCGTCAGCGTCGCGACGCGCGACACGGTTCCCGTGAAATCGCGAACCGGGGTGCCTTCCGCATCCGGCTCCTCGTCGATATCGGCCTCGATTGTGACGTCCGACTGCAGCAGCGCGCAGCAGGCCAGCGTCTTGTGCTCGTCGCGCTCGAAATCCATGAGCGCGAATGGCGAAGCCTCGCCGTGTTCCACCTCGCCCTCGACGATCTGCACCTTGCAGGTGGCGCAGAGGCCGTGGCAGCAGGCGTGAGGAAGATAGATACCCGCACGCAGCGAGGCGTCGAGGATGGTCTGCCCGTCTTCGACCTCGATGGTCTGGCCGAGGGGTTCGATGGTGAGTTGGTAGGTCATGGATCACCGCGGCCCGGCGGGGCCGGAGGTTCTTGATCGTCGGTCAATGAAAATGCGCCGACGCCATCAGCGACATATTCGGTGCTCCCTCTCCCCATGCAGTTTCACCGCATGGGGAGAGGGTTGGGGTGAGGGGCTCACGCCATCTGTCGGAGTGCTGCCCGAACGGCGAGCGGCAGGCCCCTCACCCCGGCCCTCTCCCCGCTCCGCGGGGAGAGGGAGAGAAAGCTCAGCCCCCGCCCTTGTGCCCATCCAATCCCGGCGTACGAAACCGGATCTGGTGCTTGTGCTTGATGCCGTGATCCGCGAGCGACTTCGCCGGGTCCGGCGTGAACGGTCCCTTCGACGTGCTCCACTGCACCTTGTCCCATTCGATCTTCGCGAAGTCCGGGTGCTGCGAGTAGATCATCGGCAGCACGTTCTGGATCAGTCCGCCGAAGGGCATGTCCGGCGGCACCGGCAGGCACATCGGCCAGCCGAAGCTGGTGTGCTTCTCCCAGCAGACGCTGATGAGCTGCTGGCCGTGGTACTTGTCCACGGTGTCCTGGAAATCGCCGTGATAGTCCGGCGTGATTGCCTTGATGGGCATGCTGGATTCTCCTTTCCTATTTCTGCTGGGGCTTCGGCGCTTCGGTGCTGCGCACGGCATCCGTGTACGCACCCTCGTGGATGTTCGCAGGCCGCGACGTCCACTGCTCCCAGCGCTTGGCGTCGATGCTGTCCTTGAGCAGCCCGCCGTCGACACCCGGCTTGAGGCCCATGTACTTGAGCGCTTCGACCATCGGGTTGAAGCCCGGCGCGGTGGGATCGACCCCGGGCAGGAAGCAGTTGCCCTGGTAGATCTGGTTCACCGGCAGCCAGGCGTGCACGTACTTCTCCGGCGTGTCGTCGAAGATGTCCTTGCAGCCATCCGAGCAAGTGTGGAAGGTCTCGCCCTTGTACTCGCTCTGGCGATGCAGGAATTCGGTGGCGTCGTCGGGCTCGGTGTACAGGCACGGCCACTGGCAGACCTGGCAGAGCTGCGGCAGCACCTTGCAGGTGAACGGCGTGCCCTCCTTTTCAAGCTGGCGCCAGTGCTCGAAGCGCGGGCGGTAGTACTTGTCGAAGGTGTCGGGGTACTTCTCGGAGAACCAGTCCATCTCCTCCTCGGACGGCAGCCAGGTGGAGAAATTCACCGCGTCGCGGTTGGCGTAGAACACGCTCCACATCTCATGGCTGACGCGGCCCTTCTCCTTTATGGTGACGTCGGCGTACTTCGGCGGCTTGATGCCGTAGCGCGCGAGGTCGGCGAACAGCGCGCCGCCGTTCTCCTCGTAGTAGATCGTCCAGGCCTCGCCCCAGCTCATCACGCGCTTGGGCAGGATGTAATCCATCATCGTGGCCAACAGCGCGAGCAGGCGGTAGCCGCGCCAGAACCACTTGTCGATCCACTTCTGCACCAGCGGAACGTTGGCCGGATCCTGCTCGAGCAGGAACTTGATGACCTCGATGCCCAGGGTCATGTGGCGCGCCTCGTCGGACTGCGCCGAGAAGCCGAAGCTCACCGTGCTCATGTCGCCGTTGAACGCCGCGCCGCTCATCCAGGGCATGAATGCGAGGTTCGTCAGCACGTATTCGAATGCGAACGAGATCGCCACGATGAACTCGAACGGCCCCGAGGTGCAGGCATCCTCGAAGAAGGACTTCGGGATCGACAGGTACCACACGCGGTCGAACTGGTAGGGGAAGTTGGCCATCCCCTCGAAGTACTTGTTGTAGTGGCTGATCGCGTGGATCTGCGTCGTGGCGTGGCGCAGCTCGTCGATGCTCTGCATCTGCGCCGCGATGCGCGGACCGGCGCCCGGGAACTCGCGGCCCAGCATGCAGAAGCCGCGGTGCGAGAGGTACTCCAGTTCCACGATACCCGTGAGGAAGATCTTCAGCGCCTGCAGGTAGCGCGCGTCGGTCACGTTGAACTGGCCGTTGCCCTGCTGGAACGCATCGATGATCGCGTAGAGCTTTCGCTCCTTCTCGCCTTGATACTTCCAGTAGGCGTCCATCGTCAGCCGGAACGGGTCTTCCCACTTGTCCCAGTCGTGGATCTTGATGCCTTCGAAGTCGATCAAGCGGAAGATGTCTTCCTTCTTCTGATACGTGGGCTCCCAGTCCAGGCCACGCGTGAGCATCGCGTAGTTTTCCTTGAGCGTGAGCTTCTTGGCGGGCTTGGTGTTGCCGTCTGCGGCCATGTTCGTCTCCTGTAGCTAAATTACAAAAATCTTCACCGCAAAGGCGCAAAGAACAGCAAAGAGGAGGACGCAAAGAAACACATGAAAAAACTTTGCGACTTTTCTTTTACCTTTGCGCCTTTGCGGTAAATGTCGTTGATGATCGTGGACCTATTGCGTCTTCCACTCGAGCACGAATTCATCCTCGGTCTCGTCCACTTCACCCGCGAGCGAGATCAGGTTGATGTAGATCTCTCGCAGGTCGAACTCGCGTCCCGCGAGTTCCGAAATCGTCGCGCGCTTGACCACGAGACGTCCCGGGCAGTCGATCTTCACCAGCGCCGGCATCTCGTTGAGCTTGGCCTTGGGGTTGTCCGCGAGAATGGCCTCGATGATCGGGCGCGTGTCGTTGTTGTCCTGGAAAGCGATGAAGACGGGCTGCGTGCTGGTCGTTGCCATGTCGGTTCGTGTCCGGATCGTCGATCAGAGCTTCAGGCCGAGCTTGCCGGCGCGCGTGTCGAACGCGGCCGTCACCGCGGCCAGCGCCTCGTCGGCCTTGTCGCCGAGGATGGCGGCGGTAATCGGCTTGAGCGCTTCGGCCCAGGTGTCGCGCCACTTCTTCGTCCAGCCCGAGATCAAGGTCGCGTTCTCGGGGCTTTCGGCCGCCGCGGTCTTCACGATCGCGTCGACCCAGCGATTGCTCTCCTCGAACCAGCGCAGCAGGTAATCGGTCAGCGAGGACAGCGCCGAGCCGTTCTGCACCGCGAAGGCCGAATCAAAGTGCTGGTAGAACAGTGGGTAGATCAGTCCGTCGGCAACCAGGTTCTGCGCCACGTGCAGTTCGAACCAGTCCGGAGTGACGAACTGATTCTCGGTTTCGCGACGCACGCCCTGCCAGGCCGCTTCCTCCATCCACTGCCGCTTGCCTTCGGCCAGCGACTCGCCGGTGTTGCCGTCGGTGAGCAGGCCAATTCGCGACAGGTGCTGGGCCATCCCTAAGCGATCCATGCAATGCATCATCGCGGCCTGCGTGTAGATGGTGCCGAAGCCGTAGGCCGCCATGTGCGAGTTGTTCATGTTGGCGCCGAACTCGTAGTGGCGCAGCGCAATGAGCGCCGTCACCAGCTGCTGACGCGCGGCCAGAGGCAGCATGCGCAGCAGGTCGCGCTTCTCCACGAAGTCCAACTGACGATCCAGCGCGTCCTGCTGCTTGGCGCGCGTGATCGTGTAGGCGCCGTAGTAGTACTGACGCGGGTCCTTCAGCGCGTACCAGTCCTTCATCACCACCGCGGTGCGGCGCATGTCGAACAAATCGCGGCCCGGATCCCACAGCGGCTTGTAGTGGAAGTTGACCGTGGGCTGCACGTCGTACGCGATCTCCTGGTAGCGCGTGGCGTTCTTCTCGCCGAAGCGCGCCGCCAGATGCGTGAAGGTATTGCGGATCGGCTTGACGCCGGTGGTGCGGATTTCAACCGTCATGTAAAGCTCCTCTCTGTCCGTAGCCCGGACCAGGTCCGGGATATCTCTCGTTTACCGGCCGGCATCCCGGACTTTCGCTTCGCGAAATTCAACGTCCGCGCTACGTCGGCCTCGAATCTCACTCCTTCGTCCCCGGCGTGCCGTAGCGCCACTTCGCCTGGTCGTGATCCATCGCCTCTTCTTCCTCACGCGTGAGGTAGACGACCTGGTTCACGCGGCAGAACTCGCGATACGCGGGCAGCGGCATCACCAGCTCGGTCATCAGGTCCGGGCTGCCTATCCCGAACGCGAACTCCACGAACCCGTGGTCGGTGATGCGGTGGAAGCGGACGTAGCGCGCCCGCGCGTCGTCCGGGGACAACAGCGGCGTCGACGCGTGCTGGGTAACGGACTTGGTCACCGCGGGTCTCCTCGGGGGCTGGCCGCGATCATCGTCGCGACGCTTGGATGCCCGGATACAGAGCACCCACCGTGCCACGGCGTTCGAAAGCGGTGCGAGGCCTTCGGGTTTAATTCCAAGCCGTTGTTTGTAATGCCGACGCTCGCCATTGGGCCGGACAGCGAAATGGCGGATCACTGAGAACCAAGGCTTCGAACGACTCATTTGATTCATTCCTGCTGATCACTTCAGGCTCCGAATCACTCAAATTCGATGCTGCAACGCAGCGAGCTTTCCCGGGACCTGCGGCCTATGCTCGGTGTTGCACCTCCGAAAACGGCCGCTTCCGATGTCCTCGCCGCCTACCCACAGCCCCCCGCCCTCCACCCGTCGCAAGCTGCTCGCCCCTCACGCGGGAAGCAGCGGCAACCCGACGTCCGCGAGCAGCCCCGGCCTTCCGTTGCCGGACAACACCGACCTCGTCTCCCGCATCCATTTCTCGCCCCAGGACGGCCGCATCTGGCTGGACGACCAGCGCATGCTCTTGATGCACGCCTCCGGCTTCGGCGTGCTGCGTCGCGAGCTCATCGAGAGCCTGGGCACGGAACGCGCACGCGGCCTGCTGACGCGCATCGGCTACAACTCCGGCGCCAACGACGCCCAGCTCGCCCGCAAGCTGCGTCACGACAGCGGCGCCGTGGACATGATCCACGTCGGCCCGCAGCTACACATGCTGGAAGGCGTCGGCACCGTCATTCCCGTGCGCACCGATGTGGACGAGGAAACCGGCCAGTACCACGGCGAGTACATCTGGCAGGGTTCGAGCGAGGCCGAGGAGCACATCCGCATCTACGGCCTGGGTGCCGAGCCCGCGTGCTGGATGCAGATCGGCTATGCCTGCGGCTTCATCAGCCGCTTCATGGGCAAGCCCATCCTGTTCCGCGAAGTGGAGTGCAAGGCCCAGGGGCACGAGCACTGCCGCATCGTCGGCAAGCCGCCCGAGGAATGGGAGGGCGAGGCCGAGAGCGACCTGCGTTTCCTGCGCGCCGACCCGCTCACAGGCGGCCTGGCCGCGGCCAAGTCGGGCACGTCCAGAAAGTCCAACCCCAACAAGAACGCGTCCACGGCCGCAACCTCGGCGCCGAACCTGGAACCGCTTCTCGCCGATGCCCCGGTGCTGCCCTTCGGCATCGAGGACGTGGTGGGCGTCTCCGCCGGCTTCAACGCCGTGTGCCACAAGATCCGCCGCGTCGCCGACACCCGCGCCACCGTGCTGTTCCTCGGCGAGAGCGGCGTCGGCAAGGAAGTGCTCGCGCGCAGCCTGCACCGCATCAGCCCGCGCGCCGAAGCCCCGTTCATCGCCATCAACTGCGCCGCCATTCCCGAGACCCTCGTCGAGGCCGAACTGTTCGGCGTGGAGCGTGGCGCCTACACCGGCGCCAGCGCCTCGCGTCCCGGCCGCTTCGAGCGCGCCGACGGCGGCACCTTGTTCCTCGACGAGATCGGCATCCTCTCCAACACCGCCCAGGGCAAGCTCCTGCGCGCGCTGCAGGAGCGTGAGGTCGAGCGTGTCGGTGGCACCAAGATCATCAAGGTGGACGTGCGTGTCATCGCCGCCACCAACCTGGACCTGATCGAAGCCGTGAACCAGGGCCGCTTTCGCGAAGATCTGTTCTTCCGCCTGAACGTGGTGCCCATCCGCGTGCCCGCGCTGCGCGACCGGCTCGAAGACATCCCGGTGTTCATGAACCACTTCCTGCGCAAGTTCTGCCGCCTGCACGGCCGCGCCGCCGCCGGCTTCACCGGCCGCGCCATCGACGCGATGCTCAGCTACCACTGGCCCGGCAACATCCGCGAGCTGGAGAACGTGGTGGAGCGGGGCGTGATCCTGGCCCCGGACGGCGGAGGCGCGATCGACTCGGTGCACCTGTTTACGGGTGGCGAGAAGGTGGCGTCGAGTCACCTGAGTTTGGGGGCGGGCGGGTTGCTGCGGCCGGCGGCGGCGGGCGGTGAGGGGCGAAGCGGGAAGGGCGCGGCCTTCGACGCGTCAGCAGATCGTTCCGATCAGATCGATCCGGATCGCCTAAGTCGGGTGCGGAGCAAGATCACGCACTTGCTCGCGGGCGTGGGTGGCGAGCCGGAGAACGGGGCGAAGACGACTTCGCTGGAGGAGATCGAGGATGCGTTGGTGCAAAGCGCGGTCAGGAGTGCGAAGGGGAATCTGGCGGCGGCGGCGAGGATGTTGGGGATGACGAGGGCGCAGTTGGTGTATCGGCAACGAACAAAGCACCATCCGTAATCCTTCAGGGGCCTCCCGTAACTTCTCGACCACCCGCGTCACGAGACGCTCACGTCCGCGTCAAACTTAGATTGGCTGACTTTCGCGGTAAACCTCGGAAATCCGCTCAGCAGCGAAACAATTTCATCTGCCTGCCATTTGCTGAGGTAGGGATCGACCAGAGCGCTCGAAAAAGATCCCGCATCGATCCCGCTCAGCGTGATGTGTTTTGGGTAACTCCGTCGCTCTTCCTGACTGCGCAGATCCTGAGTTCGTTCTCATAGCAGAATCCGGAGCGCTTCAACGTCAACGCTGGCACCGCGTATCGCGACACGTTCTTCGCGATAGGGGTCTGGCTTAGCTTGCGGACTTCCCATTCGAGATTACGTTCGTCCAGGTAACGAGTCCTTACCAGGAACAACTTCGTAGCCGTGACGCTGATCTGGGACACGGGTCTCTCGATGATTCGCCGACGGCCGCCAGCCACGGCCGTCTGGCGTGCTACCATTGTGCTTACATGGCAGAAACGGAGATTCGTGATGGAAGTCGCCATCCGGAAAATGGGTAACTCGCAGGGCGTGCTGATTCCCAAACCCATCCTTACGCAATTGGGTTTGTTCGGGACGGCAGATTTGCAAGTGCGGGACGGCGTGATCGAGATTCGCGCCATTCAGCACAACCCGCGTGAGGGCTGGGGCGAAGACGCACAGCGCCTGGCGCAAAACGGCGACGACGCGCTGGTGTGGCCGGAGCTGGCCAACGCTGACGATGCCGATCTGGTCTGGTAGTGAAAACCGGCGAGGTGTGGCTGGCCCAGCTAGACCCCACCGTGGGTAGCGAAATCAAAAAGACGCGACCCTGCGTGGTGGTGTCGCCCGATGAAATGAATCTCCATTTGCGTACGGTGATCGTGGCGCCGATGACGACGGGCTCCCGCCCCGCCGGATTCCGCATATCGCTTACGTTTCAGGGCAAGCAGGGTCTGATCGTGCTGGATCAGGTGCGTGCGCTGGACAAGCTGCGATTGGTCAAACGCCTGGGTGTATTGCGCCCCACAACAACGGCGCAGGTGCTGCAAACCTTGCAGGCAATGTTTGCGGCGAAGGTAGTTCCGCGATGACACTCCCGCCTTCGCGGGGATGACAAATTGAGTAGCTGTTCCGGGCATCCTCAAGCGAGTTGACTCATAACTTGACTGATGCATGACTAATCCTCATGCCCTATGCGCCGCAATTCACGATCAGCCCGCGCCTGCTTTCGCGGGTGGAGCAGGTGGCGGTGCTAAGGGAGCGGATCCAGGGCGCAGCGGTGAAGTTGTCGTGGATTCCGGCGTTGCAGAAGGACACGCGGGCGCGCAAAGGCCACGCCTCCAACGCCATCGAGGGGAATCCGCTCACGCTCGAACACGCCCCACCTACCAAACCAGCGGCAACCGCGTGATCTTTGCCACCGTTCCCCCGCACACCGTCACGTCCGCGCCGTCCGCGACTCCGAAATCGGGAATGTGCTTGAGCCATTCCTGCAGGCCGATCACCAGCTCGTTGCGGCCCAGAAGAGCGCCGGGGCAGCGATGGGGGCCGGCACCGAAGGTCAGGATCTTGTGCACGGGGCGATGCCAGTCCACCTCCAGCGGACGCTCGTAAATCGTGGGATCGAGATTGAAGAAATGCGAGGCGATGGCGACCATCTCGCCCTTGCGGATGACGCCCCCTTCGATCTCGATGTCGGCACGCGCCTGCCGCGTCATCGTCACGATGGGAAACCGCCGGATCAGTTCGAGCGAGGCCGCGGGAATCAGCTCGGGCTTCTCGACCAACGCTCGGCGATGCTCGGAGTTTTGCGCCAGGAACAGCATCACGAAGCTGAGCAGCGAGGACACGGTGTCGAGCCCGGCCAGCAGCAGGTGGATCGCGGCGCCGAGCGCCTCGGCCGGGGCGATCGGCCGACCGGCGATGTCGGCGTTGACGGTGCGGCTCAGCAGGTCACCGCCGGCCTGTCCCTTGCGAGCGTCGAGAAACGGCTGCAGGTAGGCGGCGAGGTTGTTGAACGCGGCCACGCGCTCGTTGGGATCCGGGTGACGCGTCCCGGCGTCGACCCAGGCGGCGAGTTGTCCGCGATCCGTCAGCGGCAGCTCGACCAAGTCCAGGAACACGGAGAGCGGCAGCACGTCGCCCACCTGCTCGATGTACTCGCATCCCCGCTGCGGCAGCAGGGTGGTCGCCAGCTCCGCGGCGAGGTTGCGCACGAAGTCCGATCGCCCGCCGATGATCTTCGGGGTCATGCCGGCGTTGAGGAAGGCCCGGAACGGCTGGTGGTCCGGCGGGTCGAGCGTGAGCGCGCCCATCACGACCTGGCCCGGGGCGGCCGGCATGAAGAAGTAGCGCGAGCTGAGGCGTTCGTGGTCGCCGTAGAGGGCGTGCACGTCGGGCCCGCGAACCGCGAGCCAGTGGCCGCCGTGATGGGGCGACCACACGAACGGGTGCCGTGTGGCCGCCTGGAAGTCCACGAAGGCTTCGAAGAAATGCTCCGCGTCGGTGGTCGGGTTGTAGACGTCGAAGTCCGTGACCAGGTGATCGGGCACGTGGCTCGGCACGTTCGTGCGCTGGGGGATGGCTGCATCGTTCACGCGGAACGTTCTCCTGTGTCGGCGGCGCAGTGACTGCGCTCCGGTCGAGTATGGGCAAGGCCGCTTTGCGAAAGCCATCCGGGTGGCCCCGACTCCGGCCGTCCTGATTCGACTCCGAAGGGGAAAAGGGAAAACGGGCCAGGCTCGAATGATTCCGATCGGTCACTCAGGCGCTGAACGGAGGCTCAAGTGGTACCGGGCGACTTCGCGGCACGGGCTCGGGATCACGCTCCGGGACGCGGCAGCAGCAGCGGGAGCAGGGCATCGAGGGTGGCGATCTCGACGGCCGGCGGCGTCGGCAAGCGCTCGCGCCGCTGTGCGTAGCGATTGCACCACGCGACCTGGAAACCGAATTGCGCGGCGCCCGCGGCGTCCCAGCCGTTGGACGAAACGAAGGCGATTCGCGCGGCCGGCACGCCGAGACGATCGACCGCGAGCTGGTAGACGCTGGGATGGGGTTTGAAGATGCCCACGTCCTCCACGGAAAGGATCGCGTCGAACAATGACGTGATGCCGGCGTGGCGGCATCCGGCCTCGATCATGTCGGGAGAACCATTCGTGAGGATGGCCGTTCGAAGTCCTGCCGCGCGCAGGGTCCTCAGCGTGTCGACGACGTCGGGAAACGGCGCGAGCTGGCGATACGAGTTCATCAGTCGTTCGCGGAGCGCGGGGTCGTGGATGCCCATCGTGTCCAGCGCGAAATCCAGGGCCTCGGCGGTCACCTGCCAGAAGGGCGCATAGCTGCCCATCAGCGAGCGCAGCCAGGTGTACTGGACCTGCTTGGCGCGCCAGAGATCGGACAGCGCGGCGGTGCGATCGCCCAGGGCATCGGACACCTGCGCCGCGGCGGAGTTGAAGTCGAGCAAGGTGCCATAGGCGTCGAAGACGCAGGCCTCGATATCGTGGAGGGGCATGGTTCGTTTCCGGTTCTCTTTCCTGAGCAGCAGGTTCGTGGAACAGCCCCGGACCTCGTCCGGGCTACTACTGGGGCGGGGCTTGCCGCTCTATCCCGCAATCCAGTAGGCAACACCCGCGACGACCGCCGCGCAGACCGCCGCGCCGATTCCCAGAATCACGTACGCCCCTCTCGCCATCCCGCGCTTTATGTTCTGAAACTGCTCACGGCTGTTCACGTTCGGGAAAGGCGTGGGCGGCACCGGCACCGCCAGGAATTCGCACAGCGGCTCCCATCCCTGGGTCGCCTTGAACACCAGCAGCTTCTCAGGCGGCACTTCCTTGCGGATCGTATCGATGTGCTGTTGGTAATGCGCGACCGCCGCGGCACGATCCCCGATCGTGCCGTTGTGCCCGCGGCCCCAGATCAGCTTGCGGCACATCTCGTCGAACTTTCGGCCGAACGGCGTGACGGTGGCCAGCACCCATCGAAACTGCCACATGGTCTGGGTGAAGTAGATCGTCTCCATGACGCTCTCGTACCAGGCCTCCGGTCCCTTCGGATGCAGGGTCAGGATCACCTTGGCATCCGGGTACGCCACCATCAGTTCGCGCCAGACGACGCAGGCCGGGTTGTCGACGGCGGCGGCGTAGCGCGAAAACACGTGCTTCTCCCAGTCCTGCTGCGTCCCGGGCTCCGACCGGGCCACCTTCAGCCAGAAGTCGAGGTGACTTTTGTTGAGCTTGTTATGCATCACTTCGTACATGTGGTAGCACGGCAGCCCGAGCTGGTTGAGCGCGCTGTACAGCGACTCCGTGCCGGTGCGGCCGAAGCCGACGCCGATGATCTTGAGCGGCATGGCCGTGAATCCCCGTGGTTGAGTCGCAGCGCGTGCGAGTGCGCGCCGGTGGAGCGAAATGTAGCAATCCGGGCGGCAGCCGCGCGGGCGGAGGACCGGTCTGGAAAACAGAAAAGCTGCCGCGATGAGCGGCGCCTCACGTTTTCCGACCTTGGCGGCGCGGCGGCGCGGCGCATTGCTGCTCGCCCCGTTCGCACGCGCGTGCCGCGAGCAGCGAGCAGCGGTCAGGCCGCTGGCGGCACCGCGGAGCGCGGCCACGATCGGACTGGTGGCGATCGGCGGGACCGATGCCGGGACGCGCCGGCGCGCCCATGCAAGGCGAGAAAGCGGCGTCTGCATCGCGGTAAAGGACCTGCGCCGCGGGGACGTGCACGCCGGCTTCGTGTGGCGGAAGAGGGGCTTGATTGCGCTCGGCCTTGCGCGCGCCGATGCACAGCAGCGCAGCGCCAAGGGCCCGACCGGCGCTCGCTTCAGGCGCTCAAGGCCGCCTTGCTAATGTCTCGGGCGGCCCGGATTGTCGAGGACAATCGGGGGCGATGCGCGCGCACGAGTCGAAATTCGCGTGCGCGCGCAGGCCGTGTACCGCTAATCGTTCGGCAACTCCAGAGGATCAAACCTTACGGGGCTGCTCTCCACCACCGGAAGATCATTCTCATCCAGCACCGTCCGATCCACGAGCCCGCGCGATATCTCCATCAGCGAGAGCACCGTGGACTTGTGCGAACCGACCGGAATCTCGGAAGGCGCCCCGCGGGCGAGCTGGCGTGCGCGCTTTGACGCGATCGCACACAGGTCGAAATGGTTGGGAATTCGTTCGAGGCAATCTTCGAGGGGAGCGCGTGGCATCGCGAGGTCCGGGGGAGCACCGCAAGGCACGGTGATCCACTCTAACGCCATCGCGAAGACCGGATATCGGGCCTCCAAAACCGGGACCGGGGCCGACGCGGTCGTACGTTGTGCCGGAAACGCGCGTATGGTGGCCCTCCCCCCAGCCTTTTCCATCGGTATCCGTCATGAGCTCGACTCCGCTTGATGATGTCTCCGGGTCGGTCTCCACGGCCCGCCCGGCCCCGGCCGCGCCGAACGTGCTGCGCACCCGCAGCCAGCTCCAGGCCGCCGCGGTCACCGAGCTGGCGCAGGCGCTGGCGACCTGGAAACGACGGATCCCGAGCGCGCAGGCGCGCTGGCCGAAGCTCGATCCGATCGAACTGGTGCAGGCGAAAGGAAACACGCATCGCCTCGCGGGCCTCGTGCAGCTCCGCTACAAGCTCAGCCGCGAGGAGGCAGACCAGCAGGTCGCCGAATTCCTTGCCGTTCCGGTTTAGGACGAGCGTTGTCGAAAACGCCCGCGAGCTCCGACGTGGTCAACGCGTGCCGGCGCTGAGCTTGCGCTTGTTCGGAACCTCCCCACTGCTTCCACACGGGAGGACTGAGCTTTCCGGCTCGCAGTCCTCCTGACCCTCTTTCTCGAGCAACACGCCTGCAGGCTCGCCTGCAGGGTTTCACGTTTCACCCCTCATCAACCAGTCAAAGGAATTCGTCATGTCAGATGTCTCTACCGGCACCGTGAAGTGGTTCAACGACGCCAAGGGTTTCGGTTTCATCACGCCGTCGGAAGGCGGTGAAGATCTCTTCGCACACTTCAAGGAAGTCCAGGGCTCCGGCTTCAAGACCCTCGTCGAAGGCCAGCGCGTCGAGTACAAGGCGGCCCGCGGTCCGAAGGGCATGCAGGCCACGCAGATCAAGCCGTTGTAATGGGTGCGGACGGCACTTCGCCGCCGCTCCCCGGGAAAGCGTCCGTGAACCGTGGCCCGGCGGGTTCTTCGCCCGGGCCGCTGTCCTCGGGCGCCGTCCGACGCGGGCGGACGCGTCCGCTGGCGGTCGATCGGCGCTTGCGCGGCGACGATGGCCATATGCATCCCGTCGGGTCGGTTCGCGGCGACGATGGCCGCTACTACCCGCCGGGCTATTTCCTCGGCGAGGACGGCGGCTACCACCCTCCCGGTTCCTGGCTGGGCGGCGACCGTCGCTATCACCGTCACGACGAGGTGCTGTGTCCCGATGGCGAGTATCGCCATCGCGACCAGTTCCTGGGCGTCGACGGGCGCTATCACCCGAAGTATTCGTTCCTGGGTGACGACGGCCGCTACCACCTGCCAGGCGCATACAAGGGCCTGGACGGCAAGTACCACCCGCGCGGCAGCTTTCGCGGCGTGGACGGCAAGTATCACCACGCAGGCTCGTTTCTCGGCGACGACGGCGAGTATCACATTCTGGAATCGCGTCGCCTGGGCAGCGGTCGCTACGTCGTGCCCGCGGAGTACGCGGACAAGGCGAAGAGCGATCGTAAGGGCGTGGATTGCTGAGAAGAGGGGCGGCGCGAGGTCGCGCCGCCGTCGGGGCCCGGATACGGTGCTGGTTACCTTTGCCCGGTCCTGTCCGGTAGGCTTCCAGCATGTCCTCGGTCGACGATGACGATGTCACGGTCCTGGTGCCCCCGGCGCCACGGGCGTTCGTCCGCTTTGGCCCGAACCCTACCGGGCGTGATTTCGTGGTCGGCGACGTGCACGGGCAGGTCGCGATGCTGGATCGCCTGCTGCGCGCCGTCGGCTTCGACCGGCACTTCGACCGGCTCTTTTCGCTGGGGGACCTGATCGACCGTGGTCCCGGCAGCGAGGAGTTGTTGCAGCGTTTCCACGACGAGACTTCGATGTACTGCATCCGCGGCAACCACGAGGAGTTGCTGCTGGCTGCGCGCTTCAACCTGGCCTACCGCGGCGTGTGGGAGCGCAACGGCGGCGACTGGGCGGACGATCTCTCCGAGAAGCGCCTCGCGGAACTCGCGGCGATGGTCGAGCAGATGCCGCTGGTGATCGAGCTGGAGCTCGGCGACGGGCGGCGCGTGGGCATGGTCCACGCCGAGGTACCGCCGGGCATGGGCTGGGACGCGGTGCGGCGCGTGGAGCCGGGCCCGCCCGACGAGGTCGACGATCGCGATTCCAACCTGGAGTCGAGCCTGCTGTGGGGACGCCGGCGCGTGAACGCGCTGATGCTCATGGCGCAGAACCCGGAGGCCGAGGATCTCGACGACGCCGAGCGTCGGCGCGCGATCCGCGCGGTCACGCCGGTCGACGGCATCGACCTCGTGCTGGTGGGTCACACGATCATCCCGTCGCGTCGCCCCGCCCGGTCGGGCAACGTGATGTTCCTGGACACTGGCTCGTACAAGATCGACGGCCGTCTCACGCTCGCTGAACCCGGTGCCGACCGCTATTGGCAGTGCGACCGCGACGGCCGCCTGCGCACCGAGCCTGATGGCATGCCGCTGCCGAACGCGGTGCCGCTGCGCGAAGCCTATGTGCGTGCGTCGCGCATCGCGACGGTGCGGTCGACGGTCAGCTGATCGAGTTGTCGATTGGCGTCAGGCGGCACGGCGATGCTGGCCAAGCAGCCACCGATAGACGCGCGCATCGGCATACGCGTGTTGCGCGGTCTCGACGTGACCCTCGCCCTGGTCCATGTGGACGCGCGCCGCGCCGACCGGCGCGTCGGGAGCATCAGCCTCCAGTTCGGCCGAGCGCAATCGCATGACGGTGGTGGCGGCAACGGCGCGCGCGCTCGATCCCACCGACAGCCACAGCGGCGCCGTGAGATCGGGCTCGGGAATCCGCGTGGGATCCACCGCCCACAGCGCCGCCCAGAAGTCCGGCTGCCGGTGTCCCAGGTCGAACACGCCGTTGCCGCCGAAGCTGAAGCCTGTGAGATATCGGCGCGTCGGATCGGTGACGTAGCGGGTCTCGATCTCGTGCACGAGAGCGGCGACGCGATCTGCCTGCACGTGCCAGTGGTCGCCCGCCACCGGCAGCTGCGGTGCGACGACGACGAATGGCAGCACCAGGCCTTCGGCATCCACCACGGACTCAGGGTTCAGCGGACCGTGCATCGTCATCGCCGTGACCGCGTCCATGGGCTGCGCCTCGCCGTGACCGTGCAGGAAGCACAACAGTGCGGGTCTTGGGTGGGGCCGCTGCGGCAGCGACAGCACGCCGGCCAGCGGCGCGATGTTCGTGAGGAGCTGCAGCGATGAGACGGGGCGATGCGGATGCTCCATGGGGTGCGGTCTCGAAGAAGACGGTTGGGTGTGCGAGATGGCGACACGAAATTGGACTGTCGCGCATGCGAGGCGTTCCGCCGGCCTGCGTGGTACATGATCAACCGGGTGGAGCGCCACCCGCCCTCTTTTTCCAGGAAGCGCAGTGATTCGACGATGAGCACCGCCATGAGCCACAAGAAGACCCGCATCCTTGCAGGCGCCAGCGGTTACTCCTTCAAGGAATGGAAAGGCGCGTTCTACCCGGACAAGATCAAGCCCGAAGCCATGCTCGCGTACTACGCCGAGCAGTTGCCGACGGTGGAGATCAACAACACCTTCTACGCGATGCCCAAGGCCACGGTGCTGGGGAACTGGGTGCAGCGCACGCCCGCCGGGTTCTGCTTCGCCATCAAGGCGCCGAAGCTCATAACCCACCAGGCGAAGCTGAAGGCGGAAGCCGCGGCGGATTCGGTGACGTACTTGTACAAGACGCTCGCGACGCTCGGCGACAAGCGCGGGCCGGTGCTGTTCCAGTTGCCGCCGTTCGTGAAGAAGGACGTCTCGCTGTTGGCAGGATTCCTGGGCCTGCTGCCGAAAGATCACCGTGCGGCGTTCGAGTTCCGGCACGAAAGCTGGTTCGACGATGAGGTCTACGAGGCCTTGCGTGCGGCGGGTGCGTCGCTGTGCCTGTCCGAACGCGAGGACAACGCGCCGCCGCCACTGGTGGAGACCGCGCCCTGGGGGTACGTGCGGCTGCGGCTCGAGGAATATTCGGAGAAGGACCTGGAGCGGTGGGCGGAGCGGTTGCTGGAGAGCGCGTGGAAGCAGATCCACGTGTACTTCATGCACGAGCCGACAGCGCCGGCGTATGCGCAGACGCTGATGAAGTTTGCGGGCGCGGGAAAGTAAAAAGGGAGTGCGTAGCCGGCGCCTGTCCCTCCAGACGAAGGAGGCGATGAGCGGGATGGGAGAAACGTGAGCGAGTAGCCGTCGCACCGGTCGCCCCGCTCGCGACGATGCTGCCGATGCAGACAGAAGCCAGCCGGACGAAGACGAGACGTGTGATGCCGATTCGCAAGGTGCTGTCCCAGGGCCTCGTGCCCGTGAAGATCTACACCGACGATGTCGGCGAGAACGCGCAGGCGCAGCTCGTCAACATCGCGATGCTCCCATTCGTCCATCACCACGTGGCCGCGATGCCCGACGTGCACCTGGGTATCGGCGCCACGGTGGGCTCCGTGATCCCGACCAGGGGCGCCATCATTCCCGCCGCGGTGGGCGTGGACATCGGCTGCGGCATGAACGCGGTGCGCACCTCGCTGCGGGCCAAGGACCTGCCGGATTCGTTGTGCAGACTGCGGGCTCGCATCGAGCACGCGGTGCCGGTGGGGTCGGCGGGCCACAAGGACACGCACAAGCAGCGGCGTGCGCTCGCGCGCGTGGCGCCGGGCCTGTCGGCGATCCAGGCCAAGTACCCCAGGAAGCTGCAGGCCAACTGGGAGCTGCAGCTGGGTTCGCTGGGCGGCGGCAACCACTTCATCGAGCTGTGCCTGGACGAGAACCAGGACGTATGGGTGATGCTGCACTCGGGTTCGCGCGGCATCGGCAACCGCATCGGCCAGTTCTTCATCGAGGCCGCGCGGCGCGAGATGGAGCGACACAGCATCCGCCTGCCGGATCGCGACCTTGCGTACTTCACGGAGGGCAGCGAGCTGTTCGACGACTACGTGGAGGCGGTGGGCTGGGCGCAGGACTACGCGATGGAGAACCGCCGGCTAATGCTGGAGCTGGTGTTGCGCGTGCTGCACGCGGACCTGCCGCCGTTCACGCTGACGCGTGAAGCCATCAACTGCCACCACAACTACGTGGCGCGCGAGCATCACTACGGCGCGGACGTCTGGGTGACCCGCAAGGGCGCGATCCGCGCAGGCGCGGGCGACCTCGGCATCATTCCCGGCAGCATGGGCGCACGTTCCTACATCGTGAGAGGGAAGGGGGATGCGGAGTCGCTGTGCTCGTGCGCGCACGGCGCAGGTCGCAGGATGTCGCGCACCGATGCGCAGAAGCACTTCACGGTGGAAGACCTGAAACGCCAGACCGCCGGTGTCGAGTGCCGCAAGGATGGCGGGGTGCTGGACGAGATCCCGGGCGCGTACAAGGATATCGACACGGTGATGGCGAACCAGTCGGACCTGGTGGAGGTGGTGCACACGCTCAAGCAGGTGCTGTGCGTGAAGGGATGAGGTTTTCCTTTGCCCCGACAGGAATGTCGAGGCCCATGACGAAGAGATCGCGCGCCCGCTTGCCGGTCGGAGCGCTGCGACACGAGAAACCCGCGGTTCCGAGAAGGAGGATCCCCATGTACCTGACGCAGTCCCTGCACCGCGCGACGCGCATCCATCCGCACAAGCTGGCGACGATCTGCGGCCCGCGGCGCCATGACTACGCCACCGTGCTGGACCGCGTGGCACGCCTGGCTGGGGCCTTGCGGGGGCTCGGCGTGTCGGCGGGCGATCGCGTCGGCATCCTGTCGCTGAACTCGGACCGCTACTTCGAATACTTCTACGCGACCTGGTGGGCGGGAGCGGTCGTCAATCCCTGCAACACGCGCTGGAGCGTGGCCGAGATCGCGTACTCGCTGGCCGACTGCGAGACGCGCGTGCTGCTGATCGACGACAGCTTCCTGCCCAGGCTCGCCGAGCTGCGCGCGCAGGCCGGATGCCTGGCCGTCGTGATCCACTGCGGCGACGCGCCGACGCCGGACGGCCTGCTGCGTTACGACGACCTCGTGGTGCGCACGGCGCCTGCCGAGGAGCAGCTGCGCGGCGGCGAGGACCTGGCCGGAATCTTCTACACCGGCGGCACCACCGGCTTTCCGAAGGGTGTGATGCTGCCGCACCGCGCGCTGTACGCCAACGCGCTCGCGCTGGCCGGTGCCTACGGCGACATGAGCCAGCTCGTGGGCCTGCACGCCGCGCCGATGTTCCACCTCGCTGACGGCATGTTCCTCGGTGCGCTGGCGTCGGCCGGCGCCACACACGCGATGCTGCCGGCGTTCAAGCCCGACGAGGTCGCGGCCACGATCGCCAGGGAGAAGGTCAGCGCGGCGCTGCTGGTGCCCACGATGATTCAGATGCTGGTCGACTCGCCCGCGGCACGGGAGCACGACCTGTCGAGCCTGCAGCTGCTGATGTACGGCGGCTCGCCGATCTCCGAGGCGGTGATCGACCGTGCGCTGGCGCTGATGCCGAACCTCAACATGCTGCAGGCCTACGGCATGACCGAGATGGCGCCGGTCGTGACGATCCTGCCGGCGGCGTACCACGCGGGCGCGGGGCGCTCGCTTGGCAAGGTGCGCTCCGGCGGCAAGCCCTGCTCGATCTGCGACGCGAAGATCGTCGACGAGGACGGACAGGAAGTGCCGCGCGGAACGGTCGGCGAGATCGCGGCGCGCGGGCCAGGGATGATGCTGGGCTACTGGAACAAGCCGGCGGAGACCGCCAAGGCGATGCGCGACGGCTGGTACTTCACCGGCGACGGCGCCTACATGGACGACGAGGGTTTCATCTTCATCGCCGACCGCCTCAAGGACATGATCGTCACCGGCGGCGAGAACGTGTACTCGGTCGAGGTCGAGAACGCGGTGGCGCAGCATCCCGCGGTGCTGCAGTGCGCGGTCGTCGCCATTCCCGACGAGCGCTGGGGCGAGCTCGTGCACGCCTGCATCGTGTGCCGGCCCGGCGTGTCGGTGACGCTCGAGGCGTTGCAGGAGCACTGCAAGGCGCGCATCGCCAACTACAAGGTCCCGCGCTCGCTGCAAGTTGTCGAGAGCCTGCCGATGTCGGGCGCAGGGAAGATTCTCAAGAACAAGCTGCGTGAGCCGTTCTGGGCGGGGCGCGAGCGCCGCGTGGGATAAGCCAACCTCTGGGCGTGGACGATTGTCGCCGCCGGGGTTATCGGGGCGCTGCCGATTTCGCGAAGCGCACGATGGGCGGGACATTTGCATGAGGTTTCCCGGCAAATGGTCGCGGCGCCGCGCGAGCTACGGCATTTTCTTCGCGATCTGCGTCACCAACGGCCAAGGCACGGGACTTGCAGTCGCCAGCGCTGCGCCGCAGGCGCGAATAACAAGAGCCCAGGCCATGTGCCCCAAGTCCGACTCTCGCATCCTCCTGTTTGCGCTCTGCGCGACGGCCGCATGGCCGGCTCTCGCCGAGAACGATCCGGCCCTGGACTCGAAGCAGCAGAAAGAGGCCCCTACCGCGTTCGCCGACAACAAGCCCGTGCCGGTCCTGAATTGGGGCGAGGGCGACGGCAAGAGTTTCTGGATCCCGGCGGCGAACATCTTCCTGTTCGACTTCGGGCTCAACCAGTTCAACCGCGAGTTCTCGGGCGTGTCGGACTACGACTCCGACTTCCACTCCATCGACGACAACCTCAAGGGCGATTGGGTCTACGACAGCGACCGTTTCAGCATCAACCAGATCGGCCACCCCTACCAGGGCTCGATGTACCACGGGTTCGCGCGCGCGGCCGGCCTGAGCTACTGGCAGGCCTCGGCCTACACCTTCGTGAGCAGTGCGGTGTGGGAGATCGCGGGCGAGATCACGCCGCCCTCGATCAACGATCAGCTCACCACCGGCTTCGGCGGCAGCTTTCTCGGCGAGCCGCTGTTCCGCATGGCGAGCCTGCTGCTGGAGAGCAACAACGGTCACGAGCCGGGCCTGTGGCGCGAGATCGGCGCGGCGGTGATCTCGCCTTCCACGGGCTTGACGCGACTGGCCTACGGCAAGCGCTTCGACGGCGTTTTTCGCAGCCACGATCCGGCCGTGTACACGCGCGTCGACGTGGGTGCCAACATCGCGTCCGACGTCAAATCGGACGTGAGCCGAGGCGCCACGGGCGATCCGTTCACGCCGCAGGCGTACCGCGAGGGCGAGGGCGTGGCCGACTTCACGCTGGCCTACGGCCTGCCCGGCAAGCCCGGCTACACCTACGACCGTCCGTTCGACTACTTCCACTTCGAGTTCACCGCGGTCACCAGCAACGCGCTGGAGAACGTGATGTCGCGTGGCCTGCTGTACGGCACCGACTACGCCGTCGGCGACAGCTACCGCGGCATCTGGGGCCTTTACGGAACCTTCGACTACATCGCGCCACAGATCTTCCGCGTGTCCACCACCTCGGCCTCGGTGGGCACCACCGGGCAGTGGTGGATGTCACGCGACGTGGCGCTGCAGCACACGGTGCTGCTGGGCGGCGGCTACGGCTCGGCGGGCGAGGCACGCAGCGGCGCTGAGCGCGACTACCGCAGCGGACTCTCGGCGCAGGGGTTGCTCGCCTTGCGCCTGATCTACAGCGACCGCTTCTCGCTGGACTCCACCGTGCGCGATTACCGCGTCTCGGACACCGCGTCGGATGACCCCGACGGCAAGGAGAACATCCTGCGCGCCGACGTTTCGCTGACCTGGCGCGTGCTCCGCTTGCACGGCATCACACTGAAGTACGTTTATTCGAAGCGCGACGCCTCGTTCGACGGCCTGCCGGACGCCAACCAGAAGGTCAGCGCCCTGAGCATCGGCTACACCTACCTCGGACAGACCCGGTTCGGCGCGGTCGACTGGCGACCGCGCAGCCAGGGTGGTCCCGAGCCGCGCTAGCGTCACCGCGGTCGCCACCGGACTTCCGTCACAGCCGAGGTTGGTGATCGCGCGCGCGTTCGTGCAAGGTTGGGCCCACGCAGACAGGAGAGTCGCGATGGCCGCACGCACGAGTTTCGAGATGAACTTCGGACCCAAGGGCGCCGCGAAGCCGCGCAAAGCCGAAGACCCGATGCGCCTGCTGCTGCTGGGCGACTTCAGCGGCAGGCCGGCCGCGGAACGCCCGCCGCTGGCCACGCGACCGACCTTGCGCGTGGACGTGGACAATTTCGACGCGACGATGGCCAGGCTGGCGTCGCGCGTTCGCACCGGCGTCGGCGATATCGCATTCGCCACGCTCGACGATTTCCACCCCGACGCATTGTTCGCGAAGTTCACCCTGTTCCAGGCCTTGCGCACCGCGCGTACGCAGCCGCCCCCGGCGCCGAAACCGGGCGAGGGACTCTCCGGCGCCGCCGCTGCCGCGGACGACGAATCCCCGCTGTCCGCGCTGCTGGGTGGTATGCCCGCCGGCGTCTCGCCCACCCGCAGGGCCGCCGGCGCCGCGGAAGGGCTCGACGAAATGATTCGCCGCATCGTTGCGCCGCACATCGTTCCCGACCGCATCGCGGAGACCAAGAGCTACGTCGCCGCCGTGGACTCGGCCATCGCCGAGCAGATGCGACTGGTGCTGCACGACCCGGCGTTCCAGACGCGCGAGGCGGCGTGGCGCGGCGTGCAATGGCTGGTGGCGAATCTCGAACTCGACGAGACCTTGCAGCTGCACCTGTTCGACGTGTCGCGCGAGGAACTGCTTCTGGATTTCGCGAGCGCCGGCGCCAAGGTCGCCCAGACCGAGACCTACGCCGCGCTCGTCGATCGCTGGCGCAACCAGCCGGGCGCTATCGGCTGGTCGGCGCTCGTGGGCTTGTACCGTTTCGGTTCGTCGCCAGTGGATATCGGCCTGCTCGCGGGCCTGGGCGTGGTCGCGGCGCAGGCGGGCGGTCCGTTCCTCGCCGACGGGGATCCGGCGCTGGCCAAGGTCGACGAGCCGGGGCTGGACGACTGGAACGAGCTGCGTGGGAGCGAGTTGGCGCGCTGGATTGGCCTGGTTGCGCCGCGCCTCCTGCTGCGCCGCCCCTACGGCGCGCGCGACGAGAAGATCGACGCCTTCGCGTTCGAGGAACTCGGCAACACGCCGGCGCACGAGCACTATCTCTGGGGTTCGGGTGCGATCGCCTGCGCGCTGCTGCTCGGCCGTGCCTTCCGCGGCGCCGAGGGCTGGTCGTTCTCGCCCAACGAGGATCGCGACATCGGCGACCTGCCCAGCGCCACCCGCATCGACGAGCACGGCGACAAGGAACTCGTGCCGTCGGCGGAACGCTTCTTCGGCGATGCCGAGGCGCAGCGGATGCTCGATGCGGGGCTCATGCCCTTGCTGAGCCATCGACATCTGAATGCGGCGCAGCTCATGCGCTTCCAGTCGATAGCGGAGCCGGCGGCGGCGATCGAAGGCCTGCCCGAATAACACGTCGCGACTCGAGGGAGAAGCGCCGCTTCGTCCGGACTGCGGTCAACGCAGCGCCCGCGCCACGCTGCGTATCCCCAAGCCCAGGACGAGCAGCGACGCGAACGCGATCAGCGCGCCCCAGAACCAATACGGCAGGAACAGCGCCTGCGCGATCTGCGCGGTATCGGAGGGCCCCGGTCCCTGCGCCGTCTGCGCACTCGCCGTGAACAGGTAGTCCGCGCGCGAGAACACCGAGAGCGTGAGCTGCATCGCGAGAAACGCGGTGAGCAGCTGCGCGACGCGCGCGCTGGCCTTCCACAGCACCAGCGCGAGCAGGCCGCACAGCGAGGCCAGGAACAACAGGCCGAACAGGTTCCGCACCCACAGCAGCAGGCTCACCAGCAGTACGACGGCGAATACCGCGAGCGCACGCCGCGCCGCGGTCTCGCTGCGGCTCGCGAGGAACAGGAACATCGCCGCTACCGGGGGGCCGAGCAGGCCTCCTGCCGCGGTCGCGGCACTCGCGAAGCGCCCGAAGGCGCCCGAGTATTCGGCCAGCCCCGAGCCGTCACTCCAGATGAAGAGCCGGTGCAGGTCGCCGCCCAGCGCGAGCGCGACGAGCCCGTGCCCGAGCTCGTGAACGACCGTGGACAGCAGCGCCAGCGGCCGCGCGATCACGGCGAACTGCGGCACGAGGTACAGCGCCAGGGTCAGCGCCGCCGCACCCGCAAGGGCGGGGAGCGAACCCGCACGCTGGGTGATGGGCTTCGGCAAGTCCTTCGCCTTCCAGTCCGCGCTACCGCCGCGCGAACGCAAGCGGATCGCGCCGAAAGCAGGATCAGCCCAGGGTCTTCATGTCGATGACGAAGCGGTACTTCACGTCACCTTTCACCGTGCGGTCGTACGCCGCGTTCACCTGCTGCATCGGGATGGTCTCGATGTCCGAGGCCAGGCCGTGCTTCGCGCAGAAGTCGAGCATCTCCTGCGTCTCGGCGATGCCGCCGATCAGCGAGCCCGCGAGGCTGCGCCGGCCGATGATGAGGTTGAACACGCCCGGCGAGGGATGCGGCTGGTCGGGTGCGCCGAGCAGCACGAGCGTGCCGTCACGACGCAGCAGGCCCAGGAACGTGTCGAGGTTGTGCGAGGCCGCAACGGTGTCGAGGATCAGGTCGAATGTGCGCGCGTGCGGCGCGAGCTGAGCGGGGTCGTTCCACAGCACCGCGGAGTCCGCGCCCAAGCGCTTGCCGTCCGCGACCTTCGAAGGCGAGGTCGTGAACAGGACGACCTCCGCGCCCATCGCGTGCGCGAGCTTGATGCCCATGTGGCCCAGCCCACCGAGTCCGACCACGCCCACCTTCTTGCCCGGCCCGGCCTTCCAGTGCCGCAGCGGCGAGTAGGTGGTGATGCCCGCGCACAGCAGCGGCGCGGCGGCCGCGGGGTCCATGCCCTCGGGAATGCGCAGCACAAAGCCTTCCTTGACGACGATGTGGTCGGAGTAGCCGCCGTAGGTCACGCCGCCGCTGATCTTGTCCTGGCCGCCGTAGGTGCCCGTGAAGCCCTTTTCGCAGAACTGCTCTTCGCCGGCTTCGCAGCTCTTGCAGGTCTGGCAGGAGTCGACGAGGCAGCCCACGCCGACCAGTTCGCCCGGCCGGAAGCGTGACACCGAGCTGCCGGTCTCGACGACGCGGCCCACGATTTCGTGGCCGGGCACGAGCGGGTAGCTGGTCCCGCCCCACTCGTTGCGCGCGGCGTGCACGTCGGAATGGCAGATGCCGCAGTAGAGGATGTCGATGCGCACGTCCTCCGGTCCCACCTTTCGGCGTTCGAAGGACCAGGGAGCGAGCGGGGCCTTGATGGCGGGGGCGGCGTAGGCGCGGGCGGTGGACATTTGGGGAAGTAGGCAGAAAGGGGGGCGACGAGGATACGGCCGGGAGCCGCGACGGCCGAACCCGGGCGCGCGATGCCTCGAATGTAGTAGCAAGCCGGGTGCCGTGTCGTGCGACCCCGCCCATCGGAAAGCCGAGGCTTGCCGTTGATGAACCGCGCGCCCGAAGATCGTCCCCATGATCACGCCGCCCCTTCTTTCGAACAAGAATCTTCCCCGCGGCGTCTGGGCGCTGGGCTTCGTCAGCCTCTTCATGGACGTCTCCTCCGAGATGATCCACAGCGTGCTGCCGCTGTTCCTGGTCGGCGTGGTCGGCATCAGCGCGTTCTCGCTCGGACTCATCGAAGGCGCTGCCGAAGCGGTGGCCTGCATCGTCAAGCTGTTCTCCGGCGTGTTGTCGGATCGCTGGGGCCGTCGCAAACCGCTGACCTTGATCGGCTATGGCATGGCGGCGCTGACCAAGCCGATGTTCCCGCTGGCCGACGGTGCAATGACGGTGCTGGGCGCGCGACTGCTCGACCGCGTCGGCAAGGGGATCCGCGGCGCACCGCGTGACGCCCTGATCGCGGACCTGACGTCGCCGGAGCAGCGCGGCGCTGCGTTCGGCCTTCGCCAGTCGCTCGACACGGTGGGCGCCTTTCTCGGCCCCGCGATCGCGATCGGGCTGCTGCTCGTCTGGCCCGGCGCGCTGCGCACGGTGATGTGGGTGGCGGTGGTGCCCGCCCTGATCGCGGTGGCCGTCCTGGCCGTCGCGGTGCGGGAGCCTGAGACCGCGCGCACCGGAGCGCGGCCGCGCGGAAATCCGTTCGCGGGATTTCGCGCCGACCGTTTTCCGCGCGCGTTCTGGCAGCTCATGGCGGTGATCGCGCTGTTCACGATGGCGCGGTTCTCGGAAGCTTTCCTGTTGCTGCGCGTGCAGACCACGGGCGTCGCGGCGGCGTGGCTGCCGGCGACGCTGGTGCTCATGAACCTGGTCTACACCGCAACTGCCTACCCCGTGGGTCGCTGGGCGGATCGGTCGCCGCGCGCGCCGATCCTCGTTATCGGCTGCGCGGTGCTGATCCTCGCGGATCTCGTGCTCGCGCTGGGCCAGTCACTTCCGCTGGTGGCGATCGGCGTGATCCTGTGGGGCCTTCACATGGGCCTCACCGAGGGCCTGTTCGCCGCGCTCGTGGCGCAGCACGCGCCGGCCGATCTGCGCGCAACGGGCTTCGGCGTGATGAACCTCGTGCGCGGACTGCTGCTGCTGCCGGCCAGCGGCGTCGCGGGCTGGCTGTGGACGAGCCGGGGACCGACGCTGACCTTCGTCGCCGGCGCGGGCTTCGCACTTCTCGCGATGATCGGATTGCTCGTCTTCCGACGTTCTTCGCCGAGCGTCAGACCTTTGGCCTGAGTCGCGGGCCCACGCCGGGCCACCGGGCGTATGCGTGAAGTTCGCGACTTCTGCCATGGCCCCTCGGGCCACGAAAAGTCCACGGTCGCATTACCAATCGCCTACAGCCCCCTGCCTAGAGTGGGTCCGTCGGTTCGTGCGTCCGCCGCTCATGGCGACGCGCCCGCACGGCACAACGGGGACGCACACGCGCGCGATGACGGACGAAATGCGGCAGCGCCTGGCGAAAGTGCCGGAGGTCACGCTCGGCTTCTGGGTCGTGAAGATCCTGGCCACGACGCTGGGCGAGACCGGGGGCGACGCCGTCTCCATGTCGATGGACCTGGGCTACCTGGTCGGCACCGCCATCTTTGCAGTGATCTTCGCGGTCGCCGTCACGCTGCAGATCTCCGCGAAGAAATTCCATCCCGCGATCTACTGGACCACGATCATCGCGACGACGACGGTCGGCACGACCCTGGCCGACTACACCGACCGCTCCCTGGGCATCGGCTACGCCGGCGGCGTGACGCTGTTGTCGACCTTGCTGATGGCCTCGCTCCTGCTGTGGTACCGCGCGCTCGGATCGATCGACGCGGGATCGGTGGCGACCGCGAAGTCCGAGACCTTCTACTGGATCACGATCCTGTTCTCGCAGACCCTGGGTACCGCGCTCGGCGACTGGACTGCGGACAGTGCGGGGCTGGGGTACAGCGGCAGCGCGATCATCTTCGGCAGCCTGCTTGCGCTGATCGGCCTTGCCTACTACCGAACGCAGATCTCGCGAACCGCGCTGTTCTGGGCGGCCTTCATCCTGACCCGACCGCTCGGTGCCGTCCTCGGCGACTTCCTCGACAAGCCGATCGCGAAGGGCGGACTCGACCTGAGCCGCTACCAGGCCTCGCTGGCGATCGTCGTCGCGGTGATCGCCTGCGTCTGGTTGTTTCCGCAGCGCGCCGCGGCGCGCTCGCACTGATCCGTCGTGTGGGACGTCCAGACCGAGCACGGACTCCCGGAAAACCTGACCTTCATCACCTCAGCGTGCAGATCGCGTACTGAAGAACGATCCGCCGTCGCGCAGCTCAGGGCGCCGCGGAACAGCCTGCAAGGATGTCGTCGCCTTCGTGGTATTCGGCGGTGCGCACCGTGAACAGGC
>JBKJPX010000090.1:0-5548 GCA_046594215.1 Panacagrimonas sp.
ATTCCGAACTACGCCGGCACGAAGGTGTTCGCCGGCTGCGGGCACTGGACGCAGCAGGAACGGCCGGAGGAGACCAACGCGGCGATGCTGGATTTCCTCGGACGCCTGCCGCCCTGAGCCGATCTCACCGCAGTCAGAGCTGACCTATGACGCCTCGCCCCGATCGATACGCAAGGTTCAATTTTGTCCTCAGCATGGATGGCGAGGCGTTTGGCGGTTTTCAGGAGGTCTCTGGCATGCCCAGCGCACCGGCCGTCGCCGAGTACCGCGCTGGGAACGAACGCCAGAACCACGTGCATAAGGTCTCCGGCCTTTACGAGGTGGCGGAAGTGACCTGCAGGCGCGGCGTCGTCGACGGGACTCTGCTCGGCAGCTGGATGCAGCGGCTGCACCCGGGCGACGCCCATCTCCTGCGCACCGTGACCGTCACCCTGCTCGACGAGGCGCGCGCGCCACTGCGGGCCTGGGTGCTGCGCGACGCGCGACCCCTCCGTTTCGAGGGACCGACCCTGGCCGCCCGGGGTGGCGGTGATGTGGCGATGGAAGAACTCGTGCTGTCGGCGGAATCCGTCGACCTCGCGACCTGACCTCGTCGGGCCACGAGCGCCGATCGGAGATCATTCGTCGCCGGCAAAGGGTTCCGGCCCGCCGGTGCAGCGGCTATCATCCCCGCACGGTATCAATCCACGCGCGAGAGACCGGTCCGCTGATGAAAAAGCGGAACGGCGCCGAAGGCGCAATTCGCTCGTCAATCGCTCAGGCAAACGGAGCGCGTGGGTGCCGGTCGCAAGATCGGCGTATCGACTCTGGAGAGCGTCCGCGCAAGCGGACCACCGATGGGGCATGGTGCGGTTGCGATCGCACCTGAACTCTCAGGTCCGGGTGGTCCACCGGAAAGACAGGGGAGCGATCACGGACTGGCCTACGGATCATTCGTACGGGATCGCATGCTCAAGAAAACCGCGTTGCACGACCAGCACCAGAAACTCGGGGCCCGCCTCGTGGATTTCGCCGGCTGGGAGATGCCGATCCAGTACGCCTCGCAGCTCGACGAACACCACGCGGTGCGCAACGGCGCGGGCATGTTCGACGTCGCGCACATGGTGGTGGTCGATCTGCACGGCGCGCGCGTCCGCGAACTGCTCTCGAAGCTGCTGGCCAACGACGTGGCCAAGCTCAAGGTTTCAGGCAAGGCGCTCTACTCCTGCCTGCTGCGCGAGGACGGACACGTACTCGACGACCTGATCGTCTACTACCGCGACGAGAGCGGGTTCCGACTCGTCGTGAACGCGGGCACCGCCGACAAGGATTGCGCCTGGATCGAACAGCATGCCCGAGCCTTCGGCGTCGACGTGAAACGTCGCGACGACCTGGGCATCCTCGCCGTGCAGGGTCCGAAGGCTCGCGAAATCGTCGGCCACCGGCTTCCGCCTGTGCTCGCGGCCGAAGCCGCCGCGCTCACCAACTTCAGCGCCAGCGAGGCCGGCGAACTGTTTGTCGCGCGCACCGGCTACACGGGCGAGGACGGCTACGAGATCGTCGCGCCGCACGCGCGTCTCGTGAACCTTTGGGAACAGCTCCTCGCCGCCGGCGTGAAGCCCTGCGGCCTGGGCGCGCGCGACACCCTGCGCCTCGAGGCCGGCATGAATCTCTACGGGCAGGATATGGACGAGACGGTGACGCCGCTCGAATCGGGCCTGACCTGGACCCTGGCGCTCGCGCCCGGTCGCGACTTCATCGGTCGCGCGGCGATCGAGAAGCAGCAGCAGGCGCCGCATCGCCGACAGGTGGGGCTGTTGCTCGAAGGGCGCGGCGTGCTGCGTGCGCACATGCCGGTGCGCTTCGCCTCCGGCGCCAAGGGCGAGATCACCAGCGGCGGTTTCGGTCCCACCTTGAAGCGCTCGATCGCGCTTGCCCGGGTGGAGCCCACCGACGAGACCGCGTGCGAGGTGCAGATTCGTGGCGAGTGGCAGCCTGCCCGCGTGCTCAAGCCGCCGTTCGCACGTCACGGAAAAGTGCTGATCTGATCAGTGCGCCGCTCAAACAAGAAACCCATCGGAGTCGCAGATGAGCAACACGCCCAGTGAACTGAAATACGCCAAGTCGCACGAGTGGGTGCGCGTGGAAGCGGACGGCACGCTGACCGTCGGCATCACCGATCACGCGCAGAACGCGCTCGGCGACCTCGTGTTCGTCGAAGTGCCCAAGGTCGGCCGCAAGCTCGCAGCCGGAGACTCCTGCGCCGTGGTCGAGTCGGTGAAGGCGGCGTCGGACGTGTACGCGCCCGTCGCGGGCGAAGTCATCGCAAACAATCCCGCGCTGGCCGACACGCCGGAAACCCTGAACACCGATCCCTACGGCGCCGGGTGGATGTGGAAGATGAAGCCGGCCAATGCCGCCGACGTGGGCGGCCTGCTCGACGCGACGGGTTACGCCAAGAGCGTCGCCGACGCCTGATCGCAGTCGATCCATTCCGAACTCCGAACTCCGCACGCCGAATTCCGCAGATGCCCTTCATCCCCCACACCGAACCCGACGTGAAGAAGATGCTGGGCGCCATCGGCGCGCCCAGCATCGACGCCCTGTTCGACGAGATCCCCGCCGACCTGCGCTGCGGCAAGCTCAAGGGCGTGCCCGAAGGCCTCTCCGAGATGGAGATCTCGCGCCTGATGGCGGAGCGCGCGACGCAGGACGGGCGACTGCTCAACTTCTGCGGCGCGGGCGCCTACGAGCACCACATCCCGGCGGCGGTCTGGGAGATCACCACGCGCGGCGAGTTCTACTCCGCCTACACGCCGTACCAGGCCGAGGCGAGCCAGGGCACCCTGCAGCTTCTGTACGAGTTCCAGACGATGATGTCGGAGCTCACGGGCATGGAGGTGTCGAACGCCTCGATGTACGACGGCGCTACCGCGCTGGCCGAGGCGATCCTGATGGCGGCGCGCGCCAACGATGCGAACGGCTCTCTGAAGATTCTCGTCCCGAAGGCCCTGCATCCCTACTACGGCGAGGTCGTGACGAGCTGCACGGTCGCGCAGGGGCTCACCACGCAGGCGATGCCCTTCGATGCCGCGAGCGGGCGCACGAAGCCGGGCGCGCCGGAGGCGACGGCGCCGACCGCCGTCGTCATCGCGCAGCCCAACTTCTTCGGCGTGCTCGAGGATGTCGACGCGCTGACGGACTGGGCGCACGCGCAGGGCGCCCTTGTGATCGCGCTCGTCAACCCCACCTCGCTCGCGCTGCTGAAGCCGCCGGGACAGTGGGGCAGCAGAGGCGCCGACATCGTCTGCGGCGAAGGCCAGCCGCTAGGCTCGCCGCTGGCCAGCGGCGGTCCTTACTTCGGCTTCCTGACGGCGCGCAAGGCGCTGGTGCGGCAGATGCCCGGCCGCATCGTCGGCCGCACGATCGACCTCGACGGCAAGCCTGGCTTCGCGCTCACCCTGCAGGCGCGCGAGCAGCACATCCGCCGCGCGAAGGCGACGTCGAACATCTGCACCAACCAGGGCCTCCTGGTCACCGCCGCCACCATCTACCTGTCGCTGATCGGTCCGCTGGGCCTGGCCAAGGTCGCGACGGCTTCGATGACCAATACGCGCAACCTCGTCGCGGCGCTCAGCGATCTCAAGGGCGTTGGCGAGGGCTTCACCGGGCCGCGCTTCCACGAGGCCGTACTGACCCTGCCTCGCCCGGTCGCGCCGCTGCTCGAAGGCCTGGCGGCAGCCGGGATCTTCGGCGGCTTCGACCTGTCCGCGCATTTTCCGGAACTCGGCCACGCGCTGCTGGTGTGCGCCACCGAGACCCGCACCGATTCCGACATCCGGCGTTACGCCGAAACCCTGGGTCGCCTTCTGGCGGCCTGATCCGACGCAAACAGGAGAGAGAACGAATGGCCAACATCACGCTTCGCGGCAATCCCATCCAGACCAATGGCGACCTGCCCAAGGTCGGCAGCGACGCTCCCGGTTTCCGGCTCGTGGCCGGCGACCTCAAGGACGTCGCGCTCCATGACTACACGGGCAAGCGCAAGGTGCTGAACATCTTCCCGTCGGTCGACACGCCGACCTGCGCCACCTCCGTGCGCAAGTTCAACGAGAAGGCCGCCACGCTCAAGGACACCGTCGTGCTGTGCATCTCGGCCGACCTGCCGTTCGCGCAGTCGCGCTTCTGCGGCACCGAAGGCCTCAAGAATGTGCAGAACCTCTCGCTGATGCGCGGCGGTGCGTTCGCCAAGGACTACGGCGTGCTGATCGAGAACGGCCCCCTCGCCGGCCTGACGGCGCGCGCCGTGGTCGTCGTGGATGCCAACAACAAGGTGCTGCACGCCGAACTCGTCAAGGAAATCGCGGACGAGCCCAACTACGACGCAGCCATCAAGTCGCTGGGCTGAGAAGTCGGGACTCGGGATTCGGGACACGCTGGAGTCCGCGAATCCCGACATCCGATCAAGACGCTGCTTCCGCTTTCCTGTCTTTCCCGAGTCCCCAATCGCGAGTCCCGAGTCCCGGCTTCCATGGAACTGATCTTCGAGCTCTCCTCCCCCGGTCGCGGCGCCTCGGCGCAGCACCCGCCCGTGGCCGCCGACCTGTCGGCGATCCCGGCGGCCTTGCAGCGGCAGCAGCCGCCGCGCCTGCCCGAGGTCTCGGAGCTTCAGGCGGTGCGTCACTACACGCGGCTGTCGCGCCTGAACTTCAGCATCGACACGCAGTTCTACCCGCTGGGCTCCTGCACGATGAAGTACAACCCGCGCGCCTGTAACAAGCTCGCGATGCTGCCCGAGTTCCTGGGGCGTCATCCGCTGGCGCCGGAGTCGCACTCGCAGGGTTTCCTGGCCTGTCTGTACGAACTCCAGGAGATGCTGCGCGACGTCACCGGCATGGCCGCCGTGTCGCTCACACCCATGGCCGGCGCACAGGGCGAGTTCGCCGGCGTGGCGATGATCCGCGCGTATCACCGCGCACGCGGCGATACGGCTCGCCGCGAGATCCTGGTGCCCGACGCGGCGCACGGCACCAACCCGGCGACCGCGACGATGCTCGGCTACGTGACGCGCGAGATTCCGACCGACGCGCAGGGCGACGTGGACATCGAGAAGCTGCGCGCGGCAGTGGGACCGCAGACCGCGGGCATCATGCTGACCAACCCGAGCACGCTCG
This sequence comes from Panacagrimonas sp., assembly GCA_046594215.1. GTDB lineage: Bacteria > Pseudomonadota > Gammaproteobacteria > Nevskiales > Nevskiaceae > Panacagrimonas. The sequence continues at coordinate 5,154 of JBKJPX010000090.1, forward strand.
GCGTGTTCGAGCGTCGCATCAAGGAGATCGCCGGCATCGTGCATGCCGCCGGCGGCCTGCTGTACTACGACGGCGCCAACCTCAACGCGATCCTGGGCAAAGTCAGGCCTGGTGACATGGGCTTCGACGTCATCCACATGAACCTGCACAAGACCTTCTCGACGCCGCACGGCGGCGGCGGTCCGGGCGCCGGCGCCGTCGGCGTGTCGGAGCGGCTGCGCCCGTTCATGCCGATTCCCGTCGTGGGACTTGCCGACGGCGCTGCAGACACCTCGCATGGCACGCGCCGGAACGCCGATCTGGGAGCGCCGGCGTCCAATGACGCACGCTTCTCGACGAGCGCCGCGCGCGCGTATCGCTGGCTCACCGAAAAGGATCTGCCGCAGACCATCGGG
>JBKJPX010000039.1:0-126800 GCA_046594215.1 Panacagrimonas sp.
ATGCCCACCCTCGTCCTGCTGCGCCACGGCCAGAGCCAGTGGAATCTCGACAACCGCTTCACGGGCTGGGTGGACGTGGACATCACCGAAGCCGGTCGCCAGGAGGCGCTGGAAGCCGGCGCCCTGATGAAGGCCGAGGGACTGCATTTCGACTACGCGCACACCTCGGTGCTCAAGCGCGCGATCCGGACCCTCAACACCGCGCTCGAAGTGATGGACCAGCTCTGGGTCCCGGTCGAGAAGTCCTGGCGGCTCAACGAGCGCCACTACGGCGCGCTGCAGGGCCTGGACAAGGCCGAGACCACGGCCAGGCACGGTGAAGCGCAGGTGAAGATCTGGCGTCGCAGCTACGACGTGCCGCCGCCGTCGATGGATCTCAAGGATCCGGGACACCCGGCCAACGACCCGCGCTACGCCAAGCTCGACGCCAGCGCCCTGCCCGGCACCGAGTCGCTGGCCACCACGCTGGTGCGCGTGCTGCCCTACTGGTACGACGCCATCGCACCGCAGCTCAAGGCCGGCCAGACGGTGCTGGTGACCGCCCACGGCAACTCGCTGCGCGCGCTCTACAAGTACCTCAACAACGTCTCCGACTCAGACATCCTCGAGCTCAACATTCCGACGGGAAAACCGCTGCGCTTCGAACTCGACGACGCGCTCAAGGTGAAGAGCTTCCGTTACCTCGGCGATCCCGAGGCCGCCCGGCGCGCCGCCGAGGCGGTGGCCAACCAAGGCAAGCCTGCGAAGCACTGAGGCCGGTCGGCGCGCCGCGCAGGCGCACAGAGAAAAAGCGGGCCGATGGCCCGCTTTTTTTGCTTCCGGATACCGCGTCAGGACTTCTTGCTGACCAGGCCGACGATGACCAGGACCAGGATCGCGCCGACGACCGCGCCGAGGAATCCGGCGGGCTGGCCGGGGGCGTACAGGCCCAGGGCTCGGCCGCCGTAGGTCGCCGCAAATGCTCCGGCGATGCCCAGGATCGACGTCATGATGATGCCCATGTTGTCGTCGCCGGGTTTCAGGAAACGGGCGATCAGGCCCGCGAAGAAACCGATGATCAGCGTACCGAGAATCCCCATCATGTCGTCTCTCTCCTGTTCTGATTTCGAGGCGCAGGTGCGCGCACCGATGGTAGCGCAAGGCTTTCAAGGCCCGCTGCTCATAGCTGACGGCGCGCGAATGAAGAGTGGCTGAATCGGGCTCAGGCGCCCGCGTTATCCCTAGCCCGGGACGAAGTTCCGGCGCGGCCCTTCGCCCAGCAAAGTCGCCCCGGACTTGATCTGCACCACTCGGCGCCGCTCAAGCTTCGAGCATCCCGCGCTGCCGCAGCCAGGCCTGCGCATCCTCGCTGTCACGCTCGAACCAGGCCTGCGCCGAACCGAGGATGAAGGTGTAGCCCCAGGCGTCCATGTCGGCGAAGCAACGCGCGCGAGAATATTCCGCCAGGCGCCCCGCTAGACGGCACTGCAGGTAGCAGACCGCGTGCTCCTCGACGTCCGCACCGCCGGCATCGGTGTGCAACTGCGCGCGCCGGTCCGCATCCATGCACAGGAAGTGCGAGCCCTCGTGCAGCGCCGAGTGCACCGGCGTATCTGAGCGCAGATGCAGATGATGGCCGATCAGTCCGGCCTCCGGCTCACCCCAGTACGAACCGGGAATGTCGGCGCCCGGCGCGACCTCGACCACCACCAGGCCGAAGGGTGCAAACAGCGCGCGCAGCGCGCGCACGCCCAGTTCGGAGACAGGCATCACGCGGGCTTCGGCGGCGGCGGTCGTGGCGTCGTCCATGAGGTGAAGGAGTAGGACCGATCACGCGTGCAGGTCGAGCGCACAAGTTTGCGCGCAGCCGCCGCAGCCTGCTCGCTCGCCCCGCGGGTCCGCGCAGTGGAAAATCGCGCATGGCAATCCCCTCCCTCTTTCGAAACCCCCGGATCGGGGTCCTGTGCGCGGGCAACTTCATGGTCGGCACGAGCATGTACATCGTGGGCGGCCTGCTCAACGACCTGGCGAAAGCCTTCGACGTGTCCATCGCCAAGGCCGGCCTGCTGATCGCCGCGTTCGCGATCACCAGCGTGATCGCCTCGCCGCTGTTCGCCGCGATCGGCGCGCGCATCGACCGCCGCCGGCTGCTCACCGCGATGCTCGTGGTCTGCGCGATCGCCAATGGCCTGGCCTATTTCGCACAGACCTACGAGCAACTGCTGGCCACGCGCGTGCTCGCGGCGATCGCGTCCGCGGTGTTCACGCCGCAGGCCGCCGCGGTGCTGGGACTGCTGGTGACGCCCGCGCAGCGCATGCAGGCAACGTCGGCGGTGATGGTGGGCTGGGCGCTGGCGTCCGTGCTGGGTGTGCCGCTGGGCGTGCTCATCGGCCACGTTGCCGGCTGGCGCGTTGCGATGGGGTCCCTGGGCGGCGCGAGCCTGCTCGTTGCGTTCTGCCTGTGGAGGCTGCTGCCGGGTATGCAGCTGCCGCCGATCAATCTGCGCAGCTGGCTCACCGTGCTGCGCACGCCGGCGCTGTCGCTGTTGATCGCCACCAGCGCGATCTTCGGCGCCGGCAACCACTGCGTCTTCAGTTACATCGCGCCTCTGATCACGACCTTGCAGCCGCAGGAGCCGACACTGCTGTCGCGCCTGCTGCTCACGCACGGCGTCGCGGCGGTGCTCAGCAACGTGCTGGCGATCCTGCTGATCGACCGGCTGGGTCTGGAGAAGCTCGTGCGGATCTGGGGACTACTGCCGATCGTGGTGTTCGCCGTGTGGCCGCCGCTCTCCTACTCCGTGGTCGCGCTGTTCGTGATGCAGGCGTTCTGGGCCATCGGCGCATCCGGGTTCAGCGGGCTGCAGCAGGCGCGACTGGCGACGCTCGCGCCGGCCCTGGCAAGCGCCTCGATCGCGCTCAACTCCTCGGCGTTCTACCTCGGGCAATCCACCGGCACCCTGCTGGGCGGCGCGGCCTGGAGCCTGATGGACCCGCGTTATCTGCCCTGGCTCGGACTTGCGCTGCTGATTCCCGCGATGCTGATCTCGCGAAAGGGCCGGCACGCGGCACGACGCCTGCGCAAAGAAGGACTGACGATTTCCCCGACGCTCTGACGGGCGTGTTGCGCATTGCAGGATGCGACAGCGCGATGCTCAGGTCAGGTCGAACGCTTCGCGTCCGTCGGCGCGATCGGGAACGGTCTGCATGCGGCAGCTAACGCGCTTTCGGGCACGGCAGGACGACGCTGCCGAAGGGACATCGTCGATGGCGAACGCGGCCTGTGCCGGGAACGGCAATTGCGAACCCGCTCCGCCCTTCCGGCACGACTTCGGAGATTCACAATGACCAGCCTTCACCTTCGCCCCACGCGACGCGCATTCGCATTAACCATTTTCGGCGCCACCCTTGCCGCCACTTCCCTTCCCACGTTCGCTACCGGCGACACCTTCTACTCCGGTCGTGCCACGGGTGTCGGGGCAGTGGTGACTGTTCTGGGGATCAGGCAGAGCGTCACCGTGTCGGACAACTTCATGAGCTGCCAGGGGCTTCCCAAGAGCGAGACGCTGTACACGCTCAACAACCCGACACCGCTGGGCATTGGGGTCGACGAGGCTTACACCTTCACGCAAGGCCGCGACGGCACCGCGCTTACCAAGGCGAGGATCTCGGGACTGCGCGTGGACGTGCCAGGCTTCTCGATGGGGTCGGCGCTGATCGAGAGCCGCGCCCAGGCGACCTGCGACGACAGCAACGTTGTCACCCTGACCGGTAAATCCACCGTCGGCACGCTCACGATCAACGGACAGACCTACACGGCGACGGGCCAGGCCAACCAGAAGATCACCATTCCCGGCATCGCGGACATCACGCTCAATGAGCAGAAGCGCTACGTCGGCGAGATTCGTGTCATCGGCGTGCACGTAAAGCTGCTGACCTCGAACACGCTGGCCACCGGCGACGTACAGGTGGCAGCGGCGAAGGCGAAGATCAGCTGCGAATGATAGTTGGCTGACCGCGGCGGCCGCCTTGCCATCCGGCGAGGCGGTCGCCGCTTTTATTTGGTGCAGAAGCAGCGCCCAAAGGTGCAGGCACGCGTCTGCGCAGGCCCACCCGGCGCCTACGAATGCGAGTCGAGCGCGGTCAGGATTTCCGCGGTCTTCAGGTTCATGAGTGGATGGTCACCGCGCGACTCCACGTTGAGGCGCAGCAAGGGCTCGGTGTTCGAGCCGCGGAGATTGAAGCGCCAGTCGCCGAAATCCAGGCTCAGGCCGTCGGTGTCGTCGCGGGCGATTGCCTTGGGCGCGTAGCGTGCCTCGATGCGTTCGAGCGTGCTGGCCACGTTGTCGACGCCGCGATTGATCTCGCCGCTGACCGGGTAGAGCGCCACGCGCTCTCGTACGAGTTCCGACAGCGGCTTGCCACTGCGCGAGATCATCGCCGCCACGAGCAGCCACGGCAGCATGCCGTTGTCGCAGTAGGCGAAGCCGCGGAAGTAGTGATGCGCGCTCATCTCGCCGCCGTAGATGGCGTTCTCGCTGCGCATACGCTCCTTGATGAACGCGTGACCCGTCTTGGACTGGACCGGCTGCCCCCCGGCCTTGAGCACGACGTCGATCGTGTTCCAGATCAGGCGCGGGTCGTGGATGACGCGTGGGCGATCTTCGCCGGGTGCCCGCACGTGCGCCTGCAGCAGCGCCTCGGCGAGCAGGCCGACGATGTAATAGCCCTCGATGAAATCGCCCTTCTCGTCAAACAGGAAGCAGCGGTCGAAATCGCCGTCCCAGGCAACGCCGAAATCGGCGCCCGAGGCCCTCACGGCCTTCGTCGTGCTCGTGCGCATCTGCGGGATCAGCGGATTCGGGATGCCGTTCGGAAAGCTCCCGTCCGGCGCATGGTTCAGCTTGATGAGGCGGAGTGGAAGTTGCGGTTCGAGCGCGTCGAGCAGCGGCCCCGCAGCGCCGTTGCCCGCATTGATGACCACGCTCATCGGGCGCAGCGCGCCGACGTCGAGATAAGACAGCAGGTGTTCGACGTAGGACGCGCGATAGCTCGTCGGCTTCATGCTGGCGCGGCCCGGCGGCAGCGTCGCGGTGCTGGCGGCGACCGCGGCCTCGATTTCGCGCAGGCCCGTGTCTCCGGACACCGGGATCGCACCGCCGCGGACCAGCTTCATGCCGTTGTAGTCGATCGGGTTGTGGCTGGCGGTGACCTCGATGGCGCCGTCCACGCCCGACTGCTGCGCGGCCCAGTAGGTCTCCTCGGTGCCACATAGGCCAAGGTCCAGCACCTCGACGCCGCGCTCGCTCAGGCCCAACGCGAGTGCCTCGAGCAAGGGCCGCGAGCTGTGCCTGATGTCGTGGCCCAGCGCCACGCAGCGCGGATGGAAGCGCTCTGCGTAGGCGTGTCCCACCCGATACGCGATGTCAGCGTTCAGTTCATCGGGCACGCGACCGCGGATGTCGTAAGCCTTGAAACAGCTCAGCTTGGGATGTGGAAGCGTCACTTATGGACTCTCATCGGTGGGCGCACGCCGCCGATTACTGCACTGCAGCAAAATCGGACCGGAATCCTGCGGCACAATGGCGGCCGCTGACAGGAGACCGGAATGAAAGCGAGCGAGAAACTCTCGTCGATCGATCGGGCGGCGGGGCACGCCCTCGAGGCACGCCGACGCATCGAGCGCGCCGTGGAGGACGGACGTGTTCCGGTGTGGGTGCTCGACGCCTGCGAGGCCTGGGAACGCGCTGCACTCGCCTACGGCGCGGCGATGGCGCGCGGCGAGGAGAACTCGCCGCCGATGGTCATGCCGATGTCGAGCGTGATGCACTGATCGCTCAGACCGCCGAAGTCACGTTCGACTTCAGGGTGGCCATGAGAGACGAGGATGCACTGCGGCCGTACACGTCCTCGAGGCGCACGATGTCGTCCTCGCCCAGATACGCGCCGGACTGCACTTCGATCAGTTCCAGCGGCACCAGGCCCGGATTCTCCAGGCGATGCACGTTGCCCAGCGGGATGTACGTGGACTGGTCCTCGCACAGCAGGAATTCCTTGTCGCCGCAGGTCACGCGCGCGGTGCCCTTGACCACCACCCAGTGCTCGGCACGGTGGTGATGCATCTGCAGGCTCAGCTTCTGGCCCGGCTTGACCATGATGCGCTTGACCTGGAAGCGCTCGCCGCCGGCGATGGATTCGTAGTAACCCCAGGGCCGGTACACGCGGCGGTTGGACGACACTTCCGGCCGATCCGCGTCGCGCAGCTTCTGCACCACGCCTTTGACCTCCTGCACGCGTGAGCGTGGCGCCACCAGGATCGCGTCCTCGGTCTCGACGACGACGTGGTCTTCCATGCCGATCAGCGCCACCAGGCGGCTCTGCGCGTGCACGAGGTTTCCGTGCGAGTCCTGCATCAGCACATCGCCGCGCGTGCGATTGGCGTTGTCGTCGGTCGCGGGCAGGCCGGCGAGGAAATTCCAGGACCCCACGTCGTCCCAGCCCGCGTCCAGCGGCACCAGCGCGATGTCCTGGAGCTTCTCCATCACAGCGTAGTCGAGCGAGACCTTGCGGCAGGACGAGAAGGCTTCGACGTTGAGGGTCAGGCCGTCGGGCGTCACCGCAGCCAGGCTCACCGCCGCGTGCGCGCTGTGGCTCAGCGAGGGTTCGAGCTTCTGCAGCACGTCGAGGAAGCGGTCGGCGCGGAACATGAACATGCCGCTGTTCCACCAGTGGTTGCCGGCATCGAGGAACTGCTGCGCACGCGCCGCATCCGGCTTCTCGACGAAGGCCTCGACGCGCACCGCGCGCGCCTCCTCCGCCAGTGCGCTGCCGCCGCGCAGGTAGCCGAAGCCGGTCTCGGGTCCGGTCGGGCGGATGCCGAAGGTCACGATGTGGCCGGCCGCGGCAAGCGCCGCGCCGATGCCGGCTGCGTCGACGAAGGCCGGCAGGTCGGCGATCACGTGGTCGGCCGCCATCAGGAAAACGACCGCCTGCGGGTCGATCTCGGAGGCCACGTAGTGCGCTGCCACCGCCGCGGCGGGCGCGGTATCGCGGCCCTCGGGCTCGAGCAGCAGCGTGGATTCCGTGATTCCGGCTTCGCGCAGCTGCTCGGCGATCAGGAAGCGATGCGACTCGGCGCCGATCACCACCGGCGCGCCGACGTTGCCGATCATGCGCGCGCGCAGCGCGGTGTTCTGCAGCAGGCTGTGCGCCCCCTGCAGGGCCAGGAACTGCTTCGGGTAACTCTCGCGCGAGAGCGGCCACAGGCGGCTGCCGCTGCCACCGGCCATCAACACCGGGATGACGGTGTGTGGACCGCGCGATTCGAATCGGGTGGGGTAATCCATGATGACCCTCTTGCTCAGGATGGGAACGGGAGAAGTTCGGACACGCTGCCCGAGCTGCTGGAAACGGAGTCGGTCTCGTCGGCACCGGAGACCCGGTGCGCCGGCGACGGATGAAAGATGTCGGTGAGGTTCCCGCCGAGGCGGTAGCTCTTCAGCGGGCGGCTGTCCGCCAGGCGCTTCTGCAGGTCGCTGCCGCAGGAGAAGGTCCAGCAGTAGGGCTCCAGCCAGGCCAGCTTGGAGCGATCCGAGAGGTCGGCCGTGATCTGCGTCTTGCCGGTCTTGCGCGTGAAGATCCCGGGATCGCCGATGCCCACCAGCACGCGGTCGCTCAGCCGCGCGAGCGCGGCCCGCTCGCGTCCGCCCGGCTCGACGCCGTTGGCCTTGGCGAAGGCCGCGATCATCGTCAGCGGCGTGAGCGCGAAGTTGTGGTACTGCAGCGCGCGCGTATCTCTTGCCAGCTCGTTGGGCAGGTAGCCGTCGCCATCGACCTGCGAGGCGGCGGTCTCGAACTGATGCATCGACCAGTCGAACAGGTCGCGCCGGTTCACCGCGACCGAGGCGGCCATCACCGCCCACGCCGCCCAGTACTCGTGGTTGTTCATCTTCTCGATCGGCGCGTCGCGCCACTCCTCGACCACGCGACTCGCCATCTTGTCGAGCCAGCCGTCGACCGCGCGCACGAGCGGCGCATCGCCGGCGAGCGGCTGCGATTCCGAGAACTTCAGCCGCAGGTAGGCCGCGGTAATGCTGGCCATCGCCCACTTGCGCATGGACTTGCCGGTGTGAGTGACCGACTCGCCCATCAGCCCGTTGGCCGCCGACCAGTCTTTGAGCAGGCGCCGCGCGCAGTCGAGCGAGCCGGCGTTCGCCGTCCGCATGTAGTCGTCCACCTGCTGGCTCAAGCCGCGCTCCAGCGCGCTGATCGGTGCGATGAGCTGCTTGTACTTCTTCTCGGCCTCGGGATTGACGTCGTCGCGCGCCTTGTCCGATCCCTCGTAGCGGCTCGGGAAGTCGAGCGCGCCGGTGAAGGGCGTGGCATCGGTCGGACAGGCGTGCGTGTCCTTGTCGGACTGCACGACGGCCAGGGTGAAGCCCGGCGGTGGAACCAGACGTTCGCCGGCTGCGACGGGCATCGCGGGTGCGGCGGATGTCGTGGGCGGCAGGACCGCGCCGAGTGCGGGGCGCGCAGCGACCACGCTCGTCGAACCGTTACCGGCCGCATCGCAGCCCTGTGCGATGGCGATCACGAGCAGTGCCGTGAAGGCTCGCAGCCAGACTTGCGAGTCCAGCTTCAAGGCGTCTTCTCCGCCGTTGTTGCAGTGGCCGCACTTGCGACCTTGTGAACCGGCGCGCCAGCGCTCATCGCGGCGGGATTCGCGGAGCACAGGCGGGCGCGAAGGCGTAGCGGCGCGGTGTCCGCGGGCTTGGTGCTGACCGGCACGGCCACGGCCCCGGCGGCCACCTCCACCGGGACCGGCTGGACGTCGAAGCCCAGGAAGACCTGGTCGCCCCAGCCGCCGTCGCTACGTAGCGCGGTCACGAAGCGCCCCTTCTGCGACGGTGCGTGCTCCGACTGCTCGACCTTGAGGTTTTCCTTGTTGCCGCTGGTGTACCAGACCACACCGCGCATCTCGCGCATCGACGGATCACTGAACTGCAGGTCCAACACGTAGTCACGACTCTTCAGCGCGCGCACCTGGCCACCGCCGTTGAACAGCACCTCGGTGCTGCCATTGGGCTTCACCAAGACCTCGCGCTCGAGCACGGCGTCTTTTCCGTTGCAGCCGTCGTCGAGCAGCGGCATCGCCTGGCGGTAGAAGGCCTGATCGCCCAGATTGTGGAAGTGCTGCAGTTCCCAGATCAGGATCTTCGGCGGCGACTTGCGGAACTCTTCGCTGGGCAGGTAGGACAGCATCGCGCCGTCCATGCCGCCGCCCACGACCGAGACGTTCAGCACGTCGGCCTGCAGGTACTCGGAGATGTAGCCGCTGAAGTTGTACGTCGGGCCGCTGTTGCTGGTGCCGACCAGCGCGATCTGCGGAACAGCCTCGTCGCCGAGCAGGTCGCCCTCGCCGTCGGCCGCTTCGGTGACGAAGCGCGGCACAAATTCCCGGGGCGAGCCGAAGCCGCACAAGTCCTTGGCGGCCTTGGCGAGCGTGGCGTTCTTGCTCACGAGGCCCTCGCGGTGCGTTTCGAACTTCTGCCGCTTCACATCCTGGAACTGCGGCATCTGCGCGATGCGCGCCGCCACGAGCTCCGCGGTGCGGCGTGTGCCGTCGACCGTCCAGTGGTGATCGTTGCGGCTGAAGTAGTCAGCTGCGCCGCCCTGCTGCTGTGCAAACAGCTGCTCGAGATCCGGAATGGTGACGAAGCGGGCGCGCAGGTCTTGCAGCTCGTGCACGTAAGCGGCCTTTGCCGCCGCCACATCGTACGGATAGCCGCTGCCCTTGAGCTTTTCCGACTGCATCATGCCGCGCGACGGCTGAACCACGATCACGAGCTCGATTCCCTTCTTCTGCAGCGCGCGGTGGAACTCCGACAGACGCGCAAGACCCTCAGGCGTGAGCGCCACCTGCGGCGTCAGGTCGGACTCGGAACGGAACAGCCAACCGTCCTTGCCCTGCACCATGGTCTTGAAGGAGTCGAGGAACTTGGTGTCGTAGGCCTTCGGGTCCGCCGCTCGCGGGCACAGTTCACAACAGGGCAGCGCCTCGTACTGTGGATACGCGGGCGGTTCGGCCTTCGCGCTGCGCACCGTGCATGCCAGCGCGAGCCCCAGCACCAGGGCCGCGCTGCAGAGGAAGGCGGGAATTCTCACGGTGCGCTCCATCGTCGTCGTCGGGATCAGTTGATCGCCCAGGTCATGCGCGGCGCCGAGGCGTCGCCCACGACGAACAGGCTGAAGGCCTGGCCGCGCGTCAGGCTCACGGGCGGGGCATCGCCGAGCTTCTTGTCGCCGGCGTAGACCGCGAGCTGGACCTTCGCCGGATTGACCTCCCGCTTGCCCGTCGAATCCGACGCGACGCCCGGAACGACCTCCGTCTTGCCGTCCTGCGTGCGCAGGGTCAGCGCGCTGTTCGTCGTGAGGTTGTAGAGGATCAGCATCGCCTTGAGACGATTGCCGCTGTTGTCGTTGTCGATCAGGCGCACCTTGCCGGAGCCCGCGACCGCCGTGTAGTAGCGACCGGCCTGCAGCGTGACCGATCCGCTGCTGTCTCCGGCGGCGAAAGGGTGCGTCCCCGGCGGCAGGAAGATGAAGTCACTGGCGTTCCAGGATCGGATGTCGGGCACCGTCTCGTTGCCGACCTTCGCGCTGAGGTCATCGGTGTCGCTGGCGTTGAACACGCGGATGAAGGCCGAGCCCGGGGGCGCCGCCGGTCCGTACAGTCCGCCGTCTCCGGCCGTGGCGACCATGCTGGTCAGGAACAGCAGCGCAGCCAGCGCAAGCAGCATCGACAGCACGCTGCGACGGTGTTCGGCTGCCCGCGGTTCCTGGGTTTTGTTGCCGCGCTTCGTGGCACGCGTCGTCGGTTGTATAGGGGTCATGGATCTCTCCGTCAGGGTTGTGACAACTGCGTCGACGGCGTGGAACCCAGCGCGACCTGCGCCGGCATCTCGCCGCTCTTCATTTTTTTACTGGCCGTGGGCATGTAGCGCTCCGGGATCTCCCAGATCACGCGTCGCGCCGTCGGCGTGTTCTTCTCAGCCTGCGCGAGATACTCGAGCATCGGCTCGAAGGGTCCGTGACCCTTGGCGGCCGCGTTGAGGACGTCCTCGGCCAGCGCCTGGCGCAGCGCGCCATCGAAGTTCCATCGCTCATCCGCGCTGTAGCTGGTGCCCACGAGCACCACGCCGGGCGCAGGTGCGTCCCCGAACAGGTCGGAAGACTCCGACTGCGTCGTGGCCACCGACAGGCTGTCTGGCTGCGGCATCAGCACCGAGAAATACGGCGCCAGCGGCAGGAACTGCATGAGGTCGCCCTCGTGCTTGCGCGGCGCGCCGGACTCGGTGACGAAGGCCTGCGTTCCGTGCGCGGCCGGTTCGGCCGCCGCGAGCGCCTGCGCGGTGCAGCGCGCGCCCGCCGGCGTCCAGTGCGTGTCCGTGCGCAGGAAGACCGCGCCCTGCGCCTTGCAGGCGTTCATCGGGCCGAGCAGGTCGGGCGCCAGCACGCCGCGCGCCAGCAGTTCCCGGTGCACGTGCTCGTACAGGTCGCGATGGACCGCGGCCGGATGGTGGTGGGCCAGGTGCTCCGGATACATCCGCACCTTGGCTGGAATCAGGGCCACCGTGAGTTCCACCCCGCGCTGGCGCAGCTGGTCCCGCACCTGCGCGATCAGATCGACATTGACCTCGATCTGCGCGCGCGAATTCTGCGAGTCGCCGAATTCCTCGCTGGTGTAGAGCCAGCCCGAGTCGCCGATCACCACGCCGGCACGCCCCTCGCGGAACAGCGCGTACTGGATTGCGCCCCAGAGGTTGGTGCCGAAGGTCTTCACTGGAAAGACCTTGTCGTAGTGCGATTCGAAACCGCGCGTCAGTCCGCCGTCGACGACGCGCGTGTTGTCCGGCACGTCGTAGGGGACCGCGCGCACGACAGCAGCGACGGCCATCACGACGATGATGGCGCCGAACAGGATGGAAGTGAGCCAGTGGTAGGTGCGCATGGGCGGTCTCCTAGAACTGGAAGTACAGGAACGGCGAGTAGCTCTGCGCCGAGAGCTTGAGCACCGCGAGCGCGAACATCGGCAGCACGAGCGCGGCGATCAGCACCTCGCGGGCGCCGATGGCGCCCACCGACGACACACCACCCGCGAGCTCGCCCTGGACGTGTACGCGCGCCGACGGACGACGGCTCATCCAGCCCGTGACCGCCAGCACGAAGTAAGCGAGCGCCAGCGTCGACATCTGCAGCGAGTCGATGCCGGCGCCGTAGACGTCGCTGACGCCGCGGCCGTCGAAGCGGAACATCGCGGCGTAGAAGCGGCCGGCCTCGGCGACGCTGGCGGCGCGGAACATCACCCAGCCCAGCACGACGAACAGCAGGGTCGGCGCCCAGCGCCAGACGCGCCACGGCGTCTTGAGATCCGTGCCGATGCCGAGCGCACGCTCGACGGCCAGGATCGAGCCGTGCCAGACGCCCCAGAGCACGAACGTCCAGTTGGCGCCGTGCCACAGGCCGCCCAGCACCATCGTCAGCCAGAGATTGCGGTAGGTCTTGAACGTGCCGCCACGATTGCCGCCCAGCGGAACGTAGAGGTAGTCGCGCAGCCAGCTCGACAGGCTGATGTGCCAGCGGCGCCAGAACTCGGTGATGCTCTGGCTGATGTAGGGCTGGTTGAAGTTCTCCATGAAGCGGAAGCCCATCATCAGGCCCAGCCCGATGGCCATGTCGCTGTAGCCGGAGAAATCGAAGTACAACTGCGCGGTGTAGGACAGCGCCGTGACCCAGGCGTCCGCCGTCGTCGGATCCTGCAGCGCGAAGCCGGCGGAGACCATGGGCGCGATCGAGTCGGCGATGAACACCTTCTTGATGAAGCCCTGCATGAACCGCATCGCGCCTTCCGAAAACTTGTCGACGCTGTGCGTGCGCGAAGTGAACTGGTCGGCGAGGTCCTTGTAGCGGAACACCGGGCCCGCGATCAGGTGCGGGAACAGCGCGATGAAGCAGGCGAAGTCCACGGGGTGACGCGTAGGCTCGGTGTCGCCGCGGTACACGTCGACGATGTAGCTGATCGACTCGAAGGTGTAGAACGAGATGCCGATCGGCAGGATGATCGAGGTCCAGGCGAAGGGCTGCATGCCCGTGGCCGTGATCATCGTGTTGAAACTGTCGACGCCGAAGTTGGCGTACTTGAAGTAAGCCAGAACCGCCAAATCCACGGCCACGCCGAGCACCAGCCAGCGCTTGGCGGCCGGGGTACGAACGCCGCAGCGCGCAACGCCCAGGCCGATCCAGTAGTTCCAGGCCGTGACGGCGATGAACAGGAACAGGAAGTCCACGCGCCACCACGCGTAGAACGCGTAGGAGCCGATCAGCACCACCCAGTTGCGATAGCGGTTCGGGCAGGCGAAGTAGATCGCCAGGAACAGCGGCAGGAAGGCGAAGAGAAAGATATTGGACGAGAAGACCATCGTGCCTGCTCCTCAGGTTCCTCGGCGACCGGCGCCCGCGGCCGGCTCGATGACGACGGGTACGCCCTTGCGCACCAGCAGGTCCAGCACCTGCGCCTGCAACTCGCCCAGGATGCCCACCATCTTGAGGCCCGCCGCCTTTGTCGGCGCAAGCATGTTGACGTCGTACAGTTCCAGGCTCAGCGGACTGTCGATGGCGACCGGGCCGCTGTCGTTGTGCGTGAGTTGCCCGCCGACCACGACCAGGGAGACGCTCTGCGTGAACGGATCGAGCGCGAGGTCGCGGTCGGTGCCGTTGAGGTCCTTGATGTGACCATAGACCCCGTTGGAACCGTTGCCGATGCAACGGTTGTTGTAGAGCCGCACGCGCATGCTGTTGCGCACGCGGATGCCGTGGCGCTCGTTGCCCACGGCGTGGTTGTTCCAGAGCAGGTTGTCGCTGCTCTCGTAGATCGTGATGCCGTCGGAATGGTTGCCGAAGGTGGTGTTGTCGGCCACGACGTTGTTGATGCTCGAACGGTCGAGCACGATCCCGGACAGCGCGTTGCCGTGGGCGCGGTTGCGGAAGATCCAGCTGTTGTTGACCTCGCGCGAGACGATGATCCCGTGCTTCTTGTGCGTGCCGTAGGCGTCGTTCTCCGCGATGATCAGCCCGCGCGAACGGTCGTGCGGATCGATGCCGTACAGGATGTTGTCGCGGTAGACGTTGCGTGCGATGACGACGTTGTCTGCCTCGAAGCAGTAGAAGCCGTACCAGTTGTCGGAGAACTCCGAGTCGAGCAGCCAGCCGGTTGGCCGCGTACGCTTCATCTGATCGGCGATCGAAGGGCTGTACTGCGATATCGAAACGCCGTAGGACTTGCTCTTCGCGTAGCCCAGTGATTTGACCTTGCTGCCGACGATGTAGGTCTCGGTGCCACCCCAGGACAGCAGGAAGGGGCGGAACTTCTCCTTGTCGACGAACATCGCCTGGCTGTTGGTCTTCTCGCGCCAGGAGATCAGCGCGCTGTTGGTGATGAACAGCTTGCCGTCATTGACCAGGAACGCGCCGCGTTCTTCCGACATGCGGAATTCGCGCGTCTTCGAATCGATATGGAAGGTTGCGTTGTGCGCCACGATCAGCGGCATGCGCAGCAGGAAGACGCCCTCGGCCGTCTCCTCGAACTCGTCACGCGGCAGCATCTTGAGCAGGTCGGCCGGCGTCAGGTAACCGCCGTCGATGATGATCGCGCGCGGGTTGGAACGCTGGGCGGCGGCCCATTCCACGAGGCGCCCGTCGCCGCCCGTGAACTCGGTGAGTTCGATGGCCTCCACCAGGCGCTCGTAACGGATGTGGCCCTTCGGTCCCGCCTTGATCTTGTCGACCTTGGCCTGGACCGCAGCAGCGGTGTAAGGCGCGAGGTCGGGGAGCTTGGGCGCGGCGAGCTCCAGCCCCTTGGGGTCGGCTTCGCGCACGACGTACTGCCCGAGATGGGGCGCTGTCTTCAGACCCGGCTGAGCCACCTCGTCGGCGTCGTCGGAGGGCTTGACGCCGGGCTTGGCGGCAGCTGCCAGCGACATGCCCACGGGCAGCATGAGCAGCCACGCCGTGTGGCGAAGCACGGCGAGAAGGCGCGGGTTCAGAACCACAGCGTCAGCTCCAGGCGAACCGCGTACTGCGGGTCCGCGTTCTTGGGAAAGGCGATGTTCGGATCGAACATCGAGGCGCGCAGGCGGATGTTGGAGCGCAGGTTGTCGTCTTCCTGGGGAGCCGAAACCGAGGCCTTGCCGCGGCCGACCGGGTTGGAGAAGTAATAGGCCACCGCCACGTCCACGCCCTCGCCCAGCAGCTTGCGGCCGGGAACGGGCTGCACGCTGATGCCATCGGTCACCACCGGGTCGCCCGCGTGCTGCCGAGCGAACTTGCTGTAGACGAGGCTCGCGTCCCAGCGGTCCTGCGGAATCGAGACGTACAGCGTGCCCACGTGCAGGTTGGTGAGGTCGGGCTGCAGCGCCATGTTGTAGCGGTACATCTGCGTGCGCGTACCGGTGAAGCGCGACAGGTTGCTGTGCAGGCCGGTCTGCTCGTACCGATGCTCGGTGTCGCCCTGCTCGCTGCCCGAGCCGAAGGCGTAGTTCCCGCCGACCAGCACGGGGTAGGCCATGGGCAGCCGGTAGCGAAGGCCCAGGTCCGTGGCGAACGCGGTCACATCGCTCTTCTGCTCGGTAACCGCGATGGGCGCGACGCCGGGCGTCGTGGTGAAGTCCTTGCGCGTACCGACCAGGGCGCTCACGTCGGCCCAGTACGACAGTCCGGGATGCGAGCCGCCATTGCCATCGTAGAAGTTGTTGTGCGCGTAGAGGTCGATCCAGGTCAGGTTGCGATCGGTGCGCTTGGGATCGCGGTCGCCGTCGACAAGCTCCTGCTCGGGATCGGCGTGATCGAAGGCGTGGATGACGCGCGTTCCGAAGAAATGACCTTCACGCCACTGGCGGCCCAGACGGCCGAACAGGTACGTGCGATCGCGCACGTTTGCGTTCGGTTCCGAGCCGTCGGAACGCCAGGTCTTGAGGGACTCGGCGACCCCGGCGTCCGCCTGCAGCAGCGTGGTGTCGAAGATCCAGCGCACGGCTTCGACATTGCTGTCGAACCACTGCCCGTCCGGATCGCGCAGGCGTTGAAGACCGAAGCGCAGCACTTCCCCCGGATAGCTGGTCAGGCCGCCGTATTCGAGCCAGCCTTCGCGCAGGCGCGCGTAGGACTTGCTGCGACGCGGCTGGTCCTCGTCGGTGACGGTGAGTTCGCCGGTGGGCTGGAAGAGTTCGCCGCGCAGCAGGCCGGCCCAGTCGCCGCCCGAGTTCCAGTACGCGGTGCCCTGCAGGTCGGCGTAACCCTCGGTGGTGGACTTGGCGGTGCCCAGGCCGAGGTCGCGATCGCCCTCGCCAAAGAGGCCAAGGCCCAGGCGGGCGTCCGTCTGCCAGCCGGTCGGAACCGGGTCGGCGGGGCTCGCGACAGGTGCGGCAGCGAGCGCAGCCAGCAGTACGACGGCTTGTGACGAACGACTCATGGGCTGGGGGTTCCTGCGGCTGCGACGGCGCCATCGGCGCCCGGCTGCGCCGCGGCAGCGTTGCGCGCGGCGAGTTCGGCCTGGGCGAGCCGCAGCCCCAGCGCGGCCTGCTCGGCGGTCAAGGTGGGAGTGAGCGCGTCGAGCACTTCCTTGGCACCCGGATGATCTGCGTGCTCGGCCAGCTTGGCGAAGATGTAGGCTTTGACCGGATCCACCTGTATGCCGCGATTGCCCGTGTACATGCGGGACAGCGCGAGGTCGGCGTTTGAGTTCCCGGCGCGCGCGGCGATCAGGTAATGGTTCAGCGCCTGCGCAGGATCCGGCAGGCCCAGGTAGCCGCGCTCATATAGGCGGCCGAGCCAGGTATGCGCCGCCGGCATCGTCTGCGCCGCCTCGTTGAGCAGGCGCTGCGCTTCGCGGGGGTCGGCGGCGGGGTTGTATTCGTCCAGGTACAGCCGGCCGAGCTGAATTTCGGCTTCCACCGATCCCATCGCGACAGCTTTCTTGAGCAGCTCTTCGGGGTTGGCCGACGGATCCAGGTTGGGTTGCATGATCAGCAGGCGCGCCCGGCGCGTCATCACGCTCGGCGATGGATCCTTGATCGTGGCGAGCAGCGCGTAGGCCACGTCCGTCATCGGCTTGCCCGGCAGGTCGTCGGCCGACAGGTAACGGGCGACGCGCTCGAGCGTCTCGGCGGAGATCTTCTGCGCCTCGAACCGGTCCGCGGCTTCCTTGCGCAGCGCGGTCAGCGCCCCGACGTCGCCCACGACGCGGAAATGGCGCGTCAGGTCGGGGTAGCACTCTTCGACGGCCCCGCGATCCTTCTCGCACAGCGAGGCCAGCGCCTTTTCGTAGGCCGGGTCGACGGCGCGATTGTCGCGGTACCAGCCCATGGCCTCGGCGCGCTCCTCGACGAGGTGGCTCGAGGCGACCTTTTGCGCGATCAGCGCGGCGCGCGGCGTTTCGATGAGTTCTGGAATCTCGCGATAGAGGCGAAGCTGCAGCGGCAGGGCCGCAGCTTCGTTCTCTGCGACCAGCGTCTTGAGCAGTTCTTCGACTTCGGTGGGCCGGGCCGCGGAGGCACCGGAACGTATGAGACTGCGCGCCAGCAGCACGCGCATGCTCGGGTCCTTCTGCGCCGCCGCACGGGCCCAAAACACCGCCTTGGCCAACGCGGGCGGCGTGTCGAGCGAACCGTACAGGCGCGCCAGTCCGACCTGCGCTTCGAGGTATCCACGCTCGGCGAGCGGAACGAGATCCGCCTCGGCCAGGGGCAGATCGCCGCGGGCCAGCGCTGCCTTGCCGCGCGCGAGGTCCGGCAGCGCCCACGCGGCCTGCGAGGCCAGCGCCGCGCAGCCGGCCAACAGCAACAGCGCGCGCACGCCGCTCTTCAAGGCTGCGTCTCCGCGACCTTGGCGGCCGGCTTGGTCTCGTCGGCAGGCTTGGCTTGGGCGACCTTGGCCACCTTGGACTCCAACGGCCCACTCTCCGCATGCGCGGTGGCGAACTGGCCGAGCGCCACGTTCGACAGCCAGGAACCGCCGGCGGCGCTGACTTCGACCGGGCGGCTCATCGTGTCCATCGACAGCGGCTCGTCGGGCTTGACCAGCACGACCACATCCTGGCTCAACGCGTCGGGATCGCCGTCGTGGCGAAGCTGGGTGACGCGGCCGGTGCGCGAGATCGGGTCACCGTTGATGCGCATGGTCACGGGCGCTCCCGGCAGGAGCTGCTCGGCTTCGCGGAAGCCGAATCTCGCCACCACGTAGGGTTCGAACTCCAGCGGCGCGAGGTCGACCAGCTGCTGGCCCTTGCCGATGAACTGGCCATCGACCGCGTACGTGGCGGTGACGCGGCAATCGCAGGGGCTGGTGACCGTGCCCTTGATCTCGCGACCCAGCAGCTGGCTCACCTCTTCGGGCGTCAGCTGCGCTTCGAGCGCCTGCGCGTTCACGAGGCCGAACATGGAGGTCTCGAAGGAGCCGATCGGGCTGCCCTTCTTCACCAGCCCGTTTTCGGGGACCAGGCTGCGGAACACGCCGTCGCGCGGCATCTGCACCTGGAAGTGCGGACCGCTGACTCGTGCCGCCGTCGAGTTGGCGCCGAACAGCTTCTCGCTGACGCGATGACCGACGTAGATCAGCGCCACGGCGCCGACCAGCATGATCACCGAGGTCTGCGCCATCGCCCGGGCGCGCGACGTGATGTTCCGATGCTGCACCGGCGCCTTGTGGCTGCGCGCCGGACCGAAGTTGTTGCGCGACAGCGTGTGCATCAACTCGCCCGCGCCGATCAGCTCGCCGCCGAGAAAGCCGCCGACAACGCGGCGAAGGGTGGAGATCGCGGTGGGGTCGAGCTGTTCGAAGCGCACGCCGACCCGTCCGTTCTGCACATCCAGCGAGCGCACGTCGAACTTCACCGGCACCGCGATCGAGATGGTCTCGAGCTTCAGGTGGACGCGGCCCGCCAGGTGCTCGCCGACGCGGAAGGCCTGACCTGCCGGCTCGAACGCGAGACCGCCGCCCGAGAGGTCATACAGCTTGAAGCGCTGAGTACCCTGCGGCAGGACGAGTTCGAGCACGCCCGGGACGCGCGCCCGGACATGCTGGCGCTGGATCTCCGATTCGTGGACCAGGTTGGTGGTGGTGGTGGTGCTGCTGTTCATGGAGAGAAATCCTCGGAGGATCGAATCGGGTCAGATCACGCTTACGACGATGGCGGCGAAAATGCTCGAGCTCGCCGCGAGCAGCGCAGGCGACGACCAGCGGTTGAATCGCGCCTGCCAGGCTTCCAGCTCGCGATTGAGCTTGGTGTCCTGGCGGGTCCACGACTGCTGGTCGAGGTGGAACGAAACCTTGATCTTCGTGAGCGACCCGACGACCTGGTTGTAGTAGAGGAGCAACGGAAAGCTGGGTCCGATGTGGTGGCCGGAGAAGGCCAGCAGCAGGGTCAGCACGAAGCGCGAGCAGCCGATCCACAGCAGGTAGCCCATGATCATGGCCGGGCCGAAGAGCAACGAGCCCCAGAGCGCCACCGAGATGCCGAGCAGACTCGTCCACATCGAGATGCGCTGGTCGAGCAGCACGTACCAGGTGAACGGACCCAGGCGGCGCCATCCCAGCCGGGTTGCCCGCTGGTTCTGGCGCAGCGAGTTGCCGTACCAGCGGAACATCAGCTTGCGGCTGGCGCGGAAAAAGTTCTTGTCGGGCGGGTGCTCGACCGTGGTGATCGACGCGTCCGGCACGTACCAGGTATCCCAGCCCAGGCGCATCAGGCTGTACCAGCTGGACTTGTCGTCGCCGGTCAGGAACCGGAAGCGGCCGAGACGCCAGTGGTTGAGATGGTCGTACTCGACGTCGCGGATGAATTCGGTGCTGGTGACGATGCAGGCGCGGAACATCGACATGCGACCCGTCAGGGTCAGCACGCGGTGCGACAACGCCATCGAGCACATGTTGAGGTTGCGCTGGGCGAAGCGCATGCGATGCCACTCGCGCATCCAGTAGCCACCCTGCACCGCGCAGTACTCGTTGGTGGTCAGCGCGCCCATGTTCGGAAGCGAATGGAAGTACGGCGCGATCTTCTGAAGGGTGCCGGGGTCGAGCACGGTGTCACCGTCGATCACCGCCACCAGCGCGTCGTCCTCGGGCATGTCGCGCGAGATCGCACGAAAGCCCTGCGCAAGCGCGTCGCGCTTGCCGGTGCCCGGAATGCGCACGATCAGCAGGCGGATACGCTCGGGAGGCGCGGCGCGCTCCCACAGCATCTTCACGAGCTGCTCGTCCGCCATCTCGACGATCGAGGCCACCACGGTCGCCTTGCCTTCCCAGTCCACCGCCTCCTGGATCACGGCGCGATACACCGCTGCCGAGGTCGCGACGTCGATGCGGAAGCTCGTGACCATCAGGTAGATCGGCGCCGGCGCCACGCCGCGCGCCTGCAGTGCGGCGGTCTCGCGGCGGATCTGCGGGAATCGCCGGTGCAGGAACAGCATCGCGCGCGCGAAGTGGATGGCGCCCAGCGAGTAGCGCCAGATCCCGATCGATCCGAGCGCCACCCAGTAGTTCACGCTGCGGGAATCGAACGCGCTGTCCGGCAGCAACAGCGCGAGGATTCCCAGCGCGGCCAGGTACAGCAGCCAGCCGGTGCCGTTCGCGAACACGTGGAACGCCTTGCCCATGGGAGCGGTCCTTGCGCCTTACCAGCAGATGCCTTGCGTGTGCCC
Organism: Panacagrimonas sp.; assembly: GCA_046594215.1. GTDB lineage: Bacteria > Pseudomonadota > Gammaproteobacteria > Nevskiales > Nevskiaceae > Panacagrimonas. Next base: position 20,730 of record JBKJPX010000039.1, read on the forward strand.
GCTCGACACCCCGCTCATGAAGCCCACGAGGTCCAGGGTCGGGCGGCTGCCGTTGACACGGGCCAGCGCCTTGGCGAACTGCGCGTCGCGGTTGCCCACGATCATGACCTCGGCGTGCTCGATGACGGCGTCGAGGCTGGAATTGAGCAGCGACGAAACGTGCGGGATCTTCTCGTTGATGTAGTCGCGATTGGCGCCGTGCACGCGCGCGTAGTCCACGTTGCGATCGAAGATGCTCAGCTCGTAGCCCTTGCCGATCAGCGTTTCGGCCAGTTCCACGAGCGGGCTTTCGCGCAGGTCGTCCGTCTCGGCCTTGAAGCTCAGGCCCAGCAGGCCGATGCGGCGCTTGCCGAACGAGGCGATCAGCTCGACGGCCTTCTCGATCTGCTCCTTGTTGCTGCGCAGGACTGAACTCAGCATCGGCACATTGGCGTCGAGCTGGCCGGCGCGATAGACGAGCGCACGCAGGTCCTTGGGCAGGCAGGAGCCGCCGAAGGCGAAGCCGGGCTTCATGTAGTAGGGGGAGATGTTCAGCTTGGTGTCCGCGCAGACGATCTCCATCACCGCGCGGCCGTCGACGCCGGCCGACTTGGCGATCGTGCCGATCTCGTTGGCGAAGGTCACCTTCACCGCGTGCCAGGCATTGCACGAGTACTTCACCATCTCGGCGATCTCGATCGTGCGGCGGATCAAAGGAGCCGCAAGCGGCGCGTAGAGCGCAGCCAGGGCCTCACCCGAGCGCGTGTCGAACTCACCGATCACCGTCATCGGCGGCTCGAGGTAATCCTTGATGGCAGTGCTCTCGCGCAGGAATTCCGGGTTGATCGCAAGGCCGAAGTCTTCGCCCGCACGCTTGCCCGAAGCTTCCTCGAGCAGGGGAAGAACGTGCTTGCGCACCGTGCCGGGCAACACGGTGCTGCGCACGACGACGGTGTGGTACGTCGATTTCTTCGCCAGCGCAGCGCCGATGCCCTTGCAGACCTTCTTGATGTACCGAAGGTCGAGCGAGCCGTTCTTGCGGCTCGGCGTGCCCACGCAGATCATCGTCAGGTCCGAGCTCTTCACCGCATCCTCGGTGTCCGAGGTCGCTCGCAGGCGACCGAGGCCGACCTGGCGCTGCAGAATGTCCTCGAGTCCGGGTTCGACCACGGGCGCCTTGCCGCGATTCGTGAGGTCGACCTTGATCGCGGAGACATCGACGCCGATGACTTCGTGACCGGCGTCCGACAGGCAGGCGGCGCAAACCGCGCCCACGTAGCCAAGACCAAAGATGCTGATGCGCATGTGTTCCCTCGCTGATGTGATGATCGTTGGTGCAGTGCGCTGCCCGAAAATCGTTCAGCGCTGCGCCTGTGTCCGGTTCATCCATGGCAATGGCGATGCCAAGTGAAGAAAACCCCAGTAATTCCCGGCAATTAATCCACTGGTCAGCGTCGCGCACACACATTGGCGGCCAAGCCGACCGCAAACCTGTCTGCGATCAACGACAGATCCTTGAGGGGAAGTGTTCAAGTGATTGATTCGAGGAAATCTCTTCTTGTCGCCGTTTGGCGTCAGACACGACGGAAACCGTCAGTGCCCGCTCAGGCGACACGCTTCGCCGCGCGGGGCGCCGCGCCAGCTGGAGGGCAAATCGACCGGGTACGGTCTGACGGATCCCGCCTACGCGACGCGCGAGCGACTCGTCGCTGTCTCTGGCTGGAGACATCAGGTGCATCGGCAGGTGCATCGACCCGGCGACCGTGCAGGACACTTGCGCTGCACGCATCGCAGCCCCGACACGCTCCGCGATGACAGAACCGGGCGCAATCATGGAAGTGGCACCGCAGGACGGCATCACCGTGCCGGAGACGGACGAACTCGTTGACGAGAGAGCGCCGTCTCCGGTGCCCGCGGGGTCAGGCCGCGTCGCCGCATTGCGCGCCGCGCTGCGCAGCTTCGTCGTGCGACGCCTGCTGCCCAAGACGATGGTGGGGCTCGTCGCGACGAGCAAGGGGCTCGCGATGGCCCCGTTGCTCGCGATGCTCATCGTCATGGGATTCGCGTTGGATCGCCTGCTGGCCCGTGGGGAGCAGCTGGTGGGCGAAGGCCAGAAGATCGAGATCTACGGCGCTACCTTGAGAACCGAGCTCGAGGACCTGGAGCGCGTCGCGCTTCAGCACTACGCCCTGCAGGACCCGGCGCTCCTCGAAATCATTCGTCAGCGCCTCCACAGCACTCGCGACGCCGCCACTCGCTTCTCGGCGGACGATCTGCCCGCCGGCGTGCGCGATCATTCGCGTGAGCTGGCGGCGGGGCTCGACGAGATCGATCGTCACCTCGAGATCGAGGACGGCGCCCAGCGCGTGGGCCAGATCCGCGCGTTGGCCGAACACGCGGAGCAATTGGTCTCCGAAGGACGTGTCGGCATCTACGGACAGGTGCGGCAACTCAACCAGCGATCGGTGCTCGTGCGCAACGTGCTCGTGCTCTCCGTGATCGTGGTGGTGCTGCTGACGATCGCGCTGACCCTGGGCCTCTCGCGCGTGATCGCGCGACCGCTGCAAAGCCTGCGCGCCGCGATCGCGGCGCTGGGCACGGCCAACTACGAGTCGCCCATCTCGATCGAGTACCCGCGCGAACTGGCGCGCGTGGGTGAGAAACTGGAGTGGCTGCGCCGGCGCCTTCGCGACCTGGAGGCGGACAAGGACCGCTTCCTGCGCCACGTCTCACACGAGCTCAAGACGCCGCTCGCCAGCCTGCGCGAGGGCACCGACCTCCTGCTCGAGCGCTCGTTCGGCGCGCTCAATCCACGGCAGACCGAGGTGGCGCAGATCCTCGCCGAATCCGCGATCGACCTCGACGCACAGATCCGCAATTTGCTCGCGTACGCCGAATGGCGGCGCGGGCAGCGCGATGTCGAGATGGGCTGGATCGACGGGCGCATCCTGGTGGAGGAGGTCCTTGCATCTCAGCGCTTGACCCTTGCAAAACGCAGCCTGGATACAAGCCTCGACCTTCGCTCGACGCATATCTACGGGCACCGCTGGAGCCTTCGCGTGTCACTCGGAAATCTTTTGGGCAATGCGGTGAAGCACGCACCGCGTGGCAGTACCATCGATATCCTGCTCGACCATCGCCACGGCCGGTGCCGCCTTTCGGTGCGCGATCGCGGTCGCGGCGTTCCCGTTGCCGATCGCGAAAAAATCATCCAACCGTTCGTTCGCGGTTCCGATCCGGAGGAAGCCGGGATGCGCGGAACCGGGATCGGGTTGTCCATCGTCAACGAAACCGTAAAGGCCCATGGAGGCAAGCTTGAAGTGCAGGGAGCCGAGCCCGGAGCGCGGTTTGTACTGGACTGGCCAAGTCCGGAAACTGATGCTCCTTAGCGTCGTCGTGATCTCCGCCGGCTGCGCGCAGATGCAGTGGGAGCCCGATCCGGTCGTGGCCGACAATGGGGGCGCGCTCGCGTGGTGGGCCCGCGCCGTGGAAGCGGGACCCGTGACGCGCGAATCAATGCTCAGGAACGCCCGGCAGGCCAAGTCGGCATGGCGCACGGCGATGCTTCGCAGCTTGCCGGGTGGCAGCGACGCGGAAGCCCCGGACGCATCGCAGGAAGCCTTGCGCGGCTTGCTGCGCCGCGGTCTGCGCGACGAGGAGGCCGCGCTGACCCGCATTCGCGTGACAGAGTTGGAGCAAACCAAGGCGTACCAGTCGGAGGTAGGCGCGCTTCGTGCACAGCTAAACCGCATCATCGAGATCGAGAAGGAAATGGGAAATGGACGCTGAGGTCATGCCGCGGAGCCGCGGCCGGATCCTGGTCGTCGACGATGACGACAACCTTCGCCGCGTACTGACGCTGCGACTCGAATCCGCCGGCTACGAAGTGACGACCGCAGCGTGCGGCGAGGAAGCGTGCGAACGGCTTCCCGAAGCGGATCCGCACATGGTCATCACAGATCTGCGCATGCCTGGCATCGGGGGCATCGAGCTGCTGGAGGCGATCCAGAAGCGCACGCCCGGCATTCCCGTCGCGATCCTGACTGCGCACGGCGAGATTCCCGACGCGGTGCGCGCCACGCAGGCCGGCGCCGTGGACTTCCTGACCAAGCCGGTCGGCGCTGAACTGCTGACCTGTGTCGAGGCACACGTGCGGCAGTCGCGCGAATACGAAGTCGATGGGCAGGACATGGACGGCATCGTCACGCACAGCGCCGTGGTCCGCGCCGTGCTCCACGACGCCCGCCGCATCGCCCGCCACGACTCCGCAGTGCTGATCTGCGGGCCCAGCGGCAGCGGCAAGGAACTGCTGGCAGGAGCCATTCACAAAGCCAGCGGTCGCGGCTCGCGCCCGCTTGTGGCCATCAACTGCGCGGCCGTGCCGCCAGAACTGCTCGAATCCGAGCTTTTCGGCCACCGCCGAGGCGCGTTCACCGGCGCCAATTACGATCATCCGGGCCTGTTCCGCTCTGCCGAGGGCGGCACCGTCTTCCTCGACGAGATCGGCGACATGCCGGAGCGCCTGCAGTCCAAGCTGCTGCGCGTCTTGCAGGAGCGCGAAGTCCGCCCGGTCGGCGAGCTGCGCTCGATTCCGATCGACGTGCGTGTGGTGTCGGCCACGCATCGCGATCTGCCGGCCATGATCGCCGAGGGCAGCTTCCGCGAGGACCTCTTCTACCGTCTCAACGTGGTTCAGCTGCGCCTCCCCGGACTGTCGGAGCGACGCGAGGACATCCCGCTGCTCGTCGCGCACCGGCTGACCCAGCTCGCCGACTGCGGCGTGCCGCGCCGGGTGTTTTCGCCGGAAGCGATGGAGATGCTGCTGATCGCCGCCTGGCCCGGGAACGTGCGCCAGTTGTTCAACGTGGTTGAGCAGACGGTCGCGCTGTCGCCGGGTCGGGTGATCAGCAGCTCGCTGGTGCGCCGCGCGCTGGGCGAGCACGAATCCTCGATGCCGTCGCTCGACAACGCGCGCGACGAGTTCGTGCAGAACTACCTGCGCCAGACGCTGAAGCTTGCAGAAGGCAACGTCAGTCGCGCGGCGCGGATCGCCGGGCGCAACCGCACGGATTTCTACAAGCTGATGCGTCGGTACCGGATCGGCTCGCCAGGCGAGTGATTCAGCCGCACGAGGGAATCGCGCGGCAAGGCCCATTCCATCGACGGAGAAGAGGATTGAAGATCAGGACCGCACTGCTCGCCGCCACTGCTGGGCTCGCTTTCGCGTCGGCCTGCCCCGCTTACTACATAACGGGGCAGATGCTGAAGGATTCTCTGGAAGCCGCAGAACGCCTGAAGAATGGCGACAGCAGTCCACGGGATGAAAAGGAAGCACAGTTTGGGCGTGGATTCGTGGCTGGCGTCGCGGATGCGGCGCTTGACGGAGACACCTATTGCGCGCCGGCCGATGCCTCGCTAGGGCAGATCAACGAGGTCGGGCTCAAGTATCTGCGCGCACATCCGGAGGCCCTGCCCAAGACCGCCTCCAGCGTGGTGCTTGAAGCCCTGATCGCGGCCTATCCCTGCAAGAGGTGAATTGAAGGCGGCACCAATAAAAAACCCGGCCTCCTTGCGGGGACCGGGTTTCCTGATTCGATGCGGGCAGAAAGGGCGTTGGCTGGGAGACTAGGGCTCGAACCTAGATAAACAGTGTCAGAGTTTGCTCAGGCATCTGTGCGCATTGATTCCAAGGGCTTTTTTTGTGTCACTTCCTGCCAAAATGGGCTGAAAGTGCCCCGCGACTGCACATTGGCTGCACATGTGCCACCGCATCCGCACGCTTTCCCATCCCCGCCCGGCGAGCGACCGTAGGGCATGGACTACACCCTGATCATCCGCCTGGTTGACGAGGCCACCCTGCCGGGCCTCGGCCCTACCGCCTCCGATTTCGTGTCTGTCCCTGGATCTTCGGCTTCCAAGCCGGCACCACGGTCTTGGCAAGCTCGTCGAGCATGGCGAGCACGCGCTGCAGTCCCTCTTCGCTCTGCGCCGCAAGCTTCTCCGGCGTCAGCGAGCCGCCGATGCGGTCCGACCCCAGGGCGTCGTCCGGTCTGAGGAACCAGCTCGGCTTCCAATCGTCGTCGCCGAATACCTCGAGGTGCCGGGCCCGGGCCTTGGCCATGCGCGCCTGGGCTTCCTCGGTGGGAACTTCGCTGCCGAAGACGGGGTACTGGCTGGGCATCGTGAAGTCGCACTTTGCGACGCCTACTTGGCGCCCTTCTTCTTTTCAGCATCTGGTTTCGGTGACTTCGCGACCTCCGCCACGGCCTTGGTCCAGTCGCCCTTTCTTAAGGCGTTCCGCCGGAGGACCCCGCTTAGCTCGTGGCGTCTTCTTCATCTTCGTCACTGAGAACCGCCTTCTGAGCCTCCAGCAGCTTAATCAGTTTCCCGATTTCCTTGGGGCCCAGATCACCGCTAACGATGAGGCGGTATCCAGATCGCTTAGATAAGGGACCGCGCAACCACTCTCGCTCACCCGGTAACGTTCGGGCCGCTTCGATTTCTTCCGCGAAGACTGGCGGCACCTTCAAGAGGCTTGCGCCAATCCCGGGCTGTTCAATCGTCACCTGTTCCATAGGAATTCCGGTCTCGCTTCCGTCGACAAAAACCCAATCGGAGCCGTCATGCTGACGGACCGCCCGGACCCGCTTCGGCATCTGAAATTGCAGGCTGTCATTAACCAGCCATTGGACAAAATCTCCAACTTTGGGCTGGTCTGCCCCCACGTTGGGATCACTCCCAGTTTGGTTTGCGCCATTCTCGATCGAGTTCTGGCCGCTCACCGTGGGCGGGACCTGTTCCGATAGCAAAAGCAAGGTATCACGATAGGCCTTGATTGGGCCAGCGACCGAATCCGGGTGAAAGCCTCGCTTGAGGAGAAAAGCCCGCATATTTTCATCGCTAGGAGGGTTCCGACCATACTCCTTTTGGAGTTCAGCAAATAGCGCGGGGCTGAAGGCCGCTTGTTCAAGCGCTGCGGCGCGTTCTTTTGAACCGGATGGGTCCACCAAGATCGTCAGCGCGGCCTTGCTCACCTTGAAGTCCTCGCCCACTTCCTCCAAAAGCCCGTATTTTTTCAGCGCTGAAAGCACGGTCATCGAAGCGCCATTTAGCCCTCCGTATCCCATAGCTTTGACGACCACATCCGCAGAGGCTTTGTGGTTGTGCTCCTTCGAGTAAACCTTACGAATCTGCTCAACGGCTTGCCGCAAGCTGATTGCGGGGTAATTCGGGCTGCGGGTGCGCGCCATGATCGTTTCCTCTGATGTAACCTGACGAACACGTTATCAGAGTAGATTACTAACGTCCATCGCTATCGCGTTTAGAAGTCAAGGAAGGTCCGCGTTAGTGGCGAAGTAGAGATTGATCTAACGCGATGACTAGGCGTAGACTGCCGGCATGGCACAGGAGAAGCGAATGAGGAGAGTTTAGGCCCCCGGACTCCGCCCAGCGATGGAGCGGCCGCGTCACCGAGCGCGGGGGCAGAAATAAGAAGGCCCGGAAGCTCTGAAGAAGCTCCGGGCCGTGGTGACAAGCAACTCCACTCTTGCGAGGGTGGCGAAATCGGTAGACGCAGTGGCCTTGGAAGCCACCGGGCGACATATCCTTCTTGGCGGTCGGATGCCCGTGCGGGTTCAATTCCCGTCCCTCGCACTCTATTTTACGCGCCGAACAGCTCGCGGTAAACGAGCCGTTTGCCGCTTCAGGCCCGAATCGCTGCGGTGGGCCGCGTACCGTTCTCAAGCTGGCGAATGGCGGCAAGGCGACACGTCCCCGTCGACTGCCCGTGCAACGGTGGGCTCGCCGTCAGACCTGCATTAGGTCACCGCATGGTCCGTGGCCCGTCTGCCCGAATAGCCATCCATCGCCTGCGTCTTCCGATCCTGGATGGCCTGGATCTCGATGTCGCCGAGCCTCTTCTCCTGCGAGATCGAAAGCTTGTGGACCGCCAGCCAACGCTCGTTCGCGGCGACCAGCTCCGCATTGATGTCGGCCATCTCCTTGTCGCACCGGGCCCGTTCCGCTGCCATTGCCGTGACGTAGCCGGACCGCTCGGCCTGAAGGCTACCGACCAGATCGTTGTTGGCTTTCTGCAGATCGGAGATGAACATGCGCAGCTGCTGGAAAAGCTGCTCGCCGGCCTGCGACGCCTGGGTGCGCGACTCGTTCTGGGCCGTCAGTACGGCCTTCTCGCGCTCGAGCTGCGCGGATTGCAGTGCCTCCTCGTGCGCCGACTGGACTTGCTTGGCCTCCTTGTCCGCCGACTTCTTGGTGCCGTACACGCCGGCCAGGATGCCGAGCAGCGTCCCTGCCGAGCCTATGACCGCGACGACGCTACTGACGTCCACGGGTCACCGCCTTGGCGTCGGCTTTGACGCGGGCGACGCAGGCGCGGAGCTTCGCGTCGGCAGCGTCTCCGGCTCCAATAGCAGCAGCCGCAAGTCCCGCCCCGTCGACGGCTCCTCGTCCATCCATCCCGGCACGGGAGGCAGTGCCGGGCACGCCATGGGACGCGCAGAGTTCGCCGCGCACCCGACGAGTACCAGCGCGGAGATCAGCAGCAAGATGAGATTCATGGGCGCGCGCATCGGATAGCTCCTTGGTTAATTTGTCCCTGTCCCTGCTGTCCGTGGCCACTCGCTCCTCGTAGTCGGCCCGCATGATCTCGGACTGCTGGGCGATGCCCTCGGCCTGCACGCGGAGCGCCTTCTCGTGCGCCGTGCGCGCGTTCGCCAGATCGGTGCGTGCGCCGGCCAGGGCTAGCGTCTGGACGCCTACCGTGACCAGCAGCGCGGCCACCACGCCGGCCAGGCCCAGCACGAAGAAGGGCGCGGCCTTGCGGGCAAGCTGGAGCGCGAGGAAGGCGATCATGCCGTGACCAGCACGCGGTTCTGCAGCCAGCCGAGTACAAATTCCTCTTGCGTCGGGCGCGCCTCGGCGATCTCGATGTAGGCGTTGCCCTGCAGGCAGTTCAGCGCCGTCAGCATCACCCGCTCGCCGGCAGGCCCGCGGATCTGCAGGAACTTCCGCAGGGCCGACACCGTGAGCGCCCCGACGTTGCCGTCGACGACGAGATCCGGGAACGCCTTGCCTTCCTGGTTGAGCACGTTGAGCGCGCGCTGCAGGTAGCGGCCGGCCACCAGCGGCCCCATGTTCACGCCGGTGTCGAGCAGCTCCTCGGCGACCAGCGGCGAGACGATGGACACCTGATCGAAAGCCGGGCCGATCCAGTATTCGCGCTTGTAGATCGCGCGCGCCACGGACTCAGGGAGGTTGCGCATGTCGCCCCGGTAGCCGTTGCGACGCGCTACCGATTCGGTGATGCCCCAGCAGGTCGGGCCGCCGCGGTCGGCGGGCTTGTCCGAGTACCCGCCCTCGCGGTGGATCAGGTCTTCGATGAGCCGATCGATGTTCATGGCTCAATTCCCGACGTTGGTGATTTCGAGGTAGGTCATCACCGCTGTGCCGAGGATGCTCGCGGTGTTGGTGCCGGTCTGGTACGCGAGCACCGCGATGTCAGCGGCCGTCGTGCCGATGTCCACGTCGGTGACGATGACAGTCGTGAGGCAGTCGAACGTCACTTCCTCACCCACTGTGCCGTAGGCTCGGGTCGTCTGCTTGAAGGTGCTGCCCGCCTTGGTCACCTTCACAGTCATGCGATCGGTGGCCAGACCGCCGGTGGCGCGGACCTGTGCATGGACCTGCCAGCGTCCGGGGTATTTCATCCGGGCCTTGAAGCTTGCCGGGACCGCGCACCCATCGAGGTCGCTCACCACCGTATCGAACTGCACGGGGATGTTGGTCGACACCGGCGTCACGGCGAGCGTCGCAAGCGCCTGAGTCAGATGCACGGCCTGGCGGGCTTTGTAATCCAGGTGAGCGTTGCCGGCGAACAGCACGCCGGATGACCGGTCGTTCAACACCCCGTCGAAGTTGTGCACCTCGCAACGATTGTGCAGGCCGAGATCTGAGTTCGTGTTCTCACGCATCACGAAATTCATCGCGGCATCACCCTGCAAATTGTGGATGATGCATACGTTGTTCTTGGGATAGCGCGGAGTGCCGCCGCCTGCCGGGCCGTAGAACGCGCAAGCTGTCGTGTTCGATCCGCCGGTTCCGCCACCACCACCCAACTGCCCCACGCCGCGAGCATTGTGGATGACGCAGGTATTGAACTGAATGTCCTGCGCCGCGGAGTTGCTGCCGTTGAATACCGCAGCGTAGAGCCCGACGTTCTCGATGTCGTCGACTTCGATGTAGTTGTGCTGCGCCCCGTGGATGAACTTGGCCACACCGAGCTTGATGTTCTTGGCTCGCACGCCGGTGATGCTGGCGCCCGTGCAGAACAGGTCGCACACCTCACCCACCCCGTCGGCATACACACCGCGGATGATCGGCCCCTTGCGCTCGGTCGACGAACTGCCGGCGATGTTGATGCAATCCGTCTGCTGCGTGAAATCCGTCAGCGCCGAGCCGGTGAGCAGCAGGTTGGTGCAGCGGATGTTCTCGCCGTAGCCGGGCTCGGAATACACGCCAGGGATGATGTCGTTGTCGATCTCCCATGCGGTGATCTGCATGAAGCCCGTCCAGTACGACAAACCCTGAGCCGTGCCGCAACTGACCACCTCGTAGTCGCGGATCTTGTAGCTGCCGACACCGCACGAGTTGATCGACAGATAGCCACCATTCAAGCCCGACAGCCCGCGGACCTTCACACGGTCGACCTTCAGGCCCTTCGACGTAAACCCGCCGACTGAACGGATCGGGTAGATCGTGACTTCCTTCACCCCGTCGGTGATGAATTCGATCCCCTCGATCGCGATGTCGTCGACACCGTTAAGCCAGAAAACGGCCTCGCTATTTTTGATCGACAGGTCGGTGTTGTTGTAGCCGCCCGTGCCCGTCTTCAGCTTGATCGTGCACATCCCCTTGCAGATGAATTTGCTGCCGGTCGTCAGCGTCAGGCGCTGCGACAGGTAGTAGGTCGCGCCGGGTGTGAGTTCTATCGTCTTGCCGATGGCTGCCGCCGCTGCAAAAGCTGTGTCGGACAGGCCGTTGCCGCCGGGGTCGCAGCCAAGGAAATCGTTGATGTTGATGGTGTAGCGCAGCACGGTCTGCAGCGTGAGCGGCGCGGACCCGGTGTAGGGTTGGATGAAACTCACCAGCGCCGCACCCTTGCCGCTTGCGCTGGAGACGAGGTCGGCCCTGAGAAATTCATCCGTCCCATCGAGTAGTGCGGGATTCCCGTCCAAATCGAAGCCGACGAACTTGCCTGCGGGGTCAGTAGCGGGGAGGGCTGCAATCGGACCCTCGCGAGGCGCCACGCGCAGGGCATTCATGCCCAGGCCAATCGCACGCTGGATCAGCATCAAGAGCCGATCGAACGCGCGCTCGTGCGTCTCGGGAAAGAACCGGCCCTGGTTCAGGAAGTCGGTCGGCTGCGTCACCGCCACGATTCGCTCGATCTGCACCGTGACACCCGTCGCCGGCGCGACCAGCATCGTCACATTGCCGGCGGCCAGGCCCACGTCCGAACCCGGGATCGTGTAGTTCGTCGTCAGCGCCTGCACCGTCTCGACGCCGGTCGCCGAGATCAGCGTCACCACCACGTCAGCCGTGTCCAGGATCGGGAACGTGAAGGGGAACACGATCGTGACACCGTTTCCGGCGTAGGTGTTGATCGTGTTGGTCGTCAGAACGGTCATGGATTCTTCTCGGCAGGCCGGCGATAAATGAGGTACTTCAGATCGGACACGCCCTCGGGGTCGTACTCACCCGTGAGGACGTCATAGATGAGGTCACCCGGCAGCGTCAGCGCGCCGGTGGGCAGGCCGATAATCGGACCGGCCGCGCGAATGAGGGACTTCGCGAGCTTCTCCTCGTCGACTTCGTCTTCGCCGAACAGCGCCCCGGTCACCTTGGCGCCGGCGTTCACGAGCATGTTCCCGGCTTCGACCAGCGGGTTAGAGCGCGCGAATGCGGGCTTGTGCGAAAGCGCCGCTTCAACCCCCGCAGCGATGTCGCGCAGATACGGCAGGGTCATGAACGGATACATGGCGGTCTTGATCCCGGCCCACTTCGCGACGTCGCCCACGTCGAGGCCGTCGTCGTCGTCATCATCGGGGCCGCGGCCGACGGCGAGCTCGAACAGGAACGCCGGGATGAACCACACCGCGAACAGCGTGCCGATCGCTTCCGGGACATTCTTCACAGCGCCGCGCAGCTGCACCGCATCGCGGATGCGGTTGTTCATGATCAGCATCGGGCCAAGGAACAACTTGACGAGCTTGCTCGTCGGCGACCGCTCGAAAGCCGAGAGATCCTTCGGGGCCCCGGCGGTCTGCGTCTGCCGAATCGCCTTGTCGGCCGCACGAACCGCAGCGGCCGTGTCGGGCACCGACTGCTCCGCGACTTCCTGCTGATACTTGGCAAGCCAGATCACGGTTGACCCGAGGAAGTCCGCCCAGCGATGAACCGACATCGACGCCCGAGCAACCTGCGCACGAATGGAGTGCTCGCCGCGTAGAGACTTGAGCACTTCCGAGAACGATGCGTCGAGGTTCTCCGCGCGGTACCGCATCTGCGGCGACAGCGACCACACCAGATCCCGCGTCTGCTTCGGCGCCGACATGAATTGCGCCAGGGCCGACGTCATGCGGGCTGGAGAGACCCGGGCCGCGGCCTGGATCGGCGCAACCACCAGGTTGCCGATGGACGTTGCGACCTTGAAACCCAGCGCCGCCACCGCCGTGTTCGAGACGATGCGGTCGAACAATCGATCCTGCGCATCGAGCGCCGGGTCGTAATAATTGCGACTGGATATGGTGTGCCCGACCATGCCCTTGAGCGACTCGAACGGCACGTCGCCCAGCCGAGTGCGGATCAGCGATGCGATCTCCGCGTCTTCAAGCACCCGGTTCGCCTGCATGATGAAACGCCGGTGCGTCAGGTCGGTGATCACCTCGTCTACATGCCGGACGAGGATCCGCTGGAAGTCGAGCAGCAGCGGCCGCGCAACCGAGGTTCGCGACTTGAGGAAACCCTTCTTCGTCGAGGCCTTCGTTAGTGCGCCGAGGGCTTCCTTAATACTCTTGGCCGCCTCCTGCTTCGCACCGATCGCCGACTGCCTGGGGTCGTACACGACGGGCCAGTAGCCGCCGCGCAGCACGCCGGCGGGCGTGTCGACCGCCACCGCTTCCACCTTGTCCGGCACGAGACCGCCCATCGACTTCTGAAACTCCACGACGTCCGGCCACATCGCGTCGACCTGGTCCCAGATGAACTGGACCATCTTCCAATCGTCCGCCGACAGGGCCTCGCGCACTTCACGCGCCGTCTGGTCGGTGAACTCGACGTGCTTCCCATCGCGCCAGATCCCGCCGCGCATCAGCTTGTCGAGGTTCGAGGCGTTGCCCATGTTCAGGGCCATCGAGACCAGCGTTGAGCGCGTCAGCGCCTCGCCCAGGGATGCGATGGGGATCTTCTCCGCCATGCGCGCGCGCTGCTTGGCGTCCCACTTCTCGACCATGTCGACGAGGGGTTTCATCACCCGCTCGCGCAGCGTGTCGCGGCGATCGTGCGCCGCCTGCGCTTGGTTCCAGAACAGGTCGTGCCACGGCCCGGTCGTCCCGCCGTCCAGCCATTCCACGACCGTCTCGGGGCGGAGGACGGAGTCCATCAACTTCCCCGTGAAGGCCCGGACGCTTTCCCACGTCGTCGCCTCCGCGTCTGTAAAGGGCTTCTTCTTCTCGTCCAGGGTCGAGCGGATCCGGCCGGCGAGATCCTCGCGCGCCGCTTCCCATTCGACCGTCTGGTCGTTCGCCAGGGCTTCGCGGGAGAGCTTGGCCAGGTGCGAGACATTGCGCACCGCGTCTCGCAGTCCTCGCAGCTCGTCCATCGACACATCGCGCCAGTTCACCGCCTTGCCTTCCGAGCGCCGGATCACCTCGTCGGGGATCGCCGTCTCGTGCCCGGCCTCGTCCTGCAGCCGGGTCCATTCCCGCAGGCCCGAGGGCGCGACACCGGGAGCACGGAACCCGTAGGCGGCCAGCATGTCGTCGACCTGCTCCACGTACTCCGCGCCGGCCTTGGCGAGTCGCTCGCGCGCCGCATTCTTCGTGTAGGAATCGAGGTAGTCGCGAGCCTTGTCGGCCTCCTCGCGCGCGTCCTGCGACACCCGCCACAGGTAGAACGACAGCAGTTCCTGCCGCTTCGCCGTGGCCGCGGCTTCGTAATCCTTTGCGAGCAGGGCTTCGGTCGCCTTGCGCGCCGCGCGCTTCTCGTCCAGCAGGTAGCGGTTCGGGCGGATATCACGGACAGCGCGGTCGCCGACGATCCGCTCCGCAATTCGGCGCGCGACCTGCTTGGAGGTTTCCTTCCCGCCGCCGCTGGCCCGGTTGAGGATCTTCAGCTCGAGCGCCAGCACGTCGCCGCGCCGCTCGTTATGGACCGCTGCCACCGCTTCGTCCGACAGCGAGCCGTCGCGCATCGGATCGGGAATGATCTCGTTGAGCCGGCGTTCCGTCTCGGCCTTCAGGTACTCGCGACGAAGGGGAGCCTCGGCGATGGCCTCGACCAACGAGCGGCCGGAATCGAACCCGAGCAGCGACGCGGCGAGATCCGCCGACATGCCGCCCTCGGCCGCGTACACCCCGCGCCGCAGCAGATTTTTGTTGATCCACTCCTGCCCGTACTTGTCGAGCAGCCAGCCCTTGTCGAGCTTGCGGATGATCCCGGCCATTTCGGGCGGCACGTTCACGCCGGACAGCGCCGCGATGGCGCGGTACACCGGCGTCGCATCGAGCTCGCCGGCTACCTCGGTCTCGACCGTCTCACGCAGCTCGGCGAAGGATTCCTCGCGACGCCGGCGCAGCGGCGCCATGACCTTTGCCGTCAGCTTGTCGGTAGCGCGGTCCTGAGCAGACTGGTTCGCGCGCATGTAGGCCGCCACCTCCTCGCCCGTCGCGCCGAGGGATAGCATCTCGTCCGGCGCCTTCCAGATCGCATCGAACTTGTCCGCCTCGCGCGCCTGCTGGATCGCTTCGTCCGACGCGAGCAGGCGATCGAACACGGCCCGCACCTCGTCGTTCAGATCGATGTTCTGGCCGGCGTCTTTGATGAGCCCCTTCAGGGTGCGATACACCGCGGCCATGAAGGAACGGAGTCGCGCAAAAGCGGCGCGCAGTTCGAGCGAGGGTGCCTTGCCTTCCAGCACGTAGGCTTCCATGCCGCGCGCCAGTTTCTCAAGCTGCGGGACGGTCATGGCCTCGAACGATTGCGCGCCGCTCCACGCGAGAAGAGACTGGTAGTCGGCGACAAGCTGCGACTGGTTCCCCGTGCGCTCGGCCTCGGGGATCACTGAGAAGTCCGCCGCGAGGTCGGCCAGGATGGCGAAAGCCATGTGCCCGAGCTCGTGCGTGAAGGTCGTCAGGTTGGCCTTGCGCAGCAGCGAGATGTTGAACGGGCGCGTGCCATCGGGCCGACGATCGCCGGGCATTGCGCCCTTGATCGAGCCGCGGGGTTCGGTGCCGCGCTTCTGGTACAGGCTCTGCGGCTCGCTGATCGCCGCCTCGTCCCACATCACATAGTTGTGCCCGCCACCCTTCACGTTGGCGATCTGCCCAGCCTTGAACCGCATGCCAGGGACGCCATGCTCGGCGAAGTGCAGCGATGCGGCCTGCTCGCTTCCGAGCTTCTTGGCGAGCATCTCGTACAGGGTCGACCCGTCGCCGTCGCGGGCCATGCCGCCCAATTCCATCGCCGCGGAATTGAACGCCGCGGTCAGCTGACGCGGACCGTTCTCGCCGTCGCGAAGGTGCCCTTCCTCGCGCAGGAAAGTCCGCGCGATTTCCTGCACGATCGCGTTCTGCTTGGCGATCGGCGCATCGTAGTCCAGGAGCTCGGCGTCCTCGGGCAGCTCGACCTTGTAGAGGTTGCCCTTGATCACCTGCACGTCCCGGCGCTTCTGGTTCGCCAGGAACGCATTGAGGCGCTCGTAATACTCGACCGCGGTCAGTCCCTGGTTCCGGGCCTGCTCAACAGCCCAGGCCTCGCCCGCCTTGGCTTCCTTGAGCCACTGCTTTGCTGCCGCCTTGATCTCGCGCGCATCGTTGTAGAAGAGCAAGCGCGCGGCGTGACCCTCAGGAGAGAACGCCTCGACTTTCCGGCCGCCGACCAAGACCGCGCCCGTGGCGCTGGTCGCATCGCTCAGAGTCTTGCGGTAGTGCTCGGCGACCGCCCGATGGCCCGCGAAGTACAGCCCGTAACCGTAGGCCTGAGCCCCTTCGCCCGTGCCGATCTTCTGCAGGCTGAACTTCTCGACAGCATGCGGAGTGCCGTGGTACGCCGACTGGTTGAGCTCCTCGCCTGCCCCCAATTGACGCGGCGCCGGCGATTCCACTACCGTGACCGCATCCCCGCCATCGTTTCGCGCGTTGTGTCGGACGCTTTCGAGAATCGAAAGGGCATTCGTCGTGGCGGGGTACTTTCGGATCGATTGCAGCGCCAACCTCTGCCGCTTGCTGCGCACTTCCTCGAGGTACAGGAACGTGCCATCCGCTAACCTCTTGACGTAGGCGATCATCGGGCGACCGATGTCGTTCTTGAGTCCGTAGGCCGTCATATCCGGGGACGACAACACGTCCGGGATCCGCTCGAAATCCTGGTCGGTCACCGCGACCTGCCCGCGCTTCCCCTCTTCCACGGCGTCGCCATGCTTTTTTTGCACATGCCGAATCGCCGATCCATCGATCATGTGCACGTAGCCGCCGATGTCGAGGCCATGCTCCGCGGCTTCGGCGACACTCTCAGGCGCCACCGGCATCAGGTCCGCACTCACTGACGAAGGCGTCGCTCCGCGCATCCGAGCGATCACGTCACGGATCGCCTGCACCGCGCGCGCCGTCACGGTTGCGGCCTGCTCCAGCACCCTGCCCTGCGCCGCCTTCGCATCCTCCTCGGCCAGCCGCTGCGAAATCTGCTCGTTCGTCAGCGAATGAATGTCCATGCCCAGGCGATGCACTTCGTTGCCGAGATCCTCGGCCGCCTGCCGGAACCCGAGCCGCTCCTCGTTGCGGGCATTCGGGCTGCGCAACTCGCCGTGCAAGTCGTCGCGGACCATCTCGAGCAGGTCGCGGTAATCCGGCCGGCCGTAGTCGTCCAGGTTCGTGAACGCTTCGCGCCAGCCGCCTTCGGCCAGCGATTCGCCCATGTGCTCGACTGTCATCCCCTTGCCGGAGATCAGGCCCGGCCGCTTCTCCTTGTCCAGGATCGCGAGCAGGTCGGGACCGCCCACCGATTCCGGGTCGATGCCGCCGCGCTTCACGATCTCCGAGATCAGCCGCGGCCCGAACAGTTCGTCGTCGGTCGGAAGCTTTCCCGAGCGCACCGCGTCGAGCAGCGGGTCGAGCGCGCCGACCTTGCGCCGGTCGGTCAGGACACTCGGCAGCGGGCGCGTGACGTCCAGGGGGAATCGCTCGAGGAACTGGTCCGCCGTCAGTCCCGCGCGCTGCGCCACGCCGCGGAACAGTCCGACCCGGAGCTGCGCCTGGTCCTCGGCGTCCTTCTGCGAGAAGCCCGCGCCCAGCAGCCCGGCCACCGTGTCGTTGAAGATCGGATTCGCAGGGTCGTCCGCTTGGCGCCCCTGCCCGTCGTACACCTCCTGCAGCATCCGCTCGCGGTCCTTGTCGAACTGCGCCGCCTCGAACGAGGTCATGCCGTCCTCGTCCAGCGTCGAATGCTCGACCAAGCCCTTGTGCCAGTCGGTCCCCGCAAGCTTCTCGGCGTACACCTCGATCGGCACCGCGATGCGGCCATCGAGCGCGTAGGCCTCGGCGTAGGCTTCGCGGCCCCGCTCGCCCATCATCTCCCCGAAGACTTCCGACGCATCCAGCCCGGCGGACTGGAACAGCTCGGTCGCCTTGTTGGCATCGACATAGACGTTCTCGACCGTGCCGTGCTTGTCCTTCACGGCCTCGACGAACTCGCGGAACTTGGAGGGCATCCGCTGGAGCAGCTTCGACGCCTTCGCTGATTCGCCGAGCGCCGTCATCCGGTCGACCGACGACTGCGCGTTCGCGGCCCGGCGCGAGTCAGCGACGAACGATGCGCCCGCGCCCGTGCCGGCGAGCATGAAGGTGCCCTTCGCTGTCGCGACCAGGGTGTCGAGCAGCCGCTGGCCGATCGCCTGCCCCGTCGCGGCTTCTCCGCCGGCCTGCTGCTTGATCAGTTCGCCGGCGACGATCGTCACCAGCTCCTGCGCGACTTCCGTCGACGTTTCGACGGTGACGCTATGAGCGAACTTCGCCCCGGCCGACTTGAACGCAGCGAGCACGGTCGGCGACTTGAGCGCAGCCTTCACCGCGTTCGCGGCCTTACCGCCCACAAGCTTCTCGCCGCCCGGGATTGTCTTTAGCAACGCCCCTAGGCCTGTGATCTCAAGGCCGGCATTGACCATGCCCACAGCGGACGCCGCAGCCGTCATGGTCCCCATATCGAGGGGCTGACCCGCGCCGTCCTTGAACCCGCGAAACTCATCGAACGCGAGCCCCGCTTCCATCTTGAAAGACTCATACGCTGCGCCGGTCGTGAACCCCGCGCCTGCGCCCGCTGCCGCGCCTGCCGTCGCGCCTGCTGCTGCGCCGAGCCCAGCGCCAGGGATCAGGCCAACGCCGCCGGTGGGCACGCCCAGGACGCCCGCACCCGTCGCAGCGCCCGCAGCGGCACCCGTTGCCGCACCAACCACCGCACCGACTCCGGCGCCCTTCACGCCGCCCTTTATGGCCTGAAGCGTGGTCGGGGCCATCTTCGCCGTTTCGATTGCCGCCTCTTCAAAAAATCCGTCAGCCGCGTACCGATGCTGCCGCTGCGACTCCGCAGAGATTTGATCGCCGCGCGTAATCTCTTCGGGCGTCGCCTTGCCTTCCATCTGCTTGAAGCGGATACCGGATAGCTCGACCTGGTCCTGCCCGGACTGGAACGCCCGCGGGATCGTCTTCATCATCCGGGCGAACTTGCCGAGATTGCCAGGGTCGTCTTTCGAGACCATAGGCACAGACTTGAACGCCCGCTCCACGCCGGACAGATTCCCGACGTCGTCCTTCGAGACGACCAGGTTCTCGTCCTTCTGTTCCATGAAGTCGAAGAGCGCCGGGTTCTCGAGCCGGAACTTGATCGGGTCGACCTTGTGCGCTTCGACGTAGTTTTCGATCTCGGGCTGATTGCGCTTCACCAGGTCCACCGAGAACCCGGTGCGATTCGACAACTCGAGCGCCTTCGCGAACTGGTCGGGATCCTCGGAGAAGTTGCGGATCAGGCTCGCGCGCAGGCCGCCCTGCTGCTTCTGGCTTTCGACCGCCGACGTGACGATGCTCGGACGCGCCGCGGGCGCCGCAGTTTCATCGGCTGGGATATCGCTCAGGCGCGGGACGATCGGCATCAGTTCCCCCGCACCCATTCACCGACCAGGCGCAGCGCCTGCTCGTTGCGGTTCGGATCGGTGCCGCCGGCCAGCAGCGCCGAGATGTAGAACGACACGTTCGCGTCAGAGTCGGTGATGTTCTTGGCGCGCAGCTGGTCGCGCGCAGCCGCGATGTCCTCGTCTGGAATGTTCTTGATTGAGATCCGAGCGTCGTTCTGTGTGACGTCCTCGACCGTCAGCTGGCTGATCGGCTTGTACCCGGAATTCCCGAGGCCCGGCGGATCGACCTTCAGGATCGTGTTTTTCTTCCAGTCGTCCATCAGATGCCGGTCGATGATCTCGTCCCGCGCCTTCGGGTCCAGCGTCTTCCCCGAGGCCTTGAGGATCTCGATCTCCTGGTCGATGGCCAAGCGCACCCGGCCATAGTCCTGCTCCTGCTGGACCGAGCGTTTGCCCTTGCCCTTGCCCGTCGTCGGAACCTTGAAGCGGGGATAGTTGTACGAAGCCGCCTCGATCTGATCGTTGAGCTGGGTCTGCGTGAACGATGCAGCCCCCGACTTGTTCGGATTGTTGAGGTCGTTGATCTTGTCGGCCATGCGCTTGTACTCGGGACCCGTTCCCAACAGCGGGATGAGGTCGACCGGCTTCGTGTCCTTGAGCTCGGCATCGGTCATCGCAGCCACCCGCCCGTAGTTCAGCGCCAGGGTGTTCGCGTCGATCTTTCCGCCGCGCTCCTCGTACGTCTGGATCTCGCTCACCGTCTCGGGCGAGTACGCCAGCAGGCCGTTGATGACGTTGGCCGGCATCTTCGACAGCGGCGTGCCCGTGACAGCCAGGCGCCAGGCCGCATCCTTGGCGCCCGTCTCCGCCTCAGTCTTGGCCGCGGTGATCTCGGCGAATCGCGCCGTCAGTTCCGACTTTGCCGCCGTGCGGATCTTCGGATCCTCGATGTCCGCGAGCATGCCCAGCGCCGCCGAGCGATCGCCCTTGGACTTCGACCAGATGTCGCCGGCCGAGATCCGACCGCGTTCCTGCGATACCGCGCCGTCGAGTTGCCGCTCGAGCGATTCCGCCTGGTCGGCCGGCAGGGTGTCGCGCACCTCCCGAAAGCGTTTGTCAGCCGCGAGGGGATCGGTGTCCATCTCGCGCAGGATCACCGCCGACATGACCTTGCCTCGAGCTTCCGCCTGCGCCGCCATCACGAGACCCGGCGCCTGACCCTGCAGCGGAAGTTCCGCCGCGATCTCGGCCCGCAGCATCTCATCGCCGAGCCGTTTCGGGTTCGTGTAGTTCGCCGCCGCCAGTTGGCTCGCGTTCTCGATCGTCGCCGCGGACTGGCCCTTGTAGAACGTCTCTCCTTCGCGCACGACCAACCGCGCCATATCCCCGCGCCGCTGATTGCGCACGTTGCCGGCGTAGGCGTCGAATGCCGCTCGCTCGTCGGGGTTGTTGATGCCCTCAGCGAGTTTGCTGATGCGCTTATCGAATTCGGGAAGTACCTTCTCCTCGAGTCCGAAGGTCTGATCGCCCTTGCGATTCAGCGCCCCCGTCTCGGGCGCGTTGAACAACTCGAAATCGATGTTGTTGACCTGGTCCTGCGAAGCCAGGAGCCGCGACTTTCGCGCGCGCTGCTGTACGTCGTAAGCGTAATCAGCCGACACATCTGCAACCGCATTGAGGCCGCGGGCGACCCCCTGCCCGTAGGCCTTGGGGTCGAACGCAACCTGCTGGCGCGCGTTGGGAAGCGCCTGCGGCGTGACCTGCGGCTGATAGCGCGGGACGGTTGGCACTTAAGGCGCTCCGCCGAATCCAGCGTTTCGCGCCCCGAAATTTGTCCGGGACATCGCACCCGTGCCAGAACCCCCCATAGCACCGTAGGCGCCGAAAGCCTGCGCGCCCGTGCTGAGGACCGTACCCGCGATCGCGCCCTTCGCCCCCGACTTAATCATTCGGCGCGAGTTGTAGTAGTTGTTCGCGTCGACCTTGAAGCCCCAGGCCTCGCGCAGCGCATTCGCCCGAGCGAGGTAAGCGTCCTGCTCGCCCATGCCCGCCGTCTGCGAAAGGATCTCGCCGGCGGAACCGGAACCGAGCTCTACGCCGTTGGCCGCGAGCGCCGCGTTCTGCGTCCCCATCGCCTGCCGGGTCTGATTGCGAACCCGCTGCTCCTCGATCATGCCCAGGCGCGTGCGGTCATCCGCCTGCTGGTTGGCCAGCCGGGCGTTCTGGGTCGCGACCTTGGCCTCGGCCTTGCCCTGCTGATGTTGGCTGTATGCCTGCGCGCCGCCCGCCAATGCGGTGAACGCGAGGGTTGCCGATACCGGGTCACACATTGGGTTGCACTCCGAGATCGAATCGGCAGAAAGGAAGGCCGCTAACCCCGTAGGGTTCGGCCGGATGAATGTTGAAACCCATCCAGCGCAGCCAGCGGATCGAGGCCGTGTTCCGCTCGTCCACGTAGTTGATGAGCACCGGGAAGAGCGCCTTCATCTGCTCGAGCACGTCGCGGTTGCGCCTCAAGAACACCGTCGCGTACGACTCGACGGCATTCGTCCCGATCATCCAGGGCACGCCGACGCCGTCCATTCCGGGTGCGGGGGCGACACCGAACATGCACACCGGCGTGCCGTCGACCAGACCGGTCCAGGCCAACGAGGAGATCTCGAGGCCTTCGACCAGCACCTCGTGCAGCGAATGCCCGCTGGCCGCGAGTACTTCGGCGACGTCCGCCGGCCGCGCGTCCGCCACGATGGCGTCGATGTCGTCTGCGGTTGCGAGGAGCACGCGCACGTCCATCATTCACCCGCCTCGATTTCAGGGATCAGGCCCAACACCCGGATCGGGAGCGGCATGTCCTGGACGACCGACACCCGGCCGTTCGTGTCCCACTCGCTCGAGCAGTACACCTCGACCAGGCCCGACAGCAGGTTCGCCGGCGTGGTGAGGCCTTCGTAATCGCGCGCCTCAACTTCCTCGAGGTTGTCCAACTGCCCGGCCTTGATGTTCCGGGTTTCTTCGACCAGCAGGCCGATGCGCTTGATCACCTTGCGACGCATGCGGATCGACTCGCCGCCCGGGTTGTTCAGGTCCAACGTGGTCATGGTCGCCGTGTACGGCAGGCCGGCCTGCACCACGACTGCAGGCGTCTCGAGCGCGATCAGCCCGCCCAGGGACACGTCGACCGAGGGCTGCACGTTGCCGTCGGCCAGGATCGCCACCGTCTTGGCCGCCAGGTGCGAGAAGCCCGAGAGCGTGTCGCGGGCGAAGGCCCAGCCCGCCACGAGGGTTCCCTGGTAGCCCAGGACCACGTTCTTGAGCGGGCGCACCGTGACGACAGTCGTCGAGGTGTACGCCACGATCTGCAGCCGCAGCTCGCCCGACGCGCCGTAGGCGAACACGATCATGTCCCCGACGTCCGACGCCGCGAACGACGCCAGCGATGCGGTCGCCGTGAGGTTGTGCCCAACCGTGAAATCCGCGCCCGTCAGCGTCACCGTGCCCAGCTGATTGCGACCGTCGAAGGTCAGGCCGGAGTCGACGAAGAAAGCGTCGCGGACGTTCGCATAGTCGCGCTCGTCCATGCGCTCGATGTAGCGTTTGGTCGTGCCCCCGACGGTCCGGCGGACCACGGCATACAGCACGTCGGCGCCCGCTTCCGTGACCACCGTCACCGACTCGAAGAATCCGTCGGTGATGTGCCGGGCCCAGCCGACGACCTGCTGCTCGGGCTGGTAGGCCATCGACAGCATCACGCCGTCATCGCGCACCGCCCACACCGTCGTAATGGGAACCTGCTGGTAGGCCCACGAAACGATCGAGTGGAACTTGACCAGGTGATCCGCGAACACGGTCAGGTCATCGCCGACGTACCCGTCCTTGTCGAACTGGTAGCCGATCGTCCGCACCTTGTAGCCGCGCGCCGCGTAGATTGCTGCGTCGTTGATCGTCAGCGCCGGCAGAGATTCCGCGCCGTTGAAAGACTGCGGCTTGAACGCGATCGTCGAAGGGGTCAGCACATCGTTCTGGCCCGTGACCGCTTTCCACTCGCCGCCGCTGGTCAGAATGACCAGGTTGTTCAGCGGAATCAGATCCCGGATGGCGTTGATCTGCCGCGCGTTGAGCGTCGCCGTGATCGAGTCGTCGTCGACCAGGGGATTCGACACGTTGAAATTCACGTAGTCGGCGATGCGCGTCAGCCATTGCGTCTGCGGGTCGGTGCGCGTGCTCGCGAAGTCGAGACGGTCGCCGTAGAACTCCACTTCGGAAGGGAACCCGTATTGCGTCGACCACGCGCCGAACGACCAGGCGCTCGAGGTGTTGTTCGCCGACAGTTGGTCGACCGCAACGACCTTGGTATTCAACGGAGCGACCGCCAGATCCAGGCCCCGGCCCGCATTCGGGCTGCTGGGGGTGATCGTCGCCGCCGTCAGGACCGTTGCGACATACGCCTGGTACGCCGCGCCCGAAGCCGAAGGCCCGCCGTCGAAGGTGAAAACCGTCGTCACGCCATCGCCCAGCGCGCGAAAGTAGATCGTGCCGGCCGACAGGATCTCGATCAGCGCCGCCGCAGCGGGCGCCCCGGCAAACGTCACCGAGACGTTGTACCCGGTGTAAGAGTCGCCGACGTCATACCCGGCCGTGCTCAGCTGCACGCTGTCCACGAGCACGCGATAGGTGTCGTCGCTCGCCGCCGTCGCGCCCACCATGAAGAACCGGCGATTCGCGCCGTTTCCAGTGAACGAGAACGTGCCCGACGACGTCGCGCCGCCGACGACCGTATTCGGAAGCCGGGAGAGCACGGTCGCGTTCGCCGTGGTTCCGCCGCCGCCGCCCAGGGAGTCGATCCGAACGATGCCGAAGCCGGAGTGCAGATATTCCCAATCGACACCCGCGCGCTGTGCGAGGTCCGCGATGAGGTTCCCGTCGCCATCCGACAGCGTCCCGGCGTCGTGTATCGGGCGGATCGTGCCGGTGATGAACTGAGCATCGCCGCCGGACGGGTTGACGACCTGGTTCGTTGCGCACCGATAGACCTTGCCGTCCGACCGACGACGTACGCCGAACGGGTTCTCGTTCTCGGTCGCGATTCGCTTGGAGGCTTCCCACTGCACGACACCCTCGAGGTGCTCCTCCTCGATCTTGAACAGGCCGCCGATGTGCCCGGCCAGGAAGATCGGCGACGCGGCCGTGAGCGTTACCGTTCCGGTCTCCGCTGAGGCGTAGACATTGATCGACTGGTCGGTGTTGACCGAGCGGAACGGGCCGTTCTTGTAGGCGTAGTCCGTCAGTGAGAACGAGGTCACCGAGGTGCGACGCAGCTCCTGCGGCGCGTGATCGGGATGGACCAGATACAGCACGTCAGCCGACTGCGTGAATCGCACGAACGGCGCCTCCGCCGCGCTCCAGGGGGTGACGATCTCGACGTGCGTCATGCCGGCCAGCAACGCCGCACCGTTGGCGTAGAAGCGCGCGTACAGGTCGCCCAATTCGATGACATACGAGATGTCGGTCGAATACTGGAACGGGATCACGATGCAGGTCACTGCGGAGTTTTTCGACTCCTTCACGAAGCGCAGGCCCGCGCGATTCTCGACGCCGCCGTAGGGCCGCACGACGAAGTTCTCGCAGGTCCGCAGGCTCGAGCCGTAGCGCGCGATGTCGACGCGGGCGTAAAGCGAAGGCGAGAGCTCGCCCCCGGAGAATGACGGCTGGAGCAGTGCGGTTCCCATCAGGTTCCAAACTTCGATGCCGCGAACGTGCCGGCCAGCCGAATTCGTTCGTGCCCGTTGAAATTAGGGTGAATGCCGTCGTTCGTCAGCGTGGCGTACATCGACACGCCAGCGATGTACGTTGCGGCCGTGGTGGAAGCCACCCCGCGCGCTACGATCGTCAATGTCGTGGCGTCCTTGATCGTGCAGAAGATGCGCTCGGTGCCGATGAGCAGCATGATCGAGGTGAAGCCCGCCGCGGTGTAGGCCGAGGTGTCGCTGACGACGATGTCGCCAACCTGCCCGACGGTCGTGATCGGCGTAGTTAGCGTGATGTTGGCGAATGGCGTCCTCCACAGCCCGCCATCGCTCGCCGTCTCCAGCACCGTCGCGATGTCGATCACGCCCCGGTAGCCTTGCGCCACATAGTTCGCACGCCGGTCCGTGTTGTACGAAACGCGGAAAGTGTTCTTGGGGGACGATGCGATCGTCTGGTTGGGGATGGACGCCCACCCATCCGTGGACGTGGTCGTGGGCGGGATCGTGGTGATCCAGCATCTACGCCCCGCCGCCTTCTGCGATGCGCACACGAAGTCCACGTCAGTCTTCGTCGTGGTGTCGCTGCTCGATGCCGCCAAGTCATTGCGACCCAGCCCACAGACGAAGTCGGTGACGTACATGCCCGTCGCGATCGTTAGGGCATCAAGCCCCGCCCGATTCGCCGAGGTGTTGAAGAACGCGGCCTGCAGCGTCCCGCGTGACAGGTTCACGAAGGGCATCGTGTTGCGCACCGTGCGCAGCGCGTAGCCCATATTCCCGAGATCATCCGGCCAGTCGCCGGATTGATGCTGCGCAATTGAATCTCCGAAAAGCACCCCAGACTTCGCGGGGTTCGTCATCTTCGCCAGTACGATGGACGGAGGCAGCCACCCCACTCCGGTATGCGATGGGTTCGTTATCCCCGTCGTCGTGTTGGGCGTTGCACTGGCGCGCGTCAGGCCTTCGGTGTACCCGGTGATCGCACCGCCACCCGGAGTCGCCGGGGCGCTCACAAGCCGCGTGGTGCCTCCTGCCGCGTTCTGGTAGTCGGCCGTCGCGTAATCCGTCCCGACCGTCATCGAGCCGTACATGCGGATGCCGAACGAGTTGTTCGCCGCGATCGTCACGGCCTTTTCGTCGGACATGACGTAAGAGAAGGATGCCGGGCTGCTCGGAGCTCCAAGCGTCGTGCTGGCGCCTCCCGAGAACAGGAACGAGCCCTGCGATACTTGCTGCACGTTCAGGCCGACCGCGAAGTTGTTGAACACCGCGCCTGCAGCCTTTGCCACAGGTCCAGCCGCCGACATTTCCCAGTCGGCATAGACGACCTTCATCGCGGTGATGGGCTGATCGAGCGGGGCCCAGAAGATGTTCTGTCCGTTGAACGAGTCGAATGCACCCGTCGTCGTGCCTGCCGTGCCGGGGATACCGCGACCACGCGCGCCGACCGGCACGAACACCGTGCCCACGCCGCTGCCGCGGCCGAGCCCCTTGCGGCGATACGGAATTGCGAAGGCGAATCCGAGGGCCATCAGACTGCGACGTGAAACACGCCAGCCGCTGACGTGACTTGCTTAACCATGCCAACGATTTCGCCCGCGGCGAGATTCATCGTGACGGCCGTCGCCCCGGATGCTGGCACCCAGGTGTACGCGCCGGCCACATCGGCGCGGATGAAGACGGAGAAAGGCGTGTACACGTCGTTCACCACGCCCAGTTGCCAGTGAGAAGGCAGGCGCGGAACCGCCGACGAGCCTCCACCGGAGTTGTCCCACTGCGTTCGAAGATCCACGTTGGCCATGATTGCCCCTCGTTAGTTTCTGCAGCTGATTGAAATGGAATCAGGCTCGCGATCCGGCCGCGATTCCCTCATGAAGTGAGCGAGGGCGCTCGATTTCGCGGATGCCCAGCCCTGCGCAGCTTGGGTGCGCATGTCAGCCGAAGCCTTCAGCGCAGGCGCGAGTTCAACGGCCAGGCACCACGCATGCGCGTCGACGAACTGCACCGTGAACTGGTTCGGATCAAGTACGCGCCGGACATACAGCCCATAAGGCACGTCCAGGTCGGTAACGATGATCTTGCCCGTGTCGGCCACAGCCTCGCCGCGGACTTCCCACGGATAACGCGGAGGCATCCAGCGCGCGTACCCCGCGTATTCCAGCGACGCCCACCACAGGCCCAGCGACGTGCGGCTCCCGCCGTCGTCGGTGACGTCCCGCATCGCGAGACAGTCGGCCGGGTAGCGGAACTGGTAGGACCAGCCCGGAGGCGGGTCGCCCGACACCGTCGCCAGCGCAGCCACACGCAGCGCGAAGTTCCACGGCGCGTCCGAAAGCGCCTTGTCGCGACAGTGCGCGTACCAGAGCTTGCAGGCTCGCGCGCGGGCGCTCGTGTCGTCGAGAGACTCGATCGTCTGATCGACCCCGATACGCGACAGCGCCATGTTCGCGATGGCTACCTCGGACGTCATCGCTTACGACCGGTTGTGCTTCTTGGCAGCCTTGGGCATCGATCCCATCGGCTGCGGGGTAGTCTTGTCCAGCGGCGCCGGGTCAACCCCCTCGACGACTTCCTCGAGGTTCGCGCCCGGCTCGCAGCCTTCGGGAAGCGTGGTGGTCTCGCCGTGCTGCACCATGCGGCCGTTGGCATAGAACGGCTCGCGAGAAATGTTTCGGTATTGCTTCATGACATGCCCTCCTGAAAAAGGGCGGCGCCCGTGAGAGCGCCGCCCCAGGGGTTACGCCAGGGCCGAGATCGGCTGGCGGTCGGCGTAGGCGCGATACAGCTGCGCGTCGCTGGTCAGGAACGCGTCGAACGCGCCGGCCGTGAACGGACCGGAAGCGACCGTGTAGCGCAAGCCGAGGTATCGCTTGTACGAACCGGCCGGCAGACGCACCGCGAGCACGATGGAGCCCGCCGTCGCGTACGTGGCGAACGCCAGCGTGCCGGTCGCCACGTGCACCACGGCGCCCGTGGTAAGGCCCGCATCCGTCGCCGACTCGAGCGTGACGATCAGCGTCGCGTCCGAACCGGTGTCGGTCACGAGCGTGTTCGTCGTCACCACGAGGTAGACCGGCTGGCCCGTGCCGATGTCACGGGTGTTGCCCGCCTGATCGGTGTTGGGCCCGAGGTCCATCACGTTGGTCGAGATGGCGGTTGCGGTGACGGCCTGCGCGTCGGAAAACTCCGCCTGAGAATCGATCATCATTGAAATTTCTCCTGCAAATGGGTTGAGGTCGCTTCGTGCTTAGACGATGCGAGCTTCGGTGCTGAGGAGCGCGTCGACCCGACGCACCGGGACTTCGGCGAACGACAGGGTGGGCTTGCCGCCCACGTTGTCGTAGGCGAGCGTTCCGGCAGCGACCTTGTTCACCGTCTGGCGACGGAGGAACGAACGGATCGTGCGGTTCGCGTAGAACGCCGGAGTGACACCCGACAGCGACTTGATGCGCTCGAGCGCGCGGGTCATCAGATCGATGACGTCTGCACCGGTGGCCGCGTTCTTCGTCAGCGTGGCGACGTCGACGTTGCAGATGCGGACCGCATAGCGCCAGTCCTGCACCACGAGACCACACTGCCACTGGTACTTGTCCAGGTAGGCGCGGTAGCGGTTCTGCGTCGTGTCGAACGCCCAATCCTCGCCCATGTCCCGGTGGGCCAGGCCGCCCTTGCTGCCCTTCGGGTAGACGCCGTAAATCTTGCCCGCCGCCCAGCCGATCAGCCAGATCGAGGAGTTCGTCGAACCCGTGCCGCCGCCGTCGATCACGTTGTCGGCCGTCTCGGGAATCGTGGCCGACGGGGTGCCGACACGCGAGTAGCGCGGGGCCAAGCCGAGGAACTTCTCCGGGTTCGGCGACAGGTCGTTGTAGAGCAGGGTCGAGGCGAATTCCTGATTCAGTGCTTCGACGAAGCCCGAGTTCTCCTGCATGCGGTAGCCCGCGGTGTTGCCGTTGAGGTTGGCGAGATCGACGTCGACCTGACCCAGCGCCTCGAGGTTGCCGCACGCTTCATCAACCTGCGCGGTCGTGGACTTCGAGGACGGCACGCCCTGGTTGTACTTGCGCCACACGGCGGACGGCAGGCCCGTGCGAATGCTCACACGATGGCCGGTCGGGAGGTTGCCCTCCACCCACGGCATGTCGGTGAGGATCTCGTTTTCCTGCGAGAGCATTTCGGCGAGAGCGGACGAGCCACCATCGGGATCCGTGCGCTTGAGGATGTCCAGCAGGGTCAGGTTCTGACCGGTGAGAGTTGCCATTTGAATCTCCTATTGAGTGGGCGCGCAGCGATTACTGCGCGCGTTGAGATGTGCCGCCGTACAAGCGTTCCTCGAGCGAACGCGGCCCTGCCCCTGCACCACCCGGGCGGACCAGCGCGTCTTCGCTGAGATGCTTTCCAACGCGAGAGAAGAACCGGATGACTTCGGGGTGATTCCCGAAACCGGTCGTTTCCATCAGCTGCACCAGCTCGGGAGAGCCCATCGCCGACATGGTTTTCTGCGCGAGCTTCGAGTTCTCCTCGAACTTCTGCCCGCCGATCTCCGTGTCCGCCTTGCTCGCCGCAAGCCAGTCCTTTTCCTGCTGCGCGAAAGCCGCTTCGTTGGCCGTGGTCGACGCTTTCATGCTCGCCACGTAGGTGTCGACCAGAGCCTGCGCCTGCGTCTGCGTCAGCCCGAGTTCCTTGAACTTCGGGGTGAACACGTCTGCGGTCGCCTGGTCCAGCGCAACGCCATCGGGAAGCTTGAAGTCGTACTTCTCGGGGACGGCTTTGGCTGCTGCGTCTGCGTCGGCTTTCACCTTCGCTTCGGCTGCCGCCTTCACCTCGGCCTCGGTCTGCTCGACTTTCGCGGGGGCCGCTGGCGTCTCGACTTTCGTCGACTCCAACGGAGTGCCCAGCACGGTTTTGGTCGTGCCCTGCTGCGGAACATCGCCGGCCGGTTCGGTTGGTGCCTGTACGGGGGTCTGTTCACTCATCGCTTACTGCTCCTTTTGCCGCGGCCGCTTCACGCAGCCGCTGCTCGTTCTTGATTCGGGTTGCCTGCGCCTGGACCATCTCGAGGTAGCGGTCGGGGCACAGACGGTTGAGGCCTTGCAGGATCGTCAGACCGACCGCCCGCTCGCCTTCGTTGAAATAGATCCGCGAGCTCGGCTCGAACGAAGTCGAGAACACATGGCAGCGCGCCATGAGGTTCCAGAGGAATCGCTGGCCGGCGGGGAATGACGCGATCGACACGAAGTCGTCGTCGGCCTGCTTGACGGCTTCTTCCTGACGCTTCTTCGCGTCCTGCTGGGTTTTCCAGTCGTTCGACTTCATACGGGCAGACCCGTCATCGAACCCGCGGCACCGCCGACGAGGCTCGAGAGCATGTTCCCGTCAGCCGGCACGGTCTCGGCGAGCTTCGCCGCAGCGCCTGCAGCCTGGGCCGCGGGCTGCGCCATCTGCGCCATCTTGGCTTGCTGCGCTTCCTGCGCACGCGCCTCGCGCATCGCCTGCACCTGGTCGTCGTCGCGGACGATCCGCGGCGGCGCACCGACGGCGAGGTTGTACTCGTCGACCGACTGATCCCAGTCGATCTTGTCGAGAATGTCCGGGTTCGCCTGGGCCGCGTTCATCACGTAGCTGATCAGCCGATCCTGCGACTGCAGCGCGACGGCCTTCTGCGCCTGCGACAGGACGCTGATGTATTCGACCTTGAGGTCGACGCCTTCCAGGACTTCCGGCGGCGGCGGGATCTTGCCGGCGCGGAGCATCACCTGGAACGTGCGGTCGATCAGCGGGTCGAGCAGCTCGTCGTTCAGACGCTCGAGCACCGGGCCGAGCATGAGGAGCTTCTCCTGCTCGCGGGCCCGGATCTCCTCGGCCGTCGGCGGCTGATTGCGCCCGTCGAGTGTCAGCATCAGGAACAGGTCGGCGTATAGCGCCGTGTCGAGACGACCCTCGAGGGCCCTGATGTCCTCGAGCAGCGGCTGGATCTGCGGCGTCGTCTGATACGCCGGCTCGAACTTCATGTTCGGGTTGGTCAGATAGTTGATGTCGCCCGGCAGCAGCGAGGCGCGACTGTTCATCATGTCGCCGCTGGCATTCATCGGCGGGTCGACGAACTTGTCGATCGCCATCGCCTTGCGCTTCTCCTGCACCTGGAGCGCCTTGGCATCGCCGAGCGCGTCCATCGAAGGGGACGAGCCGTAGATGTCCTCGGCCGTGACGCTCCAGCGCGCCGCGAGGATCGGGTTCTCGCGGTAGCCCTTCACCGAGAGCATGTCCTCGGCGTTGGGAACCTGCTGCTGCCCCGACCTGCCGGATTCCCAATAGCAGGACCGCCAGGCCATGCCCGGCGCATCGAGCCGACCCATCAGGCGCTCGTCGTTGGGCTCGACCAGATGCACGACGTCGACCCATGTCTCGAGCTCGCCTCGCTCATAGGCGGTGCGGGTCGGGAGCGAGACCTTCTCGATGCCGAAGCGATCGACCAGCTGCCGCACCGTCATCCCAAACTCGCGGGCGAAGGTGTCGACCTTCCAAGCTGCGTTCTGCGCCAGCCAGTAGCTTCCGACCGTGAAGGGCTGGAAGCGGATCACGTCGTCGTCGTCCTCGAGGCCCGCCATGCAGGCAGTCCCGAACACGCCGAGCTCGTGATAGAAAACGGGCAGCGCCTGGTAGAGGTTCGACTTGCTGAACACGTCGCGCATCCGCTGCTCGACGTCGGACAGCCAGAACTTCACTTCGCCGTTCTCGGCCAGCGCAGGGTCCGGCGTCGTCAGCCGGAACCACGGCCTCGCAGGGGACGTAAGCCCCGCCATCATCCCGCTGGAAAGCGTGCGCGCTGCGAACAGCGGGCGACCGTTGATGATGTCCCGGTGCCGCTTCTCGCCCCCGCGCTTCTCGCCGAACATAAATCGGCCACGGCGTGGGAGGAAGAAACTGGCCAGATCCTTCCAATGCGGCTCGAACGAGGTCCGCTCCTGCTTCAGCCCGTTGAGCCTGCGCTCACACCGCAGGCGCCGGGACTCTTGCAGGGGAGTTGCCACTACGCCCCGAGCGCCACTTTCGCTTGACCCGTAGGCGGTGCAGCGGCCCCTGCAGTGACCGTCGACTGCCGGCCAGCGCGAGCGACAGCCCGGCGACGTTCCAGCATCGCTGCGGCGTTGCCCTGCTCGTTGATGACGTTCGGGTCGACCGGGGGAGGAGCGGCCGGGGGCGCCTTGATCTTGGGTGCTGAAGTGCACATCTGAGGCGCCTCACTGAACGATAGCGTCAGTCTATCGTTAGTGAGGTTGACAATCAACGATGACTATCGTTAGCCCTTCCCGAGCCAGCGATCGTTCGGGTTGTAGTCCGCCACGCCCATCCGCCGGTCAGCTCCCGGCATCGGCAGCAGCCGAGGGGCAACGGATGCCGCGAACGTCAGCGCCAGGGCATCGGCCAGATCCGGCGAGTGCCCCATCCGAGCCTTGATGTCGTCCTTCGATTCCAGTGTCAGCACGCCGCGGGCGTTGTCATGGTCGTACGTAGGGGCGCACAGCTCGACCTTGAGCTCGGGCATCTCGGGCAGCGTCCCGCCGGCGCGCAGCCACTCGGCCATCTTCCAGAACATTTCGGTGCGCTTGTTCACGAACCGCGGGTCGTCAGGCTTGCCCCCGAACTGAATCTCGAAAGGCCGGTGCCCGAGTTGCCGCAGCCGGTCGATCACGCCGGCGCCGTAGCCGCCCGATCCGTCGACGAACACCGCGTCGGGTTGCCACTCCGCGATCTCGGCCGCCACGCGCGCCGCCACCGCCATCGAATCCGCGCCACGCATCACCACAGGAGTCCAGGAAGCCAGGCCCTGCCGTCGGAAGATCGCGGTGCGGTCGTCACCCTGCCTCGCCACGTCGACGCCCAGAACCTTCGCCGCGAAACCGAACTGATCGGATCGCAGATGCTTGCCCATCGCTTCGTTGACCGTCTCCAGGCTGATCAGCGCGTTCGCGGAGCCGGCCGTGAAGTCGCACATGAACTCTTGCCGGAATGCGTTCTCCGGCATCGAGGAGCGAGCAAGCTCGATCTCCTCGGGTGATAGCGCGCCGGTGTCGTACACCGTGCGGATCGCCGCGAACCAGTCGGGATCCTTGATCGCCTTGAAGTACAGCTCCGAGAACAGGTTGATGCCCTTGGGCGTGCCGATGAAGTCCGCCCATCCCTGCCGGTCCAGGACCGCGGGCAGCAGGATCGAGGTCCAGAGCCCAGGTTCCATGTCCGCCACTTCGTCGAGCACCAGGCCGTCGAAGTACAGGCCGCGCAGGCTGTCCGGGTTGTCAGCACCGAAGATTCGGATCCGCGCCTTGTTGCTGGGGATCTCGACGTACAGCTCCGATTCGTTGATCACCATGCCCGGAATCGGCCGGGTGTAGGCCTTGAGGTATTCCCACGCGATGGCCTTTGCCTGCTTGAGCAGCGGCGCCACGTAGCCGTAGCGGGGCATCGGCTTCGCGCAGCGCAGGGCCGCGTCGATCATTCGCATGATCTTGACGACCGTTTTGCCGCCACGCCGGTGCACCACCTCGACGTTGAACCGCTTCCGACGTTTGAGGGAGTCGGTCTGCCAGGGTCGCGGGCGGAACCCTAGATCGATGACCTGGACATTACTGGTCATCCGCGCCAGGGACCCCGGTCAGGGCCTGAATCTGGACGGGACCGCCGCCCGGACCAGTGTGCTCGAGCCGGTCGCCGTACCGCTTCGGATCCCACTTGGCCAAGAGTTTCAAACGGGTCTCGACCTGGAGTTTCCGATGGCCAAGCATGTCCTCGGTCCATTCCTCGACCGACTCTCCATCGACCTTGGTCCGCTTGCCTTCCAGTGGCGTGTCCGCGATCCGCAGCGCGTCCATGGCTATCTGGTCGAATCCGTCCTCGCGCGCGCGCGCGATGAGGCCAGAAACTTCCGGGAACCCTTCCATCCAGTTCCTGACCGTCGACGGGCATGGCATCTCTGCATCCCTGCAAATCTGAGCCAGCGGCTCGCCATTGCTCAACCGATCGCAGATCGAAGCGACCAACTCCGGGGAGTAGAGCGATGGGCGTCCCATGTACTTGCCTGCGCTACTTGAAGACCAGCGGTGCCAGCACTGAGAGAACCCAGGCAGCGAGGCCGGCGGCCATGATGTTGAACCGGGCCGTGGTCACACCAGCAGCGGCTACCAGGAACAGGACGAAGGCGAGAACGAGCAGGATCAGGGTCATGGGGTGTCTCCGTGGTTAAAAGTTGTAGGCGAGGCCTTTGGAGGGGCGCGCTGTGTTGCCCTTCGAGGGCTTGGGCTTGGCCGCCCGCTGTGTTCCGCGTGGAACACTGCGCGGGACGCCGAGGCGACGGTCGACGACCATCCCGACCAGATCCCACTCGGTGACCTTCGCCACCCGGAGCAGCGCCTGGTCGCCGTGCACACCGCTGGGCCCCCGATGGCAGCGGGCGCCGCACAAGGGAATCGCGAGGGAGTCCGGCGCTTTCTGCGCCTTGCCCTGCCCGGCGCGCGGGTGATGCGCTTCCGTTACGGACTGCTGCACCATCCCGAGGATCTCGCAGAGGATGCAGGGGAGCGCACGGACGTCGGAGAGATGGGTCATGACGACAGCCCCACGAGGCTTGCCATGTGCTCGATGTCCGCCTGGTCGAGATCGCCCCACCACGTTTTCACGAGGTGGTCGCAGAACCCGGCATACGCGGCCTGGAACCGGGTCTCTTCCATCTCCTCGAATGCGAGGCTGTTCGGCTGGCGGATGATCACCTTGCCCAGGCCGGGGAGTTGAATCTCCGAGTCCTCGCACTCGACGCCGGACAGGCGCTGTAGCTTCTTGAGCGCACCGTGCGCATCGGGCTTGCCCTTCTCGCCCATGAACTCCGCGAAGTCTTCCAGGCTTTGCACCAGCAGCGTGCCGAGCGCGTGCGCTTTCTTCCATTGCGTGTAGTCGCGGGGTTTCTGCACCGAGAAGCGCACGAGCTGCCCGCGCTGCAACTTGGCGCGGTGCATCAGGTCGCGGCTGTACTGGTCGGCGCAGCGGAACGAGCCGTCGGCCTGCACGATCGCGTAGGCGTGCCGCCCGGGCGCCTTCTTGCGCTTCTTTGCCGGCGTGGCTTCGGTCGAGGTTGCCGGGTTCACGGCGCCGCCTCGACCGCTTCGGCCTCGATGATGATCCGGCACCCGAATTCCCGCGGCTTGCCCCGTTCCTGCCGGACCTGCCACGTCACTCGAGGGTCGCGGTCGTTCACGCCCAGGATCGTGGCGATCTCGTCGCGCGCACCCTTGGCCGACGACTCGAGGTTGTCGCCCACGTCGAGCATTCGCGACGAGATGCGGGTGATCGTCACCACGCAGGGCAACGGCATCGCCCGGCCCTTGAGCGCATTGCGCACCACCAGGCCCACCGCGCGGCGTTCCGACTTCACCCGGCGATGCCGAGCGAATGGATGCTCCCGCGTGTTGAGCGCGGACACGAGGCGCAGCGGGAGGTAGACGGATAGCCGCGTCACGCCGTCATCCGGAGCGACTTCGCCAAATCGCAGCGTCATGACCCCGACTCCGAGAAAGTCTGCGTCGGGCCGTCGAACCAGAACTTCGTGTCGAGCCACATCGCCGGGCCCGTGCGGTTCGCCGGCACGCCGATCTGCACAGGTCGCGGCGTCTTCTCGCGATCCTCCTGGGCGACGTGAAGCATGATCACCATGTCGGCGTCTTGCTCGATGTTCCCCGAGTCGCGAAGGTCGTGGATGCCAGGGCGACGATTCTCCTTATCGGAAAGCCTGTTGAGCTGCGACAACGCGATGATGGGGATCCCCAGGCGCTTCGCGGTTTCCTTGAGCGACCAGGAGATGTGCCCGAGCTGGTCGTTCCGCGTGTTGAACTTCTGCTCCGTCCGCACCAGGCCGATATGGTCGACCGCGGCCCACTCGATCCCGTCTCGGAACTTGTGCAGGGCAATCTGCGCGCAGATCGCATCGATGCTCGAAGTCTGATCGTCGATCCACAGCGGCAGGTCTCCGAGGCTCGCCGCCACGTCCCCGCCCTTCTTCGCTTCGGCCGGGAACCCGCGGTGCAGTTTCGTTACGTTGACCTTCGCAAGGTTCGCCATAGCGCGGATCGCCAGCTCATCGGCGCCCAGTTCCCGGGTGATGATCAGTCCAGGATGCCCATTGCACGCCGCAGCCAGGGCGAACTGGTTGAGCAGAGCCGACTTGCCGCACTTGGCCCTTGCGGCCATGACGTAGAGGCGCGGCCCGTAGAACCCACCGACGAGCTTGTCGAACGACGGAAGGCCCGTCGCCGCCCCCAACGTTCCGCCAGCCGCGTACTTGCGGCCTGCCTCGGCCATGAGATCGGTCGCGCTCAGAACCGCTTCGCAGAATCGCTTCGACTTCGTGCTATGGCCCGTGAGCAGCCCATTGACGCGCGCCACCATGAAGGCGGACGCATCGTCGGAGGTGTTGTGCATCGCCTGCTGATACAGGTCACCCGAGAAGGCCATCATGCGACGGCGTAGCGCATGGTCACGAACCTGCAGCGCGTGAATCTCGGCGTTGGAGTAGTTCCAGGAATCCGACTCCAGGCCCATGAGGTAGGGCATGCCGCCTACCCGCTCGAGCCTGCCGTCGCGCTTGAGGTGAGCCGCCATCGTGATGGCGTCGCATGGAAGATTTTTCCCGATGAGCGCGCCCATCGCCGCAAAAATTTCTTGATGGTCGGCGCGGAAAAAATCTTCCGGCGCAATCAGCCCTCGCACAGAATAAAAAACCTCGTTCTTCAGGAAAACGGCACCGAGGACCGACTGCTCGGCTTCGATGCTGTACGGGGCGTGGGGGGTTTTTTCGCCGGTCATGCGAGGCCTACCTCAGCAAGGGATTTCGAGGATTGGGGTGTCTGCGCTTTCGCCCCGCCGAGACGCTTGTCGGCCGCGAGCCAGTCCGCTTTGAAGCCTCTCCAGCCGCGTTCGACGCTGATTTGCACCGCTTGAGCCACTGTCAGGCCGGCGTTGCTGGCCTCCCGCCGCACACCCGCCATCGCGGTTTCCGTGAGCGGAGCTTTCTGGGCTTTCCGAATCGAAACCCAGTCCTTCGCGACCTGTTCGTCGACGCCCTCGGCTGCCAACAGGTCCAGAGCCGAGAGCGCCTTGGCGCCTTCTTTATCTCTGGTATCTGGTGTCTGGTGTCTGGTGAGCTTTCGACTGGGTTCCGTTTGGGTTTCTGTTTCAGAACCCAGCGATAACCCAATGGGAACCCGATGGGTTTCCGCTGGGTTGTCGTCGGGTTTTCGCGGACGACCACCCTTTCGACCGTTTTCGCGTGCAGCGTCGATACTTTTGCGAGCTTTCGCGATTTCTTCTTCGACCCGGTTCTTGATCCAGAAACCATCGCAGAGGGTGAAAAACTCGGAAAGCACCGTATCGACGGCGAGCTTCTCGTCCTTCGACTTCGCGCGCGCCAGTCGGTGAACCTGATCCGCCGGCAGACCTCGCTCGGTGGCGTAGTAGCGGTCGAGCAGCAGGTTGTAGGCGCCGTGCTCGATCATCGACAGATGCCCGGTGTCTCGGGCGTAGTCGCCGAGGTGGCGTTCGTAATAGTTCAAGGCCCGACTCCCCTCAAGAGCCGCGCCTGATCCATCGCGGTCACCACTTCCTGCCGGCGCAAGCCTTTCACCGCCTGCTGCGCCAGCAAGGTCGCCTTGAGCTCGTCCTCGGTTTCCATCACCGCGGCGAGCGCGCGCAGATCCTGGAAGATCGACTCCACAAGGGCATCGCGCCGTGCCATGCGCGCTCGCTTGTCGAAGAACGAGACGGTCCCCGTCATGCCGCCGCCTGGGCTTCGAGCCCGACCAGATGGAGCTCGCAATCCGCCTGCGCTTCCTCGAGCGTGGGCCGCGCCTCGGCGATGCTGCGCGCCTCGATCGGGTTCAGGCTGGGGCGGAACATCGCGATGTAGTGGCCCCGCGGGGACGCGAGCAGATGGACCTGATAGAGCCCCGACTCGGAGCGCAGGGGGACGTTGCCCGGGCACTGGATCCACTTCATGCCTCGGCCTCGTTGAGCAGCCATTGCGCGTGCTCGTTGACGACCGCATGCAGCCGACGCAGGAAGGCCAGTTCCTCGGGTCGGATGCAGACGCGGTTCTGATCGACGACCTTCAGGCCGACACGCCTCACGAGCTTCGACACGTCGCTGATCCTCAGCGCCGCGGTGCCGTTGATGAACTTGCCGACCTGCGACGAATCGATGCTCGTGTCGACGGCCAGGTTGCCGACGGCCACCAATTCCAGCCGCTTCCTGAAAATTCCTTCGAATTCTGGTGTGCTGGAAACGGGCTGCTGGTGTGATGCGGTCATGGAGAACGCACCAACGAAGAAGCAGGCCGGAACGCAGGACGCCCGACAAGGGACCGGCGCAGGGATGGCGCCGGCCCGGGGATGGAGTCCGTCCCCGGCAGGGCTACAGTTCGGATGCGAGTCACGAACACACCCCACCGAGGACGGACATGGAAGAACTGCAAGCGCAGGTAGAACACCTGCGGTTGGAAATCGAGGCGCTGCGCGACCTGTACGCCGAGACCGCGCGCATGCAGCAGGCGATGGGCATCGTGGTGACGGCGGCGATCAAAGCGAACCCTCACCAACTCGCGCTGCGGAATCTGATCCAGGAAGGGCTACGACAGCGACTGGAGCGATTGCCGGAGGCGTCGCTGGAAAACGGTGCGCATGTCGATCAAGCGCGAGAGGAGTACCAAGACCTGGAGCGGAAGATTCAGGGCTGGCTGGACTGCCTGCGGGAATAGCTGGCGCCCGCCTGCCCATCTCCTGCGCGCGAAGCGTCAAGAGGAACAGACGATCGAACGTGCGCTCGTGCGCCTCGGGCCAGAACGGCTTCTGCGACCGGCGCTGCCCCGCAATGCGCTCCTTGCGCTCTCGGTACCACCGGGAATTTGTGCGGACCGGCATGTCAGGCGGCCTGCGCCTGTTGGGGCTGCTCGCCGAAGACGTCGGGACGCAGCTCGTAACGTGTGACCTGCCCACTCGTCGCGGCCTCGATGTCCACGCAGCGAGTCGCGGGGACACTCCGCGTGCCGTTCGCCCAGTGACGGACGGCCGCCGGGGTGTTGCCCATAGCGGCCGCGAGCGAGACGGTACGGGAACGATCGTGGGCAAGATATTGGGCGAGGTTCATGGATACGCTTTGTATCATCACTCGCTTCGCGATACAAGCCGTGTCGATGAACGGCAGCAATACGCCTTGTATCGTTTCGCCCTATGAGCAACTGGCGAGACAAGGTCAAACAGGCGATGCGGGAGCAAGACGTCACGCAGGACGTAATCGCCGCTCGCCTCGGAATTACGCGCGGGGCTGTCGGTCACAAATTGGCCGGGCGACGCGACACTTCCCTCCCCGAACTGCAAACGATGAGCGAGATCCTCACGCTCAACTTCGACAAGCTCGTGAGTGAAATGCTGCAAGAGGCGAACGAGGACGGAGCGCCCCGCGAGGGACGCCCTGCCTACGATCTCCACCTAGTGAACGAGGACGGCAAACACGTCTTCGTCGGCAGCCCCGCGGCTGTCGGAGAAATGGTCTACGTGCCGGCCGTCCTGGGCGCCCATCTGTCGGCGGGCGCCGGCGAAGTGATTTACGACGCCGACGAGGAGGTGAACGCGGTCGCCTTCCGCCTCGACTGGATGCAGATGAAAGGTCTGCGCCCCGAAAGGTGCAAGGTCTGGCGCGTGAGGGGAGACAGCATGGAACCCCGATACTCGAACGGCGACTCCCTTCTGATCGACATGGGCGATCGGACGCCCCGGCACGGGAAGAACTTCGCGCTGGTCGGAGATGATGGCCTACGCGTGAAGCAGCTCCGCGCTATGGCGGGAGGGGGTTGGGAGATGTATTCGCTGAACCCGGATAAATCGCGGTACCCGACCGAGCCGATCGTAAAGGACAACTACGCCGTGATCGGGCGCGTGCGTGGCCGCTCAGGGGATGAGGACTGATCGATGACTGAGACGCCCCGTTCTGAAATGATGCGACACGCAAGGAACTTCTTGTTTGGCGTCGCCGCGCTCGCCGCCATCTCCGGTATTTTGCTTCTCATGATCGCTTCGGATCGTGAGGGAAGAGTGGCGGCTATTACGTGTTTCCTGGGGGCGATCGTCTTCCTGGTTTTGGGAGCGATTCCGTCGTTCTGGTGCAGGTTCGGCGGCGCTGTTCTTTTCACTTTGAATGCGATCTGGGCGCTAGTTGGTCCCGGTCACGCTTCCTGGGCAATCTCATCGACTTGTGCGCTGCTTGGCTTCGCTCTCATTTTCCACATGTGGGACAAGCGGACCGCGGATTGAAAGCCGCCGCCCTCGCCCTCTGCCTGGCGCTAGCGGTGTCCCCGGCCCAAGCCGCCCGCCATCCCCGCAGCTCCGCCGCCCGTACCGAGTTCAAGCACGCGCACCCGTGCCCGGCGACGGGGAAAGCTACGGGCGCTTGTCCGGGCTACACGATCGATCACATCAGGGCGCTCGCGTGCGGCGGGGCTGACGCTGCCTGGAACCTGCAATGGCAGACGCGGGCCGAGGCGAGGGCTAAGGATAGATCGGAGCGGAGGGGGTGTTGACGATCCCGAACTCGTTTGCCTTAGGAATCAGCGGCTGGGCAGTGTAGATGTTGATTACACCCAGCACGACACCCATACTCCTTCCACGCCGTGACTGCGCCGATACTTGCAGGATCGTAGGGGCAACCCTCGACACGGCGCCTAATCTCACCATCCCCTGGGCGGGAACTTGACTAGGCCAAAGCCTTCGAGTTTCCCCTGAGGGGACCGTCGGAAAGAAGGCTCAATCTGGCGGAAGAATCGATCATCCTTTTTTGCGATCGATCTGAAGACTGCTCCCGCGCACATGTCTGCGAGTTGGACACCCACACTCAGGTGGGACGGCGCTATGAAAAGCCCCTCAATTAGGTTCGGATAGCTAGAGAAGTTTGCCTTCTTCCCGTCGATCAACTTGTGGTGCAGTTCGCGCAGTCGCTCATCGTCTTTGGGGGCCCGATGGTCGCAAACGATGATGCCGTTCACCCTGTTACCGACCGTCCGCTCCAGATCCTGTAAGTAGTACTGGAACCGCTCCGTGAGCTGCTTGTAGGAGTACCAATACAGATCGTCCGCGTCGTTCACGTAATCGAGCCCGTAGGCCAATGCGACGTTCGTGCAAACGGAGATCAGCTTCACGGATTTGTACTTTCCGACGAGCTCATAGAGCTTCGATCGCAAGGCTTCCTTCGCGGCGCCACCGAGATGGCTGAGGCTGTGAGGTTTCGACCCATTGCGGTTAGGCGCGAAATAACGCCACTTGATCTCGCCAGAGATTCCAGCCTGCTCCTTGAGGCGTTTTAAATCGTCAGCGATCTGGCGCCAGACGTCCTCCGGGATGACAATCGCGCCCAAAACGAAGAACGGGGTTTCAATGGCCTTCCCGGGCGGCGGTGGGGTGCCTGACTCGTCGACAAAAAGGATCTGCATGAGCCCAAGTTTACGGCGTGAGGCCTAAGTGCCACGGCACTAGCGCACCCCCCCCCCGGGGGCGCCCACCGTCCACGCGCAGCAGACCGCCGCGGTTCCACCTCATCCCCACCCGCCCATCGGCGGGTTTTTTGTGGGTGCCGTCCTACCGCTCGTCCGAAACTGTATCATCGCGATACGTTTCGTATTGTCTTTCCTGGATACGTTGTGTATCGTTCCCCCATCGCCACCGCCCAGCCGGGCGGCACACATAGGGGATGGAGATGGGAACTTTCACCGCAGCACAGCGCCTCGTCCTTTTGGACCTGCTCAAGGTACGCCGCGCGACCGGCCTTCACGCCGCCGGCCAGCAGATCACGGACGGCCGGAAGCTGGTCGACGAGTCCTGGAGCGAGGAGCAGACCCAGGACGAGCTGACGCAGATCGCCAACGCGCTGCACACCGCGGTCGAGTTCGAGCGGGAGCCCGACTACGCGGCGATCGGGCGGATCGTGGCCGGCACGGCGATGCGGTACGCCGAGAAGGCGATCACGCCGGCCGCGCTGGAGAAGGCCGAGACCGAGGTCCGCGAGTGCGCTGCTGAGGCGCGTGCTGAGCGGTGGGCCGCATGAGCGAGAACAAGTGGACGCCGGAGCCGTGGGTCGTCGATACGGACGGCGCTATCTATGCCGATCACGATGAAGGCAACTTCGAGGTAGCCGTTGGCATTCACAACCGCGGCGATGCTGATCGCATCGTCGCCTGTGTGAATGCCTTTGCAGACGTCGACACAGACGCGATCCCCGAGCTGCCGGACGGCACCGTCGCTGGCCTTTTAGCCCTGTGCAAGCAGGGCGTCGAGACCGTCCGAGCTTTGCGTGCACAGCGGGACGAGCTGGCCTGGGCCGCCCGCGACTTCATCGAGGGGCAGCGCGGCCCGGTCTCAGACGACCAGCCGCGCAACCGCATCCTCGTGCAGCGCGCCGCCATCAGCATCGAACGATTCGAGAAGGCGCTGAGATGAAGTACCCCCTCGACTACGACTTCGCCCAGACCGAAACCGGCAAACAGCGCCGCGAGCGTTGGGCCACCGATCTGATCTGGTTCCTGGCTTGGGTCGGGTGCGCGGCGCCATTCCTCGCGTTGTTCTTCCGGGAGGCAACACGGTGATCGCCGCCCTGATCGCCATCTGCGTCTGCACCGCACCGGTCTACATCGCCATCGGCTGGGCCGCGTGCAGGCGCTGGCACGCGCCGCGGCCGGCCCAGACCGAATCGAACCCGGTCCTCTGCAACCCACATTTTTGAACGAGCACCCCATGACCCTCGAGATTCCGACCAGCATCACCGAGTACACGACCACGGAAGCGGCCCTCGCCGAGCTGCGCACCAAGTACGCCGGCGTCGTGTTCGACCTGACCACCACCAAGGGCGACCGTGAAGCGCGAGGTGCCCGCAAGGAGCTGGTCAGCCTGCGGACCGCCCTCGAGGCCAAGCGCAAGGAACTGAAAGCCCCTGCCCTCGCCTACGCGGAGAAGATCGACAGCGAGGCCAAGCGCATCAAGGCCGCGATCGTCGAGGTCGAGGTGCCCATCGACTCGCAGATCGAAGCCGACGAGAAGCGCCGCGAGACGGAGCGCGCCGAGCGCGAGCGTCTCGAGCTGGCCAGGGTGCAGGGCATCCAAGACAAGATCGCCGCGATCCGGGCGATGCAGGCTGCCCTGAGCTTCAAGTCGACTTCGGCCGACTGCGACGCCGCTTGGAACGTCCTCGACGACCGCGCGATCACCGAGGAGGAGTTCGCCGAGTTCACCCAGCAGGCCGCCACTGCCCGCGCCGAGACCCTGGGCGCGCTGCAGGCCGCGTACGACATCGCCTACGCCCGCGAGCAGGAAGCCGCGCGCATGGCCGCGGAGCGCGAGCAGTTGGAGAAGGAGAAAGCCGAGCACGCGGAAGCCGCACGCCTCGCCGCCGCTGAGCGCGCCAAGGCCGACGCCGCAGCCAAGGCTGTCCGTGATGCCGAGGATGCCACCCTGCGGGCGCAGCGCGCCGCGCACGAAGCCGACATGCAGGCCCAGCGCGCCGAGATCGCCAAGCAGCAGGCCGAGAACGCCCGCGTCGCTCGCGAGCAACAAGAGACCGCCGACAAGGTGCGCCGCGAGGCCGAAGCCGCCGAGCGCGCGGAGCGGCAGCGCCAGGACGCGGCGAAGGCCGAGCAGGAGCGCAGGGATCGTGAGGACGCGGAAATCTCCGCGATCCGCGAGCGCGAGCAGAAGCGTCCGACCGACGACGACCTCGCCGACGTGATCGCCAAGCATTACCGCATCAGCACCGAGGCCGCGCACCGCTGGCTCGCCGAGTACGGCACCAGCCTCGCTGTCGCCGCCTAACCCATCCCCCAGGAGACACCCATGTCCGCAGTCGCACAGATTCAACCCGACGAGCCGCAGCGTCCGAGCGCCGTCGCCCGTACT
The DNA here is from genome assembly GCA_046594215.1 of Panacagrimonas sp. GTDB lineage: Bacteria > Pseudomonadota > Gammaproteobacteria > Nevskiales > Nevskiaceae > Panacagrimonas. The sequence goes on from JBKJPX010000039.1 coordinate 64,838, forward strand.
ACGCCCGCAGACCTCGTCCGAATCGCCGTCGAGCAGAACGCCGATCTCGACAAGATCGCGAAGCTGATGGACCTGCAAGATCGGTGGGAAGCGAAGCAGGCCCGCAACGACTTCGTGCAGGCGATGGCCGCGTTCAAGGGCGAGCCGCTCGAGATCCTGAAGAACAAGAGGGTCAACTTCACGAGCCAGAAGGGCACGACCGACTACAAGCATGCCGAGCTGTCGGACGTGTGCGATGTGATCGTTCCGGCGCTTGCCCGCCACGGTCTGTCCCACCGCTGGGACGTGAAGCAGGAAGACGGGAAGATCGTCGTAACTTGCGTGCTGACCCATGCGGGCGGGCACAGCGAGTCGCTGACGCTTGCATCGGAGGCAGACCAGTCCGGCAACAAGAACAGCATCCAGGCCATCGGCAGCGCGTCGACGTACCTGTCGCGCTACACGCTGCTGCTCATCACCGGACTTTCCACCAAGTCCGTGCAGCAAGACGACGACGGCAAGGGCGTCGGCCGCGTCACCTCCATCAGCGAGGGCGAGCTCGAAACGCTGAACAGTCTGCTCGAGGAAGTCGGCGCCGACCGCGCCGCGTTCCTCGAATACCTCGGCGTCGACGATCTCAAGAACCTGCCGGCCCCTAACTACCGCCTCGCTGCGCTCGCTTTGCAGGGCAAGCGCAAGGCCGCCAAGGGGGCCACGAAGTGAGCGCGCTCGAGATCATCGAGTGCGAACAGAATTCGCCCGAGTGGCACGCCGCGCGCGCCGGCATCCCCACCGCGAGCGAATTCGACAGCGTCCAGGCGCGGGGCCGCAGCGGCGAGCCGAGCAAGACGCGCCGGACGTACATGCTGAAGCTCGCCGCCGAGCGGATCACCGGCCAGGTCTCCCCGGGCTGGGGCGGGAACGTGCACACGGAGCGCGGCCACGCGCTGGAGCCGGACGCCCGGCGCCTGTACGCCTTCACGTCCGACAACAAGCCCCAGCCGGTCGGGTTCATGCGCCGCGGCAAGGTCGGCGCGTCGCCCGATTCGCTGATCGGCGAGGACGGCCTGCTCGAGATCAAGACGAAGCTCCCGCATCTGCAATTGGACCTGCTCGACGATGGCCGCATCCCGTCCGAGCACATCGCGCAGTTGCAGGGGCAGTTGTGGGTTTCCGGCCGATCGTTCGTCGACTTCGTTTCCTACTGGCCCGGCCTGCCGCTGTTCATGCAGCGCGTCGAGCGTGACGAGAAGTACATCGCATCCCTCGCTGTCGCCGTGGCGACTTTCGAGGACGAGCTCGCCGCCCTGGTCGAGCGGTTTTCCAACATGAAGGAGGCCGCTTAAATGGCAATTCTCACCGGATTCATGCGGCTTGGCCGCGACGCGGAAGTGAAGACAGTCGGCAACGATTCAGTGTCGAATCTCGCGCTCGCCTATGAATTGAGCCGCAAGGGGCCGGATGGCAAGCGCCCGACCGTTTGGGTCGACGCCGCCCTTTGGGGCAAGCGTGCCGAGACGCTCGCGCCGTACCTGCTGAAGGGTACGCCGCTGGTCGTGACGCTCTCCGACCCGATGATCCGCACGTACAAAAAAAAGGACGGCGGCGAAGGCTTCACGCTCGCGGGCCAGGTCATCGACATTACTTTCGCCGGGAAAGCTCCCGAGGCTGCACCGAAGCCCGCGCCTACGCCCGCCCCAGTTCCTGCCGCTTCGTCCGGGTTCGTCGAGGACGACATTCCCTTCGCCCCCATCGGCCGCCGGCACGCGCTGTCGGTCTGATCCCTCACCCCAGGAGCATCCCCATGAGCAAGACGTACACCCAGACCCTCGCCGAGATCAACGCCGGCACTTTCGCGGACCTGTGCAGCGAGCAGCTGGCCACCCTCATCGCCGACATCATGAAGACGGGCGGCAAGGGCAGCATCAGCGTGAAGCTGTCCATCAAGGCGGAGCGCGGCAATCAGACCCTCAGCGTGGAGCCGAAGGTCGACGTGAAGGCGCCGAAGTTCGAGCCGGCGACGGACTTCTTCTATCCGAGCAAGGACAACAGCCTGCTCCGCAACCACCCGAACCAGCAGAGCCTGCCGCTGCGCGACGCGACGCTCGTCGACGTGAGCACCGGCGAAGTGATCGACCTCGCCACGAAGACCGGCCCGCTGCGCGAAGCCGTCTCCTAACCCATCACCAAGGGAGCAACACGCATGGACCTGAAGCCTCTACTCGACGCCCTCGCGAAGAAGGGTTCCGATGTTCACATCATCAATATCGAAGGCGTTGCCCACGCCGCTGTCCCCGCCGGGGTCGCGCTCCAGCGCATCGACCTGGAACCGTACCTGCCCGCCCCGACGGCAATCCGTCGCGACGTGTTGGCGCACGACCTGCGCGGCCTGATCGCGTACGTCAACAAGTTCAAAAACGAAGCGACACAGCTGTACGCCGATCCGATCAACGCGCCGAGCATCATCGCGCGCCTGGACGATCACATGCCGCACTCGCCCAGCCACGTAAGCCACACGGCGAAATACCCCTGCCCGCGCACAGCGGAATGGAACACCTGGAACGGCGGCAACAAGATAGCCAAGGAGCAGAAAAGCTTCGCGGATTTCCTCGAAACCAACCTTCGAGACATCCACGATCCCAACGGCGCGGAAATGCTTCAGATGGCGACCAACTTCCGCGACGTCAGCACTGCGGAATTTCAGAGCAACGTGAACCGCACGAGCGGCCGGGTCCAGTTTCAGTATGTGCAGAAGGACAGCTCGACCGGACAGGTGCAGTTGCCGGACACCTTCAAGATTGCCGTGCCCGTGTTCGAGGGCATGGACACCCGCTACGTGATGCTCGCCCGGCTACGTTGGCGCTTGAAGGAACAGGTGCTGTCGCTGTGGTACGAACTCGACCGGCCGGACGTGACCTTCCGCCTCGCCTTCGACGAACTGGTCGAGCGAGTCGAGAACGAAATAGGCGTCGATGTGTTCCGCGCGGTCTGACATGACGACCGTGACCGCCCCCACCCGCTCCGTATCCGACACCGCGCAGACCATTGCGGGCGACCTCGCGGCCGTCGTCATGTTTACGGTGCTTTGGGTCTTGTACAAGCTTCCGCCTATCCTCCGATTTTCTTCAAGGATCCCATACATGCCCCGCCACGACGAGACTAACCCCAGCGCCACCGAAGGCAGCCGTGTGGCAGATGCCATCCTCGACGAGCTCGCGAGGACCGGCGCCCGGCAATCGGATCCGGTCGTGTTTTGGCAGGGGCTTCTGCACACGCTTCTCGGAGGCGCGATGACCGAGGTTGGCGAAGACGAGGTGATGCAGATCCTCCGCGATGCACTGGTCGTCCTCCCGATCGCGGCTGCCCAGACGCGCGGCGATGCCGGGAAACACTGACTTGAGCGTTGCCCTAGACCCCGCCATGGCAGCTCTGATCCGCGCGCTCGCGCGTGAGCCTGTACGCCAGCGCAATCGAGGACTGACATGACCGACGACCAAGAGCGGGCCGCGTTCGACGAATGGGCCATATCGAACGGTTACGACATAAAGCGCACGCATCCAGATGCGCCTGCGCTCTATTTGAGCCGACTCACGGAGGACGCCCTGTTCGTGTGGAAAGCAGCCCGCGCCTACCTGTCCGTCCCCGCTCCGGCCGATGTTACGGGGCAGACGTGCGAGTGGGAGACGAACGATGATCCAGACTTCTCTTGGTGGGACAGCGGGTGCGGCCGTGCCTGGACCTTCATGGCCGGCGGTCCGAAGGAAAACGGCATGGCGTTCTGCCCTTACTGCGGCAAGCCCCTGGCCGTCGCGGAGGTCCCCAAGTGAGCGAGTCCAAACTCTCCGAACAACTGCGGGCTGCTGCTGACGCTCACGTCGATTACATGACGCCTTACTGGATCGACGAAGCCAAGCGCCTGATGCGCTGGGCAGCAGACACGATAGAGGCGGCGGAAGCCGCCCTGTCTATCCCCGCCCCGGCCGGACACGCCGGCAACACGCATCGCGATGCTCAAGGAACGATCCGAACCCTGGAGGCCCGCCTTGCGTCGGTGAGGACGACGACGCTTGAGGAAGCGGCGAGGATGGCCGAACGAATGTTCCCGAGCGACTATCCGGACAGCCACCGAAAGCTCGCCGCCGCCCACGTTGCCACCGCCACCCGCGCCCTGAAGCCCTCCCTGCCGCTTGACGGGGACGCGGAGTGAAACCCTCCCGAGCCATGTGCGGAGAGAGGCCGAGCCGGTGAGCGCCATCGAGTCCCTGCTGACCTACGCCGAAGTCGCCCAACGCCTGAGCCTAAGTAAGACGCAGGTTCGGCGGATGGTGCGGGCCGGAAAGCTCAAGGTCGCCCGGTTCGGCTTGTCAGCCCGAGCGGATCGGGTTCACCCTGATGACCTCGCCACCTTCATCAACGCCAGCCGCCAGGTTCAAGCATGCCCATCGCCAAGCGCGGGGATTCGTGGCAGGTCACCGTCTGTCACGACGGTCAAGTCCATCGTCGATCTTCTCGAAACTGGAACCGCGCTCAGGCAAGCGAAGTAGAGGCCAAGCTTCGCAAGGATCTTTTCGAACTGAGCATGGGCAGGGAGCCGGCAAAGACCTTCAATGACGCCGTGGACCGCTGGCAGCGCGAAGAACTCCCCAGGCTGTCCCCGCGGTCGCGCACGGAGGCCGTACAGAACGCCCGGCACATCGCCCGCTATCTGGAGGGGCGCTACCTGAAAGACGCCGCGACGGCCGCTGCGGAGATCCGGGAGGCGTGGCCGGAGCTTTCTCCCTTCACTGTCAACCGGCGCCTAGCGGTGCTGTCCAGGCTGTGCCAGTTGGCCTACCGGGAATGGCGATGGCTCGACCACCCGCCGATCATCCGCGGGCTAGCCGTGCGCCACAAAGAGACGTACCTGACGCCCGACCAAGTGGAGGCGATTGCCGCCGCGTGCCCGCGCGTGGGGCCGCTGGTGCTGCTGGGGGCGTACACCGGCATCCGCATCGGGCACCTGCTCAGGTTGACCGCTGCGGACGTTGTGGAGGGCTCTTTCCTGCGGCTGGACAGCACGGGGAAGACCGGCAGGCAGCAACTCGTCCCGCTGGCCAAGCGCGTGAAGGGCTACGCCTCGCGTCTGCCGATTCCCGGCATCACTTACGCCGTGTACTACGCGGAGTTCCGGACAGCCTGCGCGGGGCTCAAGATCAAGGCGCGGCCCCACGACCTGCGACACACCTGCGCGTCCTGGATGCTCCAGACGGGAGCCGATTCGATCCATGTACGGGACATGCTCGGGCACTCATCCGTCAGCGTCACGCAGCGATATATCCACAACAAGGCGGAGCATCTGGCCGCCGCGGTCGGGAAGATTGGCTACACATCGGCTGCACATGGGCAGAAAGCGTCCAAGCGTTCGACGCAGACCCTTAAAACAGAAAAACCCCGCAAAAGCGGGGCTTTATGATGCAGAGGGCGTTGGCTGGGAGACTAGGGCTCGAACCTAGATAAACAGTGTCAGAGACTGTTGTCCTACCATTAGACGATCTCCCACCGGGAAACGCCTTGCTGCACCTGCTGACTGCGACCGGAATTCCGGTCGCAGGTTCCTACTGAATCTTAACGTTTCGAGTACTGCGGGGCGCGACGCGCCTTGTGCAGACCGACCTTCTTGCGTTCGACTTCGCGCGCATCGCGAGTGACCAGGCCCGCGTCACGCAGCGTCTTGCGCGTGGTCTCGTCGTACTCGATCAGCGCACGCGTGATGCCGTGCCGGATCGCGCCAGCCTGGCCCGAAGGACCGCCGCCGGAGACCGTGATCTTGATGTCGAAGCGGGTCACGCCGTCGACCAGTTCGAGCGGCTGGCGAACCAGCATGCGCGAGGTCTCGCGACCGAAATATTCCTCGACCGTCTTGTCGTTGATCGAGATGACGCCCTTGCCGGGCTTCAGGAAAACGCGAGCGGCGGCGGTCTTGCGGCGACCGGTGCCGTACTTCACGTTGCTGGGAGTAGTCGTGGCCATGTGATTCGAAGACCTCAGATGTTCAGGGGCTGCGGCTGCTGCGCGGTGTGCGGGTGCTCAGCACCGGCGTACACCTTCAGCTTTCGGAACTGGGCGTAGCCCAGCGGGCCCTTGGGCAGCATGCCCTTCACGGCCTTCTCGATGACGCGTTCGGGGTGCTGCGCGAGCATGTCCGACAGCGCGGTCTGCTTGATACCGCCCGGGTGCCCGGTGTGGCGCCAATAGATCTTGCCGTTCTTGCCATCGAGCTTGTTGCCCGTGGCGTGGATCTTGGACGCGTTGATCACGACGATGTAATCGCCGGTATCGCAGTGCGGCGTGAACTCGGGCTTGTGCTTGCCGCGCAGGCGGCGGGCGACTTCGGTAGCCAGACGGCCAAGAACCTTGCCGTCCGCGTCAATCACGAACCAATCGCGCTTGACGCTCTCGGCTTTCGCCATGAACGTGCTCATCGAAACATCCTTCAGTGGGTAGTTATAGTTCGGTTGCGATCGGGCCGAGGCTCGTTCACAACGTCGGTAAAGCGGCGCGCAGGATAGTGACCCCACTGCGCTCGCGCAAGCTCTAAAGCCGCTCGAAGTCCCGTTCGGCGCCGGGGAAAGCACTCCTTCCGGCCCGGAAGACCCCCTTACCCGGCTCGTGATGGAACCCGGTGCACCGCCTCTGCTCAAGTGGCCCGGAAGTCCGGTCAGGTGATGCGGATCAGCCGAATCGATTCTCGCCCCGACCGCGCGGCCCGTCGTCTCCGAGCCGCACATCTGTTTCAAAATGACCTGGCCCGTCGGGGCTTGCCGTCACTTGTCTCGATCGTGAATCTGATTCACAGTGCGCGCCCTCGTCAAGACTTGGATGCGCTTTCAGTGGGAACCCGGGAACGCCGCCAGAGAGAGGTTGCGGAGCGCGAGGACCTGTTCCTGGACGCCGCCATGGACCTGATCCGCCAGGACGGGCTCCTCAACTTGCAGATGTCGCGCATCGCGGAAAAGAGCGAGTACGCGGTCGGCACGCTGTACCTCCACTTTGCTTCGAAGGAAGACCTGCTGCTGGCCCTGGTGACCCGCGTGTTCCGCGAGTACATCGAGCTGGTGAAGCTGGCAGAAGCCTGGAAGGCCCCTTCACGCGACCGGATGTTCGCCGTCGGCGTCGCCGACATGATGTTCGTGCGTCGCTACCCGGATTACTTCCGGATCGCGCAGTACTCCGTTTGCGAGGTGGCCTGGCAGGCGGCGTCGCCGGAACGCCGCCAGGCCTTCCTCGCCGCCAACGATCCGCTGGTGGACATCGTCGCGGGCATCGTCGAGGACGCGCGTCGACTGGGCGACCTCGATCCGGTGGGCCAGACCGCGCAGGAAATGGCGATGGGCGTCTGGGCGCTGTGCAACGGGTACCACAACCTCGCGCACGCCGAAGGAATCCTCGCCGATTTCTCCATCAACGAGCCCTACCTGCTGATGTGCAGGCACCTGCAGGCCCTGCTCGACGGTTTCCGTTGGAAGCCGATTTCGGACATCGCGGATCCCGCTGCGCTCGGCGCGCTGATCGAGCGCGTCCGCCGTGAGGTTTTCAACGAGGTGTGCGATGAACGTCAAGGCTAGCCCCGCCCTCCTCGCCCTCGCACTCGGCCTTTGCGCCGGCCATGCGCTGGCGATGTCGCCGGGCCAAGCCCTGCAGATGGCGGCCGAACGCGATCCGGCGTTGGCCTCGTCGCGCGCCGCCTTCGCCGCCGAAACCGAGGCCGGCGAACAGGAGCGCTCGGCCCTGCGGCCGACATTCGGGCTGGTCAGCGACGGCTACTTCAACCATTCCGACTCGACGTTCGCGTTCGGGTCCGAGAAGGACAACTACCCGTCCTGGTCGGCCTACCTGCAGGCGCGCCAGCCGCTGTTTCGCATGGACTGGTCGGCCCGCGGCGATCGCGCCGACCTGCGCGAGGCCCTGGCACGCGAGAACCTCGAAGACCGGCTGCGCAGCTTCGTGGCGCGCGTGAGCCAGCGCTACCTGGACACGCTGTTGGCGGAAGACGAGGTCGATCAGGCGGAGGGGGAGGCGCGTGCGGTGCGCGAATCGCTCAACGACACGCGCAAGCGCTACGAGGTGGAACTGGTCCCTGGCACCGATCTCAAGGAAGCCCAGGCACGTGACGACCTGTCACAGGCCGAGCTCGTGTCGGCCCGCGCCGGGGCCGAACAGGCGCGCGACGCGCTGCAGGAAGTCACGGGCTACGACCGCGCTCGCCTGCCGCGCCTGCGCGAGGACATGGTGTTCCCCGCGCTGGACCCGGTCGAAGTCGAGGGCTGGCTGAAGATCGCTGCAGACAACAGCACCGCCACGACCGCCGGGAAGCTGCGTCTCCAGCTCGCAACCGCTGATTTGAAGAGCCGTCGCGCCGAAGCATGGCCGACCGTGGACCTGGTGGCGCAGGCCGGTCGCACGGATTCGCTCGACTATGCGCTCGGCGCGCGCCAGGACGACGCCAAGGTCGGCGTCGAGTTGAACCTGCCGATCTACGCCGGCGGCTACAACACCAGCCGCGTTCGCGAAGCCGAGGCGCGTGTGCAGGAAGCCACGTCCGAGCTGCAGAGAGCCTCGCTCGAGACCGATCGCTCGATCCGCTCGCTTTTCCGTGCCGTCGAGACCGCGCGCCTGCGCTCGTCGGCGTACAGCCGCGCGCTCGATTCCGCGGTGCTCGCGGAAGCCGCGTCCCGCAACGGCTACGACGCCGGCACGCGCACGATCAACGACGTGCTCGACGCCAAGTCGCGCGTCACGCAGGCGCGCCGCAACCGCAACGCCGCCCGCTACGACCTGCTGACGCAGTCGCTGCTCCTGTACGCCGCGGCCGGAATCCTGGACACGGCCGCCGTCGCACGCGCCGATGCGCTGTTCGAGAGCCGCTGAACCCCGTCTTCCTTTCCCGAATCCGAATCAACGCCGGCCCCGCGCCCGCGACATAAGAGTGAAGTCATGACCAAGCGAATGATCATCATGCTGCTCGCTGTCACCGTCGTATTCGGTGGAATTTTCGGCATGAAATACATGGGCCAGAAGGGCATGAACGCCCACTTCGACAACATGCCCATCCCGCCCGCCGCGATCAGCAGCACCAAGGTCCAGACGCAGACATGGCAGACCCAGCTCGAGGCGCCGGGTTCGATCACGGCGGTCAACGGCACCACGCTCACGAGCGAGGCGGGCGGCCTGATCACGGGCATCCTGTTCGAGTCCGGCAAGAAGGTGAAAAAGGGCGAACTGCTGGTGCAGCTGGATTCCGGCGACGAGCGAGCCGATCTCGCGCGCCTGCAGGCGCAGGCCGAGCTGTCGGCGCTCAACAGCAAGCGCCGCGAGAAGCTGTACGGGCTCGAGGCGATCTCCAAGTCGGACCTCGACGCCTCGCGCAGCGAGCTCACGGGCGCCAAGGCCGCGGTCGACTCGCAGCGCGCCAAGCTCGCGCAGAAGGACATTCGCGCGCCGTTCGACGGCACCATCGGAATCCGCCAGGTGAACCTGGGCGAATATCTGCCCCCGGGCGGACCGATCGCCACGCTCCAGTCGCTCGACCCCGTAGACGTGGACTTCGACCTGCCCGAGCAGCGCGTCGGCCAGGTCCAGCCCGGCTTCCCCGTCAGCGTGATCACCGAGGCCTTCGGCGATCGCGCCTTCAAGGGCGAGGTGCTGGCCATCGAGCCGCGCGTCGACCCCGCCACGCGCAACTTCAAAGTGCGCGCGCGCATGCCCAACCCCGAACTGATGCTGCGGCCCGGACAGTTCGGGAAGGTGCGGCTCGACCTGCCGGTGTCGCAGGAGTTTGTGGTGGTGCCGCGCACCTCCATTGACTACAGCGCATACGGCAACGCCGTCTATGTGGTGCAGAAGAAGAAGCAGGATCCGAACGCGAAGCCCGCCGAGCCGATGCCGGGCGCACCGCCGCCGAGCGACCTCGAGGTCATCCAGCGCTTCGTCAAGACCGGCGCGGTGCGCGGCGACTTCGTCGCGATCACCGAGGGGCTCAAGGTCGGCGAGGAGATCGCGACCTCGGGTCTGCTCAAGCTGCGCAACGGCCAGCCCGTGATCGTCAACAACGAGGTCATGTCCAACCCGGTCTCCGACCCCACGCCGAAGCAGGGCTGAGGATCCGCCATGCATTTCACCGACATCTTCATCAAACGACCCGTGCTGGCCTCCGTGGTCAGCCTGGTCATCCTGCTGCTCGGCATCCGCGCGGGCACCGAACTGGCCGTCCGTGAATACCCCACGATCCAGAACGCGCAGGTGAACATCCAGGTGGCGTATCCGGGCGCGGACCCGGAACTCGTGGAAGGCTTCATCACCACGCCGCTGGAGCGCGAGATCGCCACCGCCGACGGCATCGACTTCCTGTACTCGACCACGACCAAGGGCGCTTCGGTGATCTCGGCGTTTCTTCGTCCTGACCGGACTCCCGACCAGGCCCTCACCGAGATCGCGGCCAAGGTCAACAAGCTGCGCAATCAGCTGCCCGAGGGCGCCGAGGATCCGATCATCGAGATCCAGGACGCCGAGCAGACGCGCCCCATGTACATCTCTTTCTGGTCGGACACGCTCACGCAGGCGCAGCTCACCGACTACCTGGTCCGCAACGTCGAACCGGAACTGGCGACACTCAGCGGCGTGCAGCGTCCCGAATTCTACGGCCAGCAGGTGTTCGCGATCCGCGTGTGGCTCAAGTCGGACCGGCTCGCCGCGCACCGCATCACCGCGTCTGAGGTGCAGGAGGCCCTTCGCCAGCAGAATTTCCTGTCGGCGCTGGGCGAGACGATGGGCACCGACGTGAAGATGTCGCTGAGCGCACGCACCGAGTTGCGCACACCCGAAGAATTCCGCCAGCTGGTCGTGAAATCCGATTCCACGGGCCTGGTGCGCCTGGGCGACATCGCCGACGTGGACCTCGGCGCCGAGACCTACGAGAAGAGCGCGTTCTGGAACGGCGCGCCGGCGCAGTTCATCGCCATCAAGGTGCGCCCCGATGCCAACGTGCTCGAGACCATCGGCCGGGTGACGGCGATCTACCCGGGCATCGTCGCCCGCCTGCCGCAGGGCGTGTACGCGCAGATCGGCTACGACGCGACCAAATACATCCGCGAGGCGATCCACGAGGTCCAGAAGACGCTCGCCGAGGCCGTGCTGATCGTCGTCATCGTGATCTTCCTGTTCCTGGGCTCGGTGCGCAGCGCGCTGATCCCGGCCGTGACCGTGCCGCTGTCGCTGGTCGGCGCCTTGTTCGTGATGTTCGTGCTGGGTTTCACGATCAACCTGCTGACCCTGCTCGCGATGGTTCTGGCCATCGGCATGGTCGTGGACGACGCGATCATCGTGCTCGAGAACATCCACCGCCACATCGAGGAAGGGATGAAACCCTTCGAAGCAGCGCTGCAGGGCGCGCGCGAACTGATCGGCCCCGTGATCGCGATGACGATCACGCTGGTCGCCGTGTACACGCCGATCGGCTTTCTGACCGGCCTGACCGGCACGCTGTTCACGGAGTTCGCCTTCACCCTGGCCGGGGCGGTCGTGATCTCCGGTGTCGTGGCGCTCACGCTCACGCCCATGCTCTGCGCCCGCGTCATCAAGCCCACGCACGGCGAAGGCGCCAAGGAGAACAAGCTCGCCGATTGGCTGGACGCCCGTTTCGAATGGCTGCGCAGCGGCTACAAGCGACGCCTGCACAGCGCGCTGAACACGCATCACGTCATCGGCGTGTTCGGTGCGATCGTACTGGTGTCGTGCTTCTTCCTGTTCAAGGGACTGCCGGGCGAACTCGTGCCCGAAGAGGATTCCGGCTTCTTCGGCATCTTCATCGAATCCGACAACTTCGCCACGCGCGAATACACGGAGCAGTGGCTCAAGCCGATCCACGAGATCGTGGCCAAGACCAAGGACGTGGAAAACCTGTTCTCGTTCACGGCACTGTTCAGCGCCGATCCCAACACGGGCTTCGTCGGCATCATGGCCAAGCCCTGGAGCCAGCGCGATCGGCACATCTCGGCGATCGTGCAGGACGTCACCGCCGCGACGGCCAGCAATGCCGGGCTGCGCATCTCGGTGTTCCAGCCGCCTCCCCTGCCCTCGCCAGGCCGCGGCTATCCGGTGGAGATCACACTCAAGTCCACGCGCGCGCCGCTGCAGATGGCGGAATTCGCCGAAGAGATCATCGGCAAGGCGATGGCCTCGAAGAAATTCATCTTCATGGTCCCGGAAATGCGCATCAACCTGCCCACTGCGGTGGTCGAGATCGACCGCGACAAGGCTGCGTTGATGGGTATCGACATGGCGCGCGTCGGCGCCGACCTGTCGGCCGCGCTGTCCGGCGGCGAGGTCAACAAATTTTCGTTCGACAGCCGCAGCTACAAGGTGATCCAGCAGGTCACGCGCGGCGAGCGCCTGGATCCGAAGCAGCTGGAGAACTACTACACGCGGGCCCGCGACGGCAGCATGGTGCCGCTGTCGACGATCGTGACCATGCACGAGGAAGTGCTGCCCCGATCGCGCAACCACGCGCAGCAGCTCAACGCGGCGCCGATCCTGGGCGTGCAGCGCCCGGGCGTGTCGCTGGGCGAGGCGCTGACCGAGCTCGAGACGATCGCGAAGGAAACGCTGCCGTCCGACGTGCAGATCGACTACACGGGCACCTCGCGCCAGTTCAAGCAGGAAGGCTCGGCGATGCTCTACACCTTCGGCTTCGCGCTGATCGTGATCTACCTGGTGCTGGCGGCGCAGTTCGAGTCTTTCCTCGACCCCTTGATCATGCTCGTGAGCGTGCCGATGTCGATCTGCGGCGCGCTGCTGTTCCTCAACATCTTCGGGATGACCAACAACTTCCAGCTCACGCATTTCCCCGGGATGACGCTGAACCTCTACACGCAGGTCGGTCTGCTGACCTTGGTGGGCGTCATCACCAAGCACGGCATCCTCATCGTGGAGTTCGCCAACAAGCTGCAGCAGGGGGGCATGGGCAAGCGCGAGGCGATCGAGGAAGCCACCAGCATCCGATTGCGCCCGGTGCTGATGACCACCGCCGCTCTGGTCGTGGCCATGATCCCGCTGCTGACGGCCTTTGGGCCGGGCGCGGCCGCGCGCTTCTCCATGGGCCTGGTGATCACGGCGGGCATGACGATCGGCACCGCGTTCACGCTGTTCGTCGTGCCGACGATGTACCTCTACCTCGGACGCGATTACGCTGCTCGCCCCAGAACATCACCCGCCCCTTCGCCGTCCGGGGCCAGAGCGCACTAAGACCGGTCCCAAGATGCCCAAGATCGTCTTCATCGAAGCCAGCGGAAAGGAACACGTCGTCGAGGCCAAGACCGGCGAATCCGTGATGCTCGCGGCCACCGGGAACATGGTGCCGGGCATCCTCGCGGACTGCGGCGGGAGCTGCACCTGCGCCACCTGCCACGCCTACCTGGACGAACGCTGGACCGACAAGGCGCCGCCGGTCGGCGTGGACGAGGCGGCGATGCTTGAGGGTGCGCTCGACGTGCGACCGAACAGCCGGCTGACCTGCCAGGTGCCGGTCAGCGACGAACTCGACGGCGCGGTGTTCCGCCTGCCGGCGTCGCAGTATTGAGCAGGATCCCGCGGTCACCCTAGTTCTGACGAAGTCCGAGTTCTCGTCCCTGGACGAGCAGAATCCCGTACTTCGTCACAACTATAGGGACTACGGGCAAGAAGCTAGCGCCGCGACAAGATCGCGGCAACAGCCGCGAGGTCTTCCTCGGTGTCCACGCCCCGCGGCGGCGGATTCTGCGTGACGCCCACCTTGATGCGAAACCCGTGGCTCAGCGCCCGCAGCTGCTCGAGCGCCTCGCACTGCTCAAGGTCGCCCGGCGGCAGTTCGCTGAATTGGGCCAGGCTGCCGACGCGGTAGGCATACAGCCCGATGTGGCGGTAGGCCAGCTCCGGCGGCATGTGCGCGGACGGCTCCGAAGCGCCGACCGGGTCGCGCTTCCATGGCAGCGGCGCACGCGAGAAGTACAGCGCGTAGCCGCGCCGATCCATCACCAGCTTCACCACGTTCGGGTTCAGCCAGTCCTCCACCGCGTGAAGCGGATGGCAGAACGTAGCGATATCGGCCCCGGAATCCTCGTCGAGCAGGCGCGCCGCCTCGCGGATCAGCGCCGGCGGCATCAGCGGCTCGTCGCCCTGCAGGTTCACCACCACGCAGTCGCGCTCCCAGCCTTCGGCGCGCGCAACTTCGTTGACGCGGTCTGTCCCGGACTGGTGCGTGGCCGCGGTCATGCGCACCTCGGCGCCGAAATCGCGCGCAGCGGCGGCGACGCCCTCCTCGTCCGTGGCGATCACGACCTGCTCGGCGCCGCTGGCGCGCGCGGCTTCCCAGACGTGCCGCACGAGCGGCTTGCCGGCGATGTCGCGCAATACCTTGCGCGGAAGACGGGTGGAGCCGAGCCGAGCCGGGATGACGACCTTGAATCTCATCGCGCGGAGCCGAGCTCCTCGTCGCTCAGCGTGCGCGCTTCGTCCTCGAGCATCACGGGGATGCCATCACGCACCGGGTAGGCGAGGCGCGAGGCGCGGCACCAGAGCTCGTTGTGCTCGGGCCGCCATTCGACCGGCGCCTTCGTCACGGGGCACACCAGGATGTCGAGGAGGCGCTTGTCGAGCATGGACGGTAGACGAGGAAGGAAGGAAAGCGGGCTTGCAATCAGCGGTTCGGACGGCCGCAGGATTGTTGCACAAGCTCCCGCACGCGAGCCTCGCCGGATTCGTCGATCTGGGCCCGCACCGGCACGGCGTAATGCACGGGCCCCGCGAAGCCGCGGCACTTCACGGCGTCCTTCTCGGTCATGAGCACCCTGGCGCCGTCCAGGAACTGGATGTCCTGGCTGCCGAAGGAGTGGTGGTCGGAGAAGGCATGCTCGATCACCTCGATGCCGCGCCCGCGCAGCATGTCGAAGAAGCGCCGCGGATTGCCGATTCCCGCCACAGCGTGAACGCGCTGGCCGACGAGACGATCCAGATTCATCGCGGCCCCGCCGGCCAGCGGCACCGCCTCGCTCGCGCGCAGGTGCATGTCGACCTGCGCCGGGTAGCGCAGGTCGAAGCCGCCGCCGTTGAGCACCACCAGCGGAATCTCCTGCAGGCGCTCGACCGGTTCGCGCAGCGGGCCGGCCGGCAACAGCGCGCCGTTGCCCAGGCCACGCGCGCCATCGATAACGCAAAGTTCGAGAGCACGCGCGAGCGCGTAGTGCTGCAGGCCGTCGTCGGAGACGATCACGTCCACGCCGGCCTGCTCGATCAGGGCGCGCGCGGCTGCCACGCGGTCCGCGCCGACCATCACCGGGGCGGCGGTGCGCGTGGCGATCAGCAGGGGTTCGTCGCCCGACTCGTTCACCGGTGTGCGCACCGTCACGCGCCACGGATACCGCGGCGCCTTGCCACCGTAGCCGCGCGAGACGACACCAGGCCGGTAGCCCCATTCGCGCAGACGTTCCACCAGCCAGATCGCGAACGGCGTCTTGCCGGTGCCGCCGATCGTGATGTTGCCGACCACGATCACGGGCGCGGCCAGCGGCTGCGCCCGCGACTGCAGGCGCGCGCGCCTAGAGCGCGTGATGGCGCCGAACAAGGCGGCCAGCGGTAGCAGCGCCACCGGGGCGGGCCCGGGGGAGTACCAGCGCCGCTCGAGCCAGTCGCGCACCGGGCTAGTGTCCCGTCCCATAAGTACGCCGCTGAACTCGCCGCGGGATTTTCGCGACGGGCATGGTGCGACGACGAACCCTGAGGGTTCTATGACGGCGAGGAACAACGCAGTCAGGCGCGAAAATGCACGACGAATTCGCGGCGGTATCTGTCGGACGGGACACTAGGCGACTTCGGCGAACTGCATCCGGTGCAGTGCCGCGTAGTGACCATCGAGCGCCAGCAGTTCCTCGTGCCGGCCTTCCTCCAGCACGCGGCCATCCTGCATGACCACGATGCGATCGGCCTTCTGGATCGTCGACAGGCGATGCGCGATCACCAGGGTCGTACGGCCCACGACCAAGCGGTCGAGCGCCGCCTGGATCAGGCGCTCCGACTCGGTGTCGAGTGCCGACGTGGCCTCGTCAAGGATCAGGATCGGCGCGTCCTTGAGCAGTGCGCGCGCGATCGCGATGCGCTGGCGCTGCCCACCCGAGAGCGTCTGTCCGTTTGGACCCAGCGGCGTCTTCAGCCCCTTGGGCAGCTTCTCGATGAATTCCCAGGCATGCGCGGCCTTCGCCGCCTCGATGATCCGCGCCTCGTCCGGTATCGGCGACATGCCGTAGGCGATGTTCTCGGCCACCGTGCTGTCGAACAGGCGCACCTGCTGATCGACCAGGGCGACCTGGGCGCGCACGCGGTGGACCGGGTACTCGCGCAGGTCGTGGTCGTCGAGCAGCACGCAGCCCGCATCCGGATCGTAGAAACGCGGGACGAGTGCGAGCAGCGTGGACTTTCCCGACCCGGATCGGCCGACGAAGGCAACCGTCTCGCCGGCCTTCACCTTGACCGAGACACCGCGCAGCGCCTCGGTGAGTTCGGCGCGGTAGCGGAAGCGCACGTCGCGGAATTCGATCGAGCCCCGTGCACGCCCCAACTCGCGATCACCGCCGGCGGGTTCGCGCTCCTCGGCCATCAGGCGGAACACGTCGGCAGCCGCGGTGATGCCGCGCTGCAGCTTCTCGTTGACGTTGGTCAGCGATTTGATCGGACTCAGCAGTCCCAGCATCGCGCCCATGAAGGACACGAAGGTGCCGGGCGTGATCTTCTCGAGCATCTCGGGCTGCGTCGCCACGAAGATGATCGAAGCGAGGGCCACAGCGGCGATGAGCTGGATCACCGCCTCGCTGCTGGCCTTGGTCGCCACGATCTTCATCGCCAGCGATCGCGCACGTTCGTTGACAACGGCGAAGCGCGCGATCTCCAGAGGCTGTGCGTTATGCACCTTGACCACGCGCTGCCCGCCGATGGTTTCCTCGGCGGCCTGCGTGACCACGCCGACGTTCTCCTGGATGCGCCTCTGCACCTGGCGGAAGCGCCGCGACACGTAGCGCAGGATCACGGCGATCACCGGTGCGACCATCATCACGAACAGCGAGAGCCTCCAGTTGAGCCAGAACATGAGGCCGATCAGGCCGACGACCGTCAGGCCGTCCTTGATCAGCGAGGTCAGCACATTGGTGGTGGCGTCGGCGACCTGTTCGACGTGGTAGGTCAGCCGCGCAATGAGCTGGCCGGTGCTCATGCGATCGTAAAAGCGCGTGGGCATCGCGAGCAGGTGCTCGAACACCTGGCCACGCAGCGCCATCACCACGCGGCGCGCAACCCAGCTCATGCCGTAGATCGCCGCGAAGCTCGCGATGCCGCGAATCACGAACAGGCCCATGATCGCCCAGGGCATGATCCGGATGGTCTCCGGGTCGCGCTTGACGAAGGTGCCGTCGAGCAGCGGCTTGAGCAGGCTCATGTAGCCCACTTCGGTCGAAGCCACGGCGACCATGCCCAGCGCCGCGGCGGCGAACACCTTCCAGTGCGGCAGCGAATACGTCAGCAGCCGCTTGTAGACGGTGAACGGACGATCGTCGATCTCGGAAGTGAAGCTCATGGAGGCGCGCATGGTAGCAATACCGCCCGGTCCCACCCCGGCCCACACTGCGTAAACTCGCGACACGACACGTTCATCGCGAGGGCCGCATGTCCAACAAGACGCTGTTCGAGAAGATCATCGATCGCGAGATTCCTGCCAGTTTCGTGCACGAGGACGAGCAGTGCGTGGTCATCAAGGACGTCAATCCGACCGCGCCGATGCACCTGCTGGTGATCCCACGCAAGCCAATGCCGCGAGTGTGCGACGCCATGCTGGAGGATCAGGCGCTGCTGGGACACCTGCTGCTGGTGGCCAACAAGGTCGCGGCCGATGCCGGCTACGGCGATGCGTTCCGGCTGGTGATCAACAACGGCGCAGCAGCGGGGCAGAGCGTGTTCCATCTGCATCTGCACGTGCTGGGCGGGCGTCCGCTGAAGTGGCCGCCGGGGTAGGAACGGCGTGGCCCTGACGAAGTACGGGATCTGTCGGCGAGAAGAAGCCCCGGACCGCGTCCGGGCCGGGTACTACTCTCCGCCGAGATACCGAAAGCGCACGCGGTTGGTCAGCCCGCAGAACAGTTCGTAGGGAATCGTGCCGGCGCGCACGGCAACTTCCTCGGCCGGCAGCGCGTCGCCGAAGATCAGCACCGGGTCGCCCACCTGCGCATCGATGATGCCGCGCAGGTCCACCGTGATCATGTCCATCGACACGCGACCCGCCAGCGGCGCGCGGCGTCCGCGGACGATCACCGGCGAGCCATTGGGCAGCGCGCGGTGCAGGCCGTCGGCGTAACCCACCGTGACCACGCCGATGGGCATGCGCTCGGGGCAGACGTAGGACGCGCCGTAGCCGATCGGCTCGCCCTTCTCGTAGGTGCGGATCGCAAGAATCCGGCTCTCCAGCTTGAGCGCCGGCTGGAAGCCCAGCTCCGCACCGGTCTTGCCCGGCAAGGGGCTGGCACCGTACAGCGCAAGGCCCGGCCGCACCCAGTCGCGTCGCGCGTCAGGCCAGGCGATGAGGCCAGCGGAGTTGGCGATCGAACGAGCGCCGGGCACGCCGGCCAGCGCGCCGTCGAAAGCGGCGATCTGCTCGGTCGTCGCAGACGCCTCGGTTTCATCCGCGCGCGCAAGGTGCGTGATCCAGCCCTGGAAGCGCCAGGACGGATGACGCGCGAGCGACTGGCGCAGGCGGGGCACGGCGTCGAGTGGAAAGCCCAGGCGGTGCATGCCGCTGTCGAGCTTGAACCACACCGCGATGTTGGAGCCGCTGGGCATGGCCTCGAGCAGCTCGATCATCCAGAAGTCGTGGACGACGACCTGCATGCCCTCGTAGGCGGCCAGCGCCGCCTCGTCGGGCGAGAGCACGCCTTCGAGGAGGGTAATCGGCGCGCGCAGGTGCGCCTCGCGCAGCTCCTGCGCCTCCTCCATGCAGGCCACCGCCAGCGTGTCGACGCCCGCCTCGTCCAGCGCGCGCGCCACCGGCACCGCGCCGTGACCGTAGGCGTCGGCCTTGACCGCCGCCATCACGCGCGAGGACGGTGCGAGCTTTCTCACCTGTCGCAGGTTGTGCTGGATCGCCGACAGGTTCACCGTCGCGGTGACGCGCGGGATCATTCGTAACCGGCTCCGCCGACGCGGTTCTCGAACTTCGTGTTGGCTCCGATGAAGGTCAGCGGGATCGTCGCCAGCGGACCGTTACGTTGCTTTGCGATGATGATCTCCGCCTCGCGCTCATCCTTGGTCTTGTCGTAGACCCAGTCGCGGTAGATGAACACCACGAGATCGGCGTCCTGCTCGAGGCCGCCGGACTCGCGCAGATCCGACATGCGCGGACGCTTGTTGTCGCGATTCTCCAGGCCACGGTTGAGCTGCGACAGCGCGATGATCGGGATCGCGAGTTCCTTCGCCAGCGCCTTGAGCTGACGCGAGATCTCGCTGACCTCCTGCACGCGGTTGTCGCCCTTGCCCGGCACCTGCATGAGCTGGATGTAGTCCACGACCAGCAAGCCGATGTTCTCGCGCTGCTTGAGTCGTCGCGCCTTGGCGCGCAGGTCCATCGGCGACAGGCCGCCGGTCTCGTCGATGAACAGCGGGCACTCGCGAAGACGTTCCATCGCCCAGGTCAGCGCATCCATCTCGGTGTCGCCGAGGTCGCCGCTCTTGAGCTTGCTCATACCGACGCCGCTGCGCGACGACAGCACGCGCATGCCGAGCTGCTCGGCGCTCATTTCCATGCTGAACACCGCGACGCCGATCCGGCGATCGATCGCGACGTTCTCCGCGATGTTCATCGCCAGCGAGGTCTTGCCCATCGACGGGCGCGCCGCGAGGATCATCAGGTCGCCGGGCCCGAGACCGGAGGTAGCCCTGTCGAATTCTTTGAACCCCGAGGGCAGGCCCGCGGCGCCGCCTGGGTTGTCGCGTACGGACTGGATCCGCTCGAAGGCCTGATCGAGCACCGTGGGCATGCGCTGGTAGTCGCTCTTGCCCTTTGCGCCGCGCTCGCGGATGGCGAACACCGACTGCTCGGCGTGATCGATGAGCTCGGCCGTCTCCCGGCCGTCGGGGCGATAGCCCATCTCGGCGATGTCACCACCCGCGGCGATCAGGCTGCGCAGCACCGAGCGTTCGCGCACGAGGTCGGCGTAGGCCGTGACATTGGCGGCGCTCGGCGTCTCGTTGGCGAGCGTGCCCAGGTAGGAAAGGCCCCCGGCCTCTTCGAGCTGTCCGCGGATGCGCAGGTGCTCGGTGAGCGTGACGAAGTCGCAGGGCTTGGCCGCGCCGATGAGGTCGCAGATGCCACGCCAGATCAGCTGATGATCGGCACGGTAGAAATCCTGCTCCGAAAGACGGTCCGCGATGTCGTTCCACGCGCGGTTGTCGAGCAGCAGTCCACCGAGCACGGCCTGCTCGGTTTCGATCGAATAGGGAGCCTGGCGGGGAGGCGGGGTGAGCGAACGAATCTGGGCCATGGGAATCGCCTCTAGGAATGAGGCAAGTCTAGCGCCCGAGGGCGCGCTCGACTGTGGGCAGACCTGTGGGATTTGTGTGTGCGGGTTGTGTGCGGGCGACTCATAGCGCGTCGCCGTCTCGGCGGGAAAAAAATTCAATGCAATGGCGCACAAAAGCGCGAAGGACCAAGAGAATAAAGCACCGAAGAATCAAGAGAGCGAAGCAACAAAAAACCTCTCGTCCTTTCCTTTTCTTTTTCGCGTTTGTGCTGAAAGCCTTTGAGATCCCACAAACAAAACGGCCCGCGCGAGGCGGGCCGTGAACCGCGGCGCAGGAGCTTTACGCGCCGCGCTGTTCCTCGACGATGATCGTCAGGCTGGTCTCGACTTCAGAGTGCAGCCGCACGGCGACGGTGAACGTGCCAGTGGCGCGGATCGGGCCGGTGACCATGTCGATCTCGCTCTTCTCCACGTCGAGCTTCAGCGCATGGGCGGCGTGCTCGATCTCGGCCGGACCGACGGAGCCGTACAGCTTGCCTTCGTCGGACGCCAGGGCCTTGATGGTCAGCGTCTTGCCGGCCAGCTTCTCGGCGCGGATCTTCGCGGCGTTCATCGAGTCCGAGGCCTTCTTCACAAGCTCGGCCTTGCGCGTCTCGAACACCTTGCGATTCGGCTCGGTGGCCGGCAGCGCCTTGCCCTGCGGCAGCAGGAAATTACGACCGTAGCCTGACTTCACCTTCACGGTGTCGCCGAGGTCGCCGAGGTTCTTCACCTTCTCGAGAAGGATCACTTGCATGGTGCGCTCTCCTTACTCGTGCTTGTCGGTGTACGGCAGCAGCGACAGGAAGCGCGCCTGCTTGATCGCGACCGACAGCTGGCGCTGGAAGCGCGTGCGTGTGCCGGTGACGCGAGCAGGAACGATCTTGCCGTTCTCCCCGATGTACTGCTTGAGCGTGGCCAGATCCTTGTAGTCGATGCTGGTGGCGCCTTCGGCGGTGAACTTGCAGGACTTCTTGCGACGGAACATGCGCGACATTATTCGGCCTCCTCGGTGGCCGCCGCGTCAGCTGCGGCCAGTTCGGCCTGCTGACGCTGCTTGTATTCGGGCTTCTTGTCTTCTTCGGGCAGCTTGAACAGCGGCGACTGCACCGACTCCGCCTCGGTCTTGCGGACCACGAGCTTGCGGATGACCGCGTCGTTGAAGCGGAAGGCGTTCTCCAGCTCGGCCAAGGCCTTGTCGGAGCACTCGACGTTCATCAGGACGTAGTGAGCTTTGTGCAGCTTGGCAATGGCATAAGCCAGTTGACGCCGACCCCAATCTTCCAGGCGGTGAACCTTGCCGCCATCGCCTTCGACCATCGCCTTGTAACGCTCGGTCATGGCCGGGACCTGATCGCTCTGGTCCGGGTGCACCATGATCACGATTTCATAATGACGCATGCAAACTCCTGTGGATGTCGGGGTTTCTAGACCCCGGGGCAGTCCCCCGTAGTGCGATCGGTGGGACAGGCCTCTCGACCGGAGGGCCGGCGAAAGGGGCGCGCAGTCTAGGGGAAGCCGGACCTTCGATCAATGCGGAGTGCGAATTTGGTCACCGCGTCAGCACGCAGCACTTGGGGTTCGACAGCAGTTCCATGGCCCGCGCTTCTGCCCGCTCCAGGTCCACCGGCCGCAGGCGCGCCCTGATGCCGGCGAGCATGACGCCGAGCTCGCGCTCCTGGCCCGTGGCCTGCTGGATCTGGTCGTAGGCGCTGAAATGAGCGTAGGCCTCTACCTCGTCCGGGGTGCCCATCTCCTCGTTCAGCGCCCAGCCGCCGACCGTCCGGAGGGCCTCCACCGAGCCCCCCTCCAACGCCTTGGTGACGTTGACCCGGGCCTCCTCCCGAAGGTTCGCCATGAACTTCACCTGCTGCTGCGTGCAGTCCTCGATGAACTGGCAATAATTCGACTGCGGCAGGTAGAACATCAGGTTCAGCTGCGCCTCGATCAGGCCCTGGTCCGCCGCCGAGCGCAGCAGGTCGCGGAAGCGAGCGCGCGCCTCGGCCGGCACCCCCTGGCAGTTCGCGTACGAGGTGCGCAGGGCCTGCTCCTCCTGCGCCGGGTCGGACACCTCCCAGCCATCGTGCGTGCGGGTCTGGTGGATTTCCTCGACGCCCTTGGACAGCGCGGCCTCGTCGACCGGGACGTCCCGGCACTGGTAGAGCATGGTCCCCATCTGATAACGCGCGACCGGGTCGCCGCGGTCCGAGGCAGCCTGCAGTTCGGCGACGCGGGCCGCGTACGGCGGAGCGGGCAGGTCGATGCGCGGCCGCTTCTCGACGCGAAGGGGCACGCCGCTGGGCGCGACGGTCTGCACCACCCGGGATTCGGCCGCATCGGGGATGGAACCGGTAGCGCTACCGTCCGCGCCGCCCCCGGCCGAGGCCGCGGCATCGGCCGCCGCCTCGCGCGGATCGACCGGCAGGTCCGGCCGCTGTAACCACCACCACCCGAGCAGGCCGATCAGCAGGGACGGCAGGCCGATCCACAGCACGCGTTTCATGCCCGGCTCAGCCTTTCTTGTTGGACGCGCGCCGCTGCCGAAACGCTTCGTAGAGACACACTGCGGCGGCGGCCGACACGTTGAGGCTCTCGGCCTTGCCCAGCATCGGGATGCGCACGACGCGATCGCAGGTCTCGCGCGTCAGGCGCCTCAGGCCCTCGCCCTCGGCGCCCAGCACGAGCACCAGCGGCCCCCGAAAATCCACGTCGTAGATCGTCTCCTCGCCCTCGCCGGCGAGGCCGGTGAGCCAGTAACCGCGTTCCTTCAGGCGCTCGAGCGTGCGCGACAGGTTGGTCACCGAGACCAGGGGCACGCGTTCCGCCGAACCTGCCGCGACCTTGCGCGCCACCGGCGTCAGGCTCGCCGCACGATCCTTGGGAATGATCACGGCGCTCACGCCCGCCGCCTCGGCGGTACGCAGGCAGGCGCCCAGGTTGTGCGGGTCCTGCACGCCGTCGAGCGCCAGGAACATGCGGCCCTCGTCGGCGGGCGAGTCCAGCACCTGCTCGCCGGCGAGTTCCACCTGCGGCATCAGGGCCAGCACGCCCTGGTGGCGCAGGCCGGGCACCTTGAGGTCCAGGTCGGAGCGACCAACCGTGCGCACCGCGATCCCGAGGCCCGAGGCCAGTTCACGCACGCGGCGCGAGCGCTCGTCGTTGCGACTATCGGCGAGCAGGACTTCGAAGGGCTTCTTCGCGGCGTCTTCGAGCGCGGCGAGGACGGCGTGGAAACCGCCGATGTAGTGCTCCGACATCAGTTGCCCTGTTCGCTGGCTTCGATCTTCTTGTCGAGCTCCTCGACCGTTTTGTCGTTGTTGTTCAGCACGGAGTCGACCTTGCCGGCGATCGCGTTGCCCGCGTAGCCGATGTTCTCGGTGTTGCGGATGCCCGCGGTCTCCGCGCGGCCCGTGCCCGCCCTCGAGGGCGGCGCCTTGTCGGCGGAGGCATCCTTGGACGCGCCACAGGCGCCGAGGCCTGCGCCCAGCAGTGCGATGCAGACCAGCTTTTTCGTCGGGCTCATGGCGATTCGCTCATTCGGTCGGAAGAGCGGGGATTATCGGAGATCGCCCGACATAACGGGGCGCGCAAATGAATCGGGGCGCCGAAGCGCCCCGAAGGAGAACCGCCGGACGATCAGCCGCCCAGATAGGGGGGCGGCGTCCAGGCGGCGGCCTCGTTACCCTCGACCACCGGCTTGAGCACAATATCTACGCGGCGGTTGCGCGCTTCCTGAACGCCGTCGGCGGTGTGCACCGCCAGCTCGCGCTCGCCGCGGCCCTCTTCGCGGATGCGCGTCTGCGGCACGCCGCTCTGCGCCAGGTAGCTGCTCACTGAAGCGGCACGGTTCACCGACAGGCTCTGGTTGAACTCGCTGCTCCCGCTGGTATCCGTGTGGCCGACGACGTGGATAACCGTCTTGTCGTAGGACTTCAGGATGTTGGCGATCTTCCCGTAGGTGTTCAGCGCGTCCGGTTTGAGCGTCGCGCTGCCAACGTCGAAGCTGACGTCACTGGCAATGCCGATTTTCAGCGCGTCGCCGGACAGGCGCACGATCTGCAGTTCGTTGTTGCGGGCTTCCTCGGAAAGCTGCTGCTCCAGCTCGCGCTGCTGCTTGTCCATGTAGTTGCCGACCGCACCGCCGGCGATGGCGCCGACGACCGCGCCCACGATCGGCGCACCTTTGGCGTGGCTGACGTTGTTGCCGAGCACCGCGCCCACCACGGCGCCGATACCGGCACCGGCCTCGGCACGGCGGTGGGGATCCTCCGCGCAGCCGGCCACACCGACGACGAGGGCAGACACCAGCAAAGACTTGATCATGTTCATCGACGCTTTTTTCCCTGTTGTTGACCGCCGCGTTGTTGTCCCCCGCGCTGCGGCTTGTGGCGCAATTCTGCGGCAGCGCCCTTAATCGGTGATGAACTTTTTGCGCTGCCCGCGATTTCCAGATCGATCTTCCGCTCGTCGAGGTTTACCCGTACAACCTTGACCCGGACCACATCGCCCAGGTTGTAGACCCGGCCGGTGCGCTCACCGATGAGCCGGTGGTGGCGTTGCTCGAACTTGTAGTAGTCGTTGGACAGGCTGCTGACGTGGATGAGTCCATCCACATGCAGCCCGCCGAGCTCCACGAACAGCCCGAACGGCGCCACGCCCGACACCACGCCGTCGAACTCCTCGCCGACGCGGTCGCTCATGTACTCGCACTTGAGCCAGACCACCGCGTCACGGGTGGCGTCGTCGGCGCGCCGCTCTGTCATCGAGCAATGCGCGCCGTGGCGTTCGATGTCGGCGGTCGAATACATGAAGTCGCTGACCTTGCCGCGCCGGATCAGGTGCTTGAGCCCGCGATGGAGCAAGAGGTCGGGATAGCGGCGGATCGGCGAGGTGAAGTGCGCGTAATGCTCCAGCGCCAGGCCGAAGTGCCCGTTGTTGTCGGCGCTGTAGCGCGCCTGCATCAACGACCGCAGCATCACGGTCTGGATCAGGCTGCGGTTCGGCTTGTCCTTGCAACGCGCCATGAGCTTGGCGTAGTCCAGCGCCTCGGGGCGCTCGGAGCCGCCGAGCTTCAATCCCTGCGCCTGCAGAAACTCGCGCAGGGCCTGCACCTTCATCGCGTCCGGCTTCTCGTGGATGCGGTACGGCGCCGGCAGCTTGTGCTTGCCGACGAATTTCGCCGCTTCCACGTTGGCCGCGATCATGCATTCCTCGATCAGCCGGTGCGCGCGGTTGCGCTGCACGGCGACGATGCGCTCGATCTTGCGGTCGGCGCCGAACACGATCTTGGTCTCGCTGGATTCGAAGTCGATCGCGCCGCGCCGCTCGCGCGCGGTGAACAGCGCGGCGAAGCAGTCGTCGAGAACCTTGAGCGCCGGCAGCACCTTCTCCGGCACGCGCGCCTCTTCACCGGCGAGTGCAGCGGCGACGTCCTCGTACACCAGCCTCGCGTCGCTTTTCATCACGCCTTCGAAGAAGCGCGACTTGGTGACCTCGCCGCTCGAATTCACGCGCATCTCGCAGACCATGCACAACCGGT
Organism: Panacagrimonas sp.; assembly: GCA_046594215.1. Classification (GTDB taxonomy): domain Bacteria; phylum Pseudomonadota; class Gammaproteobacteria; order Nevskiales; family Nevskiaceae; genus Panacagrimonas. The sequence continues at coordinate 90,956 of JBKJPX010000039.1, forward strand.
CGACGTTGGGATTCAGCGAGCAAAGACCGTTCGAGAGCTTCTCCGGGAGCATCGGGATCGCGCGGTCCGGGAAGTAGACCGAATTGCCACGCTCGGCGCCCTCGCGGTCCAGCGGCGAGCCGGGTCGGACGTATGCGGCTACGTCGGCGATGGCCACCGTCAGCAGCCAGCCGCCGGTGAATCGCACCTTTCGCGCGTGCACGGCGTCGTCGAAGTCACGCGAGTCGGCGCCGTCGATCGTGACCAGACCCAGCTTGCGCAGGTCGACGCGATCTTCCAGCTGCTTCGGCTGCACCGTGTTCGGGATGGCCTCGGCCTCGCGCAGCACGTCGTCGGCGAACACGTGCGGCAGGTTGTGCGCGCGGATGGCCGCCTCGATCTCCATGCCGGGCGCCAGGTGCTCACCCAGGATCTCGATCACCTTGCCCACCGGCAGCGTGCGATGTCCCGGCGGTGCGGTGATCTCCGCGACCACCATCTGCCCGTGCTTGGCCGCTCCTCGCGCATCCGGCGGGATCAACAGGTCCTGCTGCACGCGCTGGTTGTCGGGGATCACGTACGAGGCGCCCTGCTCGATGTGCAGGCGTCCGACGACCTGGCGCGAAGTGCGCGTCAGCACTTCCACGACCGACCCTTCCGGCCGGCCCTTGAAGTCGGTGCCCGTGATGCGCACCAGCGCGCGATCGCCGTTCATGAGTTCGCGCATCTGCCGCGGCGGCAGGAAGATGTCGGGCGGACCGGTGTCGGGCACCAGGAAGCCGAAGCCGTCGCGATGCGCCTGCACCGTGCCGGCCACCGCGTTCATCTTGCCCAGCGGGCCGTAAGCCCCGACACGGTTCTGCACCAGTTCGCCCTGGCGAACCATAGCGGCGAGGCGTTTGTCGAGCGCGGACTGCTGGTCGAGCTTGGTCAGCGAAAAGCTGCCGATGAGATCATCAAGGGTCAGCGGACCGGCGTGCTTCTCGAGTCGGTCGAGAATCAGTTGCCGGGAGGGAATGGGGTCGGCGTAGCGTTCGGACTCGGCCTTGAAGGCAGGATCCTGGCCGCGCCAGTCGTCGTTTTGCTTGTTGTTCTTTCGTTTCATTGACATCGATGGACCGCATCCCCAGAATTCGCGCCCTTGTCGCTCCGGCCTGTCCGGTAGGGCGCCATGCCGAGATGGCGGAATTGGTAGACGCACCAGTTTCAGGTACTGGCGGGTAAAACCGTGGAGGTTCGAGTCCTCTTCTCGGCACCATAACATAGGCCGTACGCGTCGTAGAACGCAGGAAAAACCCCGCTTTTGCGGGGTTTTTTCGTTCCCGCCATCCGACCGCGCTCGGTGCGCGGCCGGTTCTGCGCGAGGCCTCGCCCTCCCCGCCACGAGTTGCTCTGGCAGGGTCGGACGGCGACTTCGCGCCGGGGAGCGGAGGGACTTGCGACAGGACCGTCCGGGGACAGCGGGGACGTCGATTCTGGTTGCAAGGAACGCGCTGTGGCTCGCGGTCTCGCCGGCGTTGCACTACGACGGGCGACGACAGCATGCCGCCGCGGCTATCCGCAATGCGGGCATCCGCTCGTGCCGCTCGTTCCAGACGCCTTCCGGTCGCCGTTCCAGGTCCGGCTCCGGTTAAAGTCATGAAGAGACCGGAGCGCTCGCGCGCTCCGGTCTCTCATCATTCCATTTACTCGCAGCTCGTCAGCGGATCGCGGCAATAGGGAACGTTGCGCCAGCTGAAGACAGTCGGCGCCTGCGTGTCGATGGTCAGCCGCAGCCATTCCGCCGGTGCCGTCGTCGATCCCTGCACGGTGATACGCGTCAGGTTGGGAACTGCGGGCGTGCCGTGGATCAGGCCCGTCCTGTTGGTCGGGTCCGCGAGCGGATGATCGTAAAAATATACGTGCGAGTCGCCGTTGATCAGCAGCACCGGCTTGCCGAATGCCAGCGTGAAGTCCGCGATCGCGCGAACCAGCGTCGTGTAGCCGCCCAGTCCAGCGCCGCCTACGGCGGTTGCCTCCGGATCCCACATGTCGGCTTGCAAGGCGATGACCATGGCCTTCGAACGATTTTTGCCGGCAGCATCGAACGCAGCCCGCAGCCAGCGCAGGTTGGCCGCATCGCGCGTCGTTCGTTCGTGGGCCTGGGCGTCGGGATTGGCGAAGACGCCGGTCCAGGGCGACTGGTCATCATTGGAACCCCCCGGTACGTTGAGCGTCACAAACGTGGTCTTGTCCATCTGCCAGCGCACGTTCTCCACGTACTCGGCGTCTTCGGGGTGACCGACGTCGTAACTCTCCGCCTGCGAGATCACCTCGGCTTCGTTGAATCCCAGGGTCCGCCCCGGCCTAGCGAAGAAAAGCTGGCGAACGCTGGCGAGTTCCTTCAAAGGGTCGCCGCTGCTGAACTGCTTGCTCTTGTGGCAGTCGACCCATTCGTTGTCGCCCGGCAGGTACACCACCGGCGGAAGGATGCGTTGCATCAGTGCGTAGACCCCCTGGTTCCAGCCGGGATTGGAAGCGGAGATGGGCGGCAGGATGCCGGCACTCGTGCAGGGCATGCTGCCGGAGTGGATGTCGCCAACGTGAATCACTCGGCTCACTTTCGAATCGGCATTGATCGAGTTGATCAGCAGCGATGCGTTGTCGAGGAGGATCCTGCTGTAAGGCCAATCGCCGAAGACCGCGAGCGCGAGCTTCCCTTCGCGCTTGTCGTCACCGCGACCGTCCGATTGTGCAAACGCACCCAGGGGCACGATGCAAACGCCGAGCAGCGCGGCGAGCAACGCCGACTTCCTGATGAACTTCATCTCCAGATTCCCCTATAGCGGTGGTGTGGAGCACGACCCTAGATCGCCGTCTTTTCAGCCTCATGACGAATCTCCTTCCAGGCCGTCGAAATGTCGTTGGCATTTCGTTCTGCCCGCCGACGAGAAAAAGCTTGTTCGTCGGCCACCGCGACGGCACGCAGGAGCTGCGATGCCTCGGCGATTCCGCTTGCACTTCCCCTGCACCTCGGCCGGCCGACTGCTATCGCGGCCTGGGCTCCCTGGCGTAGTACCGGAGCGCCCTGCCCGGCCAGTCGACAGGCCGCCGGCACGCGGTGATGTGGGCGCAGGCGCAATCGTCGCAGTAAGCGTGCACTCATCCGGGCGGCTCATGGACGATCGATATGACCGCCGCCACACGCACTTCGATCCAGGCAGCCCGCACTGCGGCGCCGCCCGAATTGACCGCGACCCGCGCGGCATTGAACCTAGTGCTCTTCCCCACGAGTACGCCGATGAATTCGCCCAGGGATTTTCGTGACTGGCACGGCGCGCCGAGGACAGCAATGCCGTGAAACTCTCCTCCATCGCGGTCTGCGAACACTGTGACGCCGTGCACCGGCGCGTTCGCCTGGCTGCGCGGGCGCGGGCAGAGTGCGTGCGCTGCGGCACCGTGCTGTACACCGAGCGCCACCGGCACCTCGACGGCTGGCTCGCGCTGACCATCGCCTCCGCGATCGCCTACCTGATCGCCAATTTCAACCCGATCGTCGAGATCGACCTGCGCGGCGAGTCCACGCAGGCCTCCCTGTTCGAGGCGCTCTCGGCAACCTGGAAGAGCGGGGCCGAACCCGTCGCCGCGCTCGCGGCGCTGTGCGCCCTGGTGTTCCCGATGCTGCACATCCTGCTCGAGATGCTCGTGCTGGCCCACCTGCAGGTCGGGCGCCGTCCGCCGGCACTGCGCGTGGCAATGCACACGCTGGGCATGATCCGGCCGTGGAGCATGATCGAGGTGTTCATGCTGGGCGTCGTGGTGGCGCTGGTGAAGCTCGGCGGCGAGACCACCGTGATCCCCGGCGCTGGCCTGGCCGGCTTCGCGATCCTGACCGTCCTGCTCACGCTGCTGTCGGGTTTCGATCCCGAGAGCCTGTGGGAAAACGCAGACCAGGTGTCCGGATGAGCAGTGATCCGCACGCGGTGCTCACGGCCCGCGAACTGGGCATTCTGCGCTGCCCGGTCTGCGCCCTGGTGTGCCGGGCGCCCGAGCAGGGCCTCGAGGTCGAGTGCCCACGCTGCGGTCAGGCTCTGCACGCGCGCAAGCCCGATAGCGTTGCGCGCACCTGGGCTTTCCTGGCCACCGCGATCCTGCTGTACATCCCGGCGAACGCGCTGCCGATCATGCATACCAAGACGCTGTTCGACGATCGCCAGGACACTATCATCAGCGGCGTGATTGCCCTGTGGGCAAAAGGCTCCTGGGACCTGGCGCTGATCGTGTTCGTTGCCAGCATCGTGGTGCCTTTGACAAAGATCGCGGTCCTCGTCGTGCTGCTGCTGAGCGTCCAGTTCGGCTGGGTCACCGGCCGTCGTCGGCGCACGCGCCTGTTCAGGCTGGTGGAGTGGGTAGGTCAATGGTCGATGCTCGATATCTTCGTGGTGGTGCTGATGGTCGCGCTGGTGCAGTTTTCGACGCTCGCACACATCGACCCGGGCCCGGGTGCGGCCGCCTTCGGCGCCGTGGTGGTGATGACCATGTTCGCCGCGCAGAGCTTCGATGCACGCCTGATCTGGGACGCCGCAGAAGGCTCGCTGCACGATGACTGACTTGCCCCAAGAACCCGCACGCCCAAACGTGGACGAACTGCCGGAACCGATCGTGCGCCGGCGCGGGCGCGGGCGGCCGTCGATGATCTGGCTGGTGCCAATCGTGGCAGGCCTCGCCGGGGTGCTGCTGCTGGTGCGCGCCTATCTCGAAACCGGCCCGACGATCAAGATCTCGTTCAAGACCGCCGAGGGCCTGGACGCGGGCAAGACCGAGGTCCGCTACAAGGACGTGGTGCTGGGCAAGGTCAAGAGCGTGGAGATGTCGGACGACCGCAGCCACGTGGTGGCCAAAGTAGCCCTGAACAGCGAGGCGGGTAGCATCGCGGTTGAGGACACGCAGTTCTGGGTGGTGCGCGTGCGCGCGGACCTAGGCGGCATTTCGGGCTTCAAGACATTGGTGTCCGGCACCTATATCGGCGTGAACCTGGGCAAATCCACCGACTCGCAGCGCCGGTTCACCGGTCTGGAGGATCCGCCGATCCTGACCAACGACGAGAAGGGCCGGCGCTTCAACCTCACGACCTCGGACCTGGGCTCGCTCAACATCGGCTCACCGGTGTACTACCTGCGCGTGCCGGTGGGACGGGTGCTGGGCTTCGAACTCGACAAGGAGGGAAAATACGTCAACGTGATCGTGTTCATCGAGGAACCCTACGATCGCTTCGTCAAAAGCGACACGCAGTTCTGGTCGGCCAGCGGCATCGACCTGTCGTTCGATGCCAACGGGCTTAAGCTCGACACGCAGTCCGTCGTGACGCTGCTCGCGGGCGGAGTGGCCTTCCAGTCACTGGCGTCCCCCGACGCCGAGGTGGACACCAAGCCCGTCCAGGACGGCGCGAATTTCTCGCTCTATCCCAACCAGGCGTCCGCACTGGCGCCGCGCGACGCCGTGGTGATGCCAATCCGCATGCGTTTCTTCGAGTCGGTGCGCGGCCTCGCCGTCGACGGGCCGATCGACTTCAAGGGCACGGCGCTGGGACGCATCACGCGGGTGGACCTGGGCTTCGATTCGCAGCGCAAGCGCTTCTACTCCGAGGTGTCCGCGGATTTGTATCCCCGGCGCATGGGACGCGCGTACGCCGAGATCGTCGCGGACGACGAGGAAGTGGAGGAAAACCAACCCGAGCTGCTGTTCGTGCACATGGTCGAGCACGGCCTGCGTGGCCAGCTGCGTGCCGGCAACCTGATCACGGGTCAGCTGTACGTGGCGCTGGACTTCCCGCCCAAGCCCTCCAAGAGCGAGTTCGACTCGAAGGAACGTCCGCTGCGCATTCCAACCGAGACGGCGAGCCTGGACCAGATCCAGACCCGCATCACCGACATCGTGTCCAAGGTGGACCAGATCCCGTTCGACGAGATCGGCAAGCGCCTGAACTCGGCGCTCGGCAACGCCGACGCGCTGATGAAGAAGCTCGACGGCGAGGTTGCGCCCGCGGCGACCGAGACTCTCAAGCAAGCGCGCGACACGCTCGAGTCCGCGCGCGGCTCGCTGACCTCCGCGGATGCGCCGATCCAGCAGGACATGCGGCGCACCCTGATCGAGGTCGAACGCACCGTGCGGTCGCTGCGCGACCTGTCCGACTACCTGCAACGCCATCCCGAGTCGTTGATCCGGGGCCGCCCGGAGGCCAAGGAGCCCCACGTCGAGGAACCCGCACGATGATCTCTCGCTCCCCGGGTTCAGGCTGGCGGTTTGCGCCGCTGTGCGGCGCCGCCCTGCTGGCCAGCGCCTGTGGCACGTCGCCGGTCATCCACCTCTACACGCTCTCTGCCGCGACGCCGGTGCAGACCGCGCCGGCGACGCCGCGGCTGGCGATTTCCCTGGACCCGGTCAGCGTACCGCGCGGCGCCGACATCCCGCAGCTGGTGATCACCAGCGCGGACGGGCGCAGCCAACTGACCGAAGACCATCGCTGGCGCGCGCCGCTGGCCGACGAAATCGGCGCGGCGCTGGCGCAGCAGCTCCAGGAACACTACGGCGCCGTTGACGTGGGCCGCGTGGGCGCGCCGGGCGGAACCCGCCTGGTGCGCGTGCGCGTGGACGTGCAGCGATTCGAATCCCTGCCGGACGGACAGGCGCTGGTATCGGCGGCCTGGAGCCTTCGCGACACGGAAGCCAAGACGGCCGCGCTCACCTGTCTGTCGCAACTTCAGCAAGCCTCGGCGGGCGACTACGCAAACCTCGTGATCGCCTACCGCGGCACGATCGCGGGTCTCGCCGCGCAGATCGGCCGCGGGCTAGAAGGCCTTTCCCGGACGCCCCCCGTCACGACCTGCCCCGCGGCGGGTGCCTGACCCGCATCGACCGGCGTCATCGTCGATGGCGGGCGCGCGAAGCGTCCTCGCCGTCATGTTGATCGCCTGCGCGCTGCCTGCGCTGTGTGCCCCATCGATCGGCGGTACCGCCAAGGTGGTCGACGGCGACAGCCTGGAGATCGGCAGGCAACGCATCCGCCTGTGGGGCATCGACGCGCCCGAGTTCAAGCAGACCTGCGCCCGCGGCAAGCAGCGTTGGGCCTGCGGCTACGCCGCGACGGCTGCCCTGCGCGAACACCTCGACGGCACCACGGTCCAGTGCGTGAAAGTCGATGTGGACCGCTACGGCCGCATGGTCGCGAGGTGCTCGACCCGCCAGCGCAGCATCAACGAGTGGATGGTCCGCGAGGGCTGGGCGACCGACTACGCGCGTTACAGCAAGGGCGCGTACGCGCGCGAGCAGTCGCAGGCCAAGGCCGCCCACCGCGGTATCTGGTCAGGGGATTTCGAGGTGCCGGAACACTACCGGCACCGCCCGCACTGAATCGCGGGACGACGTGCGCCTGGAGGAAAGGTGGCGGCACCCGGTTTTGCCCGCGAACGCCAAGGGCGCTGCTCCGCTCAGCGGCCCAGCTTCAGTACCAGCACCGCCTGGTTTCGAAGGGTCTTGAGCAGCGCAAACTCCGCCTCCCCGATACGGATGCCGCCCGGTCCCTCCTGATCGGCGTAGAGCAGGCCGACCGGGCTGTCGCCGCGTCGCATCGGCATGATCAGGAACGACCGTGCCGCGAATCCTTCCAGGTACCAGGCAGGCAGGCGCTCCCGCACCTTGGGCTCGTCGGCATCGTGGACGAGCAGGTCCACGTTGCGCGAGATCATCATCGCGAACAGGTCGTCGCCGTTGCACTGCACGCGAAATCGGCTCCAGGGCCGTGCGCCTCCCTGGCCGAAGCCGTAGCAGCCCGCCAAGCTGCCGTCGCGTTCGTCGCGCAGGCACATCAGCACGCGGCGCAGGCCCAGTGCGCGGTAAGCGGTCTCGACCACGATGCGCAGCAGATCGGCTTGCCCGAGCTCCTCCAGCAGCCCGTCCGTGATGTCCTGGATTCCGGAGGCAAGCACCATCCGCGCGTCTTCGACGCTCGCTGCGGGTACTGCTTGCGTGCCACCGACCTCGGCCGCGGCGGCGTCGGTCCCGAGGCGCGCCGGCGGCTTGTTGCCCGCCAGCCGGCGTCCCAGTACCGAGGCCCGCAGGTCGAGTTGCAGCGCATCGGCCACTTCGGCAGTCGCGAGGATTGCGCGTTCGGCCAAGCCGAGCAGGGCACGCTCGTCGAGCACGACGCCCGCGGCGTAAGGCTTCGTCACCCTGACCAGACTTGCAGCCCGCTGCGCGGGCTCGGCGTGCTCGATGGCTGACGCGATCAGCTCTGACACGGCGCTGACCCAACGTAGCCGCTCTTCGGTTGTCGCAGGCGGGGAGCGCGGAGGCGGCGTCGGTTCCATGCTCCGCAGGATCGTCTGCGGGAATCCCCAGCTGCACGCCACGCCGATGCCCAGTCCCCGATAGTCGATACCCAGGATCCGCCGCGACGCCAAGTCCTCTGCGACCATTTCGTTCGCCATCAGTTTCTCGACCGCCACGGCCTCATCGCGAAGGTAGTACTGCGCGAGCAACCGGCCCAGGTTGCGGAAGAGGGCGCAGACGAAGTATTCCTCCACGGCGACGCCAGGCATGTAGACGGACAACTCGCGTGCGACCATTCCGTTGAGCATGACCCTGAGGAATTCGGTCTTGAGCGCCTCGGCGTGCTTCTTGTCCTGCAGGCGCTCGAACAGCAGCAAGGACATCGCAAGGCCGCGCACGGCGTCGAACCCGAGCACCACGATCGCGCGCGACACGGTGCTCACCACGCCGCTGCGGCCGTTGTTGTATTGCGCCGAATTCGCCACTCTCAGCAGCTTGTTGGTCAGTGCGAAGTCCTTGAGGATCAGAGCCGAGAGGCGGTTCGCATCCCCCTGCTCGGAATGGGCGAGGCGGTTGACCGCGGTCATCGCGGCCGACATCGAGGGGAAGTCGCTTCGGTGCTGCATGCGGCGAAGCAGGAACTCCAGGGTGCCGGAGGAATTCGAGCCTCTCGGCGCCGTGCGCTGAACCGGCTCGATGCAGGCCAGCAGCGCCTGGCGCATGACCGCCGCCGATGGATAGCGCATCACCGGATCGCGGACCGTCGCCTTGGCGATGACGTCGATCAGGCGCTCGTCGGCGCGTTCGAAGGCGTCGGCGGGAAACGTCAACGGTTCGTTGACGATCCGGTGCAGCGCCTCGAAGTCGGTGCCGGCGTCGATCGCGCGACGCCCGAACACGAGTTCGAACAGCATGAGGCCGGCCGCGAAGACATCGTTCGACGGAGCGACCGTGCCCGACGCGATGTACTCCGGCGCCATGTAGACCGGGGTGCCAAGAAGCGCGCCGGGCAGCGTGCGATCGTGTCCGCCTGCGCGCAGTGCGACGCCGAAGTCCAGCACCCGCGGCCGACCACAAGCCTCGACCATGACGTTCGACGGCTTGAGATCGCGGTGCACGATTCCGGCCGCGTGCGCGTGTGTCAGCGCGTCGAGAACCTGGGCCATGAGCCCGGCCGCGGCGACGGCTTCCATCGGACCCTCGTCGCGCAGCAGGCGGTCGAGGGAACGGCCCTCGACGTACTCAAATACGATGTAGGCGGACTCACCGTCTTCGCCCGCATCGTACACAGCCGCAATGGCCGGATGCCGCAGCCCACCCGCCATGCGCGCCTCGTCCAGCATCGCGCGTCGAGTCTGCCCACGATCCACTCGCAGCAGTTTGATCGCCACCAAGCGCTGAAGCTGGGGGTCCTGCGCGAGGAACACCGTGCTCTGCCCGCCCTGTCCCAGGACGCGCTGGATCTCGAACTTGCCGAGCTGCCTGAGCATTCGCTGCCACCTTTGCCGACGCCCGCCGATCCGACGAACTATCCGGATTGGGTATCGGCTAAGGCGGTCGCGACTTGAATCACGCCCCGTGGCGTCGGTCGCGACCTCAGTCGAACGGGTGGTGCAGCACCATGGTGTGCTCGCGATCCGGACCGGTGGAGATGATCGCGATGCGCGTCTCGGTGACCTCCTGCACGCGGTCGAGGTAGCGCTTCGCGGCGACCGGCAGGTCGCCGTACTTGGTCATACCGAAGGTGTTGCACTTCCAGCCCGGCAGTTCCTCGTACACCGGCTCGATGTTGCCAAAACCCTCGGCGCCTATCGGCGGGACGTCCACGGGAACGCCATTCAATTTGTAGCCGGTGCAGATGCGCAGCGTGTCGAGTTCGTCCAGCACGTCAAGCTTCGTGACGCAAAGGCCGCTGACGCTGTTGTTGAAGATCGAGCGGCGCGCCGCCACCGCATCGAACCAGCCGCAGCGACGCGGACGCTTGGTCACGGTGCCGTATTCCTGGCCCTTCTCGCGGATGTGCTGGCCGATCTCGTTTTCCTGCTCGGTGGGAAACGGACCTGAGCCGACGCGCGTGGCGTAGGCCTTGACGATGCCCAGCACGTAGTCGAGCGCGCGCGGACCCACGCCGGACCCGGTCGAGGCGCCACCCGCGGTGGTGTTGCTCGACGTGACGTAGGGATACGTGCCGTGATCGACGTCGAGCAGCGCGCCCTGCGCGCCCTCGAACAGAACGTTGTCGCCGCGCTTGAGGTGCAGGCGCAGCAGCTCGGTGACGTCCGCGACCATCGGCCGGATGACCTCGGCGTAGCCCATCAGGGCATCGAGCGTCTCCTGGAAATCGACCGCCGATTCCTTGAAGTAGTTGAGCAGCACGAAGTTGTGGAAGGCGAGCAACTCGCCGAGCTTGGCGGCGAGCTGGTCACGGTGGTACAGGTCGCCCACGCGGATGGCGCGGCGCGCGACCTTGTCCTCGTAGGCCGGGCCGATGCCCTTGCCCGTCGTGCCGATCTTGGCTTCGCCGCGCGCACGTTCGCGCGCCTGGTCGAGCTTGGCGTGCACCGGCAGCACCAGCGGCGTGGCTTCGGAGATCTTCAGGCGGTCGCGCACCGACGCGCCGGTGGCCTCCACCTTCTCGATCTCCTTGATCAGGTCGGGCAGCGACAGGACCACGCCGTTGCCGATCAGGCAGGCGACGTTCGGCCGCATGATTCCCGAGGGGATCAGATTGAGCGCGGTCTTCACGCCGTTGATCACCAACGTGTGGCCGGCGTTGTGCCCGCCCTGGAAGCGCACGACCGCCTGCACGCGGTCGGTGAGCAGATCCACGACCTTGCCCTTGCCTTCGTCGCCCCATTGAGCGCCGATGACGACAACACTCTTACCCATGATTCTGCTCCTGGCGCTCAACGGGGCGGGCCCCCGCTTGCTTTGTCGGCCGCGCCGAGGCGCAGCCGTGGATACCGATGACCACGACGCTCTTACCCATTGCCCGATCCTTCAGAAAAATCCGCGAAGCACATCAAAAAACGCGACGCGCGACATGCGCACGATCCGTTCACTCGCTGGCACCCAGCCGCAGCAGTTCGTTCATGTCCGCCGAAAACCCGGTCGCCGGCAGCGCACGGCCGAACTCGCGGCCGACGCCGTCGTAGCGCCCGCCCCGCGCGATCTCGCGGCCGTAGCCGGGCACGAATGCGGCGAACACCAGCCCCGTGTGATACCGCAGGCCGCGCAACTCGGCGAGGTCCACGTGGATCGGCACGTCCGGGAATTCCTTGCTCAGGCTCGCGGCCGCGGCTTCGAGCGTGTCCAGCGCCTTCCCGATCTGCGCGTCGCCGCGCGCCAGCGTCTGCCGCGCGCGTTGCAGCACGGTGACATCGCCATTGAGGTCCATCAGCGCACCGAGAGCTTCGATCACGCCGTTGAGCGAGCGAGCGCGACCGAAATCCGCGAGGTCGGGGTGCGACTTCCGCTGCAGGATGCCGAACAGCGCCGCTTCGTCGTCGGCGTCGAGGCTCAGGCGGCCGATCACAGCGCGGTAGATCGCGACGTGACCGAGATCCAGGTGCACCTGCGCCATGCCCGCTAGCGCGAGCGTTCGCAGCATCAGCCGGAGCACCTCAAGATCAGCGGGCAGCTCGGGCTCGCCGAACAGCTCGCAGCCGACCTGCCGCGGCGAGCGCGGGCCGCCGGGGCTGTCGGGTGTCGTGCGCAACACGGTGCCGAGATAACAGAGACGCACGACCTTGGACTCCGCGTAGCGGCGCACCGCGATGCGCGCGGCCTGCGGCGTCATGTCCGCGCGGATGCCGAGCATGCGACCACCCTGCGGATCGGCGAACTTGAAGGTCTGACGCTCGAGGTCGCCGCCGCTGCCCGTGAGCAGCGAATCGAGGTGCTCCACCAGCGGCGGCAGGATCAGCTCGTATCCGGCGTCGTGGTAGTGGTCGAGCAGCCGCCTTCGCAGCCGCTCCAGTTGCCAGGAGACCGGAGGAAGACCTTCCTCCATGCCGTCGGGCAGCATCCAGCGTTTGGTGGCCATGGTGATGAGGGAGTCCGTGCGCGCCCGCCCGTAAAGCAGCGGTCCGCCTATTTTACTGCGTTGAGAATCAGGAGCCCGCAGATCATCGAACCGAGACCCACCCAGCGCATGACGCGGTCCTCGGCGGCCGCGAAATTGAGCAGCGCCCGGCGGAACCGACCAGGCGACAGGAAGGGCAGGACGCCCTCGATCACCAACAGCAGGCCCAGAGCGCCCCAGAGTTCCGACGACACCCGCGTTCGCCGCTACTTGCCGCCGCCCTTGAAGTACTTGAACAGCTCTCCGTCCGGCTGCAGCACGAGGATGTTGTCGCGCGTGCCGAAGCTGTCGCGGTAGATGTTCAGCGAGCGGTAGAACTTGTAGAACTCCGGGTCCTGGCCGTAGGCCTTGGCATACACCTCGGCCGCCTTTGCATCGCCCTCACCGCGCAGCGTCTCCGACTCGCGGTAGGCGTTGGCCAGCGTGATCTGGGCCTCGCGATCCGCCTCGGCGCGCAGGCGCTCGGCTTCCTCGGCACCGCGTGCACGCAGATCGGACGCAACGCGCGTGCGCTCGGCACGCATGCGCTGGTAGACCGACTCGCTGACGTCCTTGGGCAGATCCACGCGCTTGACGCGCACGTCGACGATCTCGATTCCCAGCTCGGCCACGCGGTCCGCCGCAATCTTCTGCACCGCATCGAGGATCTCGTTGCGCTCGCCGGAGACCACCTGGCGGATCGTGCGCGAACCGAACTGCGCACGCAGGCCCGGGTTCACGATCGCTGCGAGGCGGTCCATCGCCACCAGCTCCTGCCCACCGGTCGCGCGGTAGTAGCGCGTGGTGTCCACGATTCGCCACTTGACGAAGAAGTCGACCTCGACATTCTTCTTCTCGATGGTCAGGAAGTTCTCGGTCTGGTTGTCGAGCGTCAGGATGCGGCCGTCAAAACGCAGAACGCGCTGCAGGAACGGCAGCTTCAGGTGAAGGCCAGGCTTGAAGTCCGCACCCTTGATCTCGCCGAGCTGGAACAGCAACACACGCTCGCGCTGGTCGACCGAGAAGAAGCTGCCGCTGACGATCATCAGCAGCAGGGCCAGGATCGCCACCAGCAATACCGGGGGATTTCTCATCATGGCCGGCTCCGGTCACGCGATCGCGAGGAATCGAGAGTGCTGGCTCCGGCGCCTGCACCCGGTGCGGTCATATAGTCGGAGGGGTAGCCGTCGGCGCGCGGAATCGACTTCATCAGCTGGTCGAGCGGCAGGTAGAGCATCGGGCTGCTCTTGTCGACGTCGACCATGATCTTGGTGCTGCCCGCCATGACCTGGCTCATGCTGTCGAGGTAGAGGCGCTCGCGCGTCACGGCCGGCGCCGCCTGGTACTGGCGAAGCAGCTGAGTGAAGCGGGACGCGTCGCCTTCGGCCCTTGCGAGCACCTGGTCCCGGTACGCGGTGGCCTCCGCGACCTGGCGCGCTGCGGCGCCTCGGGCCTTGGGCAGACGATCGTTGGCATAGGCCTCGGCCTCGTTCTTCAGGCGCTCCTGGTCTTCGCGCGCCTTGATGGCGTCGGCAAAGGCGGCCTGCACCGCCTCCGGCGGCTGGGCCTGCTGCAGGTTCACTTCGGTGACGACCAGGCCCGACTTGTAGTCGTCCAGCGTCTCCTGAAGGATCTGCTTGGTCTGGTCCGCCACGGCCTGGCGGCCCTCGGTAAGGATGAAATCCATGGCGCTGCGTCCAACGGTCTCTCTCACCGCCGACTTGGTCGCCTGCTGAAGCGTGCCGTCCGGATCGTCCACGCTGAACAGGAAGTCCTCGACCTTCGAAACGCGGTATTGGACGGTCAGCGCGACGTCGACGATGTTTTCGTCCTTGGTCAGCATGCTCTGTTCATCGGAGATCTGGCGCACCTGCGTGACGTTGATGCGCTCCATCGACTCGATGGGCCAGGGCGCGCGCCAGCCAAGGCCCGGCGTGGCGGTGCGGTTGTATTCGCCGAATCGCAACACCACGCCGCGCTCCTGCTCGTCCACCACGTAGAAGCCGCTCAACAGCCAGATAGCGGCGATGGCGATGATCGCCAGACCGATGGTGACTTTCGGCAAGGCCGGACCCGAGCTTCCGCGCGAGCCGCTGCCCCCGTTTCCGCCGCCGCCGAAGCGTGCTTTCAGCCGCTTGAGCATTTCGTCCAGGTCCGGCGGGCCTCCGCCACCAGACTTTCCGCCGCCGGGCCCTTGGCTCCAGGGGTCGCGATTGGGTCCTTCATTCCAAGCCATGGGGCGTTCGTCGGGGTTTCGATGTCGGTGGCGCCAGGGGTCGGCGCCTCGTATTTTTCTGGCCGGGACCACAGTCACCGTCCGTTTAGGATCGGGGCAGGGCCGCGGAATTCTAGGGGCGCAGTTCCCAATCCTCAAACGCCCGGGGCGCCGGCGGAGGGGTGACGCCCGCCGCCACGCACAGGCCACGTAGCCGCTCGTAGCCCATCACCACCCGCAGATGGGACGAACCGTCCTCCTCGAGGCGCTCGTCCCGCACGGCCCGGTGCTCGAACAACTGAGCCCGCAGGCGCGCCGCGCTCGGCGGCAAGGTGAGTTCGTGCACGGTCTCGTCGGGACGCAGACGCTTGGCGATCGCCTGGCGCAGTTCGTCCAGGCCGGCCCGGCTGCGCGCCGACACGAAGGCCCGCTGGGGCAGGCCCTGGTCGTCCAGCTCGACCCGCGCGGATTCCGCCTCGCGCAGGTCGATCTTGTTGAACACGAGCATCCGCGGCACGTCGCCAGCGCCGATCTCGCGCAGCACCTCCTCCACCTGCTCGATACGGGCGAGGCGTTCCGGGTCGGCGGAGTCGATGACGTGCAACAGCAGGTCGGCGTCCCGCGATTCCTCGAGCGTCGCGCGGAAGGCCGCGATCAGGTCGTGCGGCAGGTCGCGGACGAATCCGACCGTGTCGGCGACGACCGCGGGCTCGCCGTTCGGAAGTGCGAGCTTGCGCACCGTGGTGTCGAGCGTCGCGAACAGCTGGCTCGACGCATACGTGTCGTCCCCGGTCAGTGCGTTGAACAACGTCGACTTGCCCGCGTTCGTGTAACCAACGATCGAGACCGCAGGCACTTCGTTGCGCTTGCGCGAGGCACGACTCTGCGCACGCCGCTTTCGCACGTCGTCGAGGTGGCGCTTGAGTGTGGTGATGCGGTCGCGCACGAGGCGGCGATCGGTCTCGAGCTGCGATTCGCCGGGACCGCGAAGGCCGATACCACCCTTCTGTCGTTCGAGGTGGGTCCAGCCGCGCACGAGACGCGTGGCGAGGTGATGCAACTGCGCCAGCTCGACCTGCAGCTTTCCTTCGTGCGAACGGGCTCGCTTGGCGAAGATGTCGAGAATAAGCCCAGCGCGACCCAGCACGCGGCACTGCAGGATCTTCTCGAGATTGCGTTCCTGGCTCGGCGAAAGGTCATGGTTGAAGATCGCCAGTTCGAGATCGCCGGCCTTCACGACGCCGGCGATCTCGTCGGCCTTGCCGCTGCCTATGAACAAGCCCGCGTCGGGCTTGACGCGCGATCCGCCGATCACCGTGTAGATGTCCGCGCCCGCGGATCGCGCCAGTTCTTCGAACTCGCGTCGATCCGACTCGAAGTCCGTACGAGGGAATTCGAGGTGAACGAGTACCGCGCGTTGACCGCTTTGCGGGCGTTCGAAAAGAGTTTGTACGGACAATCGACCTCAGCCTGCAGCGCTCAGCATCACGCCGCCGGGGTTTCCTCGCCCGGCTCCGCGTCGGGGTCGTGCAGACGCACGGCACGGGCAGGAACAATCGTCGAGATCGCGTGCTTGTAGACCATCTGGCTCACGCTGTTCTTGAGCAGCACCACGAACGAATCGAAGGATTCGATCTGGCCCTGAAGCTTGATCCCGTTGACCAGGTAGATGGAAACCGGAATGCGTTCCTTGCGAAGCGCATTGAGGAAGGGTTCCTGGAGTGTGTGGCCCTTAGACATGTTCTATTTCCCCTGGGTGATTCGTTATTTGGCCGCGCTGCAGGTACGCCGCCCGCACGGGCTTTGGAGTCTACCACGGCGATTTTGGCGTCCATTCATCGATCCGCCGAAGCGCCACATCGACCTCCTGCGGCCCTGCCGAGTTCAACCAGCAAAGATCGTGCTCAGACCTAAGCCAAGTGATCTGCCGCTTCGCAAGCTGGCGCGTGGCCTCGAGCGCCTTCTGGGTCGCCTGGGCCAAGTCGCCCTCGCCGTCGAGCCAAGCCCATAGCTGACGATAGCCCACGGCGCGTACCGACGGCAGTTCGAGATGCAGATCCTTGCGCGCGTGCAGCCGCGCGACCTCCGCAGCGAAACCTTGCGCCATCATCTGTTGCAGGCGTGAGGCAATCCGCGCGTGCAGTTCGGCCCGCTCCGGGGGCATCACTGCCAGCTTCACGCCCTCGAACGCTTGGTCGCGGGGAGCAGCCGCACCGCGCAGCGCGCTGAGCGGCTGACCGGTGGCCATCACGACTTCCAGCGCACGCTGGATCCGATGACCGTCGTTGGGGTGCAGACGTGCGGCCGTCGGCGCATCGAGCGTCGCGAGCTGCGAATGAAGCGCCGGCCAACCCTCACGCGCCGCGCGCCCGGTGATCCCCGCTCGCAGCCCGGGATTCGCCGAAGGAAGATCGCTCAGCCCCCCGGTGAGAGCACGGAAGTACAGCATGCTGCCGCCGACGAGCATCGGGATGCGTCCACGCGCGCGAATCTCGTAAATGAGCCGGGTCGCGTCGCTGCGGAACCGCGCCGCCGAGTACGGTTCAGTCGGATCGCAGATGTCTATCAGGTGATGCGGGATTCGCCCCCGCGCCTGCGCATCAGGCTTTGCCGTGCCGATGTTCATCTCGCGGTACACCTGGGCCGAATCCACGCTCACGATCTCGACCGCGCGTCCCTGCGACGCCAGGCGATCGGCCAGGCGCAACGAGCAGTCGGTCTTGCCCGACGCGGTCGGGCCCATCAGCAGGACCACCGGAAGCGCTTGCATCAACGACCGCGCAGGAACAGGCGATCCAGTTCCGCCATCTCGAGTTGAACCCAGGTCGGGCGACCGTGGTTGCACTGGTCCGCGAGTTCCGTGCGCTCCATGTCGCGCAGCAGCGCGTCCATCTCGGGCAAGGTCAGGCGGCGATTCGCCTTGATCGCGGCACGGCAGGCGACGTCGGCGAGCACGCGGCTCTGCGCATCGAGCACCTCGCCCAGGTGCGCGTGCGGCGCGGGACGACCTTCGTCGCGCACCAGGCCTGCAATCAACGCGGAGATGTCTTCGCGACCAAGCAGCGGCGGGGCGGCACGCACAACGACGGTCGCGGGTCCGGCGCGATCGAGGGTGATGCCGAGAACCGACAGCTCTTCGCGACGTGCCTCCAGCGCGTCCGCCTCGTCCTCGGCCACGTGGATCGGTTCGGGCACGAGCAGCGCCTGCGACGGCACCGGGCCCTCCGCCAGTTCGCGCTTCATGCGTTCGTACAGCACGCGCTCGTGCGCCGCATGCGCATCCACCAAGACAAGGCCCTGCGCGTTCTGAGCCAGGATGAAGACGCCGTTGAGCTGTGCGAGCGCCCGCCCCAGCGCGTATTCCTGCGACGGCGCGGGCTCGGGCACCGCGTGGCCGCCTTCGACCGGCGCCGCATCACGCATCAGGCCCCACGCGGTCTGCGCGAACGTCGGCTCGCGCACTGTCAGCGGCAGGCTCGGCGCACCGGGTAGCCATGCGCGGGCAGCCGTCGCTTCGTCCCCAGACGTCCTGGAAGACGTCGCATCTGCGCGCAGCCCACCGAAGTGCACGCGATGCTGGTCGGCCTGCGGTCGCAACTCGCGCAGGCGCTGCTGCACGGCGCCAAAAAGAAAATCGTGCACGCGCGCCGAGTCGCGGAAACGCACCTCGGTCTTCTGCGGATGCACGTTGACGTCGACCGCGCGCGCGTCGAGTTCGAGATACAGCACGAAAGCCGGATGACGCGTCGAGTGCATCGCATCGGCGAGCGCGCGCCGCAGCGCGAACGCCACCAGGCGATCGCGCACGCAACGTCCGTTGACGTAGAAATACTGCAGGTCCGCCGACGCGCGAGAGAAGCTCGGCCGCGCGAACCAGCCCGTCAACCGCAGATCGTGGCGCGACTCGTCGACGAGAACGCGATTCTCCAGGAACTCCTCGCCGCACACGGCTTTAAGGCGCGCGTCACGTGTCGCATCGTCCACCACCGGCGCCAGATCGATCAGCCGACGCCGTTCGTGGCGCAGCGCCAGCCCGACATCCGTGCGACCCAGCGCCAGGCGTCGCAGCCACTGCTCGGCGTGCCGCAGTTCGGTCGAGGGACTCTTCAGGAACTTGCGGCGCGCCGGCGTGTTGAAGAACAGGTCGCAGATTTCCACCGACGTGCCCGCGGGATGCGCCAGTGCCTGCGGCGCGACGGTGGGATCGAATGCGCCCGCGCCGCTGACGCTCCACCCGTGCTCGGCGCCCTGGGTTCGCGAAGCCAGGGTCAGGCGCGAGACCGACAAGATGCTGGGCAAGGCCTCGCCCCGAAAACCGAGGCTGCCGACGTTTTCGAGATCGGACAGCGACGCGATCTTGCTGGTCGCGTGGCGAGCCAATGCGAGCCGCAACTCGTCGCGCTCGATGCCCTGCCCGTCGTCGCGCACGCGGATCAGCGCGAGGCCGCCCTGCTCGAGATCCACCTCGATGCGGCGCGCGCCCGCATCCAGGCTGTTCTCGACCAGTTCCTTGACCACCGCAGCCGGGCGCTCCACCACTTCGCCGGCGGCGATCTGGTTGATCAGAACATCGGGCAGCAGGCGGATGGGCATGAGGCCCGATTATCGGCTTTCAGGCGCCGAAAAACGTAAGGCCGTGCCTTCCGGCACGGCCCCACGCCCCCCACAGCCTCCCTGAATTGCCTAGTTCGCGCTGGCGCGCAGATCGTCGGCCGTGTCGGCGCGGACCTTCTGCAAACGCGGCGGTGAATCGCCCGTCGGCCGTTGTTCACGCGGCCGGTAGCTCTCGAAATAGCCCCTGATGCCGTCGAGCAGCGACCGCGCGATGCGGTCCTGCCCGTTGGGGTCGCGCAGCAGGCGCTCTTCCTCGGCATTGGTGATGAACGCGGTCTCGACCAGCACGGATGGGATGTCCGGCGCCTTGAGCACCATGAACCCCGCCTGCTGCACCTGCGGCTTCTGCAGCGGATTCACGCGACCCAGCGACTTGAGCATCCGCGCGCCGACGTCGAAGCTGGCTTCCATCGTCGAAGCCTGCGACAGATCGATGAGAACGGCCGCGAGCTCGTCGTCCTTGCCGTGGAGCCCGACGCCGCCGACGAGGTCGGCCGCGTTCTCCTTCTGCGCCAGCCAACGTGCGTGCTCGCTCGTCGCGCCACGCGCCGACACCACGTAGACGGCCGAGCCGCGCATGCTCCGATTCTTGAGCGCGTTGGCATGGATCGACACGAACAGGTCGGCCTGCGCCTTGCGCGCGCGCTTCACGCGGTCGCGGAGCTCGATGAAGTAGTCGCCGTCGCGCGTGAGCACCGCGCGAAAGCCGGGCTCGGCGTTGATCATGCCGGCGAGCTTGCGGGCCAGCGCCAGCGCCACGTCCTTCTCGAACAAGCCGCCCGCGCCGATCGCGCCCGGGTCCTCGCCGCCGTGGCCGGCATCGACCGCCACCACGATGGACTTGGGTTCCCAAGGGGCTTCCGCCTTCTTTACGGGCGCAGCGGCAGCGGGCGCCGCGCCCTCGTCGCCCGCACCGGCGAGGTCGAGCACGAGGCGATAGCCGTACTGGTCCGCGGGATCGAGCATCACGGCGTGCGGCTCGGTCGCCTTGCGCATGTCCAGCACGATGCGCAAGCCTCCCTCGCGCTGGGCGGCACGCACGTGCTCGACCTCGCCCTTGCCGGCAACCTTGTTGGCCATGCGTTCGCCCGTCACGCCGGGCAGGTCCACGACGATGCGGGCCGGGTTGTCGAGCGTGAAGACCTTGTGCGGCGAAGAGGCGCTGAGTTCGAGCACCACCCGGGTGCCCTCAGGCGAATCCCACAGGCGCAGGTCGCGCAGTTCCCCGGCGGTCGCCGTCGAGACCGCACCAGCCAGAAGGAGGAACACCAGGAACCGCATGGCCGCACGCTCTGGCTGGAAGATGGGATCAAACATAGCGTGACTTTTGATCGAACGCAAGATTTTATCTTCTTCTGAACCAGTCAGATAACGCCACTACTTCATGTCGATTATCGGCTTATTCCTGCCTCCCGTCGGCAGAAATTCCAGCCGCGCGACGCGACCCTCGCCCTCGGGGGCCAGGTTCACTTCCACGTCCGCTTCCGGAAGGAACCCCACCCCGCGCTGCGGCCATTCCAGGAGCCAGATCGTGGATTCGGGCGGGTAATCGCGCAGTCCGAGGTTCTCGACCTCGGACGGGTCCGTCAGGCGGTAGAGGTCCAGGTGCAGAAACGCCTGGCCGTTCACCGCGTACGGTTCCATGAGGGTGTAGGTGGGGCTGCGCAGTGCTCCGCTCACCCCGCAGGCGCGCAAAAGGCCGCGTGCGAGCGTGGTCTTACCAGCGCCAAGGTCGCCATACAGGAAGACGACGCCCCGGCCCGCAGCGAGCAAGGCCGCGGCCAGGCGCGCCCCCAGCGCCAGGGTCGCTGCTTCGTCGGGAAGGTCCAGGCGCACGGTCAGGGATTCACCACGGCGCGAAGCTGGTCAACGAGGTCGCTGGGCAACATGCCCCGCTCCCCGCCGTGCTGCGCCGCGCGATCGCCAGCCAACGCGTGCGCGAGCACGCCGGTCCTAGCCGCCGATTCGGGCGACAGGCCCTGAGCAAGCAGCGCGCAGATCACGCCGGTCAGCACGTCGCCGGTGCCACCCACGCCCATCCCCGGGTTGCCGTAGGGGCACACCGCCAGGTGCTGCCTCCCGAGCACGATCGAGCCGGCGCCCTTGAGCACGACCACGGTGTTGTGCCGTTCGCGCAGCGCGCGCGCCGCGGCGATGCGATCGCTCTGCACGCGAGCCGTGTCGGTGCCGAGCAGACGCGCAGCCTCGCCCGGGTGCGGCGTGAGCACGGTGTCGGGCGCGAGCCGCGTGGCGCTCGCACGCGCCAGCAGGTTGAGCGCGTCCGCATCGAGGACGAGCGGCTTGCCGGCGCGCACGCAGCGGTCGAACAGTCCCGCGCTCCAGACGCCGGTGCCCAGGCCAGGGCCGAGGCCGATCACGTCGGCGCGCTTGATCAGATCGTCAACCGCGGCCGCGTTGTCGAGCCCATGAAACATTGCTTCGGGCTGGGCACCGACGAGCGCGAGCGCGTGCTGGGGTCGCGTCGCCACGCTCACGAGCCCTGCGCCCGAACGCTGCGCGGCTCGCGCGGCCAGCAGGATCGCACCCGCCATGCCGGTGTCGCCGCCGATCAGAAGCACGTGGCCGTGCGAGCCCTTGTGCGCCGAGCGCGCTCTGCGCGGCAGCACGATGCGCAGCTCGTCCTCGCACATCAGTTCGGCCAGCGAAGGCGAGGCCGCGAGCAGCGACGCCGAAACGCCCAGATCGGCAAACGCGCGCCGGCCGGCGTGATCGGGTCCCGCGCCCACGTAGAGCCCGAGCTTGCGACCGATGAAGCTGACGGTGACATCTGCGCGCACCGCCGTGCCGAGCACCGTGCCGCTGTCCGCGTCGAGGCCCGAGGGCAGGTCGATGGCGAGCACGCCCTGCCCCGGCGCACGCGCGTTGAGCGCAGCGATCGCCACGGCAGCGATGCCGCCCACGTCGCGCGACAGGCCAATGCCGAAGATCGCGTCGCAGAGCACGTCCGCGTGCGCCATCGCGCTCTGCGCGAAGGCCAGGTCGAACGGCTCGATCGCGCCGCCGGCCGCGACCCAGGCAGCGTGCGCAGTCACCGCATCGCCGGTCGAAGGCAGCGCACCGACTCGCGCGACGCGCACCTCGAGGCCGGCCGCCTGCGCAAGGCAGGCGATCTCGTAACCGTCTCCGCCGTTGTTGCCCGAGCCGCAGAGCACGGCGATCCGGCGCGCCTGTGGCCATTGCCGGCGCAGCGCCTCGAAGGCCGCAGCCGCGGCGCGTTGCATCAGCGCGTAGCCGACAATTCCGGCCTCTTCGATCGCGCGACGATCCAGTTCGCGCACCTGGGCGCCCGAATACAATCGCGCCCGATGAACGCCAGCCCGCCGAGTGGATTCCGCATCGAGAGTCATGACGCGATTATGCGGTTAGCACGCGGCCGTGGCGCGCGATGACGACGCTCTCTCCGGCTGCGCTTCAAGCCCTCGCCGCTTCGATCCGCGAGTGGGCGCGCGAGCTGGGCTTCTCGGATGCGGGCATTTCGCGCCCAGAGCTCGGCGCCGATCTGGATCACTTGCGCGACTGGCTCGCGAGGGGTCATCACGGCTCGATGGCCTACATGGAACGCGATCCGCACCTGCGTGCGGCGCCGAGCGTCCTGCGGCCCGGCACGCTCAGCGTGATCTCGGTACGCCTTCCGTACTGGCCGCAGGCGCGCGACGCCGAAGCGGTGCTCGCGGACGGTCGTCTCGCCTACATCTCGCGTTATGCGCTGGGCCGCGACTACCACCGCGTGATGCGCGCGCGACTGCTCAGGCTCGCGCGCCGCATCGAACGCGAGATCGGCCCGCTGGGTCACCGCGTGTTCGCCGACAGCGCGCCGATCCTGGAAAAAGCGATGGCCCGCAACGCGAGCCTGGGCTGGATTGGCAAGCACACGCTGCTGATCCAGCGCGGCCAGGATGTCGTGCGCAGCTCCGGCGGAACGTCGGGCGGCGGTTCGTGGTTCTTCCTGGGGGAGCTGTTCCTCGACCTGCCGCTCGAGCCCGACAGGCGCGCGCCCGTCGCCGACGGCTGCGGACGATGCAGCGCCTGCATCCGCGCCTGTCCGACCGGCGCCATCGTGGGGCCGTACAAGGTCGACGCGCGACGCTGCATCTCCTATCTCACGATCGAACACCACGGCCCGATTCCGGAGGAATTCCGCGCGCCCATGGGCAACCGCATCTTCGGCTGCGACGACTGCCAGCTCGCCTGTCCCTGGAACCGCGAAGCGGGCGCGACCGCCGAGAGCGACTTCACGCCACGCCACGGGCTCGATGCCGCGCGCTTGCTCGAACTCTGGAACTGGAACGAGGCCGAGTGGCTGCAGAAGACCGAGGGGATGCCGCTGCGCCGCCTGGATCACGCGCGCTGGCTGCGAAACCTAGCGATCGCGTTGGGCAACGCGCCGCGCTCGATCGAGGTCGTGACTGCTCTGGAACGGCATGCGGCTCATCCCGACGACGCCGTGCGCGAACACGTGGCGTGGGCCCTGCGGCAACAGGCGGAATAACGGCGGCAGGGCGCATCAACCCTCTTGATGTAGGCCTGGGACTACCGAGGTAGTTCCTGACCAGACGGCGCACGCAGATCCGCCGACTTCATGCCGTGCGCTGGCGCCCTCCATCCCTATCCGCGAACCGAACGGTTTCGAAGAAACGTCGCGACCGTCCGGTCGATCAAGCGTCTTCCGTCAGCGAGGTCCCTGCTGCAGACGCTGGGCGTCGTGATGCTGTTCGCGGTAGACGTCGAAGTCGTGCCCGCCGACGTGAATCACGCTCGCTTCGGCCGCGATCTGGCACAAGGCCTCTTTCAAAGGACGGTCGTGCCGGGCCACGAAAAGCTCCGCCGCGTCGGTATTGACGACCCAGTCCGCGCCGTATTCGTCGTGCGCCCTCGCCATCCGGGCGACCCAGCGGTACTGGCGGCCGGACCGCATCAACGCGAATCCGGCCCGGTGCCGCCGGTGTCCGGCCTGCCGCAGTCGGGCGACTCGGCTCGCGTGGCGCGGGCGTCGACCTCACGGCGCGTTTCCTCGACCGTGACCGCGAACGCATCGGGCACCTCGGTGATCGCGTCGAGTTGCTCTCGGGCCCTTTCCGGACAGCCGCGCTCGAGCAGCACGCTCGCGAGGTTGTTGCGCGCCGGAACCGAAGCGGGATCCAGTTCCACCGCCTTGCGCAGCGCGGCTTCTGCGGCGGGCATGTCGTTCGCGGCGTAGCGCGTGTTCGCCAGGCCCTGCCAGGCCAGCGCGGAATCAGGCCAACGCTCCAGCGCGGCGCGATAGGCGCGCTCGGCGACATCCAGGCGTCCCAGCGACTCGAAGGGCGCAGCCGCCGCGAGCCAGTTGTTCGCCGACGCATACGCGGGCACCCGATCGGGCGGCACCACCACGAAGGCCCAGCGCTCCGCGCGGTCCCATGTCTGCAGGAAACGTCGCGCACCCATCGTCCCGCGTGCCTCGGTTCCGGAGCGCAGCAGGAAGTCCTGGGATGCGGGATCGAAGCCGACGAGGACGGCGTAATGCCATGCCGGCCAACGACGGAACGCGAGGTTCTGCAGCAGCAGTACCGGCTGCCCGGCGTGCAGGGCGGCGACCAGCGCGTCGGGCGACAGGTCGACGCGCAGCGGCAGGCGGTCGTAGCGCCGCGTGGTCGCGATCATCTCGGCCTGCAGGCTGCCTTCGCGGCCGGGTACGTAGATCAGGGGCGACAGTTCGTCTGGCGTGACCGCGATGCCCTGCGCGGCGAGCACCGTGGCGAGCGCCGCGGGTCCGCAGTGGTACTGCGTTTGCGCAAAGAACGGCACCTCACGCAGTTCCACCGCCCCGGGCGGCGACGCTATACGCAGCGGCGACGCGGCGCAGCCGCACAGCACAAACAAAGCGGCGGGCCAGAAGGCCCGCCGTGAAAAACTCTTCCAACCCCGAACTGTCGTCAAAACGACGAGAAGATATTGGTCACACCGACCAGTTCGAGGATCAGCAGGACGACGAACACGATGCCGATGATGGCCAGCGCGCTTCCACCGGCCGGCTGCGACTGGATATTGAACGCGACCTGCTGGAGCTCGGAATCGCTCATCTGCGCGACCCGCTCAGTTGCCATCGCCGGCTCCACGCCGAGGCCAACGAGCTGCGAGCGAACCTCGTCGCGCGCCATGAACTGCTCGACCGTGGCGAGGTTGGACGCGCGCGCCTCGGCAGAGACGACGTGCTCCGTTCCGATCATCGCGGCCTGCGCCGGGGCGCCGAGGAGGATCAGCCCGGCGGACAGCCAGCCAAGGAACAGGGTGCGAAAGGTTGCGCGCATTGAATTACTCCGTTGTTGGACATTCGGAAAAAACTGTAGCAAAGGTGGCCGCCGGACTTGGCGCGCCAGATCATCCCAGCAGGCCCAGTTGCGCACGCGTGGACCCGTCGAGGTCCTGGTCGTGCGCCGCTCCAGGTTGCAGCAGGCGCGTAGCAAGTTGCTTGCCCAACTCTACACCCCACTGGTCGAACGCATTGATCCCCCACAGCACCGACAGCACGAAGGTGCGTTGCTCGTACATCGCCATCAGCGCGCCGAGGTGGAAGGCATTGAGCCGCGGCAGCAGGATCAGGTTGCTCGGCCGATTGCCGGAGAACACGCGGTGCGGGATGGCCTTCTCGAGTGCCTCGCCGTGCAGGCCACGAGCCGAGAGCTCGGCGCGCACCTCGTCGGCGGTTTTTCCGCGCATCAGCGCCGCCGCCTGGGCGAGCGCGTTCGCGATCAGCAGGCGCTGCTGCTCCTTGAGGTCATGGTCGGCCACGACCGGCAGGATGAAATCGACCGGGTGCACCTCCGGCCCCTGGTGCAGCATCTGGAAGAACGCGTGCTGGCCATTGGTCCCGACGTCGCCCCACAGCGCCGGCGTCGTGCGTGCGGCCGGACTTCCATCGCGCAGCACGCTCTTGCCGTTCGACTCCATCTCCAGTTGCTGCAGCCAGCCGCTGAAGAACACGAGGCGCTGCGCATAGGGCGCGATCACCTGCGTCTGGCAGCCCAGCGCGCCCTGGTTCCACACCGCGAGCAGCGCGAGCAGCACGGGCAGCACGGGCAGATTCTGCGCGGCCGGCGCGTCGACGAAGTGCCGGTCCATCGCATGCGCACCGGCGAGGAATTCGCCGAACATCGAAGGCCCCACGCGCAGCATCACGCAGAGGCCCACCGCGGACCACACCGAGTAGCGTCCGCCGACCCAGTCCCAAAAGCCGAAGCTGTTGTCGCGCTCGATGCCGAACGCGGCCACCGCCTCGAGGTTGGTCGACACGGCCACGAAGTGCTTCGCCACCGCCCCGACTCCCAGCGCCTCGACCAGCCAGCGCCGCGCACCATGTGCGTTGGCCATGGTCTCCTGCGTCGTGAAGGTCTTCGAGGTCACCACGAACAAGGTGCGCGCCGGGTCGAGGCGCGCGAGCACGGCGGCGAGCTGCGCGCCGTCGACGTTCGCCACGAAGTGGGCACGTGGTCCGGGCCCGGCGACCGCGTCCAGCGCTTCGCACACCATGCGCGGCCCGAGGTCCGAACCGCCGATGCCGATGTTGACGATGTCGGTGATCGCATCGCCCTTGGCACCTCGCCACGCGCCCCCGCGGACGCGGTCGCAGAATGCAGCCGCGCGATCGAGCACCTCGTGCACATCGCCATCCACGCGCTGACCGGCCGCGTACATCGGCACGCCCTTGGGCGCCCGCAGCGCCATGTGCATCACGGCGCGGTTTTCGGTGGAGTTGATCGGCTCGCCCGCCATCAGGCGCGCGCGCCATCCTTCGAGGTCCCTGGCCTCGACCAGTCCGAGCAGCAGCCCGAGCGCCTGGGCGTCGATGCGCTGCTTGGAGTAGTCGAGCGTCAAGCCGCAGGCCACCGAGGTGAAAGTGCGCACTCGCGAGGCGTCGGCGGCAAAGAGACTGTTCAGCGATTCCCGGCCCATCGCACGGGCGTGCGAGAGCACGGCCACCCAGGCGTCGGTTCGTTCGAGAGGAATCACGGGGGCTTCGGCTGGGGTCGACATGGCGCGACCATGCACGATCCCCGCGCGCCGGCCAAGCGCGGCGGCACCCTCGCACGCGTTCGATCAAAAGCGGCGCCCCGGAGCCGGGCACCGCCGGGAGATCAGGCAGCCTGCACCGGGATGGTGTTGGTGGTGCGCACGACGCGATTACTTTCGTCGAGGTAGACCAGCCGCGGCTTGAAGATCCGGGCTTGGCCTTCTTCCATGACGCCGTACGAGCAGATGATCACGCGATCGCCAACCCGGGCCTTGTGGGCCGCGGCGCCGTTGACCGAGATGACTGCGGACCCGGGTTCGGCCTTGATCGCATAGGTCGTGAAGCGCTCGCCGTTCGCGATGTTGTAGATCTGGATCTGCTCGAATTCCATGATCCCGGCCAGGTCGAGCAGGCGCGAGTCGATCGCGCAGCTTCCGTCGTAGTCGAGTTCGGAGTGGGTGACACGGGCGCGGTGCAGTTTGCACTTGAGCAACGTCAGTTGCATGGCTGATCCACTTGGCTAGGCGATCCCGGGGCGGCCCACTAAGGCATGCGCCACGAGATTCAAGTTGTGAACAGCGACGGGCGGCCCAAAAAGACATGCACCCGGGCTTTGCGAGGTAGCGGTGCAAAGCGGACGCGGAGTGTAACGGCGCCTTCCCACCCCAGCAACAACTTCGTCATAAGCACAGACGCCGATTGTCGATGAGCCGCGTCGGGCCCAGGAAAGCGGCGACGAGAAAGACCCACTCGCGCCCGTTCGCAGCTGGCGCCGAGAGGTCCGGAGCGCGGATTTCCACGTATTGCAGCTTGAATCCAAGGCCTTCGAGCCGCCGAGCCGCCTCGCGCTCGAGCACGTCGAAATCCCGGCGGCCGGCCGTCAGGCTGTCGCTTAGGCCACCCAGGGTACGGAAGATCTCGGGAGCCAGCGCGCGCTCGTCGGGCGACAGGTACTGATTGCGCGAGGACAGCGCGAGCCCATCGGCATCACGGGCCGTGGGCTGCCCGACGATCTCTATCGGCAGGTGCAGATCCGCGACCATGCGCCGGATCACCTGCAGCTGCTGCCAGTCCTTCTCGCCGAAGACGGCGACGTCCGGCTGCACCTGGTTGAAAAGGATGCTGACCACGGTGGCCACGCCGTCGAAATGGCCGGGGCGGAATTCGCCGTCGAGCACGGCGTTCAGGGACGGCACGCTCACGTTGCTCAGCTGCGCCTGCCCGCGCGGATACATCTGCGTTACATCGGGGGCGAACAGTAGGTCGCAGCCCGCGGCTTCGAGCTTGGTGCGATCCGCCTCGAGCGTACGCGGATAGCGGTCGAAGTCCTCGGCGGGGCCGAACTGCAGCGGGTTGACGAAAATGCTTGAGACCACGCGTTGGGCGAGCGAGCGCGCGCGCGCGACGAGCTGCAGGTGACCCGCATGCAGGTTGCCCATCGTCGGGACGAAACCGATGCGCTCGCCTGCCTGTTTCCAAGTCCCGACCTGTTCGCGCAGCTCCGCGACCGTGTGGACGGTGCGCATGCGTCGCCTAGAAGCAGTGTTCGGGCGCGGGATAGGCGCCGGATTTCACTTCGCGCACGTAGGCGCCGATCGCTCCTTCTATGTCCGAGCCGCCGATCATGTAGTTCTTCACGAAGCGCGGCTTGCGGCCGATCGTGACCATCGGCGAGATGTTCAGGATGTCGTGCAGCACGAGGATCTGGCCGTCGACGGCGGCGCCCGCCCCGATGCCGATCACCGGCACCGGACTCTCCTCGGTGATGCGCCGGCCCAGCGCGGCCGGAACGCATTCGAGCAGCAGCATGTCCGCGCCCGCTTCGGCCAGCAGGCGCGCGTCCTGCAACATCGCTTCGGCCGCGGCCTCGTCGCGTCCCTGCACTTTCATCGCGCCCATCTTGTGGACGAATTGTGGCTGCAGGCCGAGATGCGCGCAGACCGGCACCCCACGCACCGCGAGATACTCGACGATGCTGGCCTGCTCGCGTCCGCCTTCGAGCTTCACCATCTTGGCACCGCCCTCCTGCATCACGCGCTGGCTGGCGTCGAGCGCGCGCTCGAGCGTGGCGTAGGACAGGAAGGGTAGATCGGCGACCAGGAACGCGCGTTTCAGGAACGGTGCGACGCACTTCGAGTGGTAGACGATGTCAGCCACGCCGACGGGCGTGGTGGTGTCGCCGCCCTGGATCACCATGCCTAGCGAGTCGCCGATCAGCACCAGGTCCACGCCGGCGCGATCCTCCACCAGCGCGAAGCTCGCGTCGTAGCAGGTCAGGCAGGCGATCTTCTCGCGCGCTTCGCGCATGCGACGCAGCTCGGCGATCTGTACGGGCTTGGGTGCGGCAGCGTCCATCGGTTCAGAAGGTGGATGACGACGACCACGACTATAACAAGGCACTACCCGGCAACTGCACGAGGCCGGCATCGGACTGCAGCGCCGCCAGCAGCGCCGCGTAGTCCGCCTCGCTGCCGACCAGGTCGAGGCGCGAAGTGTCCACCTCGATCACCGGCGCGGTCACCGACTCGCGGAACCAGCGCGCGTAGGCCGACGACAGCGCTTCCAGATAGCCCGGCTCGATCGGCGTCTCGTAGTCGCGGCCGCGGTGCGCGATGCGCGACATCAGCAGCTCCACCGGCGCCGTGAGATGGACGAACCGGTCCGGCCTTGGCAGCTCGAACGACAGGCGCTCGAACACCCTGGCGTAGAGCGCAAGGTCCGCCGCGGACAGGGTCAGCTCCGCGAACAGGCGATCCTTGTCGAACATGAAGTCGGCGACGAACAGGCCGGAGAACAGGTCGCGCTGGTGCAGCTGTTCCACCTGTCCGGCACGCTGCAGCAGGAAGGTCATCTGCGTCGAGAATGCGGTCCCAGCAGGATCGCGGTAGAACCGCGGCAGGAATGGATTTTCGTCGGGCTGTTCCAGCAGGAGCTTCGCGCCCAGGCTCTGCGCCAGCCTGCGGGCCAGCGTGGTCTTGCCGACGCCGATCACGCCCTCGATCGCGATGTAACCCGACTTCATGCGCGCGGTGCGTCGATCGCGTCCCAGGCACTCAGGCCTTCCATCCCGACTTCGCGGACGAGCGATTCGATCGCCGCGAGACCCGGAATCTCAAGCGCGGGCGCCAGTTCTGCCAGCGGCACGAGCACGAAGTTGCGCTTCGCGATGCCGGGGTGCGGCAGGTTCAGGCCGGGCTCGTCCCTCTGCAGACCTTCGACATGCAGGAGGTCCAGGTCGAGGCGCCGCGGTCCCCAGCGCTCGCCTCCGCGAATGCGACCAGCCGTGCGCTCGATGCCGATCAGCGCGTCGAGCAGTGCTCGCGGGGCGAGTCTCGTCTGCACGTGGCAGACGGCGTTGCAGTATTCGGGTTGGTCCGGCGGGCCCATCGGCGCGGAACGGTAGAAGCGCGACGTGGCGACGACCTGCGTGCCGTCGAGTGACGCGATCGCGGTCAGTGCAGCACGTAGCTGCGCAGCCGGGTCTCCGAGATTGGCGCCCAGACCGACGTAGGCGGAGTACATCTAGTGTCCTGTCCCACAACCACGTTGATGAATTCGCCGAGGGCTTTTCGTGGCTGGCAAGACCCCACGACGAGCCCTAGGGAGTTTATGGCCGGGAGAAACAACGCAGCGACACGCGAAAACAATCGGCGAATCCGCAGGAGCATTTGTGGGACAGGACACTAGCCCGCCGGCGTGGCCTCAGCCCCGCTGCCACCGCTTCGACGGCCGCCACGACGCCGCCGACGTCGGCGCTTCGGCGCGTCGCCCGGCGCGGATCCTTCAGCGGACTCCTCTTCGCCTTCCACGTGATCGGCCGCGACCGGCGGCAGGTCGCCGCCCTTCTGCGCCTCGGTCCACCAGGTAGCGGACTCGCGCAGCGCCGCATCGCCGGCCTCGGCGCGCAGCAGCAGGAAGTCGTAGGCCGCGCGGAAGCGCGGATGCGTCATCAGGCGTCTCGCGCGACTGGAATTACGCACGTCGAAGCGCGACTGCATGCCCCAGATCTCCCGCATGGGCATCGTGAAGCGCTTCGGGATGGCGACGCGCGAAATGGCCCTCGCGATCACTTCTTCGCCCGCCTGCGCGAGCGCCGTGTGTTCCGGAAAGCCTTCCTTCTCGCGCAGTTCGCGCGTGCGCTTCTCGACCGGCGGCCACAGCAACGCGGCGTACAGGAAGGCGGGGCTGACCGGCTGGTCGTTCTCGATGCGCGAGGCCGAATTGGCCAGCGCGCGATTCACGAAGGCCAGCGACGCCGTGTCGTCGAGCATCGCGTCCGTGGCCGGGAACAGCTGGCGGAACAGGCCGTACATGCGCAGGCCGTAGAGGTTGTCCACGGCCTCGCGCGTCAGCAGGATTTTCAGCACCTCGTCGAACAGGCGCGCGGGCGGAATCTCGGCGAGCAGCGGCGCGAGCTTGCGGATGGGCGCGGCCGTGTCCGGATCCAGGCGGAAGCGCATCTTGTTGGCGATGCGGATGGCCCGCAGCATGCGGACCGGGTCCTCTCGGTAACGCAGTTCGGGTTCGCCGATCAGGCGCAGCGTGCCGCTCTTGAGATCGTCGACGCCCCCGCAGTAGTCGACGATCGCGTAGTCGCGGATGTCGTAGTACAGCGCGTTGACCGTGAAGTCGCGGCGAAACGCGTCCTCCACCAGCGTGCCGTAGTCGTTGTCAGCCAGGATGCGGCCGGTCTCGTCGCGCTGGTGAAAGTCGGTGATCGGGCCGCGGAAAGTCGTCACCTCGAGGATTTCGTCGCCGAAGCGCACGTGGCAGATCACGAAGCGGCGTCCAACCAGGCGGCAGGAGCGGAACAGTTTCTTGACCTGTTCCGGGTGCGCGCTCGTGGCGATGTCGAAGTCCTTGGGCGTGATGCCGGCGAGCAGGTCGCGCACCCCGCCACCGACCATGTAGGCCTCGTGGCCGGCATCGCGCAGCTGGTACAGCGTCTTGAGCGTGCCCTGGGAAATCATCGAGCGCGAAATCGGATGCTCGGCGCGCGGAATACGGCGGGGCTGAGTAATGGCTTAAATCCTGAAGTTTCGAAGCGGGAAGCCGGAGATTCGCGAGAAGAGAAAAATCGCATTGTCCACGCGGCACGAATCCCTATAATACGCGCCCCCACGCCTCGCTCCTATCGTCTAGAGGCCTAGGACGGAGCCCTCTCAAGGCTTAAACCCGGGTTCGAATCCCGGTAGGAGCGCCATCTGGCGAGCGCGGGGGTCGAGGCGCCTTGCCGGCCCCGGGGGCGGTGGCTCGCGCCTGATTTCGCCGCCCGGTGCGCACGGCGGCACACCACAGAGCAGGAAATCTCAGGTCGCCACTCGGCCCGCAGTCCCTTGCGGCTCCGTGCAACGGGGCCGGTCGGGAGGCCGGCATTCCTGGGTGAATCCGATGGTGCACCCGCGCGGTGCCACACGCAGAACGATGTCGCAACAAGGCTTGGTTCGGGCCGAGAAGGAGGCATCGAAGCGCCTTACACTCCGCGCCACCCTCCATCGCCTCTGGCGCGTGCATGAGAACCGTAGCCGTCCTGGCCTGCCGCAACGAGGCGGCCTACCTTCCGACCTGCCTGCATCACCTGGCATCGAACGGCATCGAGTTCGCGATCGTCGACAACGGCTCCACCGATCAAAGTGTCGAGATCGCGCGCAGCGCTGAATTCAAACCGTTTCTCGTCGACATCGTCAGCGTGCCGTTCACCGGCGTGTTCGAGCTCGAAACCATGCTGCGCGCCAAGAAGTCGCTCGCCGACAGCGTGCAGTCGGACTGGGTAATGAATCTCTGCCCGGACGAGGTGCCCCACGCCAATCGGCAGGATGTTCCGCTGTCCGAAGAGATCGCCCGCTTCGACCGAGCCGGGTTCAACGTCGTCAATTTCGACGAGTTCGTCTTTCTGCCCGTGACGGGCGACTGGAAGGAAGGCCGCCGGGGGTGGCAGGACCTGCGCCACTATTATTTCTTCGAGCCCACGCCCGTCCGCCAGATGCGGCTCTGGAAAAGCGGCTGCGGTTTCAGCAACGTCGCGCACGGAGGTCACCGACTCGATGGCGTCACGCGCATCGCACCCGAGTCGCTCGCGCTGCGTCATTACATCTTCCGGGATCAGGACCACGCATTCGCGAAATTCCCGAATCGACGGTTCGCCGAACGGGAACTCGCCCGGGGATGGCATCTGAATCGACTCGGGTATCCACGGGAGAACTACCGGCTGCCCGCGGTGGAACGACTGGAGGTCTTGGCCCACCCGTCGAGCTGCTCGCTGTCGCGGGCACGTCCGTGGAAGAAGCACTACTGGGACTTCCGGGCGGAACCGGCTTGAACGAATCGATGCGGGCCTACCCATCTTCCACCCGCACTGACGGCTCCGCGCGCGGGGCACCGCCTGGGATATCACCCCCGCGCCGACGGGGATGCGTCGCCACATCATGAGCGGCGGCGCTCTGCGCGAGCGGCACCCAGGCTTCATGCGGGTCCCGGCGCAGCTCCGCGCCCTGCTCGCAGGCCTGCGGCGACGACTTCTTCCGGATGGCACGGGGCGGCAGGCGCGATACCACGCCCTTCGCCAACGGTGGACGCGCTGGTACCTCGGTCCACCGGCGGCCCGCCCCTGCCCCATGCCGAGCGGCTCGTTCGATGGCGCCGACCTGTCGGTCGTGGTCATCGCACTCGACGCGCAGCCGGAGCTCGTCGACGCCGTGCGCTCGCTCATCGGCCAGGTCCCCGCCCCGGAGATCATCGTGGTCAACTCGGGCCAGCCGGGCGCCGCGGTGCTGCTCGCCGCGGCGCAGCTGGACGTCACGGTCGTCGAAAGCTCCTGCCGCCTGTTCGCGGGCGCGGCCCGCAACGTCGGCATCGCGGCCTCGCACGGCATCTTCGTGTCATTCCTGGCCGCCGATTGCCTCGCACAACCGGGCTGGGTCGCCGCACGACTCGAAAGCCACCATGCGGGCGCGGACCTGGTTTCATCGCCGGTGGTCAACGCCCATCCCGCAAATCCGTTCTCCGTGGCGGCCCACGTCCTGCTCTTCGCTGCGCGCCTTCCCGGGACCCCGGAGGCACAACGTCATCACTACGGCGCCTCGTATCGAAGAGCCCTCTTCTCCGCCCACGGAACCTTCTCCGCCGACCTGCGGGCCGGCGAGGACACCGAGTTTCACCAACGTCTTCCGGGCACCGTGAAACGGACGTTCGACGGCCGCGTGCGCACGGCGCACCGCAATCCCCGGACCCTGGGGGCGCTGCTCGAAGACCAGTACGCGCGCGGCCGGCGCAGGGCACTCGCCTCCCAGGCCCTGGGCAAGCCGCTGCCGCCGGCCGAGATCCCGCGCATGGGCAGCGTGCGCAGTCGCCGCCTGTTCCGGTTGGCGCTCGAGGCGACGCCGGGCGCGGACTGGCCGCTTCTGCTCGTCTCGATGCCCTGGATCTGGATCGCCGGGCTGGCTTACCAGCGCGGCATCCGCTCGGCCAGCCCGGCAACGTCCCCCGTATCCCCGACGCCGCGTTCGCCGCTGCGCCTGGTCGCACTCCTGCAGTTCCGCAACGATCACGCCTACCTCGCCGGGTATCTCGCCAACATCGCCGGGCAGGTGGACGGCGTGCTCGTGGTGGACGACGGCTCCGCATCTCCCGTCGATGCACAAAAGCTCGAAGGCGGCGACAGGATTCTCGAAGTCCTGCGGATCGCACCGCGCTCGCGGCACGTCTGGGACGAGCGCCGCAACCAGCGCCTGCTGCTGGACTGCTCGCGGCGACACCGGGGCCAATGGCTGCTCGCGCTGGACACGGACGAGCGGCTCGAACGCGATTTCCGGACGCGCGCCGACGCCTGCATGGACGCCGGCGATCGCGACGGGATTCCGGCCTACAGCCTGGTGCTGCGCGAACTTTGGGACTCGCCGGTGCACTACCGCGTCGACGGAATCTGGGGAACCAAGCGGCGGGCGCGCCTGTTTCGAACCCGCGACGATCACGAGCAGAGCCAAACACAGATCCACGCGCACTGGGCGGCTCTCAACGATCTTCGCGCGAAAGGAGGGTTCGCGGCCGCGGACCTGATCCTCTACCACCTGGCGATGATCACGCCCGAGCAGCGCGAGTCGCGGAAAATGAAATACAAGGCGCTGGACCCGGACAACGCCTCGCAGGCGATCGGGTACGACTACCTGACCGACGACACCGGCCTGGTGGTGGAGTCATTGCGCGAAGGCCGCGAGTACCGACCCTGCTGAGCGCCATGGAGGTAGCCGCCAGCCGGCAGGCGCGTGGTGCGCGCGCCGCGAACGAAATCGCCACTCCGCCAGGAGAAACCCGCGCAGTGCGAACGCTAGTTCTCCATCCCCGCGAACTGGCGGGCCAAGGCCGCGCGGACCGCGGCGCGCTCGGTCACGAACTGGTCCTCCGCCGCCAACGCTTCCTCGCTCTGCAGCGCCTTGGCATGCGCAAACGCGCGATATGCGCGGTAGCAGGCGATCAGCTCGTTGCGATCCTCCAGCGGCAGGCTGCCCGCTGCCGCAAGCGCATCGAGCTGGCGCCAGTTGTCGGACCACTCGAGCAGTTCGGGGTGGTCGGCCGCATCGCGCAGCACGAGGTACTGCGTAAGAAACTCGCTGTCGATCACTCCGCCCTCGCCCTGCTTCACGTCCCAGGAGCCGGGCCGGCG